>CALAHF010000164.1 GCA_937891465.1 uncultured Verrucomicrobiales bacterium | reverse complement strand
GAAAAATTGCCGATCGAGGAACTGAAGGTGGCCAGTGATTTGATTACTGAAACCGAAGCGACACTTGGCAGCGCGGGACGGACGCTGGTTCGTTATTCAGGAACCGAGCCGCTGTTGCGGTTGCTGATTGAGGGGAAAGATTCGGATTACATTGAAAAACAGGCTGATTTGATTGCTGCGGCGATCAAGGCCCAGATTGGGGAGTGATTTGCCACATTCTCATTCCGGAACTCCATCCGTTTATGATTATCAAATTTCCTTCGTGATATTTCGTTTCCTATAGGAAAGCTGGCTTGTGGATGTCGATGGCTAATCCAATGGGGCTGTTTGGCTTCATAGCCAGAGATTGGCTGTGGTATATTAAGGTTCCGGAATTTTTCGTTGCGAGTTTTACAAACTGCATTCGAAGGAGCAGGAACCCGCCTGCGTAGATTGCAACCACAATCAGCGCGATGATTAGCAGATTGCTGAACACATGCCATTTGGGCCTCTTCATCTCTCAATCCTAGGCTATTCCCCTCCGCAGTTTGTCAGAACACTGTAAAAATCTTTCAACAAAGTTTACGCAGATGAGACGTGATTTTTAAAAATTCTCTCTTAAAATCCGCGTCCACGAAACACTGACAGAAAATCATGAAACGCAAAGGAATCATCCTCGCCGGAGGCGCGGGAACCCGCCTATATCCACTCACCGACGTCGCCTGCAAGCAGTTGCTGCCGGTTTATGACAAGCCGATGATTTATTATCCGCTTTCGACCCTAATGCTGGGTGGAATCGAGGACGTGCTGATTATTTCGACCCCGAAAGATACACCGATGATCGAGCAGCTGCTAGGCGACGGCTCTCGTCTCGGGATGAACATCGAATATGCGGTTCAACCCGAGCCCAAGGGCATTGCGCAGGCGTTTTTGATTGGAGAAAAATTCATTGGTGACGATGGCTGCACGCTGATTCTCGGAGACAACATTTTTCACGGCAAACTCGATTTCTTCCGCAAAGCGCTGAGTCGTCCGGAAGGAGCCTGCATTTTTGGATATCCCGTTCGTGACCCCGAACGTTTTGGCGTGATTCAATTTGATGGCGATTACAAAGTGGTCAGCCTTGAGGAAAAACCGAAAGAACCGAAGAGCAATTTTGCGGTTCCGGGGCTGTACGTCTACGACAACAATATCGTGGAATATACCAAACAAGTTCAGCCATCACCTCGCGGCGAGCTTGAAATCACGGACGTAAATTTGGAGTATTTCAAGAAAGGCGAACTGCGTTGTGAGCCTTTGGGGCGGGGAATCGCCTGGCTGGACAGCGGAACGCCGCGCAGCCTGCTCGAAGCGAGTAATTACATTGCGACTGTCGAGCACCAGCAAAGCTACAAAGTAGCCTGCATTGAGGAAGTTGCCTTCAACATGGATTTCATTGACCAGGCGGGCTTTGAAAAGGTGATCTCAGATACACGTAGCCCCGATTATCGCGACTATTTGGAGATGGTTTTGAAAGAACGCATCGAGGGGTGAAGCAGCTGCTTTTGGGGAAAAATGAACTAGGTCCTTTGTGCGATTAGAAATCGTAACAAATGGGACGACTCCGACCGCTCTACTCCGGGGACGGCCGATTTTTACTGATAGGATTTATGAAATACACACTGCTCATTTTTTCCACGCTGGGAGCGGGCATCGCCTTCTCTCAGGATCGTGATTTGACGAAAGACAACAAACAGCTGCCGACCGTTGCAGAAGCGAACTTACCTGAGTTGTCAAACAAGGTTGAGCCGTTCAAAGGCATTATCGGTCACAAGGAATTGCAGGGGCATACCTTTGTGAAGTTCCCGTTCGTTGAAAACGGAGCGAGTCTTGATATCGACCCTCAGGGGCGAATTTATGTGGGCGAGACCAATCGTTTTTGGCTCGGGGTTCCTGATTTGCGGGGTGCGAATCGGATGATTCGGGAAGATTTTCAGGCAAAGACGGTTCAGGACCGGCTCGACATGTATGAGCGCCACAAAGACTTCTTTCCGAAAGGCTGGCTCACTAATGCCGCTGATCGAATTGTTCGCCTGGAAGATCGTGATGGCAACGGTGCAGCTGATCACCGGACCCTCTTTTCGGACCACTTTCGTCAGGCTGAATCCGGGATTGGCTTTTCAATCCTAGCGGAGCGTGATGCGGTCTATTTTACCTGCATTCCTGCGGTGTGGAAGATGACGGATGCAAATGATGATGGAGTGGCTGACACCCACGACAAAGTGGTCGATGGCTTCGGCGTTCGAGTTTCTTTTATTGGTCATGATTTGCACGGGATTATTCGTGGGCCGGATGGACGTCTTTATTTTTCAATCGGCGATCGCGGTTTCAACGTCACGACGAAAGAAGGCAAAACGGAATCCGCCTCGGGACGAGGAGCGATCTTTCGGTGCGACGACGACGGTTCAAATTTTGAAGTCTTTGCTCACGGCTTGCGAAACCCCCAAGAGCTGACATTCGATGATCATGGAAATCTGTTCACGTTCGACAACACCGGAGATATTGGTGACAAAGCTCGTTTTGTTTATGTCGTGGAAAATTCGGATTCCGGTTGGGACATGTCTCATCAGTCAGCACACCATTACGCTGAAGTTTTGGATTGGGGAAAGTTTCGTCCGAAACTCTCAATGTGGGTCGCAGAGCGGATGTTCGATACTTGGAATGAAGAGCAGCCGCAGTGGGTTTACCCGCCGGCATCTCACGTTGGCAATGGTCCTTCGGGCGTTGAGTGGATGACAGGTGACGCGATTCCCGGAAATCTGCGTGGCGAGTTTTTGATGGTTAATTATCGGGGTGCCGCCAATAACTGTGCTGTTTTGGCGGTTGGAATGAAGCCATGGGGAGCCGGCTACACCTCAACAACAGTTCGCAGTATTGTTAGCGGAGTTGGGGTTGCTGACGTTGAACTCGGGTACGATGGCAAGCTCTACATGGCTGATTTTGGTGCTGGTTGGAGTATCAATAACAATGCGTCAGTGCAGGTCGCTGAAGCAAAAGATGAAGCGCTTCGCGAGCGCGGAGCCGCTGTCGCAAAACTTGTAAAAACAGGGCTTTCTAAAACGGAAGCGAACGAGGTCGCAGCGCTTTTGGGACATGCCGATCAGCGGGTTCGCCAGATGGCTCAGTTCGAACTGGTGAAGCGATCCGATAGCGCAACCTTGGAGAAAATTGCCACGGATGCGACCGCTAATGAACTTGCCCGCCTGCATGCAGTTTGGGGATTGGGACAGCTGATTCGTCAGGAAAAAGCGAAGCCGGAAGCCCTACTCTCATTGCTTGCGGATGAGACAACAGAAGTTCGTGCCAATGTCATCCGGGCCCTCGGCGATTGTCGGGCGAGTTCTGCCAAAGATGCTCTGGTTGCACAGTTGGGGGATGAATCTCTTCGAATTCGGGGACTGGCAGCGGTTTCTCTCGGGCGGGTTGCCTCGCAATCAGATACGGCTGTGATCGACGCTCTTTATTCAACAAACATTGAGCCTACCGATGTGGTGCTTCGTCATTCCATTCTGTCAGCCTTGGATCGAATCGGAACTGATGAAGCAGCCGTGGCCCGGGTAAAATCTGACAAACGTGAAGAGCGTCTGCTTGCGGTTTTATTTCTCCGTCGTCACGAAAGCGAAAAAGTGGCGAAGTTTTTGGCCGATTCAGATGCCCAAATTCGTCGGGAAGTAATCCGCGCGATCTACGACACCGCCATTCTGGATTCGGATGCCGGAAATCAACTTGCAGCACTTGATCCGGCCGAATATCCCGAAACCATTCAGCGCCGAATCGTTGCAGCAAATTATCGGATAGGGCAGTCAGAGAATGCAAAAACCCTCGTTTCTTTGGCGGGAAATAAGGAGGTGGCCAAGCCCGTTCGGTTGGCGGCGTTGGAAGGCCTTCACAAATGGGAAGCCACTATCGATACCGATCCCGTTCTGGGGCATTACCGTCCGCAGGTAAACAAAGAGCGCCCGATGAAATCTCTCGGGGAGATGGTTCAAAAAGAACTGCTCAGCTTCATTAGCGCTAAACAGGATTCGGATTTGAAAGCACTTGCCGTTGGATTGGCCAGTATCGCTGAAGTGCCGATGGATGAGAAAACCTTGCGAGAGCAGGTTGGTGATTTGTCTCTCGCGTCAGCGGTGCGCGTGGCTCTGCTCGACAATCTCGCTGGTTTGAATCACGAAGAGGACAACACTTTGGTCACTGCCTTTCTCAAGGACAAGTCAGCAGCCGTTCGGGCCTCTGCGATTCGTCATGCATTTACGCGGAAACTTGAGGGGATTGATAAAGTTGCGAAGCGCGAAATTAGCGAAGGCTCACTGTTGCCGGCACGTGCATCTATTGCGGGCAGCGATCCTGCCATTCTCGAATCATTGTGGAACTCCAAAGACAAAGCGTTGAGAAAAGCGCTCTGGCTGGATGTTTATCAGGGCTTGGTCGTGGCTGGAAATGCTGACGTGGCCACTTGGGCGACTGCAAAGATTGGAAACCCACAGCGACTTGCTGAGCAGGGTGGAGACCCTGTCAGGGGTGAGCAAGTGTATCGAAATCAAGGCGCGTGCATGCAGTGCCACAAAATTGGCAGCGAGGGTGGAATTCAAGGGCCGGAGTTGACTCAAGTTCATAAGCGCATCAAAGCTGATCAAATTCTGGAGTCATTGATTGATCCTAACGCCGTCATTTCCGAAGGATATGGAATGTCTTCGGTGAAGCTCAAAGATGGCACAAGCACGATGGGCCGTGTCGCCAAAAAAAACGATGCTGAGATGGTGTTGATCGCGGTCGATGGCACCGAGACACGGGTCAAAACAAGTGATGTCGATGAGGTTACCCCTCCGGTTTCAGCGATGCCGCCGATGGGAATGGCATTGCCTCTGGAAGACCTGCGCGATTTGGTCGCTTATGTAGCGTCGTCAACGAAGGGCAAAAAGAAAAAGAATGGCGAAAGTCATGGCGAGTCCGAAGAGGAGCGCACGGCGAAGTGAGATCGACTTTTTTGAAAAACTCGATGTGAAAGCGGCGTATGCTTTGGGTGTGAAGACATCACTCCCATTTTTCTTTCTCGCCGCAATTTTCCTTTCAGTTTCGACTGGGTTTGGCCAAAACAAGGTCAAACCCGCTCAGGAAGTAGACTTCTTCAAAAAACTGGCGGAAGCCGCCGAAGCTCGAACCAAAGAATCCGTTCGCTACGATCCTGCCTACTTTGTGCTCAAATACCCGGGCGGCGATGTCCCTGCGGATACCGGCGTCTGCACCGATGTTGTAATCCGAACCTACCGAGCGCTCGGGATTGATTTGCAGGAATTGGTTCACGAAGACATGAAAGCGAACTTCTCGAAATACCCGAAAAACTGGGAATTGAAGCGCGCCGACAAAAACATTGATCATCGTCGTGTTCCAAATTTGCAGCGCTACTTCGAACGCACCGGAGCAAAGCTTCCGATTTCTCAGAAAGCCGCAGACTATCAAGTCGGCGATCTTGTCGCGTGGGATCTAAACAACAAAGGGCTCTGGCATATCGGAGTCGTTGTCGGGGACGACAAATTTGTCCATAACATCGGCAGCGGTCCGATTTACGACACAGGCATCGCCGGTTGGAAAATCGTCGGTCACTATCGTTTCAAGCCGAAAGGCTGGGAGCCGGTGGCTGAGAAAAAGGTTGAATAATTAGTCCCTCAAGCGAGATCGAATTTTTCGTCGATCACTTGCTGATAATCTCGCAACTCACCCGACACAATTTCGTCGACGGAAACAGTTCGCTTGGCCTTCGCGGATTCCACAACGGCGTAAGCACAGGCCAAATCGAGTAGTCCCTCTCGTCCATCGCATTCGGGTTGCCTACCACCTTCAATCGCTCGCAACCAGTCCAACTGCGACAGCGCAAAGTCATTCTCCAGTCCGTAAGGAAAGTGCTGCTCTTTAATTTCCGCAGAAGCTTCCGCCGCGTATTTTTCGTCGAGATTCATCGCTTCTGCTTCGCCGTCGAGGCGAATCTCATTGCCGGAAACCCGGCCGTTTTCTCCATAAAAAACGGGACCGTTTCCTATTTTTGTGTCGGTTCCATGTCCTGCCCAACTTCCAAAAAGTGAGCCTCCGGTACCGGACTCTGTTTTGAAGTTTGCGTAGAACGTATCATCTGCATCGCATTCGAACGGTTCTACTTTTTCGCCGTCACGAATCAAATAGCGAACGGGCTCAACGACCTGAGTTGTTGCAGAAATCGAAGTGATTTCGGAGCCACCGATGTAGCGGATCATGTCAAAAAAGTGCGGTCCCAAATCGAGGCTGATCCCGCCAGCGTTTGCCAAGACGTGACGCCATGGCGTTTCGGCCACGATCAAATCCGGCGCCCACCAGGTTCCAATGTTGCCCATCACGGCCATCTGCAATTTCCCGAGCGGGCCATCGTCACCGAATGCCCAGGCGGTTTGCCGAACCCATTTTGCAAAACGGAGATTTTCAAAAACTCCGAAGGTCACTCCGGCTTTTTCTGCGCCTTCACACATTCGGCGGGCTCCTTCCATCGTCACCGCGAGCGGCTTTTGCGAAAGGACATGCTTTCCGTTTTTGAACGCAATTTCCGCGATTTGATGATGCAGCGAATGAATCGTGAAGTCATTCACGGCATCGATCGGTCCGTTCTCGATCATCTCGCGATAATCGGTAAAGATTGCGACTTCTGTCTCCGGTTGGAAATCGCTGAGATATTGTTTTTCAACGGCCAACGGATCGCCCGCGATATCAGAAACAGGCTCACGTTGCTCGGGTTCTTCGCCACGCTTCACGTAGCTTTGCGCGTCCTCCGTTTTTCGCGAACAGAGCGCCGTGATTCGAAAATCATCGAACCCCGCTTCGCGCAGCAGTCGATACCCTTCGAGATGCGCTGCCAAAATTCGTCCGCAGCCAACAATGCCAATTCGAGTCATGCCTCGAAAATAGGGACAGAACCCGCCGTTCGAAAGCAGAAAAGAAAGATTAGGTTTTTACGAACCAACCCTATTGATTTGTCGAACGTACCCTGTTGGTTCGTGAAGGCGTTTCGAATCAACAGGGTTGGTTCGTCATACAGACCCTATTGATTCGTGGAATTTCGCGGCGTAGGCTCATCGTGTCGTGAATCTTGTTTTTACCCTCGCTTACTCAGGAATTATCAAATCGTCGGGAAACCGTTCGAAACGTCTCAATAAGCATGTCATTCGAGAAGCGCTGCATCCGCAGTTGAAGGATTTGTGGTCGAAGGAGCCTTACCATTCGTTTTTGGAAAAGCACCGCCCTGAAAATAATTATCAACTCAATGGTTTTGAGTTTGTTCCGTTAGTCACTGAGAAAGACCTGATGTTTGCGGAATTGGATATTGTGTTGCTCAGCGCGGCGCGAAAAGGTGTGATTGGAGACATCGACGGCCGTCTCAAAACGATTTTGGACGCCCTGCGTAAACCGCATACGATTGAGGAGTTGCCTGATAACACGGTGGGTCCGTCCAGGAATGACAAACCGTTTTTCTGTCTTTTGGAAGACGATGCCTTGGTGACGTCGCTGAATGTGCGGACAGACGCTCTATTGGGGAAAAAAGAGGCCGACGAGAGCGTATTAATGATCAAAGTGACTGTCGGCGCGCGACGCTTTCCCGTATAAAATAAACTTAAGAAACCTTGACTGTGTTTTGAATCTTCTGCTAGGACTTGGCGTCATCTGGTTCTTCCTGAATGTGCAGAAAAAACTGGGCATGTACTGCGTGTTTGCATACATCGGAATTGTTGTCGGAATGGTATTGGCTGGCATGGGTGCTGTCGCTGCCGGAACTGTTGGCTGATTTTTTGCCCCAGTCTGAAACTTTAAAAACACCTCGCGCGGATTTTTTCGCCCGGGGTGTTTTGTTTTCCGGTTTCGGCTGATACTGTTGTCTTCACCATGGCCCGATTCAGTGCGAAGGCGAAAAGCCGCTTTTATTCCAATTTAGAGAAGTATGCCCGTTCGGGGTTCGGCATTGAGAATGCGTGCGAATCCATGTTGGCCCAGCCGGGGCTGAAGGTTGCGGAACGTGAAATTTTGGGTGGAATTGTCGACGGAATCAACGCGGGGGATTCGATCGGCCAGGCGCTGAACCGAAGCAGGGTAAAACTGACTTCCGTGGAAGTGGAGATCGTGACGGCTTCCGAGAAAGGTGGGCTTCTGGAAAAAGGGCTGGCTCACTTGGCTGATTATTTTCGGCGAGTGCACCAAACGCGGATAAAAATCCTACGGGGGCTGGCTTACCCGTTTGTTTTGGCCCACATCGCAATCCCGCTGGCGGTTGTTGCGATCACGATGATTAGCAGCGTCTTGCAAGAAGGGGGCGTGAATTGGGATATGGCAATCAACGCCGGTTCGTGGGTCGCTCGTGGCTATATCGCGGCGATCGCACTTGGCATTTTTCTCGTGTGGGTTTTTCGGGCGGCAAAAACGTCAGCGCCGATTGATTCTTTTCTGAATCGGTTGCCCTTGATTGGGAGAGCCCGGAAATCGCTCGCGCTGTCGAGATTCTGCGAGGTGTTTCACATTCATATGCTTTCCGGCCTGCGGATGAGCGAAACACTGGAAGGTGCGGGGAGAGCAGCGCAAAGCGGTGCAATCACGAAAGCCGCACTGAAAGGAACTGAGATTGTGAAAGAGGGGCGGCCGCTTTCAGATGCGATATTCGGATTTGCTGAAGCTTATCCTAATGATTTTGCCCGTGGAATTGCTGCCGCGGAGCAATCGGGGGAATTGGATCGCGAAATTGATCAGTGGGCTCGTTTTTACAACGAAGACGCGGGCGAGGCGATGGACCGGTTGGCAGAATGGACGCCGAAGGTGTTCTATTTCGCGGTGGTTATTTTTGTCGCAGGGTTGGTGATTCGAATCGCGATGGCCTATCGCGACGTGATCAACGGCCTTTTGGACATGGACATTTGAGCCTTGTTAAGTCACTGGAATCCAGATTCCGCCGAAACCCCTCGCAGTTTCTATTCGACACTGGTACGGCTTTCGCTAGTTTAACTGCCCCCTCAAAGGGAGGGTAATTGTTTGACGCCATGAAAATTTTTGCGCCAAAAGAAACGGATTCAGCTGAAACTCGTGCGGCACTCGATCCTGCGGCGGTGAAAAAACTCATCGCTCTTGGGGCCGAAGTCGTTGTGGAATCCGGACTTGGAGATCGCTCGGATAATCCCGATGCCGCTTTCGAAACCGCCGGTGCAACGGTGACGACAGATCGAGCAGGCCTTCTCGGCAGTGCCGATATCGTATGTCGCGTTCGCAAACCGATCGACTCTGAGATTTCTTCACTGAAAGACGGTGCGATTCACATCAGCTTTTTGGATCCTTTCAACGAGCCCGAGCTCATCGAAAAATTTGCGGGTCAAAAGACCACCGCGATTTCTCTCGAGATGATTCCGCGGACGACGCTGGCTCAGAAAATGGACGCGATTAGTTCGCAGGCCAATTTGGCTGGATATGTTTCAGTGATGGTGGCGGCCAATCGGATGAACGCGATTTTCCCGATGATGATGACGCCAGCGGGAACCATTTCTCCGGCAAAGGTTTTTGTTATTGGTGTGGGAGTGGCTGGTTTGCAGGCAATTGCGACAGCAAAGCGTCTCGGTGCTCGCGTGACTGCATTTGATACTCGCGAAGAAGCGCTTGAGCAGGCTGAATCTCTCGGTGCCAAGGCATTGCGAATCGATCTGGGCCAGACCGGCTCAACGGATCAAGGGTATGCGAAGGAAATGACCCCGGAGCAGCTTGAAATTCAGCGGACTGAGCAGGGTAAAATTTGTGCTCAGAGCGATGCGGTTATCACGACTGCAAAACTCTTTGGTCGCCCGGCGCCTATATTGATTAAAGCCGATGTCATCGCTCAGATGAAACATGGCTCTGTCATTGTTGATTTGGCGGCTGACACCGGCGGAAACGTCGAAGGAACCGTTTTGGGTGAAGAAAAGGTGACCGATAACGGTGTCACGATTATCGGAACCGGAAATTTCGAAGGCGCGGTTTCCAAGCATGCTTCGCAGGTTCTCGGATCGAATTTTGCCAACATGATCGACCATTTCTGGGATGAAGAGTCCAAGGGAATCACGATCGATCTCGAAGATGAGATTCAGAGCGGTTGCATTATTACGCACGGCGGAGAGATCGTGCACGAACGTTTCAAAAAAGACTAATTTTTCGATCGAACCCTGTTGGTTCGATCACTCAACCCTGTTGACTCGTAGAACATGGAAATTCTTATCTTACTCCTTTTCGTTTTTGTGATGGCCGCCTTTCTCGGCTTTGAACTCATCCAAAAGGTCCCCAGCCAGTTGCACACGCCATTGATGTCCGGATCGAATGCGATCTCTGGAATTACGGTGGTCGGAGCAATCCTCGCCGTGACTAAACTCCAGGACGGCAGCGAACTCGGCAAGTGGCTCGGTTTAGCCGCGCTGATCCTCGCGACGATCAATGTGGTCGGCGGCTATATGGTCACCAATCGGATGCTGAGCATGTTCAAAAAGAAATAAGGGACCGGAACTGGAACGCGAATTTTAGAAAATTACTGACAGATGGATACAATCATCAATATCGCTTACATCGTTGCCTCGGTGCTGTTCATCGTTGGGATGAAACAGCTCGGTTCGGCTGAGACGGCCGTGCGGGGAAACCTGATTTCCTCACTCGGCATGCTGCTGGCCGTTGTGGTCACTCTTTTTGCTGCTGATTTGGACCTCGGCTTTATTTTCGGCGGTCTTTTGATCGGTGGCGTTATCGGTTTCATTTGGGCGAAGAAGGTTCAAATGACAGGGATGCCCGAGTTAGTCGCGTTTTTTAATGGTTTTGGTGGTCTTTCGTCGCTCCTCGTTGGGTGGGCTGAATTTGCCAAGAATCCGACTTTCACCCTGACCGAAGGCGTTGAAGGAAGCCCTACTTTTACCGCGTTTGCCGTTGTTTTTGCGATCCTGATTGGTGGAATCACCTTTACCGGTTCGATGATTGCTTACCTGAAGCTTTCAGGAAAAATGAGCGGATCGGCTATCGTTTTTCCACGCCAGAAAATCGTCAACGGGCTGGTTTTCATTGGTCTGATTATCGTCGGCGCGCTTTTCATCGCGACTCCATCAGCGCCGCTGCTTGGTGTGATCATTGTTCTGTCGCTTTTAATTGGTGTTCTAGGAGTTATTCCAATTGGCGGTGGTGACATGCCGGTGGTGATTTCATTCCTAAACAGCTTTTCAGGAATCGCGGCTTCGGCGGCAGGTTTCGTTATTCTGAACAACGTTCTCATCGTGGCCGGTTGTTTGGTGGGTGCGTCTGGATTGATCCTTACCATCATCATGTGTAAGGCGATGAACCGAACGCTTGGCAATGTGCTTTTCGGCGGATTTGGAGCTGCAAGCGGTGGTAAAGAAGTCGAAGGCGAGATGAAAGCGCTCACTCCGGAAGACGCCTACTACGTTCTCGAAGCTGCTCAAAGTGTAGTCTTCGTTCCCGGTTATGGAATGGCGGTTGCTCAAGCGCAGCATGTAGTGAAGGAGTTTGGTGAAATTTTGGAGGAGAATGGCTGTGAAGTTCGCCACGCGATTCACCCGGTTGCCGGCCGGATGCCGGGCCACATGAACGTTCTGCTCGCTGAAGCGGATGTTCCTTATGAGCAGCTTTGCGAGATGGATGATGTGAACGACATGATTGAAATGGTTGATGTTGCGATCGTTATCGGTGCGAATGACGTTGTGAATCCCGCGGCGCTTGAAGACGAGGACAGCCCAATTTACGGCATGCCGATCATCAACGTTCACAAAGCTCGATCGGTATTCGTGCTCAAGCGCGGTGCTGGTAAAGGTTTTTCCGGTTTGCTGAATACTCTCTTCTTCCGCGAGAATTGCCGGATGATTTACGGCGATGCGAAAGAGACGATCACAAAGATCGTGGCTCAGTTCAAAGGCTGATTCGGAGCCGCGAGTTGCGGTTTCAAATTTAGTTAATTTTTCCGAAAAATCCGTTCATTGGCGAGCGTATGAGGGTATTCTATGGAAATTCTCAAACCCGATCCCCGAACTGCTTTGAACGAAATACCACCGTCGCCAGAAAACGAAATCATCGCTGCGTGGGACGTTTACCGAACGTTTTCAATTGGATCAAAGCCGATTGAAGTCCTCAAAGGCGTAAATCTTTCGATTCTTCGTGGCGAAAAGCTGTTTCTCTGCGGCGCTTCCGGCGCTGGCAAAACTTCGCTGCTTTACACGCTTGCAGGCCTGGAAAAGCCAAATCAGGGAAATGTCCTGGTTGAAGGGATTGATCTGTATTCCAAAAATCGGAAAGAGCAGGCCAAATTGCGGAACGAAAAAATGGGCTACGTTTTCCAGAATTTCTTTCTGCTTCCCGAGCTGACCGCGATCGAGAATGTGCTGATTCCCGCGATGATCGGCCGCAAAAAGGGAAGGGATCGCGCCGAAGAGCTTTTAGATCGCGTTGGTCTCGGGGATCGGATGAATCACCTACCAACCGAGCTTTCCGGCGGAGAACAGCAGCGTGTCGCGATCGCCCGTTCGCTCGTGAACGACCCCGAAATCCTTTTCGCAGATGAACCTACTGGGAATCTGGATTCGAAAAGCGGCCACTCCGTGATGAAGTTGCTGATGAGCTTGGTCGAAGAACAGGCTCGCACGCTGGTTGTCGTGACCCACGATTCAGAATTGGCCAAAACCGGCGATCGAAAGATCGAACTGGCTGATGGCCGAGTGGTCGGTCAGTAGAATGATTAATCTTCCATCTGCTTCTCAATCACCGCATACGCATTGTGATTGTGAATCGACTCAAAGTTCTCTGCCTCAACGCGATACCACGTGATGGCATCGTGCGCGTTCGAGGCTGCAGCGACGTTCCGAACCAGGTCTTCTACGAAAACAGGATTGTCATAAGCCTGTTCGGTCACATGCTTTTCGTCGGGGCGTTTCAGCAACGAGTAGAGTTCACAACTGGCACCTTTCTCGACCAATCGGATCAGATCTTCAATCCAAACCGGTTCATCGCGAAAACGAACGGAATAGGTGACGATGCCCCGCTGATTGTGAGCTCCGCGAGCGCTGATTGCTTTTGAACACGGGCACAATGTGGTGACGGGAACATAAACAGTCACGATGAAATCTGTTTCTTCACGAGTCGCGTCGACTTCGAAAGAAACTTCGTAATCGAGCATTCCCTCTTTTCCAGTCACCGGAGCGGGTTTGTTGAGGAAAAAGGGAAATTTGAAGTCGATATGGGCGCGTTGCGCATCAAGCCGTTCCAACAATTCCGCCGGAATTGCAGAAATTGAATGCACGTCAAGCACGGGGCCGTGCGCATTCAATGCCTCCACGAAACGGCTCATGTGGGTGCCTTTGTATTCCTTTGGCAAATCCACAGCCAGGGAAGCTGTCGCAACCGTACCCTGTTCAGAATTCGCTTTGTCGCGAATCTGAAACGGGTAGCGCAGTGCTTTTACCCCGACGCGATCAATCGCGATGTTCCGAGTGTCGGCTTCGTTTTGAGTATCAGTGAGTTCCTGCATTTAATTAAATTACCACGCTGGATTCAATCCCCAACGTTCAGCAACTGGGACTAATTCGTCCCGCATGGGCCACGTGTCAGGCTGAGGCTCGCCTTCATTACGCGTGCTGGCGCCTTTCAGCTTCATGCAGCCTTCGTTCTGTCCAATTTCGGCGATCGTTGCGATTTCTTCTTTCGTCAACGTGACGTCGGGCACTTTCGCCATTTCCGTCACTTTTTCCTGAACGGGACGAGCGCCTTCGCCAGCTTCCTGAAGAAACGTCGGAGCAACCGATTTCACCGGCTCCTGGCTCAGATTCCAAACGCAAGCCAGCTGAAGCATCGTCAGATCGTATTTCTCAGCGATTCCACGCATCTGTTCGATCCGCTCGCTACCGCGCTCAATCCAGCCTGCCATGCGATAAGTCCGATGATCACCGTCTTTGAAGTGATGGCCTGGTTTCACATCGTCGTGAAACATCCCGCCGTAATCCACCACCCGAGTCATCAGGTCGATGTCGTATTTCTTCGCAATAGGCAGCAAATTATTCGTCGGCCACGGCTCCAGCGGATTCAGGATCACCATCGACCAGTCGATCGCCTCGTGATATTGCTCAAAGCAATGAGCCATATCGATCGTGAAACCATTGGCCGGTCCCGGAGCGATGCCGGTCAAATCAGCAAGGCCTTCGGTTTTGAGATTTTTCATTCCATCCCACACCTTCACATTGGAATAACCAACCGTGTCCGGATTGTGAAGCATCACGAGATCAAACCGATCTGCTTGGCAACGCTCGAGTGATTTCTCCGTCGCGGTGACCAAATATTCTGCGTATTCGTCCTCCGAACGAAGATCAGCATGCGTGAAGCGAGCATAGCCTTTTGAGCCGGCGCGCTGACCATCATAAATGTCGTGACCGACCATACCGACCAGCGAATAACTGTTTCGGTCGATCCCTTTCAGAGCGCGACCGAGCATTTCGTCCGCTTTTCCCGTTCCATAAACATCCGCCGTGAGGAAAGTGCGAATACCATCTTCATAAGCCTGTTGTGCAAGCGCTTCGAGGTCAGCTTCAGAAAGCATTTCCCCGAAATGCATGTATCGGCCACCGCTCCAGGTTCCGAACACCGTCCGTGTAGGTTGCATTGTCATTGTACGACTAATTTGCGATGAAATAGCCGCTCGTCAAACGGCGTTCTGTGTCGCGGCAGCTTCCCAATCCAAAAGCATCCGTTTCCGTGCTGGCCCCCATCGAAATCCCGAGATCTTTCCGCTCGATTGAATCACCCGATGGCACGGAACCAACACGGCAATCGTATTCGACGCGACCGCAGAAGCGACCGCACGAGCATGATTTTTTGGCCGATTCAATTGCTCGGCGACCTCTGAATACGAACGAGTTTCGCCTTTGGGAATTTCCCGAAGAGCGTTCCAAACTTCGTGCTGAAATTCGGTTCCTTTCATGAACAACTTCAAACCCGTGCAACCATCTTCAAAAATCCAGTTGCCTGGCGGTTTGTCGAAAAATTCATCCACTCCGTTTTCATTCAACGTTTCAGGCTGCCAGTGGATTTCCAGTTCTTCCAGATTGTCCTTCTTTGCCTTCGCCGATTTGTCCAAAACAAGGCTCAACCAGACAATTCGCTTCGTTTCAGGGTCGACGGCGATCAACGTGTTTCCGAAACGCGAATCAAAGAACGCCGTGCGGAGTTCCGCCGGTCGGTAACCCTTTTTGGTTGGGCGAATTTCCATTCCAATCACAGAAAGATATTAGCCTTCCCACGTGATCTCCGTTTTTACAGAATTCGCCAGAAAACATTCGTGATGAGCTTTGTCGTGGAGTTTTTCCAGTTGATCCGCGTCAGGCTGGTTGTCGCCAGAGAAAGTGATCTTCGGGTGCATCACAACGCGTGCGAGCCATGGTTTTCCGCTGTCTCCCTTTTCGAGAAAGCCAACGGCTTCGTCTTCGTAAGAATCGACCACGAACCCACCGAGCGAAGCCATTGCGAGAAAAGTCAGCATGTGACAACTCGCCAACGAAGCTGTAAAAGCCTCCTCCGGATCAACGCAATCAGCGCTACCGAGAAACTCCGTCGCTGCCGAAGCGCGCAACGACTGATTTCCGCTCGCCGCGAAATTCCAATCGTGATCCCGTGGGTATTCCTCATATCCGAAGCTGGCATCGCCACGCTCCCATTTCAAAGCTGCTTTGTGTTCGCTCATGTGTTGTTGTGTTGCTTCCTGCGAATCAACAGGGTTTGTTCGCTGAGTCAATAGTATCTGTTCGAAATGCTTTCAAGAATCAATAGGGTTGGTTCGTAGAAGCGATTTTCCGATAATACGCCTTCGCTCGTTCGTAGCTGGCGGCGGCGGCGTCTTTTTCATCCGGCCTGATCTTCATGTGGCGGTTTTCCCACAGCTTTTCGATCATTTCGACGCACCAGCGTGCGCTTTTCGGATTGGCTCGAATTGGTTTTTCTCCGACGATCACGTTGACTGGATTCGTGTGGAGCTGCGGGAAATGTCGAAGTGCAACCCAGCAGCTTTTTTCGATGGGGATTTGAAAATCGAGATCGTGTTCTTTTCCGTCGGCGGGCACTTTTTTGGTCGCGACGACTTCGCCGTTCACGATGATTTCGACGAGCCGATCGCCGCCTTTGATGGTGCCATCTTCCAGACCAATATGCCGTTCCACCGTGTCGCCAATTTTTGCGCGCCCGAGCGGAGAATTCGCCGTGCCGTAGGGAACGCCGATTGGTGTTTCGGGGGAAAAGGCGACCTTCGTTGTGATTTTTACTTTGCCAGGCTTTTCGAGTTTCACTTCTCCGAAACCGGGCTGAATTCCGCCGACGGAAAATTCCAGCGCGTGAGCGTAGCCATCTGAAACGTAGGATTTTCCATCGGCCATTCCCCGACACCACTCGCCGTAATCCAGGTTCTTGATTCCCGCGCCGAGCTTCACATAAACCCGGCCCTGTCCGACTCGGGTTCCAGACATGCACGGAAAATCGGTCTCGCCGCTGACTTTCACATCGAGGCCACAATTCAAAATGTGATACCACGTGTTCCATTCCTGAATCCGTGCCGTGTCCATCGCGCTGATAAAATCGCAAACACCCTCGACACTTGAAACCGCGATCTCAAGTGCGCCCGCACCGTTCATACCGGGGATTGCGTAGTTCGGGAGCTGTTCGGCGACGCGTGCGAGGCTGGCCTCCATTTCGGCGGAGGCAATTTCGTTGTCACCGTTTGCATCGATCGTTTCGAAATTTTCTGGCAAAAGCTGATCGCCCGCTTCCGTTTCCGAAATCGCGCCGTTTCCGTTTTCATCGAGTTTTTTCAAAAGCCGCGCTGTTTCGCGATCCGGTTCGATGTGAAGTCCGCTCGCGCTGTGAGCATACCCAGCAATGCCACCCTGCTCTTTCGTCCAGCGCATCACGGGAATCGTCCAACTCGGCCAACCCTTTAATTTCGTGCCTTCGGAGCCGGGATATGTCTGATTTTTCAGGTTCAGCAAACAAACATGACCAAGCGGCGCGGATCCGAAACCGCTGATTTCGAGGTCGTATTTGATCAGCGTCGTTGGTTCAGAAATCGGATCGGAATCTGGTTTGAAAAACTGCCGTTGATGCTCAAAGCCCGGCCCCCATGTGAGAATGCAGCCGACATTCAGCCCTTCGCCTTTCACATGCGGAAGCACGTGCGCCGGATCGATTCCGACGGTTGGAAATTGATAGTGGGCGCAGCCCGATGCGTGAATGTGATGATCGCCCGAATAAAAACCGAAGGCCTGCGAATCGACCCAACGCTCCAATTCGAATTCCAATTCCGCTGGCTGATCGGCGATTTCGATCGTCCGCGTCTGAACTTGATACTCCGGCCCGCGACTTGATTGAACGGTGAATTTTCCGGGCGGTAGATGAACGTTTCCGCCGTCGGGGCGATAGATTTGCTTTTGAAAAAACAGATCCGGCGCGAGCCGCTTGCCCTGAGGTGGGTAGATTCGGCCGCGCTCATCCTGAAAAACCAAACGCGCGGTCGTCGGCTTTCCATCGTGATCTGAAATCTTGAGCGTCACCGGAATCGCAGGCTTTACATCAAAAAGAACCGGCGTTTCACCACGAAAACCGATGTCCTTTTGGGAATCTCCAACATCAAATGAGATTGTCGCTTCGCGTTTTCCCGGCTCGTTAGAATAGATAAGTGCGATCGCATATTCAACTTCGAGACCGGACAAATTTGGAGTCATCGGCTGATCGCCGAACATTTCGACATCGAGAAATCGGTCTGTCGCGCCTTCGGTATTTTCGTTCTGGCGCAGGTCAGGGCGCTGCTGCCGTTTCATGCTCAATTCAGCAACGCCCGCATACACTTTCCCTGCCTGTGGACTGAAAATTCGAAGCGGAGCAGTGACTGCCGACTGGTTCTCAATTCGAATCAGAAATGGCAAATAACCGCCTTGTTGCAGATTCGGTTTTTCCAAACCACCACGCGCGACTTTCACACGCGACTCGGGATTCAGCTGCACCTCTAACAACACGTGGGAATGCAGGATTTTCTGAATCGTCGCCGCATCGCGTTTTGAAATCGCGTCGTCGATTGCTAACTTTTCTTCTGAGGAAAAGGGATTCGCCCCGAGAAAGTCGAGTGCTTGCACAAGCCGTTCGACATTCGCGCCGAGCGGCTGTGCTTCGACTTTGATCGCAGAAAAGTCAGCGGCGGTTGCCGGAAAAATTGCAACGAGGGCCAGCACGGCCGGGAAAATTCTCATTCCGGATTCATAACAAATTCGATCACTTCGCGCCAGCCTTCATCTCTACTGTGTCTGGGAAGCCCTTCGCAGAAACAGCACCAGTGCGGCGATGCCAAATGGAATCAGCCCAACGAGGGTATAGATCGGTCCGAAGATGAGAATGAGTCCTCCCTGCGGATCCGGGTTGATGTGGAAGCTATTCACAAAAGCGTATGCCATGAAGGCGAATGCAGATATCAGACCCGCCAGACAAACCAGAAGGGCTGGCTTGGACCGACGAAAGAACCAACCGGCAATCACTGGCAAAGCGAGTGGAACAAGAGGCAGAATTAGCAACATGAGCAAAAAGAGAGACTTGTCGGGATTACCTCCGAATTCTACACGGCTGCCGACAGCAACAAGAGCGATGACTGAGAAAAGAATCCCGAGGCTCAGAAGTAAATAGTGCAGTTTCATACACCAAAGATCTCAGCAATTCGGCTGCACCGTAAATTGAAAACGACAGGCCAAACATCGACTTGCTCGATGTTTTTATCCATTTCTCCGATTTAGCTCAATATTCGCGGCAGCTTACCAGGCAGCACCTAGCTGAGGCTGCGGATTCACGCGATAGGGCATCCAGAGAACTCCGACGGCTTTGTCATCGCAGTTTTTCTTGAGGGGATTTAACCGAAGTTCCTCGAGTTTTTCATTCATTGGATCCATCTCGGCTTTCAACTCTTCAATCGCCTCTTCGCACTCGCGATCCATTGCTTCGAGGTTATCCTGAAGCTCGTCGACTTGTTCCTCGGCCCGCGAGACATCGCGGCTTTCTTTCCATGCGCGGCTGGCTCCGGACATCGCCGAGCGACTGCTGCTTCCAACGCGTCGGCCCATGATGGCTCCAAGAATTGAACTGCCGATACGCATCGCCGTATCCATTTTCGCACTGCTGGCTTGTGCTTTTTGATCGTCGACTTTGTCCATCGCTTTGTCAATTCGCCCTTCAATAGTTTTGATCTTTTTCTCGAATCCTTCGCGAAGCTCCTCGACTTTTTCGTCACGAATTTCGTGAGCGGCATGGACTAGGCGTGCCCGGAAATCGCCCTCTTTCTCTCCAATTTTGGAATACTGATCAGTCAGAGGGCTTTTAAAAATGGTTAGTGAATGCGTTCCGTAAAGGGTGTCGATGAGTTCTTTTTTCAACTCAGTCCACACTTTGGTTTCCAGCAAGGATTGAGGGAACGGAGAAAATGCAGCTCCCTGAATCGGGTCACGTCCGAGCTGGGTGAACGTCATTCCATTCGGCAATTCGAGATCCTGATCAAAATCGACCTCTCCCGATTCGGGATCGATCTTGTTCACCATCGAAACAGTCTCAGTGCCGTTGATGCCTTTTTTCGAATCAGAATACCGGACTTCGCCGACGCGAATCACCGCAGGAACGTAGTTAATTTCTTCACCGGGAACGCCGGCTCCGGCAGGCATGAAATATTCATCAGCACCTTTCGGAAGGCGAGGGCGCATCGGCTGGGGAGCCTTTGGTTTAGGTGCTTCCGCCGATGGCGCTGGAGCTGCTGCGGCGATGGCTTCGCGTTTTTTACGAATCGGATCCATCAACTTTTTGATTTGGCGACGTGCCAACGGTCCGCGCAGATAACTCATCACCCAACGAACGTGAAAAACGATCGGGCCACTTTCGTGAACGTTGTTTTGCAGGAACACTCGGCTGCCGAGTCCGGCGAGGAGCTGTTCCATTTTGTTGCGATCAAAGCCAACCGCGTTGTCTGAGGCGGCGCCTTCGAGGCCGTCGAGAACTCGCGCTTTATCGCGTTCTGTTTGGAGACGACCGAGCCACCACGTTCCGATATTCGAAAGCGCTTTGTAGTCGAGATCGACCGGGTTTTGTGTTGCTAAAAGAATGCCGAGACCAAAGGCACGTGCCTGTTTCAGCATCGTCATCATTGGTTTTTTGGACGGAGGATTCGCCGTTGGTGGCAGGTAACCGTATATTTCGTCCATGTAGAGCAGCGCCCGCAAACTCGTGGTTCCTGACTGCGAACGCATCCAGCCCATCATCTGATTCAACAGGAGTGAAACGAAAAACATCCGTTCGGAATCGCTGAGATGAGCGATCGAGAAAATCGAGATGCGCGGCTTGCCTTCAGGCGTGTGCAACATCCGCTTGATATCGAGGGGCTCTCCTTTCAACCAGCTCGAAAAGCCGGGGGAGGCGAGCAAGTTATTCATTTTCATCGCGAGACCACGGCGATCCTTCTCAGGACAAACCGTGTCGAGAGCCATCACGCCGATTTTATCAAACGGCGGCACCTGAATAGAATTGATGAGCGATTCCAGCGTCACGCCTTGTCCGGCATGCCATGAGTGGGCGAAGATATTCGAAAGTAAAATGTGCTCGGGATCTTGAATCGGATCGGCATCCACTCCGACGAGCGAGAGGAGGCTGGAAACGGTGGACTCGATGCGTTCACCCAACATTTCAGCATCGTCCAAAATTTCAAACTCCGGCACGTCGAGCGAACTTAAAATTGAAACCGGCAGACCGGCACTTGATCCCGGCGTGTAGACCGCCATGTCGACTTTATCGCGAAACGAACGGATTCGATCCGGGGTCTGCCCCCATTCGCCGAGGCCTTTTTTCCAAAGGGCAGCTTGTTTTGCGGCATGTTCGTCGGGAGTAATCCCCTTTTTGGTGGCATCGCCTTCGTTGATCCAGGGGCGAAAATCTTCCGGGGCGAGATCTGGAAACGTCAGTAACAAGTTCGCGATGTCACCCTTCGGATCGATGATGATCGCGGGAATATTATCCATCGCCGCTTCTTCGAGAATGCCGATGCAGAGACCCGTTTTACCCGAGCCGGTCATGCCGAGGCAAACGCCGTGAGTCACCAGATCTTTTGAATCATAAAGGACTAAATCGTCCTTCAGTTCTTTTTCACCCGGGTCGTATTCACGTCCCAGATAAAATTGGCCCAGGGTTTCGTAATCTTCGGGGCGGATATCCATGAATCTGAAATTTGACTAAAAGGAGAGCTCTTTTTTAAACGAACTTGTCTTATATGACAGCAACGAACTGGTAAAACGTCACGCTTTTTTCGCTAATTTTCGATCGAGGAAAAATGGAGCAAACGGAATCAGGGCACAAAGAAAGACTATGACGCACCATTTGAACGACAGTTTTTTCTCGATGAGGGCGAGCAAGAGAAACAAACAAAGCGCGAGAAAGAAGACGCCGTGGAGCATCCCGACGATCCGAACGGCCATCGGCATACCTGCGAGGTATTTCAGTGGCATCGCAATGCCGAGCAGAATGATATAGGAAATTCCATCGAGGATCGATGAAAGGCGGAGCCGATTGAAATTGGTGCTGAGGTCCATTTTTAGGAAAATTCTATTAATAACGTCGCATCGTAAAGTGCGGGGAAAAGTGGCACGTTCAAAAAAATACAGCACATTACTCATTTATGCCCTCCATCCCATTGCCACCGCCACGTTGTTGGGCGGAAATCGATTGCGCTGCGCTTCGCCAAAACGCGAACGTTTTGCGGGCCCTTGCGGGCGAGAAGTGCGATGTCATGGCAATTGTAAAAGCGGACGGCTACGGGCACGGGTTGGAAAAAGTGGGTCGCGTCTTGGCGGAAGTGGGAATCTCGTGGTTTGGCGTCGCCAATGTCGAGGAAGCGCTTCGATTGGGAGATACGATTGGCGAGTTTGATGGGATTCTGGTTTTGAGCGCTGCCGCCTGCGACGCCGAGCGCACTGCCATTGTTGCCCATGGATTTTCCGGAACCGTATCCTCTTTTGAAGAAGTAGAAGCCTATGCTCGGGTGGCAAAAGAGTTGTCCCAATCGGCGCGATTGCATGCCGTTGTCGATACCGGCATGGGTCGAATGGGAATTGGGGAGCGTGAAATCGGCGCTTTAATCGATGCGATCGGGCAGCATTCTGAGCTGCAATTGGAAGGAATCGCGACGCATTTTCCTTCTGCTGATGAAGATGCTGAGTTTACGAATCGACAAATTGATTCATTTAATCAAATCGTGGCTTCGCTTGAAATTCCTGATGGATGTCATTTCCATCTCGCCAACTCTGCTGGCGTTATTGGGTTTCAGAAAAAAATGCCTCAGGCTGCGTTGATTCGTCCCGGACTTGCGATTTATGGGATTTCACCGCTCCCCGAGATCCCAACCGGTTTGAAGCGCGCACTCACGTTGAAGGCTCGCGTTACGCTCGTCCGCGAATTAAATTCGGGTGCTTCAGTGAGTTACGGCAGGACTTTTATTGCGGATAAAAAGATGCGCGTGGCTACACTGGCAGCTGGTTATGGCGATGGCTACCCGCGATCACTGTCCGGTTCAGGCATCGAAGTTCTCATCGGAGGAAAACGATGTCCGTTGATCGGTCGGGTGACGATGGATCAAATTGTCGTCGATGTTTCTGCGCTCGATAGTGACGAGGTTCAATCCGGGGACGAAGCCGTTTTAATTGGAAATCAAGGAGCGGAGTCAATTTCCACGGCGGAATTTGCAGAAAAAGCAGGCACGATTCCTTGGGAAATTCTCACCAGTCTGACGAGACGTGTGAAGCGGGTTTATTGCTGAGAGAAACTCCGCGATCCCCTGGGCGTGTTGGGCTAAAGACTTGTTTCTGATCCCGTTTCCGATTAAAAAAAGAGGCTACTTAGATTCATTTTAATTTCTAATCTTGTGAAAAATCTCCTTAAAACCATTCTCCCTGTTTCAATTCTCGCGGCCGTTTTTGGGCTGGCGATTGCGCAGGACTCAGACAAAAAAGCTGAGACTTTGAAAGTGCTCGTCGTCGCCGGCGGTTGCTGTCACGACTACGAAACCCAGTCGAAATTGTTGAAAGCCGGCATTGAGCAGCGACTCAATGCAGAGGTGACGATCGAGTTTAATCCCAGTAAAAAAACCGATGCCACCTTTCCTATTTATGAATCCAAAGATTGGGCAAAAGGCTACGACCTCGTCATTCACGATGAGTGTTCTGCAAGCGTGATGGATAAAGATTATGTGAATCGGATTCTCGATGCTCACAAAGGCGGCGTTCCTGCGATCAATCTCCACTGCGCCATGCACAGCTATCGCTGGGGTAACTTCAAAGAGCCTGTAAATCTCGGCGACGACAACGCAGGTTGGTATGAAATGATTGGGATTCAGTCCACCAGCCACGGTCCCAAGACACCGATCGATGTGACATTTTCAGATCCTAAGAATCCAATCACGAAAGGCATGAAGCCATGGACGACCATCAATGAAGAGCTGTATAACAATGTTCAGATTTTCGAAGGCACAACAACGGTGGCATTAGGCAAGCAGATGCAGGCACCAAGGAAAAAGGAACTCAAGGCAAATCCTGATGCGAAGCCAAAAGAGGCAAATGCCGTTGTTGTATGGACCAACGAATACGGTCCTAAGAAGACCAAGATTTTCAGCACCAGTCTGGGTCACGAAAACGATACCGTTGCGGATGACCGCTACATGGATCTTGTGACACGCGGCTTGCTTTGGGCAACCGGCAATCTCAGCGAAGACGGCGTTCGAAACGCTGCTTACGTGAAGTAATGCAGCGGATCGGCTTCGTGTTTATAGCCGCAAAAAAGCGCAAAATACGCAAAAAGGAGGTAGATATTTTTTGCCTCTACTTTTTTGCGGCCAGCGGCCATAACCATTGGCATGGACAAGCCATATACTTCCGTCTTTGAGCTATGCGACATCATTCGTGAGACGAGCTTCGCACTCCAGTCGTATCTCCGTCATGGCCATTTGGAGAAAGTATATGAGAACGGATTGAAACACCGGCTGACAAAATTGGGGCTGAAAGTCGAGCGACAGCATCCACTCCCGATTTTTGATGAAGACGGAACACTGCTTGGTGATTTCTATGCAGACTTGTTCATCGAAGATTGCCTTCTCGTTGAGCTGAAGGCAGTTAAAATCACTACAAAGGAACACACCGCTCAATTACCCGGCTATCTCCGTTCATCAGGCATCGAGCACGAGCTTCTAATCAACTTCGGAGCACCTGGTCTTTACATAAAAAAATACGCCCTTTCCCACGATCTTTGATCGTAATTTTTTGTGCATTTTGCGCTTTTTTGCGGCTATCTCATTCCCATCAGGGTCATTTTTTTCATTCTAAAAAAGGTGAACAAATCCCGTAAGCCGAATTTTGTTCGCCACCCACCGAAGTGGGCAACGGACGATCATTTATCTAACTGATCCGAAGACCAATTCCCCGCAAGCGGGGTGCGACTATTACCCGAACTCATACCGCCGAAGCGGAACCGGGCAGGCAACCCGTTTGTTCTGTTATGTCTTGCACCGTGAGAGGTTTTTCTTTGCCCCCGTCGTTACCTCCGGGGCGGTGAGCTCTTACCTCGCCATTTCACCCTTACCGTCACCGACGAATCGGTGGGGCGGTTTAATTTCTGCGACACTATCTGTCGACACCGGCTTTCGCCAAATGCCGCCCCAACTTTCATCGGGCACACTGCCTTGCGGTGTTCGGACTTTCCTCTCACTCCCGAAGGAACAAGCGATCATCTCCGATTTGTTCATAGTGAGAATACGTTGGTGTGCTGGATTCTCAACTCCGTTCTAAAACAAAGCCGCCCACAGCTGCCCACCCTTAGTCCACACCAAATAGATGCCTACGATCCAGAACGCGATGGTCGAGAGGATCAAAAACGCATCCCAGAGCCGACTCGGTTTCAATTCGGGATCACGAACCTGAAAGCGGAAATACAACGCAGCGATGCTCAACAGCGGTAACAGCAGTGCCTGCATCAGGCCGGAGAAAAGCACGAGCTTCAGGGGACTCGGATAGATCAAATAAATCCCCAAACATAAAATGGGGAACAACCAGCCGAAAAACCGAATCGATTTCGTGCGTTCGTTGCCATCGGCCAGTTTGCGGATTTTAAAGACATGCAACGCATCGGTCATCAAACGCGATTTCGTTGCGTTCGAGACAAAAAACGTCGAAAACAACACCGCAAAGGCACCGACCAACAGCACGAGCCTGCCGGTGTCGCCGAAGACCGGCTCATACATCGCCGCGAGTTTGCTGATCATTTCCTCTCTTTCGGGTAGAATGCCGGCTCGATTCAAAACCGCTGCGCCGAGCAGGTAAAAAGCCACCGTGCTTAGCGTGTAGACAACCATGGAACCCCACGCGTCGATTTTCAAAATTCCGATCCAACCACGCGCCCGTTTCAGCCATTCAGGTGAACCATCCCGAGGCCCGATCCAGCGTCCGTAGCCTTTTTCGAGGCACCAATACGGATACGCCACCAACTCCGCTGCGCCGACTCCGATAATGCCGAACGTTGCCAACGCCGTCAGCAACGCTCCATCCACTCCGGGCAGGCTAAAGGTCAGGCCGCTGGCCAGTTCCTCGCCTGAAATGGCCCATTCCGGCTTCGTTTGCAGGGCGAAGAGATTGCCAACGGTAATGATTGTGAACGCACCCACCAGCACTGTGCAGAAGATTTCGATGAATGTAAAACCGCCACGTGCCAGCATCACGACTGTCACGGCAGTTACAATCGCCGCCCACCACTTCGCGCTGTGTTCGCCGAAAATCGGTGCCGTGATTTCGAGCGCTTGTCCGACGCCCCCGACAATTCCGCCGAGCTGCCCTAGCCCGCTTAAAAACGTGATGAACCAAAACCAGGCGACAAATTTTCCGAATTTCGGAATCCGCAGTAGCGCCGAAATCGTTGTTTCACGATTGACGATGCAGTGACGCGAAATCTCGATCTGACAAAACACCTTCAGAACACAGCCGACAATGATCAGCCACAGCAGGGTGAAACCCGCCTCAGCTCCCGTGCGCGTTGTCGCAACCAACTCGCCGGACCCGACGATTGAACCGGCCAGAATCAATCCCGGCCCGAGCCGTTTTAAGATTCCGGTAAAATTCGATGGGGGATTTTCAACACCTTCAGTCACATTACTATTTTAGTCGTTTTCAGAAGAATTGGAATCCTCTCCTTTAGGTCTCTTCGTGTGAGAAAAAGCCGCGTGTTGGAGCAAACGCGATTCCTCGCCACGAACTTTTCGCACCCAGCGCCGGCCAAATTGCTTGATCGAAATTCCCAGACAAAGGAAGCCGTATTTCAGCGCTTTTTGAAAACTGATCGAGCTGCTGTCTTCTTCGTAGACTGTCGGGCAAGTCACCTCGCACGTCCCGTAGCCCCTATCCACTGTGGCAACGAGCAGGTTGTTGTCGAAAATGAAATCATCACTCAGCGCGTGGAAATTCACCTCTTCCAGTAGTTTGCGCGTGTAGCCGCGATAGCCCGTGTGATACTCCGTGTGGCGTCGTCCGAGACACAGATCCATAAAGTTCGTGATCCCCCAGTTTGCCAGATATTTCCAAACCGGCATCCCGCCCGAAAGCGCGCCGCGGCCTGAAATGCGCGATCCCAACACCAAATCGTAGGTACCTTCCAGCAAGAGCATTCCCGCCATCGCCGGGATCAATTTCGGGGTGTACTGATAATCCGGGTGCAGCTGAATAATGATGTCCGCCCCTGAATCCAGCCCGTATTGCAGGCACTGCTTCACATTGCCGCCGTAACCGAGATTCGGATTATTGACGTGAACCTCGATTCCGAGCTCCTTCGCGACTTCGACCGTGCGGTCCTTCGAACAGTCATCGCTCAGGATAATAAAATCCGCGATGTCTTTTGGAATGTCATTCACCGTCTTCTCCAAGGTTTTCTCAGCGAAATAACCAGGCATGACGATTGCGATTTTTTTACCCTCCAGCATGGCGGGAGGCATCTTGCGCACTTGCAGCCAATTTGCAAGAAAACGCTTTTCCACGATCCGATAGCCGTTGCCTCATAAAAAGAGCCACCGAAGCGAAAATCACTGATCCGGATGTTGAGGCCCATTGCCTCATAAAAAGCAACTATTCAGGTCCTTCGGACCATATTGAGTCTCATCGCGTGAGACAAGGGCGGAAGAGTCGCTTCAGTTCTTTGCCCCGTCGACGAGCGAGTCGCCCAATTGGCCGGGGGTGCGAAGCATTTCACCGAGCGTGTCAAGCAGGTTGCACGATTGCTTGCGCACCGTGGAGATGACGCTGCGGATGTCAGCAAATAGCGTTGCGTGATCCTCGCTGCGGAGGGTGCTGCTGATTTTCTCGCGGGTTTTCATCATGCGCAAGTCTCGCTCGGCCTGGTTGTTGTCAAAGGGCACGTCTTCGTACTCGAAGAACCCCATGATCTCCTCGTAGCGATCTTCGAGGCGGATGAGTAGGTTGAGCGCTTTGCCGCGCTTGACTCATCCACGTCGCGCTGCTCAAAGCGCCGCGGGGGCCGAATCGTTGCGATGGCTCCAAACCGAAAAAACGAGGGCGAAAAAAAATCTATAGCGACGAAGCTGCCGAGGTTCTTTTTACGATTTGGAAAGCCGCCGAACAACCGTGCGGGAAACGCCTTCGCCCAATGCTCAAGGACTGGATTGCGTCGTATGAACGAAAGCTTGGTCGAGATCTTTCGCCGGAGTTAAAAGCGGAAGTGATGATGATTAGCGCGGCGCAGATCGATCGGGTGCTGGCACCGAAAAAAAGTAGGCAGTCTCACTGCGGGCACGTCGGACGCCGAAAGCGAATGCGGCGATGAAAAAGCTCATCCCGATCCGGGCGGAATGCTGGGATGCGAAACACCCCGGCCGGCTCGAAGCGGACACCGTCGCGCACTGCGGCGGAAACATGGGTGAAAGTTTTATCTGGAGCCTGACGGCGACGGATACCTTCAGCGGTTGGACTGAAGTTCGACCGAGCTGGAATCGAGGTCAGCACAACGTCTCGAGGCGTTCAAGGGAATCGAGGCTGACCTTCCCTTCACCATTTTGGGAGTGGACATCGACAAAGGCGGGGAGTTTTTGAACCGCCATTTGTATGGTTATTTTACGGATCGAAAAAGCCCGGTGGAGCTGAGTCGTTCACGTCCCTATCACAAGAATGATCAAGCTCACGTGGAGCAGAAAAACTCGACTCACGTGCGGCAACTACTCGGTCATGATCGACTACGTCACGAGCAACTGAGGGAAGCGATTTTTGATTTGATGGAAGCGTGGTGCGTGTGGCGCAATTCTTTACCACGAGCTTCAAACAGTTGGAAAATCGACGAGAAGGCAGCAAGACGATTCGACGCCACGAGAAGGTTCCGCAGACGCCATGCGACCGTCTCATTACTATTTGGAAGTGGGCGATGAGCGCAGTGCGAAGGCTCTGGATGCCTGGCGCAGCGTTCACGATCTCTTTGAACTGAAAGGCTGGATTGAGCGGAAGCTGCATCAAATCTGGAAACTAGACAGCGCCTCAAAATCGGAAACACGACTCGACTTTTTACACCAAAACAAACACCGTCAACCAACCCGACCAAATAGCGTCAGGGTTAGTTCGTTGTATTTCAACAAAAACGTCGTCGCGAATTGGTGGGGTTCTGACAGGCGGTATCGCCGGTCTTATATTGCTGTTGGATCGAAAAGTCTCACTCCGCCTTCCAACAAACTTGCGTTTCCGTCTGGAAATCGAAGTGCTGGAGCAAAGCCTGTTTTCGTGCTTCGAGGAGATGATCCTTCCCCTCGCGACTGCGAACGAAATGAAGTTTGTGGCGACCAAAGCCGCTTCGCCGCAACTGTCTCGAAAAGATTTTGGCGAACGACTTTTTCGCGCCGAGTGCTTTCGGAACGGCAATCCCGCAGGATTTTGTCGTTCTCCTTCGTGCCGGTCAAAACGACGCGCCCTTTCTCAATCGCGCCGAGATCCCGCATTCGCTTCTCGAGTTCAACGAGCCCCGGTTTCACGTGTTCCGCGATGCCTTCGGTTTTTTCGATGCGTTCACGAAAATCAAAAATCAGTCCCTGTAGCAATCCCTCGGTCCATTGGGTGTCGAGTTGATCTGGCAATTCGTCGCCAACGATATTGAAAATCTCCCGAACTTTCGCCGGAATGTAGCCGGCCGTTTTTTGCAGAAAAATCGCCAGCCCAAGATAAAACGCCTGATTTTTTCGCAGAGAATCCCGATCGTTTTGCTCCGAAATCCACTCGCCCGGCGAGTTGAACCCAAATGCTTCAGCGAGCTCGATATCGAGTTGCAGATCAAGAATCAACGTCGCAACGCCTTCGCGAAATCGTTTCAGTTCATCGACGTATTTTCCCGTCGGCGTGCTCAGCAACACATAATCCTGATGCGGGCAGAGATTGCCCTCGGCGACGAGCTCGGGAACGCCTACTTCTTCGTCAACCTCGCCACAAAACATCGCATACCGATTCCATTCCGATTGGGGAACATCGATCGGCGGCGTGGCTGTCAGAGAAACCACGACTGGGTTCTCGATGGCGTCTTTCACCGTGGAAAGGCATTTCCACCAAACGGCCCGGAGGTGATGGGCTTCATCGACAACGAGCACTGAAATTCCGACTTCGCGAAGTCGTTTGATCAAATCGTCGCCGCCGCCTTCGTTGCGAAATTCCGAGCTGAGCGATTGGTAGGTGGTGATGGTGACGGTCGCTGGTTTTTTCAAATCGCGTGAAAGCCAATCGGTCGATTCGCCTTCCTTTAAAAAATCGGCCGTCAGCCGATAGATCCATTGTTCCCGGATCGCCAGCGTTGGCGCCAAAACCAGCGTGGGCTGGCCTAATTGACGGATGATTTCCAGCCCGAGCACCGTTTTTCCTGAACCCGGTGCGGCCACGAGGTGGAAATGGCCGTCTTTCAAAAAACGAGGGAGTTTTTCCAATACCCGCGCCTGATACCGTCGCCATGGTTTGATGAAAGCCAGTGCGTTCGCAAAATGTGCGGAGTTAGGAAATTCAGTTGGCATCGTCTTGACCAGCGTTAGTTTTCCGCCTTAGCGAAACCATTCAAGCATGGATTGCATACAGCGAACAATTTCGGACAATCTCGTAAAGTCCTATCAGGAAACCGGCGGCATCAACCGAATGGAATGCAGCAATCTGCCTTCGAAACGAACGATCGTGGCGACGTGTGACCGCTTGCTCCAATTGCTTTTCCCCGGGTATCACGATGCAGAGCCGATCCCGGCTGACGAATTGGAAATGATCACCGGCGAGCGTATTGGTGACTTGGTGCAAACGCTTGAAATTGAAGTGGCGAAGACCCTGCGGCTTCGGGATGACACTTCGGGAAATGGTATCCATGCCGCAGAAGCGTATAAGCTGATCTGTAAATTTTTGAGCGGTCTCCCTGAAATTCGGGAATTGCTCCGCACCGATGTGGAGGCGGCTTACGAAGGCGATCCAGCGGCGAAGAACTTCGACGAGATCATTTTAGCCTATCCGTGCATCGAGGCGATTGCGATTCAGCGTTGCGCGAAACAGCTTTACGATCAGGATGTTCCGTTGATTCCACGTATCATGACGGAGTATGCCCATTCGTTGACAGGGATTGATATTCACCCCGGCGCTGCGATCGGAAGCCACTTTTTTATCGATCACGGCACCGGCGTCGTCATTGGCGAAACCTGCGTGATTGGAAACCACGTGAAGCTCTATCACGGCGTAACGCTCGGGGCGCGGAATTTTCCAAAAGACGAAAACGGTCGCGTTGTCAAAGGCAACAAACGGCATCCGAATGTGGAAGACGGCGTCGTCGTTTATCCGAATGCTACGGTGCTCGGCGGCGAAACCACGCTCGGTGCCAAATCAACCATTGGAGCGGGCGTATTTCTCATGAAGAGCATTCCCGAGAACTCATTCGTGACTGCCGTAGGCGATGAATTGCGGATTCTTGATAAGAAGACCGGCGAGCCCTTCGCCGTGGAAAACAGTTTCGATATTTGAGTCGAGTTTATCGATCCGATAGGGTGCGTTCGATGAACGAATAGGGTTGGTTTGTGGTGACGGAGAGGGGGGGGAAATTGGAGATTGGAGGGGCTTGCGGTCCGATTTCATTCCCGAAAATTCCTCCTCAATTCTTTCAAGTTCTCGTTCTGTTGATCAACCTGTTTCGGAATCGAAATAATGGGGGAGCATGATTAAGATTACATCGGCCATTTGTTAACCCTTGTTGAATGTATTTATTCAATAAAAAACATAGGCACGATCAAAGTTAAACGATTTGAGCCTCAACTTGAGGCAGCTTTGCGTCGCCACGGATGGACGCATGAGGAGACGCTGGATCTTCGAGACCATTGGTGGGCGGCGCGGGCTTGGCGGATTCGATCCACGAAGGCGAATTTCGGTTATGAACAGCTGCTGACGTTTGTTGGACATTACCAAGATGGTAATGAGGTGGACTTTGATGATCTAGTCGGCCAGATCATTGTAACGGAGCGGATTCCGGCGGATCACCTTTCGATTGGCGTTTTTCCCAAACTCGCTGTCGATACACATGACTACTCAAAGAGAGTTGAGTCCTTTCTTGTTGAACTGGACGACCGGCGAAGCGGACGCAAAAAACCAACACAAGCCCAACAAGACGCTGCTGACCAACCTGCTACCGCCAAGAACTCGAAAGCGAAATGACAATTTCAAACATCATTCCTGAATCGGAGGTGTGCTGCCCATAGCGGGTGGCAGGCCTTTGACGTTAATCAGAAAAAATAAGTAATTTTAGGTGCCTTTAAGCCTGGCGGCGTTCCTGATGATACTTAGTGCCTCTTCCAATTGGTGGTTTTCGCTCAGTAGAAATGAGGCGGAACTCCCCATATCTGGTTTCAATTCAATTTGAGAGGTTCTTTCGTGTTCAGCCGGAGTCCCGAACACCACAATCCGAAGAGATCAAGCCCGTGGCTGCACTCTAACAACCCAGAAATTGTCGGGTGATTCTACAAATTTTTTAGATTTTGGATGATAGCGTAGCACACTCGGAAATTCTTTGCGGATTCTAGTAAGCAGCTCATTTCCGCTTCCCGTTCCGCCAATTTTTCTTAGGGGGATTTCAACGAAGGGTTTGGAATGAGCGGGAATTTTGAATTGTGGTGCCAAACCACTTAGTATTTCTGTGGGGCTTTGGAACTCTGCATTTCCCAGATTCACGCGTAAGTCCCATAAGTTCCTAATCGAGAATTTTTGCCACAACACGATTTATCAGTTGAAAGAGGGCGTTCTTCTCATTAAACCTTTCCATGGGAGACCTTCCACTCGGATTAAGTTTTGACGACGTTCTACTGGTTCCACAAAAAAGCGCCATATTGCCGGCGGATACGGAACTTGCAACGCAACTCACTAGCGGGATTTCGCTGAAAATTCCGATTGTTTCTTCGGCGATGGATACCGTCACCGAATCGGAATTGGCCATCGCGTTGGCTCGCGAGGGCGGTCTCGGGGTGATTCACCGCAATATGCCGATCGAGGATCAGGCCAACATGGTCGCGAAAGTGAAGCGATCGGAAAACATGGTCATCACGGATCCATTTACGGTGACTGCGGGCACGACGCTATTTGATCTCCAGCGGATTATGAATAAGCGGGGCGTGAATGGATTCCCTGTGGTTGATGGAGAGGGACGTCTCGTCGGGATGGTCACGAGCCGTGATATTTGGATTATTCAGGAGTCGGCCAAAACAGTCGGCGATGTGATGACGCCGCGCGAAAAACTGGTGTCTGCGCCGATGGACACGAATCAGAAAGATGCCCAGCGGTTGTTGTATGAGCACCGTATTGAAAAACTTCCCCTGGTCGATGCTGAAGGAAAGTTGACCGGAATGATTACCGCGCAGGATATCGAGAAGCGCGAGCAATACCTCAACGCCGCTAAAGATAACAATGGCCAGCTGATGGTGGGAGCGGCAATCGGGGTTGGCCCTGACTACTTTGAGCGTGCTGAAGCAATGATCGCGGCAGGTGCCGATGCGGTATTTATCGATGCCGCGACAGGGCACACGACTCGGGTTTTCGAAGTGATTGAAAAACTGCGCTCGATCGGTGGAGCGGATGTGGTGGCCGGAAATGTGGTCACTGCCGAGGGGGCTGCTGATTTGATTTCTGCGGGAGCAAATGCAGTGAAAGTCGGGGTTGGTCCCGGTTCTATTTGCACAACGCGCGTGATTGCCGGTGTGGGAACGCCACAGTTTTCTGCGATTCAGAATGTCGGCGACGTTTGCCATGAAGCGGGTGTTTCGGTCATCGCGGATGGTGGCATTCGTTACTCGGGTGATGTCGTGAAAGCACTCGCAGCAGGCGCTGATTTGGTGATGCTGGGTTCACTCCTCGCTGGTTGTAAAGAAAGCCCTGGTTCGATGGTGAATTACCAAGGGCGGACCTGGAAAGAGTATCGCGGCATGGGATCGGTCAAAGCGATGCGCAAAGGATCGGGCGATCGTTACGGTCAGAATTCATCCGGTAAACTGGTTGCAGAGGGGGTCGAAGCGCGGGTTCCCTATCGCGGACCGTTGAACGACACTGTTTTCCAATTGCTCGGCGGATTGCGAAGCGGCATGGGTTACGTCGGTGCCTCGAATTTAAAAGAGCTTCGCGAACGCGCTCAGTTTGTTCGGATTACGGCGGGTGGCTTAAAAGAAAGCCATCCGCACGACATCACTATTACTGAAGAGCCGGTGAACTATCAGAGCGGAACCTGAGTCGGTGCGGGGAACCCCACCACCATTAAGTTTCTGAAAAGAGTCGTCTCACGACGGGATTTACGGTAAAAGTCTGCCATGAGATTATTTCGTGGCCTCGTGCTTTGTAGTTTGTTCTTATCCACCTTTGCGTTTTCGCAAGATGATCGACTTGTCCTTGTTGGGGCGTCGTATGGCAAAAATGTTCTCGCCATTTGTGATTCAAAAGGAGAAATCCTCTGGAAACACGACACGGCTGGTCCTGAAAAAGGCCACACAGGGCATCACGATGTGCATCTCATGGACAATGGGAATATCTTGTTTCACGACACGTGGACACGAACTCAGGAAATCACGCTGGGGAAAGAAGTGGTGTGGGATTACGAATCAAAAACCGCCAATGGAAATGACGGTAAAGGCGTCGATGTCCATGCGTTTGCTCGATTGGAGAATGGCCAGACTATGATCGCTGAAAGTGGCGTCGGGCGCTTCGCCCACGTGGATAAAGACGGGAAACTCGTGAAAGAAATTCCGATGGGTGAAGGCGGCCGCAAGAAAACTCGGCTCGTTCGGATGTTGGATAATGGTAATTATCTCGCCTGCGCGGAGCAGCCAGGAGTGGTCACCGAATACGATACCGAGGGCAAGGTTGTCTGGGAATATCTTACCGACACGCGGGTTTATGGAGCGATTCGTTTGAAGAACGGCAACACGCTGATCGCGACCGGAAGTGGGAACAGCGTCATTGAAGTTTCGCCGGAGAAAGAAGTCGTCTGGGACATCACGAAAAAAGTCCCCGGCACGGAGATCGAACTGGCCTGGACCACTTGTTTGCAGGAACTCCCAAACGGGAACCTCATCATCGGCAACTGCCATGCGGGTGACAAGAACCCGCAGATTTTTGAAATCACTCGCGATAAGAAAGTCGTCTGGGAATTTGATGAGTGGGAACTGGTTGGCAACGGACTGGCCTGCTGGCAGATCCTCGATGCAGAGCAATCGGCTCTCGTTCGCAAAAAACTCGCAGCTCTTAAAAAGTAATTTTCATGCGTCTTTCTCTCAATTCTTCAACGATCAAGCCAGTCCCGCTGCTAGATAAAATCCGGGTGACGGGTGAGGCTGGCTACAAAGGCATCGAGCTGTGGGCTGTCGAGCTTTACGAACATGTCGGGCGAGGAGGCGAAATTTCGGATGTCGAAAAAGCGCTCTCCGATTATGGCCTTGAGGTTCCATGTTTCATTGCGGTTCGCAACTGGGGTGAAAGCGTTGATTGGGAATACAAACTCTCGATGGATGAAGCGCGGCGGCGGTTTGAATTGGCGGCTCGGCTCAAGGCTCCGTTGATGGTTTGCACGCCGCCGTTGATTCAGCCGGGAATCGATCACCTCCATGAAGGCTACAATGATTTGCTTCAAATCGGCCGCGAAACGGGCGTTCAGGCGGTGTTGGAATACATCAGTTTTTTCGCAAGCCTCAACAATGTTGAAGACACCGTCACGGTAATGGATAACACTGGAGCAGATGACTGCGTGACCATTCTTGATGCCTTCCACAACTGGAATAATAAGACGACCTTGGCTGATCTTGAGGCGCTTCCGCTCGAACGGATTGCCCATTATCACATCAATGATGCCAATCCGAATATTCCATCCGGTCAGCAGACAGACCCCGACCGCGTCATGATTGGCGATGGGGTGATCGATCTCAAAACCGAGCTCGAATTGCTAAAAGGCAAAGGCTACGACAAATGGCTCAGCCTCGAACTTTTTTCTCAGGAATGGTGGGACAAAGATCCGCTGGAAACTGCGAAGGTCGGCTTGGAGCGGATGCGCGAGGTTGCCGAAAGCGCGGGAATTGAGATTGAACTATAATTAAACGAGGATGATTGAACCAAACCCGATCGCATCAGGCGATCAACGCGATCGTCATGATTATTTGGCCACTCTTACACGTCGTAATTGCCATAGCGGGGATTCTGCTTTTTCAGGCTGAAAAGCGTCACTACAACTTCTTAATCCCGATTGGTGCATCAATCCCATTTCTCACAGGCATTGCCCATATCCTTTATTTTTTCCCGGTTGTGGGAATGATCAACAATGGCGACGTAGGTCCAGAAACGCTTGGGAATTTCTTTCTCTGTACAGCGGTGCTTTAAATTCGGTCGCATATGCTCTGATTGCTTATGGAATTCTGATGCATGCTTGGATGTTTTTCAAAACCCGCGAAAACGCAAACCTTGCTGAAGATCACCACAGCTAACCAAGCGGTCAGTCAATCTTTCGAAGTTTTCGGATCCAACGCATCGCGCAAGCCATCGCCCAAAAAGTTCAGAGCGAAGAGTGTCGCTGCGAACACAATGCTTGGATAAATCAGCAACGCCTGATCGCTCACCATCCGATCGGCACCTTCTTTGATGAGACTACCCCAACTCGCATGAGGAGGCTGGACTCCAAGACCGAGAAAACTCAGAATCGCTTCCAAGCGCATCACGGCAGGAACGGTCAGTGTTGTGTAAACGATGACCGGCCCAACCGTGTTAGGAATAAGATGGCGGATAATGATTCGCCAATTCGAAAGGCCAAGACTGCGGGCCGCTTCAACAAATTCCTGATTCTTCAGCGACAGAACCTGTCCGCGGACAATTCGCGACATGGTGAGCCATTCCACCGCGCCGATACAAACAAACAGCAGCCACAAACTATTTTGGAAAATGGTTACGAGAATGATCACCAAAATCATGAACGGCAGCGCATATAAAACGTCGACAATCCGCATCATGATCGTGTCGAGCCGACCTCCGATAAAGCCAGCAACCGCCCCGTAAAGGACACCAATTGTCAGTGAAACAAATGTCGCCAGAAATCCAACTCCGAGAGAAACGCGGCCACCGCTGAGGATTCTTGAAAAAATATCCCGCCCAAGGTAATCGCTGCCCAACAGGTAAAAGACTTTCTCGCCGTCTTTGGAAACTGCAGACTGAAAGGCGTCCATCGATTTCAGATCCGGGTATGTCTTGTTTGGATTCGGAATTCCTGGAATGAGCGGGACAACAAAACAAATCAATGTGATCGCGATGAAGAACCAAAAGCTGAACATCGCCAGCTTGTTTTTTTGCAGACGATACCACGCATCTTTGCCGAGCGAAGATCCTTTTTCGATCTCGACGACGGGAACCCCTGAATCACTGGCGCTGGACGAAATCATGAAGTAGTGAGTTTGCGGCGGGGATCAAGCCAGGCCTGCACCAAGTCGACAATGAAATTCATTGCGATGATCAGGATGGCAAAAACGGTCACGGTTCCGTTGATGAGCAGCAAATCACGATTGACCGCTGCTTTAATGAAATGCTGCCCCAGTCCGGGAAGCCCGAAAATTTGTTCAACTACAAATGATCCTCCGATGAGCCCAGCCAGGGCAGGTCCCAGATAGGCAACCACGGGTGTGATTCCACCTCGGAAAGCATGTTTGAAAAGAATTTTTAGTGGCCCAACGCCTTTTGCTCGAGCAGTCCGAATGTAGTCCTGACTGAGCACGTCCAGCATCGAACCGCGCGTGAGCCTGGCGATGTAGGCCGCGTAGTAGAGCCCGAGCGTCAGTGAAGCCAGCAACCAAGCCGTGCTATTTTCCCAACCCGCGACATCAAACCAATCAAGTTTCAATCCAAAGAGGAGACCCAGCAGGGGCCCAATAACAAACGTCGGAAGACAAATACCAAGCATAGCCACACCCATCAGGAAATAATCAGTGTTGGTGTTTCGTTTTGATGCTGCAAAAACGCCGACCGGAATGCCGATCACCAACGCAATGCCCAATCCCAGAAATCCGATGATCGCAGACACAGGCCAACTCTGAGCAATGACTTCCTTCACTGTGAATCCTTTGTTCGCAAAAGAAGGTCCCAAATCACCACGACTCAACAAACCAAGGTATCGAACGTATTGAACGGGAATCGATTTATCCAATCCGTATTTTTCGTTCATCTGCGCCAGAAGATGAGGTGGTATAGCCTTTTCATCACTCAAAGGGCTGCCCGGCGCGAGCCGCACGAGAAAAAACGTAATCGTAATGATACAGAACAGTGCAAAGAACGACTGGAGGATTCTTGAGCCAATGTATTTCAGACCTTCCATTACGGTTTCACTGGAGGTGTATCGGCAGCTTCAAGATCGATGAATTTATAATTGTGATTATCCAACAAAAGCGGCTGCCAATTTTTTACGTCAGGGTGTAGCAAATAGACTCGGGTGTACCAATAGACCGGAAGAATGGGCAATTGATCGAGTAAAAGGGATTCCGCCGTCAATAGCTTTTTATAGCGAATTGCTGGATCGCTCACTCCTGCGGCTTCCTTCAAAAGCCGATCGTATTCCGGATTCGACCAACCGGTCTCATTATTCGAATCCGTTGTATTCCATAACGACAAGAAAGTATTTGGATCAACGTAATCCGCAATCCATCCTGACCGAGCCACATCGTAATCGATGTCTTTCAAGGTTTGCTGAAACACTTTCCATTCCTGGTTAGAGATCTTTACCTTCTCAATTCCAAGATGAGTTTTCCACATATCTTGAACCGCTTCGGCAATTGCCTTATGGGCCTCCGACGTATTGATTAAAATCGTGAACTCGGGCACGTCTTTGCCGCTTTCGTAACCTGCCGCTTTGAGAAATTCTTTCGCCTTCGCCGGATCAAATTTGATTTTATTCGGTGGTTTGTAGCCAGCGTCAGACGGCGGCACGAATCCATATGCTGGCATTTGCCCGCCCATCGTGACATATTTAACAATCGTCTCCTGATCAATCGAGTAGGCCAGCGCCCGTCTGAAGTTCACATCCTTGGTGGGTCCTTTGAGCGTGTTACAACGGAAAAAATAAACGCCCGCGTAAGTTTCAACCCTCAAAACTTCCCGCTGATTCTTCCGATAGGATTCGATCATATTTCCGGGAACAATGTAAGTGTAATGCACCAACCCATCTCGAAAGGCCCGCTCTTCGGTAAACTGATTATCCAAAGGTAAAAAATCGATCCCGTTGAGTTTGACCGTTTTCTGATCCCAATAATAAGGGTTTTTCCGCACTCGGACATAAGCGTTGATCCGCCAGTCCGTGAGCTGAAAGGCTCCATTCCCCACATGGTTTCCCGGCTTCTGCCATTCCGTGAACGGATCGGTCATGTCGCCATATTTTTCGATTGTTGCCTGATGAACTGGTAGCCACGTCGTGTGTTTTACCACATCTGGAAAGAACGGAGCGGGATCCTCCAAGTTACAAACAAGCGTGTAGTCATCCTTCGCAACCACACCTGCCGGCCTTTCCTTTTGCACTGTTCGACCCGCCTCGTAAAATGCGACATACGCATCGAGAATGTATTGCTTTGCTTCATCCGAAAGCACCTCTGGCCATTCGTATGTTGAAAGATCAGCCTGGACTTGCTTCAGTGTTTCAAGATCGAGCCCATTCAGTCCCTTTTTGTTCAAATTGTTCTCCGACTGATCATTGGCTCCAAATTCGACCTCCTTGATTGATTCCCAAGGGTATTCGGGATTTGGAGCCGCTTTGATCGCAATCTCTTCCACTAAATTCTTATTATAAATCTCTCCATTCACCAAAAAGTAGAGCATTGACGCATAGGGGGATGGCATTTTTGGGTCCAAAATCCGATGATAGGCATACACAAAATCCCTCGCCGTTACGGGATCGCCGTTCGACCATTTGGCATCTTTCCGCAGGTGAAAAGTCCATTCCTTGTAGTCCGATCCCGTTGTTGGTTCCCATCGTTCAGCTACCCCTGGAAGGTGTGCCGAATCATCGCTTGGATGGTTGATGACCAATCCCTCAAATAGCGCCCGCATGATATTGCTGTCGCCAACAGAAGAAACAAGATGGGGATCAAGAGCTTTTGGTTCAGCGCCGTTCCCTGCGAGGAAAATCTTGTTTTTCGTCGCTTCCTCAACCCGATCCGGTCGTTCACACGAGACCAAACCCGCGGCAAGAGCCAAAACCAAGACTCCACGAACCAACCCTGTTGGATTGGCGAACATACCGTGATGATTCATTTTAAAGCTGTCTTCCGATTCCGCTTCGCGAGAATCCTCAGACCGCTGGCAAGCCAGCTTGTCGCTTTGTTGGATCGTAGAACGGAATTTCATGCGGAAGAAAGGAAGCGTATTTTCGCTATCCCTCGCGGAATGGCAAGAATTACCCGCGGCATTCTGGAATCTATTCAAATGAAGTTGATTAGATGAACAGGCTCTGTTGATTCATCACATGCGATTGGGAACTCTAATCAACGAATTTGGAGACGAGCAGTTGTGTTATTTTCATGAAAACCATTTCCTCTCGGTGGAACAAATCGGGGCGGTTTTTGGAACCTTTTTTCCGGGGACACTGAACGAACTTCTCGAATCCGGCGAGGAGTTCGAGGAAATGCAGGAATGGTGGGATCACGAGGCGGATGAACGGCTTCCGCGTGCGCCGGAGGCTTCGATTCATTTTGAGAACGCGACGTTGGGATCGGCGATTCCGCGGCCTGGAAAAATTATCGATCAGGATGGTTCCAGACCGCAAAGCTCGGTGATTAGCGGAAATGGAGAAATTCGTTTGCCCGACGTGCCAAACATCATGGCGAGCGCTGGCGTCGGATTGGTCATTCGGAAATCATGCCGCAATTTCGATCCCGCAGAATCGAATTGGAGAGATTTTGTCGCCGGATTCACCCAAATGACGTGTCTGACGACCCGCGAAGAATCGGGTTTTCGAGCGGCGTATGATTCGTTTTTGAGCTTGGGCCCGATTTTGATATCGATGGATGAATTTGCCGATCAGGAGACGCTGGATGTGGGGTTTGTCGTTTCGGATGAGGTCTTTGAAGAAATGATCGCGCTCGATTTCGGACAGCGTCTTGCTGATTTATCTCAAATCATGACGCTGCACCCTGGCGACGTGATTTTGGTCCCCGGCAGCACTTCGATGGAAGTTCAGGGCGGCGAAACGTTGGAATGTCGTTTCGAAGATCTTCTTCCGTTGGTTAATCCCGTGGTTGCCGCGGAACCTCTCGTTTCAGAGACTTCACTGGACACGGAATAAACCTTCGCTCACAATCGGCCGAAATGTCTTTCCCTGAAATTGTCCAGATCGGTTGGCCCGTTGTCGCTGCTTATGTAATTGGCGCGACACCGTTCGGTTATTTGGCCGGCCGGCTGAGGGGACTTGATATTCGTGAACACGGCAGTGGCAATATCGGCGCGACGAATGTGTTCCGCGTCCTCGGAAAACCGCTTGGAATCACCGTTTTGATCCTCGATGTCCTGAAAGGGCTCATTCCGGTTTTGATCGCCAAGGCAGCGACTGACAACAGCTTGATTCATATTTTCTCTGCGATCGGAGCTATTTTGGGTCATAACTACACATTTTGGCTGAAATTTCGGGGCGGAAAAGGAATTGCCACCTCGGCTGGCGCACTGGCTCCAATTTTGCCGATTCCGCTGGTGGTGGGCATGCTGGCTTGGTTTATTTTGCACCAAACCCTTCGTTGGGTTTCCGTCGCTTCGATTGGCGCAGCTCTTGCTCTGCCAATCACGGTGGCGATTCAGTCGCTCTTCTTTAAGAAACCATGGGATTGGCCCGTTCTAGGATTTGCCGCGTTTTTGGCGATCATGGCAATCTGGCGTCATCGTTCAAATATCGGGCGACTGATGCGAGGTGAAGAGCCGAAAACGCCTCGAAAAAGCAAAAAAGTTTAATTTTCAGTGAAATTTGTATGATTGAAAAAGCAGCAGTTTTAGGAGCGGGTAGCTGGGGGACAGCCCTCTCGCTCGCCATGGCCGATCGCGGTCTCGAAGTCACGACCTATGGTAATGAACCGAAGGTGGCCGAGGATTTGAATACGAATCACCGGAACTCCAAATACCTTCCGGATGTCGATTTGCCAACGAACGTCAAGGGCTCGGTTGATATCGGTGATGTCATCGATAAGCCGCTGATATTGATGGTGGTGCCGTCTCAAGTTGCCCGAATCGTTTTGAAAGATGTGGCTGCTGCGGGAATTCCCGAAAGCACACTGTTACTGACGTGCACGAAGGGAATCGATCCTTCGACTGGAAAGTTGATGCACCAATTGATCGAAGAAATTTTCCCTAATAATCCGATCGCAGTGCTTTCAGGCCCGAGTCACGCTGAGGAAGTCGCAAACCGAATGGCAACAGCTGCGGTTATCGGATGCGCCGATGTCGCCGTTGCAGAGCGGGTTCAGGAAGTCTTCACGCTGCCGTGGTTTCGCACCTACACGAGCGAGGACGTGGTGGGAATCGAGCTGGGCAGCACGGTGAAAAACGTGTTTGCCATTGCCGCAGGAATTATTGACGGCCTTGGCCTCGGTGATAATACAAAGGCCGCCATGGTCACTCGCGGACTTGCTGAGATGACTCGTCTGGGAACCGCTCTTGGCGGAAAGCCGGAGACTTTTCGTGGTCTGAGCGGCATTGGAGATTTGATCGTGACCTGCTACAGCGTCCACAGCCGCAACAACCGGTTTGGTCGTTTGCTGGGTGAAGGAAAAACGCTCGATGAAGCCATCGCTACGGTGACCCAGGTTGCCGAAGGCGTTCCCAATGCGAAAAATGCGTTTGAGATGGCACGAAAACTCAATGTTCGGACCCCGCTGATTGACGAAGTCTACGCAGTGCTTTTCGAAAACAAATCAACTACCGAAGCTCTCGAATCTCTTCTGAATCGTGATCTCCGCGCTGAAGATGAAGACTGATTTTCGCTGTATTTTTGTGCTGGTGATCGTCGTAGTTTGTTTCCTGTCATGTAGTTCTGCACAGGCTGAAACCGAATGGAAAACACGCAGCGGACAGATCGTGACCGGCGAATTGGTGGCGTTCGATTTCGATCAAAAGATCGTCACGATCAAAAGTGAAGCAGCGGGCGAGGCACAGGTCCCGACGTCCGATCTTGATTACGCGGCGCGGAAAAAGATTTTATTTTCTAACGTCTTTCACCAGAGTTTTCCTGAAAAATCCTCGAAAGAACAATCGAGCATGTTGCTGCTGTGCCTGTCCGTTCCTTCGATTTTATTTCTCGTCGGATTCTGGCTCGCAGGTTTGGTTTTTACGAAAAGGTGGAGTCCATTCAAAGCAATTCTAGGATTCTTCGGCGGCTGGATCGTCGCTGTCATTCTGATTTTCTGCTATTTTAAGTTCGCAGCGCAATCTCCTGGAAATGTAAAAGCACTGCTCACGGCCGGTGGTTTGGTTTCAGTTCTCGCTGTTTCTGTTTTTGTATCAGCAATTTACCGCTGCAAAATTCTGGTGGGATTTTACATTTTTATATCGCACTTCTTTTTCGCCACCCTTGTCGCCGTGGGCCTGAATTATTGGATGCACAAAAAAGCGGAGCCGGAATGGATCGACACCAATTCTGAGGATTATGTTTTTCGACCGGTCGGAATTGTCGTTGAGAAAATCAGTCCGCCGGAAGCCGAGTGATTTGAGTGCCAACTTGCATAAAAAATTAGCTCCGCTTATTCTGGGCTGAAATTTATGCACGTTGAATCCTTTAAAGTGTTCTGTGATTTGGTTGAAGCCTCCAGCTTTTCTGCGGCAGCAGAGCGAAATGGAGTGACCCAAAGCGCGGTCAGTCAGCAGATCAAAACGCTTGAGAATTACTACGACGTACTGCTCGTCGAGCGCGGTCGGCGGAATTTTTCAGTGACGCCGGAAGGTGAAGTATTTCTCAAAGCTGCGCGGGTGATCCTCGACGCATGGAATGAAATCGGAACGCAGCTGGAAGAAATGCGCGACGTCGTCGCTGGAACGCTGAACGTGGCCACGGTTTACAGCATCGGCTTTCACGAGCTGCCTCCGTTTCTCGATAAGTTTCGCAAACTATTTCCCGAAGTTGATCTTCACATCAACTATCGGCGGGCCAATCAGGTTTATGCCGATGTTCTCGAAGCAAAGGCCGACTTGGGGCTGGTGGCGTATCCGCAGCAGCGCAAAGGAATCGAAGTGGAGCCGGTCTGGAAAGATCGACTCGTGTTGATTTGCCCTCCAGGTCATCCCTTTGCGAAAAAGAAGAAGGCGCCGCTCAGCGCAATTGATGGCGAGCGATTCATTTCATTTGAGCCCGATTTACCGACTCGAAAAGCGATTGATGAAATGTTCGCGAAAGCGTCGATTTCTGTGAAAGAAGTGGTCGAATTCGACAATATCGAAACGGTGAAACGCGGAGTCGAAATCGAGAACGCTATTTCGATCGTGCCTTCGGAATCGGTCAAAAACGAAGTCGCCGCCGGCAAGTTGTGTCAGGTGATTTTGGAAGGCCGTGACATGTGGCGGCCGCTCGGCGTGATTCGAAGGCGCGCCAAAGCAATCACTCCAGCAATGCGCGAATTGATCGAGCTTCTGAAGGCGGGGCGCGACACAACTGTGTGATTTCACGTCGAAAGCAACGTGCTACGATCCAACCGTATACGTTCGTTGAACTAACCCTGTCTGTTCGTGAAAATGAAAAAACTCTTCTTACTTCTCGTCGCTTCATTCTCGCTGTCCGCTTCGGCCGATCAGCCGAATATCGTTTTGATCATGGCCGACGACATGGGCTGGGGGCAAACGGGATATTATGATCATCCGGTTCTAAAAACGCCGAACCTCGATGCAATGGCGGCGATTGGGCTCCGGTTTGATCGGTTCTATGCAGGCGCTTCGAATTGCTCGCCGACACGGGCAACGGTGCTGACGGGACGATCCAATGATCGGACCGGAGTTTTTAATCACGGCTATCCTTTGCGGCTTCAGGAAAAAACGGTCGCCCAGGCTTTGAAAGGAGCGGGTTATGCGACGGGACATTTTGGGAAGTGGCACCTCAACGGATTGCGCGGGCCCGGAGTTCCTGTGTTGGGGGATGATACTCACAGCCCGGGCGCGTTTGGTTTTGAGACATGGCTGACGGTCACGAATTTCTTCGATCTGGATCCCATTATGTCGCGGAATGGTGAGTTTGAAGAATTCAAAGGCGATTCTTCGGAAGTGGTCGTGGCGGAGGCATTGAAGTTTATCGGCCAGCAAGCGAAGGCGAAAAAGCCATCGTTGTCGGTGATTTGGTATGGTACGCCGCACAGTCCGTTCCGGGCACTGGAAGAAGACGCGGCGCATTTTCCCGACTTAAACAAAGATTCAAAAAATCAATACGGCGAACTGGTCGCGATGGATCGTAGTATTGGCACGATGCGAAAAGGCCTGCGAGATTTGGGAATCGAAAAAGACACACTGGTCTGGTTTTGCAGCGATAACGGCGGGCTTCCCAAGATCACTCCCGAAACGGTGGGCGGTCTTCGGGGATTCAAAAACTCGGTTTATGAAGGCGGAATTCGCGTGCCGGCCATTATCGAATGGCCCGGACAAGTGAAGCCGCAGATCACGAAATTCCCCGGATCAACGCTCGATATTTTTCCAACCTTGGCAGACGTGGTGGGGCTGGATTCAAAGAAAGTGATGCCACACGTGATCGATGGTATCAGTTTGAAGCCGAATTTTACGGAGGAAATTGCGAAGCGAGATAAGCCAATCCCGATTCGCCACGACAATCGCGGAGCACTAATCGACAACCATTTGAAAGTGGTCACTCAGGACATCGAAAAGGGGGAATTCGAAATGTTTGATCTCGAAGCGGAGCATAGTGAGAAAACAGATGTTTCTGAAAAATTTCCGGAAGATAAAAAGCGGTTGATGGCTGCCTATCAGAAGTGGACCGAATCGGCAGAGGAAAGCATTGCTGGAAAAGATTACGAAAGTGGCGAGGTGGATTCGAATCAGCCGCCGCGCATTTTCTGGACGGAGATCGAAGGCTACAAGCCATACTTTGATGAATTCGAAAACCGTCCCGAGTATCAGAGTTCGATCAAAAAAGCCAAAGCTCCTCCAGTAACGCGGAAGAAGAAATGATCTTCGAATCGAATCATAGTTTTGATTGCGGCTCGTTCTCGAATACGAGAATAATTCGCTGAATAGGATTAAATTTCGATAAAAATAGAAATTTTAACTATCGTAATTATAATAATTTTGTGATATGAGAATTTATCTCGATTTTTCTATATGGAAGACACTTTGATACAAGACATCGCATTTTGGGGAATCGTTGCTATCGCGTCGGTTCTTGTCGCATTGCTCTTGATTGCAGTGATGACAATTTTGAAGCGAAAAATTCCGGTTCAGAATCCTGAGCAGCAAAGTACGGACATCAAAATCGGAAAAGCGATTATCAAACGGATTGATAGATCTTGATGATCTAATTGCCTCGCGTTTGGAAAAAGGCGAGGACGAGGCGTTGCTTCGGCAGCTGAAGCATTTTCGGAATGATCTGATCCGGTTGCTACAAAATAACTCGATTGAAGCGTATGCGTTGGAAAAGGGAACGGTGTTGGATTCCCTAGCGCGCAAGTTGATCGACATTGTCGATTCAGATGGATCAACCATTCAAAGGAGTGCGCGAATTGTGGAGGTTGTCCGGCTCGGGTATCGATATCAGAAAGACCTGAGCACGCCGTCAACGATCGTGCGAAAGCCAGCGGTGCGGGTTCGCTGATTTCACTGCAGATCTTCTTTATTGCGAGAGCATTTCCTTCATCCTTGCGAAATAATCGAGCGCGGAATCTTCATCCACAGGTGCGTCGGCGAGTTCCTTGTAATCGACTTTTTCGAGCTCTTCAGGATCGAGTTCTTTGAAAAACGAGCTCGGCATGCAAGGAAGGGGATCGCCATATTTTCGGCGACTGTGACACCAGGTAATTGTCAGGCATTCTTGCGCGCGGGTGATCCCCACATACAGCAGGCGGCGCTCTTCATCGCGAGTTCCTTCTTCGACAGATCGAGAGTGTGGCAGGGTTCCTTCCTCGGCTCCGACAATGAAGCAGCAGGGAAACTCGAGACCTTTGGAAGCGTGCATCGTGATCAATGAAACGCCGTGGCCCTGCTCTTTTTCGTCGCCGCGTTCTTCACGATCCTGCATTAGGGCAACGCCATCGAGGAAGCCGCGAAGGCCTCGCTTCTTCTTTTTTTTCATGCTGAAATGCATGCCTTCGAGAAACTCATGGACGTTTTTTCGTCGCATGTCGGCTTCGTCAGGCGTTTTACAATTCTTCTTAACGTACTCGTCGTAGTTGATTTCCTTCAGCATCGTGGTGGTCATCTCTGCGTAGTCCGCATTCGGATTGGAGGCGAATTCGGAATATCGCTGAATCAATTCGTGAAAGCGGCCGATCGCATTTTGGGCTCGTTTTGGCAGCGATGCTTGAAATTCGATATCCTGCAGGGCATCGTAAACCGAGCTTTGCCGCTCAATCGAAAACGTTGTGGCCGCTTCGATCGTTCCGCCACCGATACCGCGGGGAGGGGATGCGATGATTCGCAAGAGGCTGACATCATCATCGTTGTTGGTGATGACGTTGAGATAAGCGAGGACGTCTTTCACCTCGCGGCGCTCATAAAAACTTTGCCCACCGATGAGTTTGTAGGGGATTTCCAATTCTCGAAACTGCTCTTCAAAAATCCGCGATTGAGCGTTCATCCGAAACAGAATCGCAAAATCGTTGTAGCTCCGATCATGCATCCGATGTTCGTCGTGAATCTCGTTTACGATCCATTCTGCCTCGGTTTCGGCATCGGGCATGGAAATGAGTTTGGTTGGCTCGCCATCTTCTTTGCTCGACCACAGAGTTTTCTCGCGTCGATCGATGTTGTGGCGAATGAGGCTGTTGGCGAGTCGTAGGATCGTATTGGTGGACCGGTAGTTTTCCTCCAATTTCACGATTTTGGGGCCTTTAAAAAAGCGTTCGAAATCGAGAATGTTGGTGATGTCCGCCCCGCGCCATCCGTAAATCGACTGGTCGTCATCGCCCACAACGCAGATGTTTCTTTCCTTCCCGACAATGAGCCGGAGTAGCGTCATCTGAAGATGATTGGTGTCCTGAAATTCATCCACCATGATATAGCGGAAATGCCGCTGCCAAGATTTGCGGAGGTCGGGATTTTCCTCAAGCCCGCGCACCGCAAGAAGCATCAGGTCATCAAAGTCGACCGCGTTCATCTGCTTCAGATCGCGTTGGTAATTTTCGTAGACAATCCGAATCAGGGAATCATCAAAATCACCGGGCACTTCGCCGCGATTTTTTGCCCCACTGATCTCCATGTTCGCCATCTTCGGATCGAGCTTTTCGTCTTTGCCCGCCGTTCTGACGATGATTTTTTTCAGCAAGCCGAGCTGATCAGATTGGGTGTAAATCGAAAAATTCTTCTTGTAGCCAAGGCGCTCAATGCAGGTCCGCAGAATCCGCACACAAAGGCTGTGGAACGTACAGATCGTGACTTCGCCGGCGGCTTCTTGCGAAATCATCGTGGCGACTCGTTCGCGCATCTCGGTCGCCGCCTTGTTCGTGAAAGTCACCGCGAGAATTTCGCGGGCAGGGATGTCATTGTAAATCATCCCCGCAATCCGCGTTGTCACGACACGAGTCTTCCCGGTTCCCGCGCCAGCGAGAATCAAGACGGGGCCGCTGATGGTTTCAGCGGCCTCACGTTGCGGGGGATTCAGGCCGATGAGGCCCTTGTGTTGAATCATGCCCGAAAATCCGCGACTCAGGTCAGGAAATCAACCGGAGATTGAAAGGGTAACGATAAGCGATGCCTTTATTCGCTTCGAGACAGCCGAGGATGCAAAAGACGAGATTCAAAATCACCACGACTGGGTAGAGAATCGCCAAACATGGCAGGACAAAACTCACGACCGTCACAGCAACATAACTAATGGCGATCAGAATTTGGAAATTCAGCGCTTCTTTGCCCTGACTATTTAAGAACGGACTTTCCTCTTTTTTAATCAGCCAGATAATCAAAGGCCCCACGAAAAAGGTGAAAGCACCCAGCAGGTGGGCCAGCATTCCCATCGTTTTTTCGTCTGTCTCGCTGAGTTTTCCTGCACCCAAAACGGCTCCTTCAGTCGAAGGTGGTGGCGCATTTATTGCGTCTTTGATTTGATCGACAGCATCAGACGCAGCGTCTGATGCGTTTTCAACGATGTTCTTGTCATTGTTTCCGTCATCATCATCCATCGGTGGCGGGACGCTAGGTGGTTCTTCAGGCATGATTTAGTATAAGTGAAAATCTGCCTTCAAATCAAGCAACTTCCCTGCCAGAAAAAGGCTATTCCAAAATCTGGATCTCATCGTCGCCGCCGAGCCCGTTTGCAGGAACCAACCCACGCGTCGTTCGGCTGTTCCGATCGACCATTCCCATCGCAATCACACGATCCCCGCGTTTTGGATTTCCCTGAACGATATCAGCAACAACAAACGCTCCTTTTTTCTCCGGGCTAAGGCTCAGCTTCGCCGTTGGGCGACCGTTTAAACCGTAGGTCATCATCTCGGTGCCAGCCTCAAGCGTAAGCCCTTTCGAAGAGCGAATGAGCACGAATTTTTCATCGACCATGACGGTTTGAACCGAACCAATCGGAAATTCAGTCGCTGTCGCTCGTGGGGCTGGCTTTTCTTTCTCTTTTGCCGCCTCGGCTTCTGCCAGTGATTGGTCCTCATCTTCGTTGTTGCCGAACATGCTGCCAAGAATCCCGCCGCCTTTTTTTGGAGAAGGTGAGTTGCCGTCGCTGATGCAACCGACTCCGCCGATCAAAATCGCTGCAGCCAGCCCGCTCGAAAAACAAATCTGTTTCTTTCTTCCCATCATTCCTGCTTCGTGTGTTGCGGAAATGTCGCGACAAAAGCGCCTTCGCGAAAGCAGAAAACCCGTTTTTAGGCCGAAAAAAGCGTGGCATCGGTCGATTTGGAGCGTTTCTTGCCTCATATGAGCAAACTCGACCTTCCAAGTCGCCCCCGTCGAAATCGGAAATCCGCCTCCATTCGAGGATTGGTTCGCGAGACCATCGTCACTCCGGCCGATCTGATTCTGCCACTTTTCATTCACGAATCGAAAGTTGATGACGCAATTGACTCCATGCCTGGTTGTCATCGCTGGAGTCTCGAGGGCATGGTCAAAGAGGTCGGTGAAGCTTCTGCTCTCGGGATCAGAGCGGTCGTCTTTTTTCCGAAAATCGAAGACGACCTCAAGACTTCTCACGGCGATGAATGCGTCAACCCCGATGGATTGGTTCAGCGGGCTATCCGCGCGGTCAAGTCGACGTATCCAGAGGTCACCGTAATCACCGACATCGCGCTCGATCCCTACAATTCCGATGGTCACGATGGCATTGTTCAGAAGGACGAATCCACCGGCGACCTAAAAATCATCAACGACGAAACGGTCGCTGCGTTGTGTGATCAGGCTAGAAGCCATGCTGAAGCTGGAGCCGATATTGTTGCCCCGAGCGACATGATGGATGGACGTGTCGGTGCAATCCGCGATGCCCTCGATGACGCCGATTTCGAGGATGTTTCGATCATGAGTTACACCGCGAAATATGCCTCCGCCTACTACGGGCCGTTTCGCGGAGCGCTCGATTCCGCACCAAAAGACGGTGACAAAAAGACTTATCAGATGGATCCAGCCAACTGGCGCGAAGCCCTTCGCGAAGCCGAAGCCGATGTTTCCGAAGGGGCCGATGTTCTCATGGTCAAACCCGCTGGACCTTATCTGGACATCATCCGCGCCATTCGCGAAGAGGTCGATTTGCCCATCGCCGCCTATCAAGTCAGCGGCGAATATCTCATGATTAAATCCGCTGCCAAAGATGGTTGGATCGACGAAGACAAAATCATGGTTGAATCCCTGACCGGAATCAAACGTGCCGGAGCCGATATGATTCTGACGTATTTTGCGAAGAAGTTCGCTCAGCAATCCTAGTCAAAAGCCATTTTGCCTCCGCATCTCTGGGTGAGGACTCTTTCTATGAAACCATTCGCCATTCTCTTCGACTGGGACGGAGTTGTTATCGATTCCCGGGAACAACACGCAGCAAGCTGGGACCGCCTTGCTGAACGAAAAAATCTGCCGCTACCCGACGGTCATTTTGAAAAGGGATTCGGAATGCGAAACGAGTCTATCATTCCCGATGTTCTTGGCTGGGCAACTGATCCTGCCGAAGTCGCCGCGCTTGCCTTCGAAAAAGAAGAAACCTATCGAGAGCTCGTTCGCGAAGTCGGGATCGAGCCACTCCCCGGAGTGCGTGAGTTTTTGAAAATACTCAAAGCTTCTGGAATTCCCACGGCTGTGGGATCATCGACCCCACGATCCAACATCGATTGCTCGCTCGAAATCACCGGCATCGCCGACTACTTCGGTGGAATCGTTGCCGCTGAAGACGTTTCCAACGGCAAACCCGATCCCGAAGTATTTCTCAACGGAGCCAAGCTCCTCGGTTTTGATCCAAAAAACTGCATTGTCCTCGAAGACGCCCAGGTCGGGATTGATGCCGCCCGCGCCGGGGGAATGCACGTCATTGGAGTGGCGACAACCCATCCCGCCGAATCATTGAAGAACGTTGATGCCGTGGTTCATCGGTTGGATGAGTTGTCGATCGAAAAGCTCGCTTCGATCTTTGAGAATCGTTAACCTTCAGGAATGAAAAAGTGGATCGTACTTCTCGCCTCCGGTTTTCTTTTCTTCAATCAAGCAACTCCTGCGTATGCCTGTTGCGCAGTTTCGCGGGCGATTCATAAGATCGTAAACGCGGATCAAACCGTGATCATCTTGTGGGATGCTGAATTGCAAACTCAGCATTTCATTCGTAAAGCGAGTTTCAAAGGCGATGGAGCTGCCGAAGATTTCGGGTTCATCGTTCCCTCGCCCAGTCAGCCGGAACTGGATGAATCAGGAGACGAAGTTTTTTCCGTTCTGAAATATATAACGGCCCCGATAGTCAGAACGCATTCTCCGGGATTTGGTTGTTCCGCACCAGCTGCATCAGAAATGGCCAAAGACGCATCGGTCATCGTCCTCGAAGAAAAACGTGTCGCAGGTTTCGATGCCGTTGTTCTCAAAGCGGATACTGCCGAAGCGCTCGTCACGTGGCTGTCTGAAAACGACTATGCCTACTCTGACGCGGTGGCGGATTGGGCACAGCTGTATGTTGAAAATGATTGGGTTTTCACTGCGTTGAAAATTGCCAAGCCTGATGCCGAAACTTCAGATCCTGTTACCGAAGCCGACACACTGCGGATCAGCTTCAAAACGGACACGCCACTTTTTCCTTATCGTGAACCTGACTCGGGCGATGCCGCGAAGTCCGTTGATGCAGAGGATCGTCTGCTCCGAATCTACTTCATCGCAGACAAAGCCTTCGCCGGAAGTTTTAAAAACGGCGAAACCTGGAGCGGTAAAAAAGTATGGTCCGGCGACATTACCCAACACCGTCAGGGGCTTCTTAATAACCTCGATTTGCCAAAAGAAACCGGCCCTTCAAAGACCTGGTGGCTGACCGAATTCGAAGATCAATGGGCTTATCAAAAAGCACCGGGCGATCTCTACTTTTCGCCCGACTCCGATACCAAATCGTTGCAACGCACTGCGATGAGCCCGTCAGCTCCTCACGACCCTTTGGCCTATGTGGCCCTGTTCATTTTTGTAGGAGTGACTTTTCGCAGAGGCTTTTACTTCGTGAAAAACACTCACAATTCCTGAACGACAAAGTGCGCAGCGGCGCGACGGCCGTTCGCGTCTTTCGCAAAAACCTTGTGTTCGCCGGGCTCTAAAACCAGCCAGTCTGTTCCGTTACGCTGTTCGATTTTCAACGACTCGCTCTCCCACTTGATGCCGGATAATTCGCTCCCTGTCCGGAGAGGAAAGAAACGTCCGCCATCCGGCAAGTCGGGATCGAGAAATGCAACGGTTCCGGTCATCGGGCTCACGATTTTCAAGGGAGCGGTTTTCTCAACCAGCGGAGATTCGGTGTGCGCTGTTGCCACTGATTCTAGCTGACGACCTTCTGACGCAAGCCACATTGCGAATTCATTGGGCAACTGCGTCAGGCCCGCAGAATCGTATTCGTCCGCACGTGCGCGCGGTGGCAGAAAATCGGGACGGAAAAATTCAGTGCGCGTTTTTTTGGGACGAAAAGCCAGTGACTCGTTGACGCGTTTTCCATTTAGCTCATCGACTTCCGCTTCGAGAATTCGCTCTGGTTTCTCATACCAGCGGGGTTCGGTTTTTTCATGAAGGTGCAGCATGATGTCATGAAAAATGGGCCCGGCTCCCGAAACACCTGAAACGTTTTGAAGAGGCTCGTTATCGAATCGACCGACCCAAACACCGACGGTGAAATCAGGCGTAAAACCAAGCGTCCAGTTGTCGCGAAAGTCCGTGCTCGTTCCAGTTTTTGCAGCGACGCGAAAGGGAAGTCGGAGCGACGAATCAAATCCAAATGCATCGGCGCGAGCCGAATTGTCACTCAGAATATCCGCAATGATCCAGGCAGTTTCACGATCGAATAGAGTTGGTTCATCGAACAGGCCCTGTTGGTTCGTAGAAACGAAATTCACCTCGCGGTACTTCCCGAGTCGGGCAAGCGTTGCGTAGGCATTGGTCAGCTCTAACAAACGCACTTCAGCATTACCGATCGTGAGGCCGAGGCCGTAGTGATCCGGGTTGTCGTTGAGACCCGTCAGACCAAGTTTTTTACTAAGCAGATGATGCAGGGCTTGCGCACCGCCGATTTCATCGAGCATCCGAACCGCAGGAATGTTGAGCGAATTCGCCAGGGCATGTCTCATTGAGACGGGGCCGCAGTGGCGGCGATCAAAATTCACCGGACTGTAAATTCCAGTGCTGGTCGGATATTCAACCGGCAGATCGGTGATTACGCTCGCGGCAGTGTGGCCGCTTTCGAGGGCGAGCAGATAGGTGAAGGGTTTTAGCGTCGAACCGGCCGAACGCGGGATCCACGCACCGTTGATTTGACCGCCTTTGGAATGGAAAAAATTCCGCGAACCGGTTAGTGCAAGAGCGTCGCCGGTTTCATTTTTAATCACAACGACGGCACCCTGAAAGGCATCGGACGAACCGTCTTCGTCATCTCCAAGGCGGGCCAGTTGTCCATCAACGGTGGTTTCGATAAATTTCTGAAGCCCTAAATCAAGTGTGGTTTTGATGGCATGTTTTTCGAAATCAACCTGCGCCGTTTGAGGTGTCTTTCGTTCCAAAATAAGATCAAGAAAATGCGGGGCGTGAAAAGCGTGACTGCCGCGTGGCTGGATGACGAGTTTTTCATCAATTGCGGCTTCGAATTCGTCTTCGGTAATCCACCCTTCAATTCGAAGACGATTCAAAATCCAAATCTGCCGAGCTCTCGCCCCGCGGAAATTCTTGTACGGGTTTAATCGAGTGGGTTTGTTAGGAAGTCCCGCCAGAAAGGCGGACTCAGCGATCGAAAAGTCAGCTAACGGCTTTCCGAAATAACCCCGTGCCGCTGCCCGACAGCCGTGGAGCTGATTTCCATAGGGAATGCGATTGAGGTATTCCGTGAGGATTTCATCCTTGTTCATCGACATCTCGATCCGGCGTGCCGTGAAGGCCTCGATGACTTTCGTCTTCAATTCCCGGGGGCGGTGAGGTGAAGTTATCTTCGCGAGTTGCTGGGTAACGGTCGATGCGCCCGAGACAAATTCCCGATGTTTCAACGCATCGCGGATCGCCCGCAGGGTTCCGATGTAGTCGATTCCGTGATGGGAAAAGTAACGGGAGTCTTCCGCCGCGAGGGTGGCTTTGATGAGATTTTTCGGAAGTTCTTCAAACGTTGCCGGGCGATCAACGCGGGATTCGTCCGCGAGCAATCGACGAAGTGGTTTCCCGTCGCGGTCGGTGAATTCCAAGCCGGATTCCTGCGGATTTTGCAATCCCTCCGGCATGGGAAAGAACCACGGAACCACGTAGAGCCCGATGATTCCGAGAAGCAGAGCAGATACTCCTGAAAAGAGGATGAAATTCCGAAACCTGGGTTTTTGCGGCTTCGGCGGGGTGTTCTCGGGAGTTGGCGTGTTTTTTTTTGCCATCTGAAAAAGGGTTATTGGGCCGCCAATTTGTCGGGGTCGAGATTGAGTGGCTTCGCGCTGATTCGTTTCGTTGCGGACAATCCATAACGCGAAGGTTCATACATTGCCTCAATTTTTGCAGGCGGAGCAGTGACTTCCCCTGAAGCAACAACCCGCGCCAGATACTGCAGCGAATAATCGCCTTCGGAGTAAACATAGTCGGCGAAAAACAGGGCGCGGTCGGTCCGAAGCTCTTTGTGATGCGTGTGGAGTCGACGCCATTCGCCGTTTCCGTAAGGTGCCTTCTGAGCTGAGGCGGTTTTGAAGTCCGGATTTACCGCTTCAAAAATCGAAGGCAGTGGATCATCAATCGCCAGGTAGTTTTCAGTTTTCTCCGGCAAATTCATGTTCAACGTGACGAGAACGAGATCGCCGACCATGAGATCGGTTGCTTCGCTGAGGGAGCCGTCAGTTTGTATTTCCTGATAGGTCCGGTTGATCGTAAACCCGTGGTTTTCCGCATTGAACGCCATGATTTTTGGCTGCGACGTGATGTCGACATGCGCAAAGAGTTTCGCTTTGTCTTTCATCGTTATCGTCAAAGCGGTGTCGCGCTGATCGCCATCGAAATCGAAGACAAACTCCTTACTGGCAGGGTCTTTTGAAAAGGTGACTTCCCGCTTTTGATCGCCAAAGGTGATGATGCACTTTGCATTAGCGAGAGCAGTGCCGTTGGCTTCGGTATGAGTCGCAAGCGCCAGAAGCGGCCAGGCATTGGCGTAGGTGCTTCCCCATCCGCGAGGCCCTTCTCGGCGGAGTGCCAGAAGCTTCTGAATCGTCGTTTCCGTGTTGGCATTTTCGACATCGAATTTGGACCACGCCATCAACTGAGTCGCAACCCCATAAGATTTCCGATACCAACGGACGCCACTATCGGGAGCATCCGGTATTTCGGTGAGCAGAGTCGGAACTCGATTGGCGAGAACTTTGGATTCGGCTTTTTCCGGATCTCCACTGGCGCTTTCCTGCATCGCCAACGCAAGCAGCGAGCGGGCTTCGACGGGAAGTTTCTCCTGTTTCTCGAAAAGTAGATTCAGGTAACTGTCCTCCGAAGCGCCAGCAATTGCGAGAGTGTAAGATGCTAAACAACGTTGAGACAGATCGTAAGCGTTGTCGATTTTTGCGGTGTTGCGCAACTCACTGGAAAGATATTTCCACAGTTTGTTGAGTCGATCTTCGGGGAGTTTCGCCCCGCTTTTTTGGGCCAGAGCGAGGACCATTCCGCCGTAAGCGCTGCCCCACAGAATCGGTTTGTTCGCTCCAGGCCAGTAGCCGAGACCACCGTTGCTGGTTTGCATGGTGAGAAGGCGGTCTGCTCCGGCTTGAATCGCTTCTTCAATTTCTGCATCGGTTTTTTTCAGCGCCGGGATTGCACCCCGCATGTTTTTCGTGCTGAGCCATGGCAGGGTGCTGGAGCTGGTTTGCTCGACGCAGCCATACGGATATTTCAGGAGGTAGTCGAGCGCGTCGGTTGCTTCGAGAAATCTCGAATTCGAAATGCTGACGGTAATTTTACCATCGCCATTGAGCAGCCGTGGATTGATATCGGCGAGCGCATTGGTTTTCGGGAATTTCTCGCTCAGTGAGAGATGGGTCGTTTCGCGAAGGATTGGAATCGGGTAACCGATCTTCAATTTCGACTCCGTCACGTCGGTAAGCTGATCATCATCAGCAGCCGTGGCTTTCCACATCCATTTTGCTTCACCTGTTTTTGTGAAAACGGTTGGGAAACTGAGCCGTTCAGATTTTCCGGCTCCGATGGTGAACGTGCGTTTGATCTGCCGTGAATCCAAATCACGCCCTGCAAGCTTGGTCGGCATCAATCCCGGGGCGTCGGCCAAAAACATGGCGTGCTCATCAAGGGTGACTTCGAGATTTAAATCGAGATCGCGCGTGGTGTTATTGTGCAAAACGGCCGTGAGATCGATTTGATCGCTCACGTTTGAAAACGCCGGAAGCGCCGGTTCAATGATGAGTGGCTTATTGATCGTGGCGTCCGATTCAGCCGATCCAAGCTGATTTCCTTTTGCTGCAACCGCCATGATTCGAAAGGTCGTGAGGTTATCAGGGGCGACGAAATTGGCTTTTACTTTTCCGTCTTTGCCTGTCGTCAACGCGCCTTCCCAAAATGCGAGCGCTTTGAAATCCTTGCGGACTTGTTTCGGATTAGCCCCGGCGACTTCCCCGCCGCCACCGATGACGTAGCCTTTGTTATGAAAGCCGAGTTCGTTTTCATTTTCGGAGAGGAGCTCGGATAAACTTTGGCCGGTCCGAACGGTGAGTGGGAATGGTTGATTGAACGTCGACGCTGGGTTTGGCGTTTCGTATCCAGTCAAACTGAGAACTCCTTCATCAACGGCATACAGTGTGACTTCAGTATTTGGAACTACTTGGCCGTCATTGTTCGTTATCAGCGCAGCGACTTCAATGGGCTCGCCAGGCAGGTAGTATTGTTCTTTTCCGTCTTTTTTGTGCTGAATCGCGATGTCCAAAATCGTTGTCGGATCATCGACAGCCAGCTGGCAGTAGCCGACGCGATACGATGCTTCGGGATGTTTGTGAGGGCTGTCTTCAGATCCGCGAACGAGAAAAACTGACGCAAAAATATTCGGGGCATCACCGTCTTTAACTGGAAGCTCAATAACGGTTTCGGGGCTGGTAATCTCCTGAGTAAATGTCCGACGAACCCCGGCGCGTTCCGTGGTAATCAGCGCGTGTCCTTTTACCGGTGACCGCAAAAGCAGGCGGGCGGTCTCACCCACTTTGTAGCTCGACTTGTCAGGGAGAAGGTCAACTCGCTGCATTTGACGCCACGCCCAATTGGGCTCGTTGGCTCCAATGATGCGGATCTCGTCCGACGTGACCACATCGCGCCCCTCGGCGTCTTTGGCAGAAACCGTCACGATGAAATCACCGGGCTCATCAAGGGTGACTTCGCGAATAGTTGAAGTCGCAATATCCGAATCATCAATCGCAGGTTTGGTTTCGACGGTGAAAATTTCTTCCTGAGTGGCGATCAGTTGTTCTTCATTTTTCACAGAAATTCTGCCGCCGGCGCCTTTTACTTTTACCGTATTCCAAGTTCGTTTTTCGATTTTCAAGGTTGCTTCGACAAGGTCCGTGTGCAGTCCGCCTTCTGCTTTAACTGCAACAAATGACATCGGAATTTTTTGGCCGACCCGAAACATTTGTTTGGGCTTCTGAACTCCAAGATAGAAATCGGAGCTGTGGGCGATGAACTGTTTCGCATCAGAAATGGTCTGCTGATTGATGTCCGTGATCTCGGTGCTGAGGCTGACTTTCACGGGCATCGGTGACGTCTGCTCTTTCGGCAGTTCAATTCGGATCTGGGCATCTCCTTTTTCAGATAAATGAATCTCTTCGCTTTGATTGAACGAAGGCGGGTAATTCCTGCGGTTAAAGAATTCAAAATTCTCGAAACCTTTCGGGGTTTTCCACAGGCGGCTGGCGCTGACGTGCCAGGAAAGCTTCGCTTTTGAAAGCGGTTTACCCATGTAATAGCGGGCTTCCACCGGAACGCTGATGGCTTCGCCAAGGGCGTAGGTTTTCTCCGTTTTTAAATCGACTTCAAACGTGTTGGGTCGGTAGTCAGCTACGCGAACCGACTGGCCGAAAATATTTCGCCAGTTTCTTTTCTTCGTTTGATTGAAGTCGAGTTGAATCGAGCTGTAACCCAATCCTGTTTTTGGAAGCGTGAAGCTGCCGTCATAGGTTCCGTTTACAGAAAGTGAAATGGTTTCATCGAGAATGACGCGACTGCGAACATCGAGAATTTTGAGCTTCGCTTGGATCGGATCTGGTGGCAGGACTACATCTCCGTCGATGCCGCGTGAGATGACTTTGAAATAAACCGTTTCCCCGGGTTTATAGACCGGACGATCTGCGAAAATCAACGTGCGTCGTTCGGGCTGCCCTCCGTAGTGATGGTAAGGAATCGAGAAGCCGTAAAGGCCCATGGTAGACATCCTTTTGCGAAATTTCATGACGTGGCGATCCGAACCCCGTCGTGCATCGAGCCATTTCACTTGGGCTTCATCGAGGGTGCCGGTCTCGATCCGCACGATTCCTGCAGCATCCGTTTTTCCACTTTGCTGAGACTTCGCATCGTTGGTAACCAGATCAATTTCGACTCCATCGATGGGGCTGCCGGTTTTTAGTGAGAATGCGTAAAACAGCGTTTCGTCACCGTCCTGCTTCCATGCCAAGCCGATGTCGGTCAGTTGAACTAGCGATTGTCCACCGACGGTAAAGCCGCTTCGTGTCGCGGAATTTCCCTCAGCGCACAGATAGAATGCACCGTGTTCAGCCTCGTTGGTGACTTGATCCCAATTGAATTTAATTTTCTCACTCGAATCTAGCTCGGCTTTTCGTTTATAAGACTCTTCGTGAATTGTTTGGCCGGGAACCATTTCATACGGGATGGCGCGCTTTCGTTCGCCGTCGCTGCGATAGGCAGCGTCGTAGCCGCGCAGCGCATAAATCAATTCCTTCGCGTCCAACTGTTTTACCCGCAGACGAATGCCATTCAGGTTTCCGGTCATGATTTGAAACTCGCGATTGCCGGCTGCGTTTTGGGTGCTTCGCTCCGTCGGCAGGCTGATAAAACCGGGATTTGGCACGAAGACGATCTTCTGCTCCATCGCTTCCTCAAGGATGGTGCGATCGTATGCAATGAGCCCCGATTTTACTTTCACGGTGTATTCCGTTTTGTAATCGAAGTCACCGTTCAGCTGAATCTGGTAAGAGTTTAAATCGATCGAGAAATTTTTTGGCTGCGGTGAAACCGAGACGTAATCACCGACCAGTTCAGGCGTGAATGATTTTAAGAGACTGCGTTTGGCGGTTCGAATCGCAATGAATCGAGCTTCGTCGTACGGCGTTTTCGTTGCGATTTCCCGAATCGTGAATGGCGTGAGCGAGCCGAGATATTCAGAACGAGTTTTGTTAACGGCATTCTTCCGATCGCTGGAATCCAGTCCCTTGCGAACTTCCAATCGCCATTCGGCTCCAACGGGAAGCGGGGTAACAGGAGCGACGGTGAGAAACCGTTCGATCGGCAGGACTGGTTTTTCATTGGCGAACTGCTGAAGCTTTTTCGATTCTTCAATCGTGGATCGTTTCACTTCAGCCGGAATGCGGCGGTCGGATTTCTTGTCGTAAAACGTAATAAAAGGCGCCGCCGTGTCGACATCGATAGGTGCATTGAATCGCAGTAAAAGCACAACTTGTGGCGTCAGCGGCTCGTAAGATCCAAACCAGCTGGGCGAACGCTGAAATGTAAGCGCGGGAAGCGGCGTCACTTTTTTCGGTGCTACTTTGGTTTCGGTTTGACCAAAAACTGACGACGTCAATAAAGCGAGAATTACGAACAAAAAGGGCGATAAGCTGGCCCGCCAGCGGTCTGAGGACAGCCGAGAATCGGCTCCGCAAGACAGCCCTGACTTAAAAGGTCGGTTCGATGAACCAATAGGGTTGGTTCGTGAAAGGGAGAATTTTTCGGAACGGCTCATAAAAATAAGGCTAACACAGGTTACAGGAAGACAAATTGTCTCCACGGTTATTCAATGATGTTTACGCACAGGTTTCGAGTTTCTTTCGTCGAAAATTTCGAAACGTGTTAAATTTTGCATTGCATGGCTAAAGACGATCAAAAGACTCCCGATTTAAAAGAAGCATACGCCCGAACACGCCGGAGTTTGATCGAACGACTTTCGGACTGGGAAGATCAGCGGACGTGGGATGAGTTTTATCAAACCTATTGGCGATTGATTTATAGCGTCTCGACCCGCTCCGGTTTGGGACACGACGAAGCTTTCGATGTGGTTCAGGAAACTATTCTCTCGGTCGCGAAGCAGTGGAAGAAGGGGCAGATTTATGATCCCAACAAAGGTTCGTTCAAAACGTGGCTCATGAACATCACCCGCTGGCGGATTTCGGATCAGTTTCGAAAAAAACAACGCAATCCGGCGGCACAAAATCAGGCAGGCGGAACGCCTGGCGGTGACGGTGAATTCAGGCAAACGGCAACCATCGACCGGCTGGAAGATGTCGGCGAAAGTGAAGTGCTTGAGCGCATTTGGGATTTGGAATGGCGCACCAATATTTCAACCGTGGCGATGGAGAAAGTCAAAAAGTTGGTGTCGCCCAAGCAGTTTCAAATTTTTGATGCCTATGTGGTTAAAGACTGGGAGGCCTCACGGGTGAGGGAAGAGTTGGGGGTGAGTATGGCTCAGGTTTATCTGGCGAAGCATCGCGTCGGCGGTCTGGTGAAGAAGGAAATCGAAAAGCTGCAGGCCGATTTTCAGTAAAACTAGCCGCAAAGAGGTGGTCGATTTTTCGAGACATTTTTCTAAGATTCTGGCAGATTGTAAGTCTAAACAATTTCCAATCGTGAACGGCTCTGTGAAGAAAAAACTAACCTTGCGGGAACGAATCCGCGGGACTGATCGACGTGCTGGACTCATTCCTTCAAAGGGATGGGTCGGACGGAATTATCAGTATTTTTCTTCAAGCCTACTCCCCGCGCTGATGAGGAAACGGGAGCGTTCGCCATTCACAGATTCAGATTCAGATTTCAGGCCTTTGTCGCAGGGCGAAACCGAAATCATTTGGATCGGTCACGCCAGCTTTCTCGTGCGAACGGCGAATTTCAATGCCCTGATTGATCCGGTTTGGGCGAACTGGATGGGGCCGATCAAGCGAAGTCGTGCTCCCGGTATCCCGATCGAAAAATTACCGGATATCGATCTGGTGATGATCACCCACGCCCACTTTGACCACCTGTGTCGCAAAACACTCAAGCGCATTGCGAATGCGAGCCACAATCATTTGCAGACGATCCTGGTTCCGCATGGTGTGTCCTCCGTTCTGAAAAAGATCCCATTTTCTGAAGTGAAAGAAATGGAGGACTGGGATGAGTTTGAATTCCGGGGGACAAAAATCACCTTCACTCCAGCTCAACATTGGGGAGCTCGATTTTTTCACGACATGCACCGTGGCTTTGGCGGTTACATGCTGGAAACCGGCGACCACAATTTATTTCACAGTGGTGACTCAGCGTATTTCGATGGCTTTGTGGATATTGGAAAGCGTTTCAATATTGATACCGCCATTCTCCCGATTGGAGCCTATCACTGCCCAAGTGGCCGCGAGGTTCACATGAATCCTGAAGAAGCGGTGCTTGCGTTCAAAGATTTGAAAGCGAACCGGATGATTCCAATGCATCACGCGACGTTCGCGATCAGCATTGAAAAAATGTGCGAACCCATTCGCCGACTCAATGCTGAGGCTGAGCTGAAATCGATCAGCGATCAGGTGATCACGCCGCACGAAGGCGAGCCGATTCGGCTCAATGGCTCGGAGGATTGACTCCGGTGGCTGATTTTGCTGCCAGAGCGGCGAGTCTTTTTAGGACCGGTTCGTTTTTCGGAATTCCGTGAACGCTTTTTGTTTGGTTCGGATCGTTCTTCAAATCGTATAGCTCGACTCGGTCCAGTTTATCAGTCTCAACATCGCGCCACTCGGTGTATCGCCATTGCTGATCACGCACGCTCGTTCCGAGAAATACCAGTTTGCGTTTGGATTCTTTCTTTTGGTATTGGCTGAAGGCGACCGATTTCCAATCACGATCAGGATTTTCCAACAGGGGAACCATGCTATCTCCTTCGCAGTGTTTGGGGATTTCCAGTCCGCACAGCTCAGATAGCGTGGGATAGATATCGACAAATTCGGAAAGCGCTTTCGTTCTCATTCCGCCATCGGTTTTCCCGGGAACCCGCAAAATCATCGGCACATGGGCAGCAATTTCGTCGTTGGAATGCTTGCACCAGTCTCCGTATTCTCCGAGATACCAGCCGTGATCACCCCACAAAATGACGATGGTATTTTCCTTTAAATTGAGGCGTTCCAGAGCCTTCAACACATGGCCGACATTTCGGTCGGTGTAGGAAGTGGCGGCGTAGTAGCCGTGAATCAGTTCGCGGGTTTTGGCGTCATCCAGCTCAGTAACCTTGGCGCCAATGTCCGTGTAATTTTTGAGCTCACCCCATGTCGACCGAGCATAGAGCGGGCTGTTCAGCGGTTGATCACGACTCGGAATTTCAATTTTTGAACGATCGTAAAGATCCCAATACTTGCCGGGGGCATTGAATGGGAGGTGCGGTTTGGTAAATCCCACAGCGAGAAAAAACGACTCGTCAGATTTTGCGAAACGTTCCAGTTTTTTCACGGCCATTTCGGCGACCCCGCCGTCATTGTAAGCGTTGTCGGGGACGTCGCCTCCGTTCTCGATCGCAGGACCCATGAACCGGCCTTTTTGAGTCTTGTGAGGGACTCTCTCGTATGGCTGGACGTAGCCGCTCTTTTTTGATTTGCCGGGCCGCTCGCTCCATCCCTGAGGAAAATCATCATCTTTCGCGTGATAGATTTTTCCAAGCGAGATCGTGGTGTAACCACTTTCTTTGAAGTGTTGGGGTAAACTCCGAATGTCGGGGAGTTTTGATCGCATCGGGGTTTTGTAATCCCAAATGGTGGTGGTTTCCGGTCGCGTTCCCGAAAGCAAACTTGCCCGTGAAGCCCCGCAAACCGCGACCTGACAGTAGGCCCGTTCGAAAAGTAGACTCTCTTTCGCGAACGCATCGATGTTCGGCGAAACGATGTGCGACTTGCCGTAGCAATTTAATTCGGGGCGCAGATCGTCGATCGCGATCATGAGCACGTTCGGTTTGTCACCGGCGAACACGCCCTGCGAGAATAGGACTGCAATAACGCAGAGAAGTTTTTTCATGATTTACGACCGAACCCTATTGAATCATCGAACCAACTCTACCAAATCGCGTCAGGGTTAAGTCGTTCATAATCAGTAACAATGTTGTCGCGATCTGGTGGGGTTTTCACAGGCGGTATCGCCGATCATTTATTGCTGTTGGATCGTGAATTTCAGTTTCCGAGTGGGATTTTTCCCATCAGAATTTTGTCGGACGACTGGGTGAATTCGCGAACGCTAAAAACCCAGACGACGACTTTTTTAGTGCCCCAGTATCCAGGATTTGCTTTTGCCTGACGGAAAAGATTTTTTCGCGCCTGCATCAGCCCTGAGCCGCGAACGCCGACGAGATCGAGTGGAAGGCCCAGCTCAAATGAGAGTTGATCAAAAATGCCAGCGCCTTTGCAGTGCATCCCATTGGATCCACCTTCCTGAAAAACCAGCGTGTGGCTGTCGCCCATCAGTAAAACCGGACTGGCTGGATCTGGCTCGACGCCTTCTACCTCTTCGATGATGACGGTTTCTTGAGGAGTTTTACCTTCCCAATCGGTGCCTTTCACCTGATCGCCGTTGATTTTTAAATCAGCGGCTGTTTTGCGAGTGAACTTTTGGTTGCCTTTGACCGTGTCACCAATTTCTTTAGCGACGAGCTCCGCAATCATTTTTGCCGCAAGCGGTGTGAAGTGGGCGTCCTGCTCACACCACAATTTATCTTGTGGATTTGCGGCGCGGTGGTCGCTGGCAATTTTTTCGAAGTCGATCGTTTTAACGCCCGCTTTGTTCAGCTTATCGATGATCGGCGAAAGAGCGATCGGATCAGTCGGTTTTGCGGTGGAATCGAGTTTATCGGGATAAATCGAGGCTTTTGCAGGGACTGGGACGAAAATGAGATCAACTCCGTTTGCCTTGAGAAGATCGTTGAACTCGATAATCGATGGAAGCGGATCGGTTCCGTTTGCGGCAGCGGCAGCCCAGTCACCGTCCCAAAAAGCGCCGAGTGCCATTTGTTTGAGTTCGCGGTTCAAGAAGAACCAGGCCTCGTCGTCCCCTTGAACGCTGAAGCTGTCACCGACTTTCGCGGATGCTTTTTTTGCAAAATCAGAATCCTGAACGCAGCCGATTCCGCCGCTCGCAAGCAACGAGGAAGCCGCGACGATTTGAAGTGAAATGGAGAGTTTGTTCATTAAAAAAATCAGGGTTGCGGCGTAGCCACGTCGAAATAAATGACGTTAATATCGGGAGCAAAAATATCATTCCATTCCCGCTCGGATGTCAATTCAGGGTGGAGGGCCTTTGGTTCGAGAATCAGTTCGTAACTTTGGCCAGGACGACGAGGGAAGCCGGTTAGTGGAGTGCGGTCCATTGTAGTGAAGTGGATCACGATGACTTCCTTTGCATCGAGCGCCCCTTCGATAACTTCCTCAACTTCGTAATAATAACCAAGCAATCCACGCTGATAGGTGTCGAGATCTTCCAGTGAGCGTGCTGGAGTCGCCTCGATCAATTTGGCGCGGATTTTGATCCGGGGTATCGCTTTTCGCTTTGCGATATTTCGTTCAAAGTAGTCAAGATTCCCTTCAACCTCTTCTTTTTTGAGATTGTCAGCATAGATCGCAATCCCTTCGATCGATCCTGACCAACCGCTACCAAATGTCATTCCACTTCGCGAGGCCTTCATATCGGGAGCCGGACCGTCGCCGTCTGTTTGAATTTCTTTTCCATCTTCGAAGGCTTTCCATCCTTGAGCTTTTTCGAATGAAGCAGCCAAATGCGTTGGCTTGCCGACTTCAACTTTCCCGAGCGAAATTCCGATCAACTTTGGCTCGGCTGAAACAAAAACCCATTCGTCGCCGCGCTGCTGAATCTGAAACTGGTCGTGGGAGAAAACGGTTCCGCGTTGATCTGCATCATTTGCGGTCGCGATCAGCTCGATCGTCGTGCGGGCTTTTTTTACACCATGACGCGAGAGGATTTCGCCGGATTCTTTATCCGCTTCGAAATAGCCGCCATCAGCCAGCATTTCGAAATTCGGGCCAAACCGAGCCTGGTCACGAGCATCAACGGAGCAGCGGCGTTCGTTGGCGGCTTTGTTTTCTTTCTTGCCGTTTTCCCAGAGGAAAAGGAGGCGCTCATTTCCACCCCGTGGCCAGAGTTTGAGATCGTCTTCATCATCGGCAGCATCGACGAGCGAAGGATCTGAAACGGAAGCTCCATCACCACTGGCGACCCACAAATCAGGATAATAATCATCCTGACCGTCATCCGTTATTTGCAGCCAGTGATCGACGTTATCGAGACACTTGCTGAAATTCCCAAGGTAAATATTCACATGACCCACGCCGGAACCAATCGTTTTGCCGATGTAAGGACCAGACATGGCGAAAAACCGAACGTGGTTTGACCAGCGAGGGTGGTAGACCTCATTGCCTTTGATGTTGGGGCCGCCATTGACGGGAACAATCCACGTCTTTTTTGTCCGATCGGTGAAGAAGTGCAGATTTTTGTGAGCACCATCAAAAACCCAGGCAACGTAGCTGTCGTCCGGCGCGAGAGAGGGCCAGCAACCGTGCTGGTTTTTCCACTGTTCGTTTTTGTCGATATCGAGCACCCCGGCATGAGGCCAGGGAAACAGAGCGCTGGCACGTTTTCCATCGCGGGAAAGCTGAATGTTATCAGGGCCGATCTCGGTCTTATCCCAAACCACTTCGATGTCGTCTTGATCGTAAAGCTTGAAGCGGTCCAATTTTGCGCCGCGCATCGCAGAGCGATCAGTTGGCAAAATATCAGTGCGATACACCCAGTAAACGCCGGTATTGGGATCAGCCCAGACGTCTGAAGCGTATCCCGGTCCGAGTTTTTCAATCTTGGTACCCTCCCAATCGACTCGGTAAATATACGGCTCGAAATGTTTCACTTCCTTGCCGCCTTCTTTCACGCGAGTCATGTTTTTCGAGCTGAAAATAATCGCTTTTCCGTCCGGTGAAATCAGGGGGCGTGAATAGTTGCCCTTTGCTTCGATGATTTTGTGAGCGCCCTTGTCGTCCCGCGTGTCGATGCCCCAGAGTTCGAGCTGGTTCCCATTGGCAAAAACGTCTCCCTTGGAACCCACATATTTTGCCCAGACGATTTTGGTGTGATTGCCGGTAAATTCCTCAATTTTAAGGGATAATGGCTCGGTGGCCTGAATATCACGGGCCTCCTCCTTACTTGCGTTCTTCAGTTCGACACCCGGGCCGCTATCACCACAGCCAGTGAAAATTACAGTGAGACAGAGAATGGAAAAATGGCAGAAAAATCGGAGCATAACAGGCTTCATTTCAGGAAAGAGATAATACGCGGGAATATGTCAAAAACTTAGATTTATTGGCGCTATTTGACGTCAGTGAAAAGGGAAATCGAACAAAAATTCAAAGGTTCGTCGTTTGGGCGATTTTACGAACCAATAGGGTTGATTCGATGAACATACCCTGTTGAGTCGTGAAATGTCCTCCAACATCCAAGCCGTAATATTTGATCTCGATGGAACCTTGCTCGATACGCTGACTGATTTGGCAAATTCGGGGAACGCGGTGCTCGAAAAACGGGAAGCCCCGACTCATCCTACGGAACGATACAAAACCTTCATCGGCGAAGGGATGGAAAATTTGGTTCGCGCGATTTTTCCGGAGTCCATGAGACCAGCCGAAGGTGAAGAAACCGAGGCGGTTCTAGCGGATTACAAATCGGAATACGAATCGCGCTGGAACGAGACGGCGGTGGCGTATTCAGGAATTTCGGAATTGCTCGACGAATGCGTTGTTCGCGGACTAAAAATCGGAGTGCTTTCGAATAAAGCCGATGCTTTCTGTGTGAAGTGCGTGGACGAATTTTTCCCTCAATGGAAATGGGATGTGATTTTTGGTCAGCGAGACGGAATTCCCCGAAAACCGGATCCTGCTGGAGCGGTGGAAGCTGCTCAGGTGGTGGGAGTTGCTCCTGAAAACTGCCTTTTCATCGGTGATTCCGGAGTTGATATGAAAACAGCCAAAAGCGCCGGAATGATCGCAGTCGGCGTGAAATGGGGCTTTCGCGAGGTGTCAGAATTGCAGAAAAACGGAGCGGATCATTTGGTGGGATCGCCGGCGGAAATCCTGGATCTCATCACGGCCAGATCAGGTATTTGATCCCCATTAAAAGCACAAAAATAAAAACGATTTTGCGAAGCAAGCTTTGGGGTAGGCGGTCGAGCGTCCGTTTCCCCAGCCAGATGGCGATTGCCGCTGGAATGATCGCCGCTGCGACGATCACAAAAAGCCCTTTTGAATAGTCGCCCTGTCCAGCCATTAATAAATTTCGGGTGATACCTCCAGCGAGAAAGCACGATTGCAACACAGCGACAGCTTGGGCTTTCGACCAATTCTGATAATAGACATAGGCCACGATCGGAGGGCCGCCGATGTTAAACGCTCCCCCAAGAATTCCCCCGCCGAGGCCAATGGGAAAAGCCGCCCAGCGCGGGAGTTGAAGCGCCTTTTCAGGACCGCGTTCGGAAAGCCGGAGATCAGTCAGCGAAATTGTGACGAGCAGGCCGCCCAGAATTCGAATGATGAGCGTTGCATCAATCGATTTGAATCCAAAATAGCCGAGGGGGATCCCAATGACCATGGCAAGGGCGAGCGGCCAGGCTTTCGGCCAGGAAAATCCGGATCGATTCAACCACATCACATTTGCGGTCACGAGAAGGTTGAACACCGCTACCAGCGCGACGGCTTCCGGAACCTGCATGATAAGCGGCAAGCCCGCCATGCAAACCAGTGCCATGCCGAAGCCAGTGGCGGACTGTACGAAGGCAGCGATCGCCAAAATCAGAGCGGCGATGCAAATCAGGGTTGGGTCCGGCATGAGGCTCGGTAATGACCGCTTCTACTATTCCGGAAGGTCTTTGCCGCGGGTCTCGGGGAGGAAAAGAATAATGATCACTCCCAAAAGGAAAAATCCAGACAGCCATGTCATGGCTACCGGAAGATCCATGTTCTTCTTCATTGCTCCTGAAAGAAAAAGAATGGTTACGGCTAACATTCTGCCGCCATTGAAGCCCCAACTGGTGCCGGTTGCTCGCAATCGATTCGGAAAGAGTTCCGGGAAATAGACGGCGTAGCCCGCATGCATTCCTAGAGTGAAAAATCCGAAAATCGGCAGTATGCACAGCAGCATCGTGTAGTTTGATGGAGCAAAGCAGGTGATAGGAGTAATGATCAGTGCCGCAATGTGAAAGAAGATAAACGTCTTTTTCCGTCCAATTCTCTGGCTGATCGGGCCAAACAGGAGCAATCCGATACCGCCGCCAATCGTCTGGATAATGCCGTAGGCGAATTTTGATTTTTGCGAAGCAACGGCAGGATCAACACCCTCTGCGATAAGGGTTTCCCGAGCCAAGTCTTGTCCTGCCACGGTAACTGCCCAAAAAGTTCCCAATCCGACTGCGGCGAGTCCCATGGCGCCCCAAGCGCGACCGGCCCATTGTTTAGAGAAGAGCAACTCTATGAAGCTGCCTTGTTTTTGAGTGCCGTCTGCGGCTGCTTTTCGAGCATCCTCCCATTTTTTGGGTTCCTTAATAGCAACGCGGACCCAAATGATTAGCACTGCGGGAATAACTCCGATCAGATAGGCGTATTTCCAGTTGGTCCCCACAGCGATCGCTGCGATCGCTGCGAGCCAGGTTCCGACGACTGAAGAGGAGTGAAAAATACTCGCGGCATTGGCTCGGGCTTTTTTAGGAAATACCTCGGAAACAAGTGCCGCTGCAACGGCCCATTCGCCTCCGATTCCCATCGCTGTTAAAAAACGAAGCACGGTGACGTGCCAAAGCTCCGTTGCAAAAAATGTCATGCCGGAAAACACCGAATACATCAGAATGGTGACGATCATGATCGGGCGTCGCCCGTATTTGTCCGCAAGCGCTCCAAAAAGAAGGCCGCCAAAAGTTCCTCCAATCAGAAAGACAGCGAGAAACCATTCGCCGTATTGCTTCACGTCGGGACTTCCCGGATCTTGCCCGAGAATGTCTCCGAGCATGTTGTTCCGAGTCAGGTTGAAAATTTGCCCTTCGTAAACGTCGAAAATCCAGCCAGCCGAAGCAATGATGAGAACAAGCCATTCGTAGCGTGTAATGCCGGAATACCAGCGTTCTTTGGAAGTGTTTAGGTTGCTCATAAAAATTTTAGAAAGGCAGCAATAGCAGATTACGCAAATTTTGACCACTTTTTCCACCTCGCGCATTTCCGCTTGTCAGATCCGCCCGTCGAAACGATCTATTGCGGCAACAAAAAACGATATGGCAGCTCTCGCAAAAATTACCTCAGTTTCTGGAAAAGGCGTTCACGTTCCCGGTTCCGATATCGATACCGATCGAATCATCCCGGCTCGGTTCATGAAATGTGTGACGTTTGACGACCTAGGTCAGTATCTTTTCTACGATGTTCGCTTTGATGGAAACGACGAAAAACGCGATCATCCCCTGAACGATCCGAAATTTTCCGAAGCGAGCATTCTCATTTCGGGTGTGAATTTTGGCTGTGGAAGCTCCCGTGAGCACGCGCCTCAAGCGATCTACCGCTATGGTTTTCGAGGGCTCATCGCACAAAGCTACGCGGAGATTTTCTTCGGCAATTGCGCAACTCTGGGAATTCCCTGTGCGGTGGCAACTGCGGAAGGCATAGAAACACTGAGCGCAGCAGTAGCGGCTGATCCAACAACGGAAATCACGATTGATGTTGAAGCCTGCGAAGTTCGTTTTGGTGATCAGAAAATTCCCGTAACGATTGTCGACACCGCTCGCGATGCGTTCCTTTCGGCGCAGTGGGATCCAATTGGTGAATTGGTCGACGGCACGCCAGAGATCGACGCAACTGCGTCCAAGCTCTCCTACATGGCGGGTTGAGTCGGCTGTGCTTCTGAAGATTTTACATCTTCCGCTACGTGAGGATGATAAGTGGTGGTGTAGCCGAACTTGCCTGCCTGCGTGAAATGATTGATCATTCGCCCCATGATCAAATTCGCCATCATCAAAATCCTGATCTCTGCGGTGCTCATTTACATCGTAAACGAGATCGTCATCCGCCATTCGAAACCCCTTTTCGGGTCGATGGTCGCTTCACTCCCACTGGTGTCATTGATTACCTTTGTGTGGGTCTGGGCGGGGCTTCGCGATAACCCTGAAAAGCAGACGGAAGCGCTCGCGGCCCATTCAACCGGCGTGTTTTGGTTTGTGTTGCCGAGTCTACCGATGTTTCTCATTTTCCCATGGCTTCTGAAAAAAGGCCTCTCTTTTTGGCCTAATCTCGCCATCTGCGTTGTTATTACCGCCCTGCTTTATTTGGGGATGACGGTAATTTTGAAACGTTTTGGCTTGGAAATGTAGAAGCTTGCCCGTTAGTCATCCGGAAATGAGATTGCGGTCCAGAGTTGCAGGAATTGGGGTTTTGGTTATTGGGTTGTCCCTTGGAGGGGCTGTTCATGCCCAAAAAAAGCTCAAGGCGTCGTTGGACCCGTTTCTGGATCTTCCTTCTGCCTGGGAGTTCACGCCGGAGAAGTTGGAGAAGAAGTTTTCTGTCGAAGAAAGGAAAAAGAGTCCTTATTTCAAATGGCTCACGAAAGACAAGTCGCGTGCACTCTTTCAGCGACGGCCCTATTCCAATCTTGAAATCGAATTATCGATTTTCGGGGGCACCGTGCAGATTGAAGAGGCGATTATCGACTTCAAAGACGGTAAATATTTGGGGGCAACGATATCGATTTTTAACCGGGGCGATGGGGGCACGATTTCGAATTCCGACTTTAACGAACGTTTTAAACTGTGCGGAAAGGAAATTGGAACGCGGCTGGATATTCGACCTGTTCGGCGGGTGGCAAAGCCTAAAAAGGGGATGCTGACTTCCGGCTGGATCTGGATTTCGGGTGCAGGAATGGCAGTGCTGGAACACAATCCGGAGGCTCCCGCGAATGTCGAGTTTCTCCGAATGAGAATGGCACGTCGGGATGCCGAAGGAACCTATGCCGCAGCCATGAACGCCCGCGCGGGCGCGACGGTTCGGCTCTCAGATCTGCCGCGAAATGTGAAGCGGGACAACGAGGGCAACGTTTTTGTAAAAGGCGTTCCGATGGTGGATCAGGGGCAAAAAGGATATTGTGTCGTCGCCTCAGCTCAGCGGCTTTTTGAATATTATGGAATTCCCTGTGATCAGCATCAATTGGCTCAGATCGCCAACGCAGATCCCGACCGCGGAACCAGTACGTTGACGATTAACGAAGAACTCGGGCAAATTGATCACCTTTTTAAGACTCGGTTCGAAGCGCTTGCCGTGGGTCACCGGAATGGTCTGGTTGAGTTGGTCGACAATAAATTTGTCGGCGATGAGGTGGAAGAGCGTGATTACCACAAGATGATTCACAAATACATCGACGAAGGCATTCCGCTTTTATGGTCACTTGGATTGGGAGAATATGCCGAGGAGCCTGCGATTTCGCCGCAAGCAGATGGCGGGCACATGCGGATGATCATTGGTTACAACGACAAAACGCAGCGAATCATCTTTTCCGACTCCTGGGGAGCCGGGCATGAATTTAAAACGATGGATGCTCACGATTCCTACAAGGCAACCCACGGTTTATTTCTCCTGAAACCGACCACCCGTTAGACGGATCCACAATATCCTACTGACACACTTCGGCCACGTCGCCGGAGGGGTTTACACTTGTCGGAAGGCTCGAATTCGAGTTGAGTCGTTGGGTATGACATTCCACTTCTCCCGGGCAATCAAATTCTTCGCTGCGGCGCTGCTTTTGCTCGTTGGTTCGGATCAGGCATTTGCTCAGGCTGATTACAAAAAGTTCTTCGATCAGGATCAACTGCCGCCGGTTCGGGAATTGTTCGAGTCGGGCCGTTACGACATTGTTGAGCAGGCCTGCCGGTTTGCGCTGGAGCGCGGCCAGCCCTCGCCGGAATGGCGGACGCTTTGGATGTGGTCGCTTTTTCGTCAGGGAAAATATGACGAAGCGTTGGAAAAAGCGGCCGAGATTCCGGTGTCTTACAAAGACTCCATGCCGGAGCTGATGGAAGTTCACGATCTCTACACCCAATTGGGAAAAACCGAGGACGCCTCAAAAATTCTCGAATTGGTCAATGCTGCCGCTCTCAAGCAGAAACCGAAAGATCGCAAACCAATCGACCTCGTAACGCTTGGAAAAGCTGCTCTGGCGTTGGATGCAGATCCATCAGTTGTTTTGGAACAATATTTTGAACCGGCGAAAAAAGACCGTTCCAAAGAAAAACGAAAGCCGAACGAAGCTCATCCCGGATTGGTCGAAGCCCACGTTGCAATCGGAAAGTTATCGTTGGAGAAATCAGATTTCAAACGTGCAGCGGAAGAATTTCGCGCAGCGGTGAAATTTCAGCCAAACAATCCCGACCTGCGATTTGGTTTGGCAAAAGCGTTTTTCGCCGGAGACCGCAAACAGGCTGTCACGATTTTGCAAAAGGCGCTCGAGATCAATCCCATGCATGCCGAATCGAATCTGCTCATGGCGGAATACTTGATCGATGCGGAGCAGTATGACGCGGCTGAAGAATTGCTCAGTCGAGTCTTAACTACGAACCCAAGAGAGCCGTTGGCGTGGGCATACGATTCCGCATTAGAAAATCTGGCGCGCAACGATTTGAAAACAGCGGAAGAAGCTCGCAAGCGCGGATTGGAAGTATGGGACAAGAATCCTGAAATCGATCATACCATCGGGCGGGTTCTTTCTCGCAACTATCGTTTTTCAGAGAGTGCGGAGTCGCAGAAAAAGGCGCTCGCATTGGATCCCAACTTTCTTCCAGCCAAGCTTCAACTCGCTAACGATTCAATGCGTCTCGGTGATGAAACAGGCGCGTTCGCCCTCGCCGAAGAAGTTTCCGAAGCGGACCCCTACAACGTTCTCGCGTATAACCTGACCGTTTTAAAAGAACAGATCGCGGCGATGGAAACAATCGAAACCGAGAATTTCACGATTCGGATGCCGGCGAATGAAGTCAAAATTTACGGTGATCGAGCTGTCGAATTACTCGAAGAATCTTATGCCGTTTTGTGCAAGAAATACGGGCTGGAATTGAAAGATCGAGTGCTCGTTGAGTTCTTCCCTCAACAGCAAGACTTTGCGATCCGGACGTTCGGAAATCTCGGCGGCGCCGGAATTTTGGGCGCATGTTTCGGAACAGTCGTGACGATGAACAGCCCCGGCGGGCTTGCTCACGGTAAAAATAATTGGGAAGCAACGTTATGGCATGAGTTTGCCCACGTCGTGACCCTTTCGGTTACCAAGAACAAAATGCCACGGTGGTTGAGCGAAGGGATTTCCGTTTATGAAGAAATGGAGCGGAATGAAACCTGGGGCCAGCGGATGACGCCGACGTATCGTAAAATGATTCTCGAAGATGGCGATCTCACGCCAATCAGCGCGTTGAGCGGTGCATTTTTGAATCCCAAAAGCGGAACGCACATCATGTTTGCCTACTACGAGTCTTATCTCGTGGTTGATTACTTGATCGAGAGCTACGGCATCGGGAACTTCAAAAAAATCCTCAATGATCTCGGCGATGGTGTGTTGATCAACGATGCCATTGCGAAGCACACCACCGACATGCCGAAGTTGGAGCAAAAATTTGCGGATCACGTCTTCGATTTGGCAAAAAATCTCGCTCCCGGCGTGGATTGGATTACTCCAGGGCCAGATGAAGTGAATCCTCGCAGCAAGATTTCCATTGCGGCTTACGTGAAGAAAAACCCCAAGAATTTCTGGGCGCGCAAGGTGCATACTCAAAGGTTGCTCGCGGATAAGCAATGGGACGAAGTCGTGAAATCAGCCGATGAGTTTATTAAACTTTATCCCGATTACGTTGATGGCGACAGCGGCTACATGCTGAAAGCCCGGGCCTATCGCGCTCTCGAACAGCCCGAGAAAGAAGCGGCTGTGCTCCGTGAATTGGCGGCGAAATCTTCCGAAGCTCATGTTGTTTATGCGCGGTTGATGGATCTCGATTTGGAAAATGAAAACTGGGATAAACTGGCCGTGAACGCTGATCGAGCGAGTGCCTTGAATCCGTTTTCGAAGCAAATCCATTACTGCAAAGGTTGCGCTCTCGAAGCAAATGGCAAAGCCGATGGCGCCGTGACTTCTTTCGAAAAATTGCTGCTACTGCGCCCGACCAATCCTTCTGAAGTCCGCTTCCGGCTCGCCAAATTATTGCAGCCAAAAGACGAAGCCAAATCCCGTCGTTATTTGCTTGATTCGTTGGCTGAGTCGCCTCGATTTCGTGAAGCTCACAACTTGCTTCAAGATTTCGAACCGAGTGTTGTGGAGCCGAACGCTCCAGAAGGCGGAGCACCCGCTCCCGCAAAATGATTTTTACGAACCAACCCTATTGATTCATCGAACGTACCCTATTGGATCGTAAAAAACTTTTTCATGAAACGCCGCCTCTTAATCAACCTGACCATCATCGGTTTTGCTACATTGTTGCTGGCGCAAGATTCCGATCGCGGCGGCGCAGGATTGAGCGAGACAAATTATAAGCCGACCAATTTCGGAATTCAGGACGGTGATGTTCCCGAAGACCCGAGAGATTTTCGTGGTGGAAATTCTTACGGATTTCCAACGTGGAAAGTGAATCAAGAGGTTCCCAACGACATTTTCACGTTTGCTCGACTGCGTTATAATTCGGGTAACTTCATGGGCCGTCGCTCCAAATGGCTTACCGATTACCCGGATGCGGATCTAAATTTTTCCTATCGTCTTCAGCAGCTCACTTCGCTGGAAACCAATCCGAACGGGGCCATTGTCGATATCGATTCTGAACAACTTCGACACTATCCGTTCGTTTACATGATTGAGCCGGGCGACATTTGGCTCACGGATGAAGAAGCCAAAGTGCTTCGCGATTATTTGCTAAACGGCGGGTTTATGATGGTTGATGACTTCTGGGGAATCGGCGAGTGGAATGGATTTAACCGTGCTTTGAAACAGATTTTTCCGGAACGCGAACCCATTGATTTAGAATTAGATCATCCGATTTTTCACATCGTTTTTGATTTGCCGATCAAGCCCCAAATCCCCGCTGTGGGGATGGCTCAAATGGGGCGCGAGCGCGGTATTACCTACGAATGGAACAAGCCTGGTTCCGAGACTCCCCACTACCGTGCCGTTTATGACGATAAAGGTCGCATGTGCATGATGATTTGCTGGAACACCGATCTCGGTGACGGCTGGGAAGAAGAAGGAACCGATCCCTGGTTCTTCCGCGAGTTTTCCGAAAAATATGCCTACCCACTCGGCATTAATATTGTTTTTTACGCACTGACCCACTGATGAGCGACGAAGCCACTACACCTCCACCCATTCCTCCAAAAGACGCCAATCCCGATTTCGAACTCGAAAGGGAAATGACGGAAAAGCTGAAGACGGCGCATGCTGAAATCGGTCGCGAGCTTTCGAAGGTCATCGTTGGCCAAAAAGAAGTCGTCGAGCAGCTATTGATTGCGTTGCTTTCCGGTGGCCACTGTTTGCTAACGGGTGCGCCCGGTTTGGCAAAAACGTTGTTAGTTTCGACATTGTCAAAAGTGTTCGACCTGTCGTTTCACCGAATTCAGTTCACGCCGGATTTGATGCCGTCAGACATTACGGGAACAGAGCTACTCGAGGAAAATGCGGACGGCACCCGCGAATTGGTTTTCTCGAAAGGTCCGATTTTTGCCAATATGATTCTGGCAGATGAGATCAACCGTACTCCGCCGAAGACGCAAGCAGCCTTGCTGGAAGCGATGCAGGAGAAGCAAGTTTCTGTTGCCGGAACCACGTTGGAATTGGAAAAGCCGTTCTTTGTTTTGGCAACGCAAAACCCGATTGAGATGGAAGGAACCTACCCACTTCCCGAGGCGCAGTTGGACCGTTTCATGTTCAATATCGTGATCGATTATCTTAGCGAAGACGATGAGGTTTCCGTTGTGCAACAAACCACAGGAGCCGGAGCTGAGCCGGTGAACAAAATTTTCTCGGGAGAAGATTTGAAGAAGTGCCACGAAGTGGTGAAGCGTGTTCCGATCGCTGAAGATGTGGTTCGCTACGCTGTGCGAATTGCGGCATCCACTCGTCCCAATCGCGAAGGAACGTCTGATTACATCAATGAGTGGGTGAATTGGGGGGCGGGAACACGGGCCGGTCAATTCCTCGTTCTCGGGGCAAAAACCCGCGCACTATTGCAGGGGCGGGCCCACGTGACGTTTGAAGACATTCGCGAGATGGTCGGTCCCGTGCTGCGCCACCGCGTGTTAGTGAATTATCGCGCTGAAGCAGAAGGAATCACGGTTGATAAAGTGATCGAGTATTTGGTGGAGAGTACCCCCGAAAAGGCCTGATCAGAAATTTTTGAGTGATGTCTGATTCCAAAACCAACTACATCGATCCTGCTGCGCTCATGCGAATCAAATCGCTTGAGCTGCGTGCTCGTGTTGTGATGGAGGGTTTTTGGAAAGGGATTCACAAATCGCCGTATCATGGTTTTTCGGTGGAGTTCAGCGAATACCGTCAATACACGAAGGGTGACGATCCTCGATTTATCGACTGGAAAGTGGTGGCGCGGAGTGACCGTGTTTATATCAAAAAATTCGAGGACGAAACGAATTTGCGGTGCTGTTTGATGGTCGATCAGAGCAAGTCGATGAGCTACGGATCGGGTGAGTTTTCCAAAGCGGAATACGCGTCGACGCTCGCAGCAACGCTGGCGCATTTCATGATGGGGCAGGGCGATGCAGTTGGCCTGACGACGTTTGATGACAAAGTCGATCAGCATATACCACCTCGAAATCGGCCCGGGCATCTTCGCCGGATGATGCTTCAGCTTTCGAATGCCGAAAAGGGAACGGGGACGGATTTGGCTGCGCCTTTGAAACGAATTTTTGAGATCATTCGGAAACGAAGCCTGCTCGTTCTGATTTCCGATTTGCTTGCACCAACAGAGATGCTTGAAAAACATCTCGGTTACCTGGCCGCTGCTGGTCACGACCTGGTTGTTTTTCAAACGCTCGATCCAGCGGAGATCGATTTTACATTTTCAAAGGCTACCCACTTTAGGGATTCGGAATCTGGCAAAGATCTCTACATCGATCCGGATGCCGCGCGTGCTGGGTATCAGAAAAATCTGAACGCGCACCTCGATTCAATTCACCAAGTCTGCGAGCGGAATCGGGCCGAGCATTATGTGGTCCGAACGGATCAGCCCATGGAACTGGCGCTGTTTGATTTTGTTCAGGGCCGTCGAAAATCGACGGCTCCTATTCGAGCGATCAATCGAGGCTGAACGATCGAATAGGGTTGATTGGCGGACTCGGGTTTCTCGGTGGCGGCGCAATTTTAAAAACGAAAGGAACCGTCCGGGGAATGGTGACTGCTGCGAGTGTTTGGAGTGCCGGAGCCATTGGAATGGCGGCAGCGCATAGTCAATGGGAGGTGGCGACTGTGCTCAGCGCCCTTAATTTTTTCACGCTTCGATACGGTGGAAAAGTGAAGCGGGCGGTGGGGCACGATGGTGGAGAGGATGACGATCGTCCGCACTGCGACTGACCAGCGATTTTGGTGCGAGTTGTCTCGGCTATTGATTCGATTGAACAATGTCTTCGTCGGAAGTGAGCGATGTTTTGAGATATTCCAAAGCCCTTTTATATGAAGCGCCTGCCATGGTTGTGTTCCCAAGCATGCGGTGGATATCGCCCATAAAGGTCCAGCCTTCGAAATCAGGCTCGGTCGTTTCCATCAAATAATTTGCCTGCAATTGCGCTGCCTTCTAAGGGAAAATACCGCCCGCCCAGCTTTTGAATACGCAGTTGTTCCATTATAGCAATCGTTTCGGCGTATTGCTTTCGAGTCGTGAGAACATCGATTTGAGTTTCTTCCACTTCGTAGGGATTCGGGGAGGCGTTATCAATACCCAGCGCTTCATTCCGCATGGATCGAGTCATTTCGGCTGTGATTGACCCGGGGGCGCGACGATTCAATTCAGCCATAATCGAATCGGACATCTGATCATTCTTCAACCGGGCATAAACGCTGAGCAAATTTTGAAGTTGAGCCGTTGGAAGCTTCGGAAGTCGCTCAAGAATTTCAGCGTCGCTTAACGAATTGGCTTCGGTCGTGGTGGCTGCAGGTACAGGCGGAGTGGTTGATTCAACCGGAGTTGTTGTCACGACAGCGGGAGATGGTGCTGTAACCGTTTCCTGAGCGGAAATAGAGGCGTTGAAAGAGAGCCCGAACGTTATTGCGATAAGACTCCGGCCAAATTGAGCTGGTCTTATCGCAACGATTGGTTCCCAGTTGAGGGCAGCTTTCAGATACATTTTAGAAAAAATGTTACTGAGTAAAATTTGAGTTCTGCTGCAAAAATTATCTAATTCTCAAGAATGGCGCATGCAGCAGGGGCAAGCGTGGTCATCAATTGCCGTGCTGATTCACTCCGGATAATTGGAGGCCTGAATCTTTTTCGAATTCGGAGCGCTTACGCCAAAACCCTATTTTTTTGAAAGCTGAACCTTCTAAGCGGCTTGAAATCTCATTAACTCACTAAGAGTTAAATTTTCCGAATCGAAACACTATTCAAGTGCGCTGGGGCGGAGCTAAGCCTGGAACGCAGAAGAGGCGCTTGCAAAAACAAGCACCCATTCGGGAAAATAGGTGAGCCGCGAAAACGACCGTTTGTGTAGAAACGCCAGATTAAGCAGCTGTCTTCTTGGACTCCTTGGCGACCGGTTTTTCTTCGATCACTTCAATCGTTGCCGGGCGAAGGCCTTCGACGATTTCGCGGTTTACAACAACACGGGACATTTTCTCAGCACTTGGAGATTCAAACATCACCTCAAGCATGAGTTTCTCGAAAATAGAACGCAGCGCACGCGCGCCGGTTCCGCGTCCGATAGCTTCTTCGGCCATGGCTTCGAGGCCGTCCTGCTCAATTTGGAGATCGACACCGTCCATCGCCATGAGCTTGCCGTATTGCTTGACCATCGCGTTCTTTGGCTCGGTGAGAACTTCGATGAGCTCTTCGCGAGTCAGGTGGCGAAGTGACGAAACAACGGGAAGACGCCCGATGAATTCGGGGATCAAACCAAATCCGTGAAGGTCTTCCGGCGTCACGTTGCGGAGGTGCTTCTCGAGTTCATCCTCTGTTGCTTCAGTGGATTTTTCCTCGCTGAATCCGAGCACTTTTTTACCCACGCGGCGGGAAATGATTTCATCGAGTCCAACAAAAGCACCACCGACAACAAAAAGAATCTTCTCAGTGTTCACCTGAATGTATTCCTGCTGCGGGTGTTTGCGGCCACCTTGTGGTGGAACATTGCACGTAGAGCCTTCAAGGATTTTTAACAATGCCTGCTGAACACCTTCGCCGGAAACATCGCGGGTAATGCTGACGTTCTCAGTTTTGCGGCCAATTTTATCGATCTCATCGATGTAAATAATACCCATCTCGGCACGCTTCACGTCGTAGTCCGCTGACTGCAGGAGGCGGAGCACGATGTTTTCAACATCTTCGCCGACGTAACCCGCTTCTGTCAGGGTGGTCGCATCAGCGATGCAAAAAGGAACGTCGAGGACTTTCGCAAGCGTCTTGGCGAGAAGCGTTTTTCCTGAACCGGTGGGTCCAATCAGCAAAATGTTACTCTTCTCGATCTCCACTTCTTCGTATTCAGCAAAACGATCGCTCGAACGCAACTTGCCGGTCGAAGTGAATTGCTGAACGCGTTTGTAATGGTTGTGAACCGCTACGGAGAGCACCTTTTTAGCGTGCTCCTGACCGATGACGTGCTGGTCGAGCAATTCGCAGAGTTCTTTCGGACGGGGTACTTTGAACGCGCCAGTGCCGGGAACTTCTTCTTCGATTTCATTCAGCTCTTTTTCAAGAATACCACGGCAAACATTGATGCAACCGTCGCAAATGTAGACGCCGGGGCCGGCGATCAATTTTTTGACTTCGGCGTGACTCTTTCCGCAGAAAGAACACATGGTGAGGTTTGAGGCGCGTGCCATGAAAAATTAAGGATTGGGTGGGGACTAAGGAGAACTAATGTATTCACCATAATGCTAATTTCCAGCACTGAGTTTGTCGGTGAGAATATTAGATAGGTCGATTATATTGGTAAGTGTATGATTAGCAATTGCTTCAGGGTCTATTGGCTTGTCAGTTTTGATGCGAATAGTTCCGCCAAGTCCCGCTGCTTTGCCCATCAGAATGTCGCGATCGGCATCTCCGATCATCCAGGAGGCTTTTAAATCAAGGCTCAGCGCGGTTTGAGCCGCAAAAATCATTTCGGGGTTGGGCTTCGGTTGATGGGGGCAATCGGGCAGTCCAGTAAATGCAAAAATTCCGTCAAATCGTTCACCCGTTTCGCTTTCGATGAATTGCTGCATGTTTTCGTGAATCCGATTCAGCTCGGAAAGTGGCATCAGGCCCTTCCCAACGCCCTTTTGGCTGGTAATTATGACGGCGAGGTAGCCATTTGCTTTCACCGTTTTGAAAGCATCGATGAATCCGGGATTGAAATGGAAATCCTCCCATCTGAGAACGTATCCCGGGCCGGGTGACTGATTGACAACGCCGTCGCGATCAAAAAAAACGCACGGTTTGAGAAATTTAGGATTGGAATCCGGCATGATGCCAACCAGATTCGTCGCAGATGAAGCGAATCTCAAGCACCTGCATTTTGCTCGCCCTGTTTTTGGTCTGCGGTTGTGACCAACCAACTCCGAAATCGGATCCCGCACCCCCCGTCGTGGCTGAGCCTCCGGCTGCTGAACCAACCTCCGAGTCACTTGAAAACTCCGTTTTAAAAATCCGTCTTTCTGAAGATAAAACGGTCTGGCAGGCCGAAGTTCGCGATGTCCAGGCCGTCCTCGACAGTGCCGGAGCAGAATTGATGAAGCATTTTCCGGGTCGGTTTGTTGAACCCATCACCGTTCATGCCAAAGGCGGGCCGATTACCCTTTATGATCGCGACTCAAAGGGCGGTTACACCGTGAAACTCAATACGGGCAATCGATTCTGGGCGCAGTGCAGTTTTCAGTTTGCCCACGAGCTTTGCCACGTGCTCAGCAATTATCGCGAAGACGAAAATCCCAACGGCTGGTTTGAAGAAAGCCTCTGCGAAGCTGCTTCACTATTTGTTTTGCGTGAAATGGGTAAAACATGGGAAACCGACCCTCCGTTTTCGAATTGGAAAAGTTACAGCGTGAACTTGACCAAGTACGCGCAGGACCGGATCGATTCCGCCGCTTTGCAAACTCGTCGGCCGCTTTCAGAATGGTTTGCCGTTAAGGAAATGCGGCTTCGAAAATCTCAAGGGCAGCGTGAATTGAACAATGTCGTCGCGATCAAGCTGCTGCCGCTTTTCGAAGAATACCCTGCGGGATGGGAAACCATTGCGTGGTTGAATGTCGACGAATCTTTTCCCGATGATTCTTTTCACGAATATTTGAGCCGCTGGAGGTATTATGTCCCGAAGCGCCACCGCGAATTTGTCGAAAAGGTCGCGTTCGAATTTGGAATTGCGTTTGAATAGGCTACGAAAGCGTTCAGGTTGTTTCAACGATCCATTACTATCTGTCCATCAACCCAACCCTGTTGATTCGTGAATCTGCCCAATCAACTCACCGTCCTTCGTCTGATCCTGACATTTGTTTTCGTTGGGGTCATGTCATCACAAATGGAGCATCGATTTTCGATCGCTTTCATCTTGTTTGTGATTGCTTCGATTACTGATTTTCTTGATGGCTATATTGCTCGAAAGCACAATTTAATCACTGATTTCGGAAAGCTGATGGATCCTCTGGCGGACAAAGTTCTGATGTGCGGTGGCTTCGTGTTGCTCGTAGAACTCGATATGATGCCCGGATGGGTCGTCGTAGCGATTTTGGCGCGCGAATTTCTCATGACGGGTCTTCGACTGGTTGCCGCCGCGGAAGGAAAAGTGCTCGCTGCTGAGAATTTGGGTAAGCATAAGACGGTCTGGCAAATCATCACCGTTCTTTATTTTCTCCTCGCCCTCGCCGCCAGCGAACCGCTTTTCGGCTGGCTCACACCGTTTTTCGACTGGAAAATCACCTCAGTGGCAGTTCTCGGCCAGATTCTGATTTATCTCAGTCTGGCGCTCACGATTTTGTCCGGATGGAATTACATCCGCAAAAATCGCGGTGTTATCACCGAGTGGTGATTACAGTTTCCGACCTGATTCGGGAATGATAATCGAATCGTCGGGAAGCAAAGCGGGGTCCATTCGCGGTTTTCTGAGAAGTTCTTCCACGTTGTAGCTGTATGATTTTCCTCCACGAATGAGGCAGACATCTTTCAGTTTTGCAAAATCGCTGGGACCACCTGCGGATGAAATGGCCTGAATCAACGTCAATCCATCCCGATATTCGACCGGTCCGTTTCGCTTCATGCCGCCGGTAAGAGTTACTTGTCGGACAACACGCTCGTCGCCGAAATTGATCACGATTGTAGGATTGGTATAGATTTCCGCTTCTTGATACGCTTTGGCAATCGCTTGAGCCAGCAACGATGGCTTTGCCCCCGCAGCCCTTGGATCGGAAATGTAAGGCAGCGGGATCGTGCCGTCTTCGCTGATCGTGTAGTCGCCATCAAGCTCGTTCTTTTCCTCATCGGGAACGCCTTTGATTTGCAGGCGAATTTTATCGCCTGCCCGCAGAATTGCTTCATCCGCGAACGATGAATTCGATGGGACAATCAGTGACGCAGAGAAAACGGCAGCGAGAAAAAGAAGACGTGGATTCATCAAAAAAGAGGGCATTCGGTTTTTAGTAAACATCGGTCAGCCGGTTCGGTTCTTGAGGCTGAATCCGCTGCGGGTTTTGATAGGCCTGCTGCTGGAATTGCTGCGGCTGAGGTTGTTGTTGCTGAGGCTGCTGCTGAGGTGCAAACGGATATTGTGGATGCGGCGTCGGCGATGCAAAGGCATTGGCTGGAGTCTGAGGCTGGACTGTCTGCGGCGGTTGATGATAGGCCTGCTGTGGAATGGCTAGCGGCTGTGCAGGGGGAGAATGAACGGTCGGCCCCTGCAGAGTCGCGTAGTAGCTGTAATACGAAGTGTAGTAGGAATACTGGCTGTCTGAACGGACGTCCACGTTGTTCATCACCACACCGGCAATCGTTCCGCCTGCTGATTCGATGCCCTGTTTCACCCGGAGGAGTGTCTTCTCAGCCAGCTTACGGTGCTGGACAATGATCATCGTCATGTCTGCTTCGCGAGCGATTACAGAGGCATCGCTCGCGCCCAGAATTGGAGGTGCGTCGATGAAAATGAAATCAAACCGCCGCTTCATTTCAGCGATCATGTCCGACATCTTTTTGGTGTTAAGGAGACCCGCAGGATCGGTTGGTAAACCGCCACTTGGCAGAAACCAGAGATTCTCATGTTCCGTCCGCAAAACGGCATTTTCGATCGGCGTTTCACCAACCAGAAAATTACTCAACCCCGGCGAGTTAGGCGCATTTAAATTTCGGTGCAAACTCGGACGGCGCATGTCGGCATCGATCAACAGCGTTGTGTAACCACCCTGCGCAGTGACATACGCCAGATTGGTAATCGTCGTCGATTTTCCTTCGCCCGGACTTCCACTGACTCCCGTGATTACGTTGGCACCGGGAAAGGGGCGGCCAAATTCAAGATTGGTTCGCAAAATTCGATACGCTTCCGCATCCATGTGGCCGTTGGGACTGTTCATCACTAAACCAACGTCCTGAGGAATCACCGCCAGTAGATTCGTCGCTTCCTGGCGGGTTCCAATGTCTTTCCATCGATCGACCAGCTTGAGTTCATCAACAACCCGATACATCGTTCCCTGGCTTGAAATGATCTCGAATTGCGTGTTGATGAAATTCAGAGCCGCGCAGTCGGTGTTTGAGCTGTTGCGGAAAAGCCGGATGTCATCCGAGTTCTGGACGATCTCAAACGACGCTTCGCCCAGATATTTTTTGGGCATAAGATGGGTGATCGCAACGGCCGAGACGAATACAAGGCAAAATACCAGCAGGATCATCGGGAAGCGGTTCCGGACGATTTGAAAATAGTCCAAAGCGTGGAGCCTTACTTCGCTGGAATTTAAATCCACACACTAAGATTATAAGAAATTATTAGAATTTCATAAATCTTAATAAAATTTAATTTTACCACGAAAAGAATGATTTCCCGCGTCGAGTGTACATAAAACGATCCAACAGGGTCTGTTCGATGAACGGATACTGTTGGATCGAAAAGGTAATTCGATCAGATAGGGTTGATTCGTCGAACTAACCCTATTGGTTTGAATAAGGGCTGTCTTCCGGTTCCGCTGCGCGAGAATCCTTAGACCGCTTGCCAGCCGGCTTATCGCCCTGTTGGTTCGTAAAAATTAAATCCGGGCGATCGTGTAATGCGGATCGTCTTCAGCGACTTCGATCTCGATGAGCGGTCCTGCTGCAGTCAGCATCTGGGCACACTCGGGGCTGAGGTGACGCATCCGAACGCGTTTCCCGGCATTCTTGTAACGCTCCGTCAAACTGCTGAGCGCTTCCATGCTCGACATGTCACAAACCTTGGCCTCTTTGAAATCAATGATGATCTCATCCGGATCGTCCGCCGGTGAGAGACGTTCTGCGAACTCACGAACGGAGCCGAAGAAAAGCAGGCCCTGGAGATTGTAAATTCGCGAACCGTCTTCCTGATCGTGAGGATTCAAACGAACGTGTTTGGCGCTTTCCCATGCAAAAACGAGGGCTGACAAAATGACGCCGACAAACACGGCGAGCGCGAGGTTGTGCATGAAAACGGTGATCAGCGTCACGGCGAGAATCACGATGATTTCGGTGAATGGAACGCGTCCGAGTGTTTGGAAGGTCGCCCACTCAAACGTGCCGATCACGACCATGAACATGACACCGACGAGCGCAGCGATAGGGATTTGACCAATGACAGGTCCTCCAACCATGATGAATAGCGCGAGCGCAACGGCGGCAACAATGCCTGAAGTTCGCCCGCGACCACCTGATTTGATGTTGATCAAACTTTGTCCGATCATCGCACACCCACCCATGCCACCAAAGAGGCCAGAAAGGAAGTTGGCTCCACCCTGAGCGATACATTCGCGATTTCCTTTTCCGCGTGTTTCGGTCATGTCATCAATGAGTTGAAGGGTCATGAGCGATTCGATGATTCCAACCATAGCTACGGTGAATGCGACGCCGAAGATGACTTTGCAGCTTTCAGCGTTCCAAACAATGTCGGTGGGAATGTGGGGAATTGGGAATGCTCCACTCAATTCTCCGCTGCCGGTTCCTTCGAGCAACACGTCCGAGACGGTTTTTGAACCGGCCCAAAAATAACTAATCAGTCCAACCGCAACGATTGCGACAAGTGTCGATGGAACGGCGGTGGTAAGTTTTGGCAAAAACTGAATGATGAGCATCGTAACAATGACCAACACGGCCATGACTTGAAGCGCATCGGCAGGAAGCCACGAACCGTCCGGAGCTTTGAACGAACCGAATTGGGCCATTAGAATGACGATCGCAAGTCCATTAACGAAACCCATCATAACGGGATGCGGAACGAGACGGATAAATCGTCCAAGTCGAAGCAAACCAAATAAAACTTGGATGATTCCGGCAATCATGATGACGGCGAAAAGATATTGGAGTCCAAGTCCATCGCCCTGAGTTTCACCATATTGGACCGCCTTTCCAACAACCACGGCAATCGCGCCGGTGGCACCAGAAATCATTCCAGGGCGGCCACCGAAAGCTGCTGTGATGAAGCCCATGAAGACTGCTGCCCAAAGCCCAACCAAAGGATCAACTCCGGCAGCAAACGAGAATGCGATGGCCTCTGGAACCAACGCAAGCGCAACCGTAAGACCGGAAAGGATGTCATCTTTCCACGTGCCGTTTTTTTTCGTAAATATACTGAACATTTTCTTAATCGTTTGAGGCATCAAGGCACGAGAAAAGCACGATTCGTGCTCGCGTGAGTGAATGACGGCAATGAATTGGCCTCACCATTCCTGCCAACAGCACCGTGCGTTGGCTCAACCCTGAAGTGTTTCCCGCTCGAATGAGCGGGAAACGGAATAAGGGCAAACGCGGATTTCGCAACTTCTTTCCAGTCAGCCGGTCAGCCCTGGTGAAGGATGTTCCAGGCGCTGACGAGAGCTTTAAGTCCTGCCATTTCAATGGAAGGATCAACGCCGCACCCCCAAATCGCATCGATATCATCATCGTTGCTTTTGATTTGAACATACGCCGCAGCTCCGGCATCAGAACCACCAGTGATGGCGTGGCTTCGGTAATCGGTGACCGCAAAATGCTTCAGTTCCGCATTTTGCAGCGCATGAACAAATGCATTGATGGGACCGTTTCCGCCGCCCTCGATGGTTTTTTCAGCGCCGTCGACAGAAATCTTCGCTTCGCAACGCACTTCGCCCGGGCCACCCACATTGTGACGCAGCTCGTAGTCGAGCAATTCCAGATGATTGCTGATGTTCACGAAATTCTCGAGAAAGAGCTCGCGGATTTCTTCATTGGAAACCTCGCGACCCAATTCATCGGCAACTGAATAGATCTTTTCACCGGCCTGCGGGTGCATTGTTTTGGGTAGATCGAAACCGTGTTCGCTTTCCAAAATGTAGGCGACGCCACCTTTTCCGCTCTGCGAATTGATCCGGATAATCGCTTCGTAACTGCGGCCGATATCGCGGGGATCGATCGTGAGATACGGAACGCCCCATTTCACGATCTCGCTTTCGCCTGCTGCTTTAAGTTCCTTTTTCCGGCGATCGAGGCCTTTTTTGATGGCGTCTTGATGGCTTCCTGAAAACGCAGTGAAAACCAATTCGCCCGCGTAAGGCTGGCGATCAGGAACGATCATTCGCATGGTTTTTTCGTAGACGTTTCGGACGGTCGACAGGTCGGAGAAATCCAGACCGGTTCCGATCCCCTGGCTGTTCATGTTCAGAGCCACGGTCACGATATCGAGATTTCCGGTTCGTTCGCCGTTTCCAAACAGCGTGCCTTCGACGCGATCTGCGCCTGCCAACAAACTCAACTCAGTTGCGGCTGTTCCTGTTCCGCGGTCGTTGTGGGTGTGCAAACTGATGATCGTGCTCTCGCGGTTTTTGATGTTGTTGCAAAACCACTCGATTTGATCGGCATGAATATTGGGCGTGAACCATTCGACGGTAGCCGGCAAATTCAGGATGATTTTGTTCTCCGGAGTTGGGCCCCAGACTTCTGAAACGGCTTCGCAAACTTCCAGAGCGTAGTCGAGTTCGGTATCGGAAAAACTTTCCGGAGAGTATTGCAGAGTGATGTTCGATTCGGGCAAGGTCGGAACCATTTCTTTCACCAATGTGGCGCCGTCGATCGCTATTTGCTTAATCGTTTCTTTCGAGGAATCACTGAACGTGATCCGCCGCTGCAAAGGCGAGGTCGAATTGTAAATATGAACCACGGCATTTTTAACGCCCTCCAAACTTTCGAACGTTCGGCGAATCAAATGGTCCCGCGTTTGCACAAGCACCTGAATGGTGACGTCCTTGGGAATCCGGTTCTGATCCACCAATGCACGCAGAAAATTAAATTCCGTTTCCGCTGCAGAGGGAAAGCCGACTTCGATTTGTTTGAAGCCGATCCGAACCAGGAGATCGAACATCTCCAGTTTTTCTTCAACACTCATCGGGATGGGGAGTGACTGATTCCCATCACGTAGATCAACGCTGCACCAGATGGGTGCCTCGCTGATGGTGCGATTCGGCCATTGCCGGTCGGGCAAATCCACTGCGGGAAATGGCCGATACTTTTGGATCGATTCAGGTTTCATAGTTCAGATTTAGGGGGAAAATTCAGGAGAAAATTGGGCACGATAATCCCCAAAAATGGGTGCAAAGGGGACTGGAAAAAAGGAAATCAGCGGGCAGACAAGCCCAGTAGCGCAAGCTCCAGTCCAAAGAGGAGAAGATTGTTTTCGGCGCTGCTGTTTTTAGAGGAATTCATCGGGTGACGACGTTGCAAAGAGCGTAGGGTTAAAAATTCCCCTGTCAATTTCCGATCCGCCTGATGACTGAGCTCCTGCTGAATAAACAAATTTACGATTCGGTCATCCAAACTGAAATCCCTCAGGCAGAAAAATTTGTCTGGATTGCTACAGCGGATATCAAAGATCTTCACGTCGAGCGAGGTGGGAAGGGCAAGTATCAGCCGTTTCTTCAACTGCTCGCTGACCTACTGCAGGACGGCGTAGAAATTCGATTGGTTCACGCCAAAGAACCGGGTCCCCGGTTTCGTGCGGACTTCGATCGATTTCCTGAGCTGGTTGAATCCGAGCTTTTCGAGCGGGTGTTATGCGTCCGGATGCACGCAAAAATCATCATCGTCGATGGAAAAGTCGCCTATACCGGATCCGCCAATCTCACGGGAGCCGGGGTCGGTGCAAAATCACCACTGCGTCGAAATTTTGAAGCGGGAATCCTTACGCGGGATCCCAAAATGGTCGGCGAGTTGATGGAGTTCTTCGATGAGCACTGGATTGGAACCTTCTGCGACAAATGCGGCCGCAGAGATGTCTGTCCCGATCCGATCGTTTGATCGGAAATAAATTACTGAACGATCGTAACGGGAGTCCCTACGCGAACTTTCTTGTAAAGAGTCGGCTGGATTTTACTCGGCACACGAATGCATCCGTGGCTTGCAGGACCGTTGGGAACGTATCCGATATGAAGGGCTGCGCCTCCACCAGTCACTCAAAGCCAGTAAGGCATCTTGGCACCTTTGAATTTCGCATTTCTATTGGAGGGCGGTTCGCGGCTATCGCCATCGCTGACAAGAACCGAACCACTGGAAGCATCGACCCATTTTCCGTAAAGATTGGATTGTTTGGCAGGCGATTTTTCGAGAATTCGATATTTACCAGTCGGCGTTGGATGGGCTGATTTACCGGTCGAAACCTGAGTCTCGAGCGCCAAACGATCCTTATTGCCGTCGGTTTTATAGAGTTTTACCCGTTGCTCGCTGATGTCGATTTCGATCCGGGAATTCGAAGAGGTGACGGTGTTTAAAATGGACTCATTCACATAAACGTAATGGCCTTTACTGTAATGTTTTGAGGTCGGCTCAACCGTCTTTTTAAACGAAGAATTCGAAACAGTGGCGATTTCCGGGTCGAACATCAAATTTCCATTTTCATCAACCGCGCAAGAGGACAAAAACAATGTTCCTGCAAATAGGCTACCAGCAAGCAGTAGTGATGAAATGGAAAGCCTAAGATTCATTGAGGTTAATTACTTGGAGCAATTAGAAGAACAAAAATGACAATAGGTGCAGAGTTTATCGATGTTCGTCAATCTCATCCCGACAGTTTCGACAACTTTTCTTCGAAACTAGCCGGAGGCTCATCCCGTACCATTGGGACACCAAATAATCACGGTTTTATGGAAATGTCACTGAAGCACTTGTTCCGCCATTCTCGGGAAGTGGTGGAAGATCGGTGTTGGGCGACGAAGAAGGCGGAATTGAACTGGCAGCATCATCCGGCAGGATTTCGTTGACCAACCGATCGATGCCCTGTTTAGCATAATCGCTTTGCGGGTAGTAGCGACGAGCTGACAAATACCAGGCAAGGCTGGAGCCTTTCTGGTTTTCCTCAAGGTTTCTGGCATTTTTCAGCGCGTTCACGAATTCAGCTACTTCAGTCGAAAGGTCAGAACGTTTTGAGCTCAGTTGGACATCATCCGGAAAGCGCTGGAATGTTTTCTCTACGATTTCCCAGGCCGCGTAACTCTGACCTGCGTTCATCAGTGTATCCGCCTGCTTCATTGAGGTCTCGATTTCCAGAATGTTCTCTACGATCTGATTCAACGCGCTTTGCCGCTCCGGGTCATCGACAGTCGCCGCAATAAACCGCGCCTTGTTGGTGAAGATTTGGCGATAACTTTGCGTTCCCAACAACCGATCAAATTCATTTTTGGCCTGCAATTGAGTGTCACCAAGATCAAAAATCTGATCAGACTGTTCTTTTAGCTGCGGGTTCATCGGCCAGATTTGAGCCGCCGCCGTGATGTTTTCCGCGTATTTGGCATCATCACCTTTGAGAGCTGCATTCTTTGCCGTCCGGATCCGCATGTTACTGGTGATCTTTGCCGTTCCGATGGCCGCAGTTGGTTTGGAATAGTCAAAATCGGATGCCTGCTCTCTCATCTTCGTGACCAATTCATCAGCCAGCGTGTAATCCCTTACTTCCATCGCATTCGTCAACTGAAATGCATTTCGCGCGTATTCGAGAATTTCGCGTTTCTTTTCGCGGGGAACCGCTTGAACGGTTGGGAGATATTCACCCATGACGAACGCTTGCTGCAACTGACGGGTCGCGCCGTCGATTTCACCTTTCTCTAAAAGGAAGTAGAAGGAATCCACTTGCTGGTCGATGTCGCGAATCGCCTCGTTGGAGAATGCATCCAAGGTGGTAATAGTAGGGTTGAATCCGATCATACTGCCGAAAGAGGACTCAACTTCCGAACCTTCCTGAAACTGAAGTCGGCCATCTCCGTCCTGAAAAAACTCGGTGTAAAGCCGTGTTCCCATGATGACATGTTCGAAACGACGCTGGAGAAAATATTGAACGATCAGTGCCTGGAATTCCAATTTGGCTTCAATCTCTGAAAGTTCCATTTTAGCCTTGTTCTTGACCCGCTCCGCTTCGACTTCGGCAATTCGGGTGACATAACGCTGGATGTGGCCCGCATTCACTGGATCCGTGGCCTTCTGCCCTTTTGGCGGAGCTTTTTCACTTAATTTCCGGCGTTCATTAAGACCACCACCGTCATCTTTCCAGGCATCAAAATTCCAGTCCAGCTGCTTGCGCTGACGATCCAGCTGAAAATTCAAATCATTGAGCTGACCAACCGTATTTCGGGCCAAAGCGACCCGGTAAACCGCATTGGCGAGTGATTCACAAAGACGGGCATCTTGTGGAAATTCAGCGGCATATTGCAAGTTTGCCACCGCAACAGCGAGTGCATTGACTCCTTTTTTGCGACCGTGTGGAGAAATTGCATCGGTCACTGCGCGAATCGATTTCCGATAGGCGAGATCCCGCTCTGAAGTGGCTTCAGCTGTATTTAAATACTTCTCAAAACGCGCCCGCATCAGGCGGTTATCGCTTACGTTGAAGGTTTTGCCATCAAATTGGAACGTGTCGGTCGTTGGATCCAAAAACGGAACATCATTGCCCAACATTTGCTGGTTTCCCTGATTTCCGCCGCCTTGGTTGACCACCGTTGTGTTGTTTCCGCCGCCGCCAGCTGGAGGCGCTGTTCCGCCGCCGGTTGGGGGCGTGAAAACTTGTCCGAAAAGCGGGCTTCCGCAGATTCCAGTAGCCAGAAGCACGGCCACCAGTTTGTTGCTGAGTTTATTCGTGTAATTCATCGTCGTTAGTTGTTCGTTTCCCCCCTCAGTCCTCGATCGACTCAGCCGTCAATGTGCCGTCGCGTCCCACGCGGACGACCATCGACATCTCGGCTCCCCGATCAATATTGATGCTGCTAAAATCTTCCGGGATCATCACCGGAACGGGCATCGAAATTCCATCGCTCGTTGCGTCTAAACTGATAAGACGCCCGCGATCCGGAGTCCATTTCAAGGTTTCTTCAACTCGTCCGGTCACTTTGTAAACATTGCCCCGGAGGCTGTTCGCGTTGTCGCGATAGGCAGTTAGCCGCAGTTCAGACGCATTTTTGAAACTTGTAGAGTTGCCGCCGCCGTTCCCGCCACCTCCAAATAGATCGCCCCCGACAACCTTGATCATCAAAACTGCTGCCAATAGAAAACCGATAACGGCCGCAGAAATTCCGATGATTTGACCTGTGTTGATTCCGGAGCTGGCTCGTCTTGGCATATTCTAAAAAAAGGAAAAATGGGTGCGTTCGGCTTAAACCTTACCTATCACCAACATACGGATTCAATCATGACAAACAATCTGAAAATTACATTACAGTTTGGTTACAATTGCAAGAATTACGATCAAACAGGGGGTGTTTCGTTGAACATACCGTATTTGTTCGTGAAAAATAATTTACGCTTCAGCCGATAAAAAACGGTGAGCAACTGCATAGCCCAGCCAAACGGCGAGCAACCCGGCAACGATGCTGATCACGATATTGCTGATCGCGGTTCCGAAATGCCCGGCTTTAAAAAGTTCAAAGGTATTCCAGCCAAAGGTCGAAAAAGTCGTGAAACTTCCCAAAAACCCAGTGAAAACGAATAATCGGGTTTCTGCAGAAAAAAGGTTTCGGGATTCAGCGAGACCGTAAAGCAGTCCAATCAGCAAACAGCCGAGGACGTTCACCTTCAAAATCCCAAACGGGAATTTCGAAGCTGAGGTCAACCCATCCAACCAGGTTCCCAACAGCCAGCGCGAAACCGCACCAAAAGATCCGCCAAGAGCCACAAGAATGAGTGATTTCATTGGCGGAACAGGTGGAATTAGTAATTCAGCACTTCGAGATTCTTCGCGAGAAACTTACCGTTTTTACGGATCAGTTTCCCATCGAAATAAATCTCTCCGCCACCGTAATCGGGACGCTGGATATTTACCAAATCCCAGTGCACCGCGCTTCGATTGCCGTTGTCCGCCACTTCGTAGGCTTGTCCCGGCGTGAAGTGAAAGCTGCCGGCGATCTTTTCATCAAACAAGATGTCGCGCATCGGATGTTTGATCTCGGGATTGAATCCGATTGCGAATTCTCCGATGAAACGAGACCCCGCATCCGTATCGAGGATCTTGTTGATCGCTTTGGTATTGTTCGCGGTCGCTTTGACAATTTTCCCTTTTTTGAATTCGAGCTTCACGTTGTCGAATGCAATGCCCTGATAAATCGACGGTGTGTTGTAAGAAATGACGCCTTCGACGGAATCTTTCACAGGTGCCGTGAAGCACTCGCCGTCTGGAATGTTGTGTGAGCCGCCGCACGCAACGCCTGGGATTCCTTTGATTGAAAAACGGAGATCTGTTCCCGGTCCTTTTAAGTGAACCTCCTCGGCGCTGGTCATCAATTTCTCCAACGCGGTCATGCCTTTTTTCAAAGCACCGTAGTTGAGCAGGCAAACGCGGAAGTAAAAGTCTTCGAATGCCTCAGTCGACATCCCAGCGCTTTGCGCCATTGACGGGTGAGGCCAACGCAGCACGCACCAACGAGTTTTATTCACGCGATGATTGAGCACCGGCCGCATTTGCGAAGCGACCATCTGCATGTTTTTCGCAGGGACGTCGGAGAGTTCGTTGATGTTGTTTGATCCGCGAATCGCAATGTAGCAATCCATCGATTTCATCTGCGCCAACGCGTTTTTGGAAATGACTTTATACTGACCCTCAGTCGCGCCGATCCCCATCTCGCGGGCGATCTTTTGCTGATTTACATTGATGAACGGGGTTGCTTTAACGGCCCTCACTTCGCGAATCAGGGCGATTCCCATTTCCTCTGGAACATCATAAAGGTCGATCAACACGTTATCGCCCTTCTTGGTGGCGGTGGAATAGCGAACGAGTTGCTTGGCGAGTTGGGAGAGTCGTGGATCTTGCATGAACGTGGGTATAGAACGATGAAAAGTCGTGAGTGAAAAGTGGAAACTGTGTCTTACCCTCCGGTTATCGTGAGTGCCCCCTTTATTTCAACCCTCGAAGAAACGGCCCAATGGCGTGACCAAATGGATGCCGAAGGCAAACGCGTCGTCTTTACCAATGGTGTTTTTGATCTGCTCCATGTCGGCCATGTTCGGTATTTGAACGAGGCTCGCGCCTTGGGGGATGCGATGGTGGTGGCGATCAACGCCGATGAATCCGTCCGCGAATTGAAAGGCGAGGGACGTCCGCTATACACCGCTGCCGACCGCGCGGAAATTCTTTGTGCATTGGCTGCGGTCGATCGGGTCGTCGTGTTCAGTGAAAAGCGCGCGACGAATGCGATCGAAACGATTCGTCCCCACATTTATACCAAAGGTGGAGATTACACGGCGAAGAGCCTCATCGACGAGGAGCGCGAGGTGATACTTCGGATGGGAATCGATATTCAAATTCTGTCGCTGGTTCAGGGGAAATCGACCAGCAACACGATCAAAAAAATGGAGGGCGTGGCGCCTGTTTCGGAAAAGCCGCGTCTTGCGCTTCTTGGATCGGGAACGGGGTCAAACGTTCGCGCACTGGTCGAATCGATCGGAAGTGTAACTCTGGATGCGGAAGTAGGGCTGATCATGTCCGACGTCGCAGAGTCCGGTGTGTTGGAAATTGCCCGCGAAAAAGGCCTTACTGGAATTCACATCGAACCCGGATCAAAAAAGCGGGGTCATCTCACCGATGCGGCCCTCAAAGAAATTGTAGATCGTTTGAAGGCGAATCGGATCGATCTTGTCATTCTCGCAGGATTTATGCGCGTCGTTCGCGAGCCGTTGTTGTCCGAATTTTCCGGGCGTATCTTAAATATTCATCCGTCGTTGCTGCCGAGTTTTCCCGGATTGAACGCTGCCAAGCAGGCGGTGCAAGCAGGCGTTTCCGAATCCGGTTGCACCGTTCATTTGGTCGACGCATCGATCGACGGCGGTGAAGTTCTCGCGCAGGCCGCAGTTCCGGTGGAATCCACTGACACCGCCGATACGCTCCAGGTGCGGATTCAAGCTGAGGAGCATATTCTTTATGCCGCGACGATTCAGAATTACTGGAAAAAACTTCAAGAAAAGTGACTAAAGCATGGTCCTTAAACGTCCAAAATAGTGGAAAGATGAAACGAAACACCTCCACTAAATTTTCTCGATACCAACGAATTTGGCTGCACTTAAAATGCCCCTGCCGGACATGGCAACAAGCTCGGTTTCACCTTCGTGGCATTTTTAGAGAATTCGGAACGTGCGCATAAAACACTCCCTGCTGACAAATGACCTGCTATATGGCAGGTTTTTTTATGTCCACTTATCACGTCCGCCATCTCTCATCGGTCGATTTTTCGAAAGCCGAGTTGCTTTCCGATTTCACATTTCCCTGGATCGACCGTGCTCCGCCGAAAACGGAATTTCGCGCGATTCATGATGGCGCCACGTTTCACTTTCAATTTGAAGTCGACGACGATGACATCGTTCTCGGCGAAACGATCGATTCTGATCGCGTTGAATTGTTTATCGCCATCGACGAAAAACTGTCGCCGTATTATGGCTTTGAAATGTCGCCAGATGGCAGCGTTTTAGATTATCGTGCTGAGTTTCACCGAAAGTTCGATTTTGAATGGACACTTACCGATTGGAAAACCGAAGGCGAGGTTTTCGAAGGCGGCTATCGCGTGACCGGCTCAGTTCCGCTAAAAGTGCTGCGAGCGCTCGAATGCCTGCGACTCGATAACACGATGATGGCCGGTGCGTATCGAGCGGAGTTTTCTCATGGAGAAAACGGCGAAATTATCCAGGATTGGATGAGCTGGATTGATCCGAAAACCGAGACACCGGACTTTCACTTGCCGACTTCACTGGGAAAATTCGTTTTCGAATAGAAAGAACGCTATTCCGGCTTCGGCTTTTCCAATTCCTCCGCGGGCTTTGTTTTTGCCGGTGGACGTTTGCTGGCGGCTTGAGCGATGGATTTTACAAAAAGCTGATCGGGCTGACTCAGTTTGTTCAGCGAATAATCGATCGGAGCTTTCGCTTTTTCTAGGAGCAGTCGAACCTTGCCGTTGCGAATGATTTCGGTGGGGCCTTCGTTCGGATTTTCCGGAGCAGAAAAAGCCAGCAGTCGCGCCATGATTCCCTTCCCGTCGGTGTTTGTCCAAACCCGCTGCGGGCTGACTGCAGTGAACGTGATTACCTGCTTTTTTGCAGGCTCCCGTTTACGCATCGACGCCCCAACACTGGAACCGCCATTCGTGCCGCGCTTTTCAAACTTGGTCGGGTTGCCCGGCGTCGGGACAAATACCTGAGCAGCAGCTTCGCCTGCGGTAAAAAATGCCAAACCTGCCAGAGAGAGAATTGCAAACCGCGTTTTCATGAAATCAGTGTAGCGGAAAATTGGTTTTATGACAACCGATTCGGATTCAACAGGTGATGCTTCATTCGATCGAGCAAAACCGCGATTAGAATGACAGCGCCCAACACGAAAGTTTGCCAATATTGAGTGACGCCCATCAAGTTCAGACCCGTTTGAATCACGCTGATGATAAACGCGCCGATGAGCGTTCCGAAAATACGACCGGATCCTCCGGCGATAGATGTCCCGCCGACGACAACCGCGGCGATCACCATCAACTCTTTCAAGTCTCCGAACGTCGGTGAACCCGCTTCCAACTTCGAGGTCGTAACAACTCCCGCAAGGCCCGCGAGCAATCCGCAAAGCGTGTAGACAACGATTAAAACCCGCCGAACCGGCACGCCGGAAAGCCGGGCGGCTTCGGGATTTCCGCCGACGGCGTAGATGTAGCGGCCCAATGCTGTCCGCGACATCATCAAATGAGCCGCAATGTATAAAACGATCATCAGAATCAGCGAGGTGGGAATCCCGAACACAAACCCCCGACCCAACCAAATGTAGCTTTCAGGTAAATCGTGAATCGAAGTTCCATTCGACCACACATAAGCCAAGCCGCTGGCCATGAGCATTACCGAAAGCGTCACGATGAATGGCGGCAATCGAAATGCGGTGATCATCCCACCGCTAAACAGCCCCCACAATCCACCGGCAAAAATCCCGAGGAGTGATCCAACAATCATACCGGACACGCCCGCATTTTCGGCGCCTAAATATTCAATGCACCACGCCGTGGCGACAGATGTAAACGCCAGCAGGCTACCAACGGAAAGATCGATCCCGGCCGTGATGATCACTAAGGTCATGCCAATGGCCATGATCGCGATCACCGAAATCTGGCTGGCAATGCTCAATAAATTCTGCTGATTCAGAAAGACCGGCCAGAAGCCTTCACTCGGTGAAAGCCGGCGAACGTTGGGCAAGTCTCCCCAAATTTTCCAACCGGATGTCGACGGGCTCATCGCAATGCCACGAGGTTCATTTTCCAATTCACGGAGCGCGGTTTTTACTTTTGGAGGACTGCCCGCAGCGGATTTCACATTGGTGAAACCAGATTCGGCGAGCGCCTCTTCGAGTTTGTCCACAAATGCGGCATCGTCCGGCGACGTGCCCGCAGCGATAAAAATTGGATCGTCTTTTTCGAATTCGGCATTGATCTGAACGGCGAGTGACGCCGCGCCATCAGCACCCGTCGCATTTTGTTTCTCCAGCGTGAGGATCGAAAAAACGGCGCACAGCACAAGCAAAACCACGAGCATTCCGTAGTCACTGAGAAAGAGAAGAAAACGTTTCATTGGTGGGAGGAAATGAGTTTTACGAAGCAACAGAGGCAAACAGCCGTGAAACGGCTCCGTAAGTTGGCCCTGACATAAAGGGTATGTTCATCGATTGGATAGGGTTGGATCGTGAACGGCCAGTTTCATGATGTCGACTTGGCTCGCGGATTTGGGATCGTTGATTTCGCCGGCTATTTCGCCTTCGCGCATCACTAAAATTCGATCGCACATTCCGAGCGTTTCCGGAAGTTCGGAGCTGATGAAAAGGATCGCTTTTCCCTGAGCTGCAAGATCGTTGATCAGTTTGTAAATTTCAAATTTCGCCCCGACATCAATCCCGCGAGTGGGTTCGTCGAAAATCAAAACGTCGGCGTTCCGTTGAAGCCATTTTGCGAGGACGACCTTTTGCTGATTGCCTCCGGAAAGCGTTCCCGCAATCTGTTGGCGAGCAGATTCTCGAACGCCAATTTTGTCTGCAAGCTGATCAAATGCGACGGCCTCTCGACGAACATCGAGGAAGGGGCCTTTTGAAAAATCACCGAGATTCGGAAGGCCGAAATTGTCTAAAATAGAATGCTCCAAGATGAGCCCCTGTTGTTTGCGGTCTTCCGTCAGTAGGCAGATCCCTTTTCGAATGGCTTGTCGAGGACTCGAAAAGCGAATGGACTCTCCATGGAGTTCAATCGTTCCCGAATCGGGATGGTCCGCTCCAAAAATCAGCCGCGCCGACTCGGTTCGGCCCGCGCCGACCAGGCCCGTAAGTCCGAGGATTTCACCTGCATGAAGTGAGAATGAAACTTCCCGAACTTTGCGCCCTCGAGTGAGGTTGATTGTTTCGAGAGCAACCTTTCCCAATTCAGAGTCTTCTCGCTCGGGGAATTCAGAATTCATTTTGCGTCCGACCATGTGCTCAATCAGCGCGGCGCGATTCATGTCGGCGATGTTGTCTTCGGCAACGAGCGTGCCGTCTCGCAGAACAGCCACGCGATCCGCGACACGTTCTATTTCTTCGAGTCGATGGCTGATATAGATGACCGCAATGCCCTGCGTCTTAAGTTCGTCGACCAGCGAAAACAGGCGTTCCGTTTCGCGATTTGTGAGGGCCGCAGTTGGCTCATCCATGACGATTAATTTTGCGTCTGCAACAAACGCCCGTGCGATTTCGACGAGCTGTTGCTGGGCTACATTGAGACGTCGACAAACGGTATCCAAGCTAATCCCGGAAAGACCGACTTTCTCCAATACTTCACGCGCCAGATTCGTTTCCTCTTTCTGTCGAAGCCAACCGACGCGGTTCGTGAGATCGCGTCCGAGAAACAAGTTGTCCCTGATTGTGAGATCCGGGATGAGATTGAATTCCTGATAAACCACCCCAATCCCGCTTTGTTGAGCGGCCATCGGATCGGTGAACTGAACGTGTTGTCCTTCGATTAGGATCTCACCGCGATCAGGCTGAATCGCCCCGGCTAAAATTTTGATGAGCGTTGATTTCCCTGCGCCGTTTTCGCCCATCAAGGCAAGGCATTCACCGCGCTCAACCGAAATCGAAACGTCATCCACCGCGAGAACACCGGGAAACGATTTTGTGATTTGAGACAATTCAAGCCAGGCCATGAAGCGCCGAAATCACACGAATCTTGGTTTCAAGCAAGCTCAAAGCGTGGATTCGATTGAGAGGATCACAGCCGGTCGAGCTGTTCCTTGACCCACTTTGCCTCTGCCTTTGCCACGGCGTCGTTCGGAAATTGAGCGACGTAATTGACCCAATCAGATTGAGCAAATTGATAGTGTTGTTTGGCGGATGTTTCGTCATCGGCTTTGGCGCAGGCAAATCCAGCCTGACCTTGGGCATGCGCCAGCGAACGGCGGTAGGTTGGATTGGTTAAATCCGTTTTGACCAATTGATTGAGGATTTTGATGGCTTGTTTAAGAAGTGCAATGGCCCCGGAAAAATCAGCCGAATCTCCCTGTAACTTAGCCAGTCCAACGAGACGTTCGGCATAGATGAATTGAACATCAGCGGGAACGCCGTTCCCGGCCTCGATAATCGGCTTGAGGATTGTCACTGCTTTGCTACTTAGCTCCATCGCCTTGTCTTTCTGACCGCCATCCCGTTGCTGATCCGCCAGCACCCCAAAAACTTCGGCGAGGGTTTTTTGGTATTCACTCTTAAACGGATTGGCAGGAACAACTTCAGCCAGCACTTTGGAGGCGGCTTGAAGTTTGGCTGTGTCTTTGCTGATAAGACCGATTTGCCCCATCGCTTTGCCAAGGCCCAGTTGGTAATCATCAACAGCACCGTTTAGATTGATTGCCTGGGCATACATGTCGGCCGATTGTTGATAAGCTGCTTCACATTCTTTGGTCCGGCCTTTCACAGCCAGCAGATCTCCAGTGATCCCAAACGAACGGGCAATGCCGGCCAAAATTTGATCGTTGTCCGGGTGGCTGGCCTGCAATTCGACAAATCGATCGCCGCTGGCGCGTGCGAACTCTAAAGCCCGCTCGTATTGAGCCATGCGATGAAACGTTTCAGCAGAGCCATACAAATTGTCTGCGATTTCCACGGAAGCTTCGAATTGGGCCGTAGGATCTGCTGCGGAAAGCGCCTGCAAAAAACGATTGGAGTCGTCGATGGCAGCTAGCGTCCCGTCGGTGGTTCCAACCTTCTCTAGAACGGTGGCCTGCAATTGTTTCACCCGGGCCATTCCACGAATCACGCCGACATTTTTCTGATCGGCCTGAAGCAGAGTGTTGTAATACTTAGCTGATTCGGAGAGTGATGCTTTCGCTCGCTGAAAGTCTCCCAGCTCGGTGTAAATCTCACTCAAATAGCGATTCGCATCAGCAATCGAGAACGTAAACTCCGGAGCACCATCATAGATTTCGATGAGGCGCTCGTAATTTTTGCGTCCGTCGGAAAGGGCGCGTGCTCGTTCGAGTTCGAATCCGGGAACGTCACTGTCCCGGTTTTCCAAGATCAGTTCAAAAAACCGGTCTCCGTTTGCCTGAACCTCACGAAGGAGGCCGCGAGCGGTGCTGGCTTCGTTAAGGACCTGCTCATTCGAAAGCGCTGCAACCGCGAGCTTGTCCTTCATTACCTTCTCAATATCTTTCCGCTCATCCATCGCCAGCAAAGCAGCTTCTTGAGCTTGCTCGGCGGTCATAGCCACTTTTGAAAGCGCCGTAGTTTTGCGGTTTTCAGCCGACTTATACATTCCAAAAAGAATGCCGCATCCGATCAACGTCGCGAAAAAAGCAACCCCGGCGAACATCGCAGCGGCTTTCCATAATCCGGAGCCTTTGACGACTTCCTTTGGCTGGGAGGCCGCATTTTTTTCCAGCGTGAGCTGATTGATCTGAAGCTGATGCTCGCTCTGAAGCAATGCTTCACGCACTTCACGCATGTCCGAAAATCGATCGTTGGGATCTAGCGCGAGGCACTTTTCGATCACAAATCGGCGACTGGCTTCGCGTTCTGATTGCGGTTGGTTCGGCCACTTGATCTGCGGCTCTAACTTAAGCCAGTTGATAAACGTTTCCGCTCCTTCAAACAGCTCTCCGTGTGCCAGGGCCGGCATGCTGCCAATCGCTTTCGGATTCTGCTTGTATTGAGCAAATCGGGAATCAAGCCGCGGCAGATGTCCGGTGAAGAGTCGATAAGCGACGACGCCAAAAGAATAAACGTCCCACAAGGTTCCCTGACCGCCTGAAAGATCGCCGGTTTCAAGCTGCTCTGCGCTGCAGTAAAATCCTGCGTCGCCCATTTCGAGATACTGAACGCCAGCGATATATCCCTGACCAAAATCGCTGATTTTTATTTGAAATTGGTTTTCTCCGTCCGTGGTGACGAAAAGATTGCTGGGCTTCAAACCAACGTGAAAGACTCCGTTCCGATGAAGGCAAGCCATTGCATCAGCCAGCTGATCGATCAGTCCAATGCAACTATCAGCAGGAAGCGTCCCGCAATAATTTTCCAGCGACATGCTGTTCCACTTGCCCGTTGAGGTGTCGCGACGGCCATATAAAGGCATCGCAAAAGCGAGCGGTCTTCCATCGAGATCCATCTGATAAATCGGAGGAATCGCCGGGTGTTTTACCTTCCCGTCTTTAATGGCGCGAAGGCAACTGCCAATCAGGGCGCGGTTAGTTGCCTGGGATTTAAGAACCTTCACCGCCCGCTCTTCCCCGTTGTATGTGCAACGGAATACCCAACCGCACGGACCTTCGCCGAGAAGCTCTTCGTAGTGGTATCCTGTAAGTTGCGGCAACTTCATTCTGGAATCTTCCGTCAGTAAACGGATCAGAAACGGTTCAATTAGGCGTTTAGCGCAACTTCAGCAATTCGAGTCCATTCTGCGTCAATTTGGTCGGCAGAAATGGCCGTTTTTCCAGCTTTGGAAAACCAGTAGGCAGCATTGCCGAAGTCTCCCTCGATCGCATGAAGCAGCCCGTGAATCCACGATCCCATGGAGGTGTGGATTTCTTGAGCGATATCATGCGACTCGTGCCACTTGTCTTTCTTCGCAAACCAAAGGGCCTGTAATTCTTCGGACAAGTGTTCGGGAGGGGATGGATCAACTGCGGTCGATTCGATAAAAGTTTCGAGCGTCATCGGGACGGTATTTTAAACGACCGGCGCAACTCTCGCAAGATTGATCAACTTTTTTTAAAATTATTTCCAGAATTTGCGAAAATCGCGGTCTCTTGCTATTTAATTTTTACGAATAATTTTAGTCAATAGACATTCACTCGGAATCGGTCGCAGAATTCGGCCTAATCGGATTTATACAAATCACTCGAATGGTGGAAATTGGGGCCAATCACGCTCGTAATTTCGCCAAAATCGCTTCGGTCACCTGTTTTGGATTCGCTTTTCCGCGAGAAAGTTTCATGACTTGGCCAGTCAGGAAATTCGCTGCTTTGTCGTTTCCTTCGGCAACTTCGCCTGCAGGACCCGGATTGGCTGCAATCGCCTGATCGATAAATCCATCAACTTCGCTGGAATCAGCCGGCTCAAAGCCTTTGGCTTTGGCTATCTCAGCAGGTTCGGAATCGGGGGATTCAAAAAGCTCAACGAAAACCTCTTTCGCCTGATTGTTCGAAATCGTTCCGCCTTCAACCAAATCAAGGAGTGAACCAATTTTCTCAGCGGCGATCGGGCAGTCGCCAATTTCGAGCTCCCGCTCTTTCAGTTCACCGAGCAAGTTATTGATGACCCAGTTGGCAACTTTCTTGGGAGACTTGGCACCTTTCGCAGCCGTTTCGTAAAAGTCCGCCAAGGCGCCATCGCTCGCGAGAACGGATGCATCGTAGTGGGTGATCTGAAAATCTTCCTCAAAACGAGCTACCTTTTGGTGAGGCAACTCCGGGAGAATCGCCTGAACTTTGGCGACGAGATTTGCTGTCCGAACGGGAAGCAAGTCGGGATCGGGAAGGTAGCGATAATCATCCGCGTTTTCCTTCGTCCGCATCAACGTCGTGATCCCAAGCTCATCATTCCAGCGCCAGGTTGCCTGGATGATCTTATCGCCGGAATCGATCACGCCAATCTGACGGTCAATTTCGCAGACGATTCCTTTTCGGACGGAGGAAACGGAATTCAGATTCTTCAGTTCAATCTTGGTTCCCAGCTCGTCGGTGCCTTTCTTCCTTACAGAAATATTAACGTCGCAACGCATCTGGCCCTTTTCCATGTCGGCGTCAGATACTCCGGAATAGATGAGAATTTGGCGAAGCGATCCCAAAAACGCCGCAGCCTCGTCAGCCGAGTCGATATCCGGTTCTGTCACGATTTCCATCAGCGGCGTGCCGGCGCGATTGAAATCGATTGTCGTAAAATCGCTGTGGTGAGTCGATTTGGCGACGTCTTCCTCCAAGTGAATCCGGGTCAATTCCACCGATTTTCCAGGATTGGCGATATTTTTCTGAGCTTCCTTTGGATACGCCAAATCATACAAGGGAACGCCTCCACCGACACAAAGCGGCAGATCAAATTGCGAGATCTGATAATTCTTCGGCATATCCGGATAGAAATAACTTTTCCGGTCCCACTTCACGATTTCCGGCGTGGTGCAGTTCAGCATCTGGCCGACGAGGATCGTCCGCTCAATGGCGCCGCCGTTCAAAACCGGCAAAGCTCCCGGTAAACCCAGGCATGTCGGGCAGGTCAGCGTATTCGGCTCGGCACCAAATTTCACGGCACAACCGCAGAACATTTTGCTGTTCGTTTTGAGCTGGACGTGAACTTCCAGGCCGATGGTTGCGATGTAGTCGTCTTTTGGCATGTGAAAAAGAAGGCAGTTTCCGTTGCTTTAAATAGGGGAAGGAAGGATGCGCCAGTCAGAAGCGTCACCGTGTTTCTGCGGCAGGTTTGGTGGGAAGGAGGATGCTGCTTTTTCCTCTTGCTGTGGCTGCTTCCAGTTTACCGGGAGAAAGGAGGTAGGAATCGATGACCTCACTAATATCAAGGTCTCGAAGCTCCGAGCGAATCGAGGTGGAGCGTGCCTGATTCTGAATTACCGAATTCATCAGCAGCCCCGGACGATTGTTTGCGTCGTTGATTTTCCGAACGTCTTCGTCATCTCCCGCTTCTTGAAAGGCTTCTGAGTCTACGATGCTACTCGTTTTGGAAGTTGTCTGAAAGTGTGCAACAAACTCCTGATTTTTTGAAGCGATCAACAACGCAGCCAGGTTTCGGACCTCCCGTTTGCTGATGGGATCAGCCATATCAAACGTGCGGGCCAGCATGGGAATCTTTTCGATTTCGTCGCGGCAGCGGGTCAAAAACGGCCACTTTGGATAGGTGTTTTTTGAAAAATAGGTTTCTGCGCGCGTCACGTGTTGGAGATTTCGAAGCTCCATCAGTGTTCCTGTCATTCGAATGCCAGTTGCCAAAACGGCCAGTAGAACGAGGGAGGGAATCAATGAGGCAAGGGCGCCACCAAACCCAGCCGACAAATGATGGAGCGGGCTGTCAGCATTGAAAATCGCTGTCAAAACAGCATGGAAAATCAACTTCAAGATGAAAAAGGCGATCAGTCCAATGACGAAACTGAGAACCACAATCAACATATTGGAGAGACTCAGCCCCGACCAGGATTCAATCAATTTAGGGGTTTGGGTGAAACAGAGCATGCCCACGATGATGCCGCCGCATGAACTCAAAGCCCCTGACATTTGATGGGTGACACCATATTTCCACGCCGAGGCTGCGAAGCCGACGATGACTAGTAGTGCTAAAACGATCGGGGCAAGTGCCATGGCGATTGGTGACTTCGGTTATTCCGCCGAAATCGTGCCGCATTGTGCGCGTTGGCGCAAGGCATGATCACACAAAACCAGCGCTGCCATCGCCTCCACAATCGGGACAGCACGTGGCAATACACATGGATCATGACGGCCACGACCTGTGAGTTCCGTGTCTTTTTTCTCGACCGTAACTGTATCCTGCGGGCTCATGATCGTTGCCGTCGGTTTGAACGCCACGCGAAAGACAATGTTTTCGCCGTTGGAAATTCCACCCTGAACGCCGCCGGAGCGATTCGATTCCGCACGAACCCGATCGCCTTCCATCCGGAATGGATCATTGTGTTCGCGGCCCGTCAGCTGCGTTCCGGCAAAACCTGAGCCGATTTCAAATCCTTTCGTTGCCGGTAAATTCAACATCGATTTCGCTAAATCGGCTTCGAGGCGATCAAAAACCGGCATTCCGAGACCCACTGGGCAATTCCGGATCACGCACTCGATCACGCCGCCGATCGAATTTCCGTCCGCCCGCATTTCCTTGATCAAATCGATCATTTTCTTCGCCGCCACAGGATCCCCCGTCCGCACGATATTCGATTCCACCATTTCCTGTGTCACCTTGTTCTGATCTACCTCCGCCTCGATATCGCAGACCGATTTCACATACGCGACGATCTCCAGTTTCGGTGCAAATTGCTCTTTCAGAACCTTTTTCGCCAGGACCGCTGCCGCCACCCGGCCAATCGTTTCGCGTGCGCTGGAGCGTCCGCCGCCCTCATGATTGCGAACGCCATACTTAGCCCAGTAAGTGTAATCTGCGTGCGAAGGACGAAATTTTTCCTTCATCTCCGAATACGCTTCCGGCCGCGCATCCTTGTTCTGCACTAGAATCGCGATGGGAACCCCAAGCGTTTTTCCTTCGAAAACCCCCGACAAAATCTCGCACTGATCAGCTTCCTTGCGCGGCGTTGTGATTTCCGATTGCCCCGGGCGTCGGCGATCCAAATCAAACTGAATTTCCTCCTGCGTGATTTCGATCTGAGGCGGGCAGCCATCGATCACGACACCCACGCCGCCTCCGTGCGATTCGCCGAAAGTGGAGATGGTAAAAAGTTGGCCGAAAGAAGAACCTGCGCTCACAATAAAAATACGGTTAGAAATGAAAAAGGGTCGAAAATTACCGTCAGCCCCCGCAGGTTGCAAATGGTATCAGGGCTATCTTGCGGAGCCGGTTCTCAGCTGTCCTCAGATCGCTTGCAAGCCAGCTTGTCGCCCGATGCATTCCAACGGATTTTTTTGATCCCACAGCAGAAAAAGACCGGCATACGCCTGATTGAACCCCACCTTTTCGCGACAGCGTTTGTTTGAAATTTAACGAACGAACTCCGCCGCGATCCAACAGGGTATGTTCGACGAATCAACAGGGTTGGATCGAAATGCCGTCGCGATCCAATAGGGTTCGTTCATCGATCAGACCCTGTTCGATCGTGAAATACAAGGCCGGTTGCTTTTATCATAAAAGCAACATGGTGATATCAACAGGTAAATATTGCGAGAAAACCAAGTTATCTTAATTATTAATTAGAAGAGATGAAGTTCGGCGAAATCATTGACACCTATGGAGTGGGGACACTATAACCGCTCTGAAGTTTAATTCGGATCAGTTGAGTAACTGATATGAGATTCGACTATCAATACTGTTAGCCAAAATTAATAAGCGAGAGATAAAATACGATGAAAATCAAATTTGCATTTATAGTCGGTTCCACTGCGGCGATCGTGGGGATAGTTTTTGCGGTTCTGGCGCAGTCAATCGCTTTTAGCGGGGTAAAAACTTATCCCTCGCCTCGCTCAGGAACCTCATATGCTGCGCAGGAGCAGCTTTTGCAGAACATTGGCCTGCTCGTTCTCGCATTTGGGCTTCTGCTGATTCTAATCACGTTCCGTGAGTGCCTTCGTGGATCACGCTGTGATCGCCGAGGTGATGTTGGCAGCGAAGGGAAGCCTTGATTTCTTTCGAGTTAGGGAACCTCGGAGTGGCACAATAGAAAAGACCATCGTATACCTCGGAGATTTCGATAAGCCTGTTGAGGAATTTCATCTCAAAGACCGATCATCGACTTGCAAGATACGGGGGCTAACAAGTCGCGGATGATCAACTGCCTGCCCGCGCCGAGTCGAAAGCTAAATGAACGATCAAACCTCAACCGCGAAGCCGGAGTGTGTTGTCGGCTGGCAGTTACATCGCTTTGACGATATTTGGATAAGCTCGTGGACGAACTGGCAAAAGGCCGAAAAATCGATAAGATTCTGCGGTCACTCTAGCAACAACAATGGATAACAAGGCGGGGATCCGGATCGTGACGGGGCGGCGAGTGAGTAGTTCGCAGGCGACTTCAGGTATTCGAAAGTTTTCAGGCACGAATCGGATCTCTATGACATTAAGGGAGTTCTACGAAACGCATTTACCCCCCCTGTGAATCACTCTGAACAGATGCGATTGGCGGGTAATAAACAAATCAACTCAAAGTGCGTCTAGCGTGAGCCACTTATAGTGCTGCAGCTTTGTCAATTGGTTAGGGAATTCTCTTCTTATTGCTCGTATCACGATGTCGTTTCAGACAGCCTGTTCAGCTTATGAAACTCGCCCTTTTCTCCTACAGTCTGGCACCTGTGTTTTTCTTTTTGTCGGGATGTAAGCCGCCGAAGGTTGATGCGGTGAGTCCTGCGACCCCGGCTGCTGTCGCCATTCCAGTCGAAAAGCCCGCTGCCCTTCGTGTCTTTTTAGATGATTATTGTGAATCGGTTTTGGCGTACGATGGCAGTGCCACAGCGGTTGCTTGGAATAATTCGAAATTGGCTGGCATGATCTTTGATATCCCATCGCTTTCCGTAGGTAAAAAAACCAGGCGATCAAAATTTTTACGGATGCGCTGGAGGAAAAGGACGGCGGATTGATGAACGCCAACCTTGGCTCATCCATGGAGGTCATCAATCTTCGGAACGTGGACGGCGAGACTCGAGCGATGTGTCGACTGTTTGCGATCGAAGGAATGAACTACCTCGACATCGTGATTCAGGAAAACAATCAGGGAGCGTTTGAATTTATTGATGCTTATTCGTTTACGACCGGAGAAATGCTCTCGGTGACGATGCGTCAATTGATGATGCCTATCATGGCAACGATCTGGAAAACTCCCGTTCAGAAGCTTTTTGGCGGAGGTGATGCCTATGCAAATGCGGTGGCAAATATTTGGATTGAAAATTCAGGAAGGAGACACCGAAGGGGCGTTTGAGTTGATTGAGGCGCTCCCTGAAAAAGTCCGGAACGAGCGCCGTTTGTTGACCATCAAAATCATGCTGGCTTCGCGGATGATGGCGAACTTGGATGAGATGGAGCGGGGAGAGGAAATTTACGACGAAGCGATTCTCATCTTTGAATCGTTGTATGCGGACGAACCCTCGTTTTTATTGATGGGGCTCGACTATTATTTCATTCAGCAAGACTGGGAGAAGTTGGATCAGTCTCTGAACCGTTTGGATGAGAAAGTGGGGGGGTGATTCATTTCTGAACCTCTACCGTATCAACGCGTTCATTGAGCAGGGGAGGTTTAAGGAATGCGAACCGGTGTTGGAATTGATGGTGAAGAATTTTCCCGAGCTTGAGGAAAGCTATTGGTGTCAGGTCCAATATGGATTGGCGAACACGGATTACGATTACGTTGCGGAACGCCTGTCATTCATCGCCGAGAAGTTTGAGCTCGAAATCGATCTGGATGTTGATGAAAGTTATCAGGAATTTGCAGATTCAGAGATCGGGCAGTCATGGAAAAAGAAACACGCTGTGTGGTTGCGCAAGTTGAACCAGCAGAATTCCGGGACACCCACGCCTCATCGCCAACGCAAGGAGTAATCGATTCCATCAGTCCCAAAACTCCGCTATTTCACCGGCGACTTTTGCCTTCCACTGAAATTCCTGCCAACTCAAGCCGGCGCAATGCAAGGCCTGACGATTCAACAGCAGGGTCTTTCGTAATTTTGGGGTCCAGCCGGTTTCGATGAATTCGAGATAGTGATTTTCGTTGGGGCCGTAGAGTTTGTCGCCGATGATGGGGAATCCTGCGTGGTGAAGATGGACGCGAATTTGATGCATACGACCGGTTTCGGGAGTGCATTCGATTTTTGAAAAGCGGCGACCGTTGGTGGTTTCGCGCTCGAAGCGATCCAGCACTCGAAATTTCGTAAGGCATGCTTTCCCCTCGGGATGAACGGTTTGCTTCACCCAGATTTCGGACTCGCGAACGTCTCGCTGGCGCAGAATGGGCTGGTCGACCGTGAATTCATCCTCCTCCGGCCATTCCCAAACGATGGCGTGGTAGGTTTTGTGAAATTCGTGGCGCTGCATTGCTTTGGCGAACTGATGCGCGGTCTCAGCTGTTTTGGCGACGAGAACGATGCCGCTGGTTTCGCGGTCGAGCCGAGTGATGATCGAAATCTGCCCGCCGTTGGTGATTTCGAAAAGGAGAAGATCCTTCAGTTCATCAAAAAGCGTTCGGGGGCCGCCCGGGGAGGTCGGGTGCACTAGGAAGTGGGCCGGTTTATTCACCACGATGAAATCGTCGGTTTCATCAATGATTTCAAAATTCGGATTCTGAAGTCTCAAATCGATGAGGACGGGTCGGCGAATCTGGATTCAAATGCCAGTTGGAAATGAAGCTTTCCACCTCTCGGTGAGCTGTGTTCCCCAAAAAAATAACAGATTTTGTTGCCGATTTTTAATTTAAAACGTAATCTCCGCGACATGACCAAATTTGGACAAACTTTAACCGCAGTGTTAGTTGGAGCGACCGTGGCAAGTGCGCAGGAATCTGAGGAGCGGACTGAGGAATCGTTCATTCCACGGTATGCGGTAGCGAGCAGCTATTTTTCGTGGGGTGGCGAAACTAATTTTTCTAATACGTCGGGTTCAGTTTCAATGTGGGAAGCCGGCGCGGAAGCAAACGTCCCGGTATACAAGAAGGACGGTTTTCTTATGACGGCAGGGGCTAAGTATCGCCGCAACAATCTCGAATTTTCCGGAGCGCCTTTTCCGCTGGATTCAAAATCATACGATCTGACGCGGGTGGATATCCCAATCAATGCTTGGATCGAACTCAATGATCGCTGGAAATTGTGGGGACGCGTTCAGCCAGGTTGGTATTCAGATTTTGGAAATGTGGGTTCAGACGACTTTATCCTGACTTCGCTCGCGTTACTTTCCTATAAGCTGAATGATTCAATGAAAGTGGCTTTCGGAGCGTTTTATTCTCGTGACCTAGGCGAAGAACGATTGCTCCCGGCGTTTGGATTTATTTACGAGCCGAATCAGCAATGGTCTCTGGCACTGACATTTCCACGGGTTGAGGTGGCGTATGCCCCGGATCGCAATTCGCTTTTGACGGCGCGTGCCGTTCTCAGTGGAGCGGGTTGGAATATTGAGGATCCGGCCGGTGGCGACCAGAATGTTGATTTAAATTACAAGAGCATTCGCGTGAGCCTCGGATACGATCAGCGCATCGGAACCAGTCCCTGGTGGGCGTATGTTGATGGTGGAATGCAGGTGGGGCAGGAAATTGAGATCGAAGGTGGGGGTTATGAATTCTCAGAAGATCTTGATTCCAACGTGTTTGTGAATGCGGGCGTAAAATTGCGCTTCTAGTCCTGTCCTGTTGTTTTTTGCAGACAACCTGCAAAAAGCTGGATTCATCGGCGGTTTGCGGTAGTGGTTTGGGCCTTTTTAAAAAGTCCAAACGACCATGTCTGCCCAAAAACAACAGACCCTAGCCGCACCGGCAACGCTGACCGGAACCTCGCTTCATACAGGCGAGCGGGTAAATCTCACGATGAAGCCGGCTCCGGCGAATCACGGGATCAAATTTCGCCGGATTGATCTTGAGGATCAGCCCTTTATCGATGCCCATGTGAGAAATTTGCAGACGGTGGAGCGCGCCACGACGCTGGCTCAGGGCTCGGTGAAGGTTCACACGGTCGAACACGTCATCTCGGCGCTTGTCGGCATGGGAGTGGACAATGCGATTATCGAAATGGATGCGAATGAGCCGCCGATCGGTGACGGTTCATCGATGCCGTTTGTCGAATGCATCAAGCAAGCGGGGATCGAGGAACAGGAAGAATATCGGAGCGTTTATGAGATTCGTGAGACGATTCACATGGAATTGCCGAACGGATCGATGATTACGATCGTTCCGGATAAAGACTTTCGCGTTTCCTGCACGCAGGTGGGGCCGGATGGTCGGATGACGCAGTATTACTCGGTCAAAGTTGATCCCGAGACCTACGAAAAGGAAATCGCGGCCGCGCGGACGTTTGTTTTTTACGAAGATGTGGAGCCGCTTTTGGAAAAAGGCCTCATCAAAGGGGGAAGCCTCGAGAATGCCGTCGTCGTGAAAGGCGAGTCGGTGATGAGCAAAGAGCCGATGCGTTTCAATGAGGAATTCGCCCGCCACAAGATTCTCGATATCATCGGTGATCTCATGCTGAGCGGAAAGCGGATCATGGGGCATGTCATCGCGGTGAAGCCCGGTCATGGACCGAATACCGAAATGGCGAAACGCCTCGTGAAAGAATATCAGCAGACGCGTTCGATGGTTCCGCCGGTAGTGATTCCAACCGGCGAAGGCGTGATGGACAGCATTGAAGTTCAAAAAGTGCTGCCGCATCGCTATCCGTTCCTGATGGTCGATCGGATCATCGGTTTTGAAGGTGATAACAAGTGTACCGGCGTTAAGCAGGTGACGATCAACGAGCCTTATTTCCAAGGGCACTTCCCGGGCCATCCGATTATGCCGGGTGTCTTGCAGGTTGAGGCGATGGCACAGGTTGCAAGCATCGTGTTGCTGCGCCGTCCTGAGAATCAGGGCAAAATCGGCTATTTCATGAGCGCCAACAACGTGAAGTGGCGCCGCCCGGTGCTTCCCGGCGATACGCTTTTCATCGAGACAGAAATCGTCAAGACCCGCCGGAACATTGGTTTTGCCAAAGGACGCTGCATCGTGAACGGCGAAGTGGTTTCCCAAGGCGATTTGTCATTTGCTCTAATTGACGATTGATTTGACCGTTTCGTTTTCTGAAACATGGCCACGACCATTCATCCCACTGCAATTGTCGATCCATCCGCTGAAATCGCGGACGGAGTCGAAATTGGTCCGTACTGCGTGATTTATGCCGGTGTGAAGATCGGGGCAGGCACATGGTTGCAGAACCATGTGACGGTCGATAGTGGGACCGAAATCGGCGAGCGAAATCGATTTTTTGCCTTCGGTTCGATTGGTCAGCTGACTCAGGATTTGAAATACGATGGCGGGCCGACTTACGCAAAAATCGGGAACGACAACACCTTCCGCGAATTTTGCACGGTGCACCGCGCGACTTCTGCGAATGACGCGACGATTATTGGTAACCACGGCAATTTCCTCAGCTACAGCCATGTCGCGCACGATTGCATCGTGGGAGACAACGTGATTCTTTCGAATAACGGAACGCTCGGCGGGCACGTAACCGTGGGAGATTATGCAATCATCAGCGGGCTTTCAGCGGTGCATCAGTTTTGCCGAATCGGCGCTCATGTGCTGACCGGTGGCTGCACAAAAATTGTTCAGGACATCCCGCCGTTTATGATTGCTGACGGCAATCCGGTGCGGGTTCGGGCGATCAACTCCGTTGGGATGCAACGTCGCGGATTTACCGAACAACAGATTCGCTGCGTGAAAAAAGCGCACCGTGCCTTGTATCGCGATGATAAAAACGCGACCGATGCGCTGGCCATCATTCGTGAAATTGACGATCCAGATGGCGTTTTGGCGGGTCTGATCGATTTTGTCAGCACGACCGAACGCGGCTTGCACTGACATGAAAGCTGACGAAGAAATTTCTCAGCGTTTCAAAATCATCGTGGCGTATGACGGCCGGCCTTTCTCTGGTTGGCAAAGTCAGCCGGGCGGAAACACCGTTCAGGATATTTTGCTGAAAGCATTGCAATCGTTTTGCCCCTCGATATCGACAGTTCAGGGCTCCGGTCGAACCGATGCTGGTGTCTCAGCAGATGGGCAGGTCGCCCACTTCGATGCGGCTCCCGGGTGGAGAATGGATGCCGTGTCGTGGCGAAAAGCGCTGAATTCCAAATTGCCAGCCGCGATTCGAATTCTCGATGCCGAAACGGTTTCTCCAGATTTTCATGCGCGATTCAGTGCCGAGGCAAAAACCTATCGCTATCGGATTTTCACGGGAGAAGTTCTGCCGCCGCTGGTTCACGGGTTGGTCTGGCATCAGAGCCGAGTTGATGATTTTGAAGCACTTTTGGAGGCGGCTTCGCTCTTTGTCGGCACCCACGATTTTCGTGTTTTTTCAGCAAAAAGGCATGATGGACACGACGAAGATCGCGACACTGTCCGGACGATTTACTCGACGAAATTAGTGCAACAGAGCGATTGCGAATGCGAAATCGAATTCGTCGGAAACGGTTTTTTATACAAAATGGTGAGATTTTTGATAGGTGCCAGCGTTGAAGTCGTCATCAGAAAGCGAGAAGCATTCGAAATTCAGGATCGGCTCAAATCCGGTATCGCATTTGAGAAGGCCCCGTTTTGTGGGCCTTCCGACGGATTGCGGCTTGTAAATGTTCGATATCCCGATTCCATTACCCCCTGAAAGTCTTAGGATGGCGTTATTTTTTAAATCTAAATCAACTAGGGAAAACCGAATCGAGAATTCGGGCCGATGGCCTATTCGCTTGACCCATTTCTTTCTGGTCGATGACTACGAATTTCCGCCGAGTCAGTATCCCGAGATCTTTTTTGTGAAGGAAGGTAATTTTCTTCACGAAACCGACACGGGGAATCAGGCGTTGCGGGCTGGTGCCGTGATCATCAATCACCCGAGAAATCGCCACACGATTAAGCAGCCGGAAGAAATGCTGCTCGTGCGGATTCGCTTTCTTCCTGAGTGGTTTGCTACCGAATACAATACGGTGATTGATTCTCCAGACATACTCAGTTTGTTTTTTGACCAGTCTTGGTTTCAGTATCCGTCCGATTCGACGCTCCACGTGGTTTCCGCCCGCGAGAGTCAGATCAAATACATCGAGGCTGAAATCAGCATGCTGCAGGAAGTCCTTCGCGCGGGACGACATCTCGAGCCGATTGCCCGCGTTTCCTTACTGAAACTGATGTTGGTTTTGGGCGACGAATACAATTATTACTGGCGAGGTGCCAACCGCATCGAGCTTCGTTCTGAAGTGCGAATCGCACTCGATTTTATCGAACGGAGCGTTGGAGCGGGCGAAAATTTAAAGCTCAAAGATTTGGAGCCAGCCACGGATATGACTCAGGATCACCTCGGTCGCGTCTTTCGAAAAGCGACTGGAGTTACGTTGGTCGATTACGCTCAACGTCGTCGGATTCATCATGCCGCGTTACAGCTGCTGACTTCGAGTGAAACCGCTAAAGGCATTTCCGAGCGACTTGGATTCACCGATTCCGCACATTTTTCGAAGAGCTTTCAGAAGTACTTCAATCTCTCGCCGAACGTCTATCGGCAGAAGTATGGCAGCGGGCCGGATGCGACGAATGCGTAGGGATTTCGGGATAGGACAACGCAAAATTTAGCACCTTCTGCTACACAGCGCTCAAGAGCCAACAGAGTTGATTCATCGAACGGACACTGTTTGATCGTAGAATCGTCATCGGTCACTCAGCCTTCTCCGTCTCAGGAAAAGCCCGAGCGTTCACTTTCTCGAAATGCCCCGATTCGCCAGAGTAATCCGGATACTGGTCGGCATTCGCATCGTGTTTGGGGCGATAACGCCAGTGTTTATACATCCACAACCAGGGAGCGGGATTTTCCCTGATGTGAGGCTCGAATTGATCCCAGCACGCCTGACTGATCTCCTGCGGAGTCGCGTTGTCTGAAAACTCGAGCGGGGCGAATCCTTTGATCAAATACGTCCCGTCGTCCTGCGGAATGCAGATGCCGGGAATCACAGGAAGTCCCGTCCGGTTGGTTAATTCGGCATGAATTGCAGTGACACAGGTTTTATAGCCGAAGCATTTGATGGCGGTGGCCGCTTTGCTCGGTTTCACGGTGAGATCGGTCAAAAACGCTGCATTCCCTCCCGACTTCAGGTTTTTGAGGAGCCGGATCAGCGCCCGATTGGAGGAAATGACCTCGTGGCCGCTGATTTCGCGGTTATCGCTGAAAATTTTGGTGAGATGCGGGTTTTTGAAATCTTGAGCTACGATCGTGAATTTGTAGTCGCGAAAGCCCATCACAAGAGCCACCCATTCGAAGTTTGAATAGTGCGGCGTCACCCAAATAGCTCCAGTTTCACGCGCTTTTTCCATCGCGGCAGAGTCATCAAACTCAATCCGGCAAAATTTTTCGAAGTTTTCCTGATTCAGCCGTCGGCTCCAGAATTGGTCGATCACGGTGCGGGCAAATGCTCTGAAAGAGCCTTTGATAATCGCGACAATCTCCCCTTCGGATTTCTCATTGTCGTAGACTGCGCGTAAATTTTGCCGGGCATTTCGTCGTCCGCGAGCATCCAAACGGTATCCAATCGTGCCCAGCCCATTGGCAAGCAAGTGAGCTCCGCGCCGGGGCAACAGCGGGATGGAAACCGCCAGAAAGGCAAGCCCCAGCCACTCCAGGCGATATCGGAAACGTTTCCAGAACGACATGAAACGGAAATACGTCTGAATTCACCGGATTACAAATTCCCAAAATCTTCATTTTTTTTGGAAAAACAAGTAATGGGTTAATAGTTAGCGATTTAACAGGTTTTTAGAGGGGCGATATTCGCCTGAATTTGATTCAATTTCATTAAATATCAATAATTTTTAATAATTTCAGTTGCGTGAATACTGTGATTACCTATAATTTTCACAACTTATTAGTCTTGCCATGAAAAAACTCATCGTTGTAGCCAATGACATTGAAGCCTCGGGAAAATCGACGGTTGCACGAGCAATCGCCAGCCATCTCACCAATCTAGAGATCAACTGCGCGTTGATTAGTTCTGACGAACGTGAACTCGATAGAGGCTTCAAAGGAGAATTCTGGGATTTCCAGGATGACATGGAGGTGTCCCAGTTGATCTTCAATCTCGATCGCTATGATGTGGTCGTTCTTGATGTTCAGAGTGGGATGGCTAGGGTTTGGGCGGAATTTTGCGAAGAAAACGAAATCGACGATCTCCTCAATGAAATGAACGTGGAGATGACGATGGTGATTCCTTGCAACGAGAGCGAGCGTTCCAACGAAGAAGTGGTCGATCTGGCCGAAATTTTCTCCGATCAAACGGATTACGTGATTGCTCACTTGCCACTCGAAGTTCGTGGTAGCCGCGAAGTAGCGTGGAAGGGAAGTGGCGCTGCCAAAGCGGTAAAATACCTTGGTGCCTACGAAGCGAATATGCCTGAAATCGGTGCCGCCCTGAAAACGGCTCTCAAATCAGCTGACATGGATTTGGTGAAGGCCTTCGACAATCTCAAAGAAGTTCCCCGTTTCCTCGAAGTTCAGGCGATGCAATGGCTCGACGAAGCAGCAGCTGCGCTTGCAGAATCCGAGGAGTACCTCGTCCCTGAAGAAATAGGTGGTTTGGTAGCCTCATATTGATCAATTTTTTCCTGACTCGGTAAACGAGATACCCCTCAAAAAAGCTCTCTGGTGTTCATTCGCTGGAGGGCTTTTTGCGTTTTAGGCAAACCAAATACCAATGAACGGAGTCAGCAGACAAAAGTCCGCGTAGGCCCGAACTTCCGCGCCACTCAGTCCGGCGGAATTACGATTAAGTAGCGTCATTAGAACGGATGAAATGCAGAGGCAGATAAAAAGAGGCCACTGATTGGGGGGCAGAAAAAATCCGTTAAGAGTGAGTATTGAGTAGATCAAGCCGGACCGATTGAGGTCTTGTCTCAAATTTCCCCACCACTGGGAAGCGCTACCGGAATCATTTGTCGCATCCGCATCACGGTCACGGGCAGCAATCAGGAGGCAGTTGAACGCCGCAGCAGATCCGAAGGCAACCAAAGCGAGAGTATGAGGGTTGTGAAAACCGATCGCCGCAATGATCCCTCCAGCGAAAGCCAAGCCCACACCAAATTCTTTTCCAGGAAATTTTGATCGTCGAAAAAAGGGAGGCATCACAAAGACACCAAAGTAAATAGCGACTCCAAGAGCGACCCACAACCCACGAATCAACACCTCCTGTGGTAGATGGCCAACGATCGCAATGGCAGCTCCGAACCCCGTCGAAACTGCCAGCGCAACGCCGAAAAACAGCCGGTATTTTTTGCCAAAACGAAGCCGCCCGGTCGCGACGTCCCAGTCTTTGCACAGAATTACATCGACGATTCGGTCAAAAAGGTAAATCGACCAAATCGCGAGAAATGCTGCGGTAAAAACCACGAACGGAACAGAATGTCCCGTCGATTTCGAAAACAAAATCAGCCACGAGATGAAAACCACCGGTGCGTCCAACCCTAGAAATCCGGGTAGGAGCAACAAGCGTTTTCCGCGATCCAACAGGGTTGATTCGTCGAACATACCCTACCAAGTCGCGTCAGGGTTAACCTTTTGATTTTCAGGTTGAACCATCGTCGCGATTTGGTGTGAGTTTGACAGGCGGTATCGCCGGTCATGCTTTGCTATGGGATCGAATTTAAATCAGTTCGTCCAACGGCCGGATCCCGAAGAAATCGTCGGCAGGATCATTTTCCACGTGTCGGAATAATCCGTTTTTCCAAGCGCCCCGATCATTTTCACCCCGGTTGATCGCTTGAAGGCGCTCGTGAAACTTTCGCCGCTGTGGCAACCCCAGCTTTTGCAGTAAGCACCGCGATCAAAGACCTTGCGATTAATTTTCGAGAGATCGCTTTGGTGGAGAAACACCTTGGAAGCGCCCAACACCTCATTGCTGTAGTCGAAGCAGAAACAGTATTTGTTGGAATGACCGAAGTATTCGAAGCCCGTCACTTTGACGCTGCGACGATTCTGGCCGGTGTTCAGATAATTAATGAGTTCATCTCCGGTATTGAGCCATACCAGGTTGATTTTGTATTTGTCCCGCACGCTGATGATGTTGTCGATCAACGGATCGCCGTCTTCATCCTGACGATTCACGTAGCCATTTTTGTAAACCAACCACGTGATCTTGATCTTGTTGTCCGACATCTTCTGTAGTTCCTGAACGCGAAGTCGAGCCGTGCGGATGAAATTGCCCCACCATTTGTCGTGCTGATGATTTTCAGTGCGGTACTGCTCCCATTCTTTCAACGCAGGGCCGCCGCTGACGATGATGTATTCACCATCGAGCTTGAACCGAGTTTGAGCCGAAGCCGTTTCGGTCGAACCGAACAGGGCTGAAACCACGGCGATGAGTGCAAAAAGGGGTGCTTTCATGATACGGATTACTACGTCAGGAATACCACGATCTTAGCGGAAATTCCAGTTTCATCGATTTCTAAGCTTTTTGCGTCCCTCGGATGCTCACTGCTTTTTCTTTTTCTTCTTCTTCGGCTCCGCTTCTTTGGTCTCTTTTAAAAGGTGGCGAACCTTGTCGTATTCAGGATTTACACAGCTGTCGCCCCATCGTTTCAGTGCAGAAAGCAGCCCGAGATCAGATTCAATTGCCTGTCCTTGATCGCCGGTTTCTGCAATCCAATCGGCAAGAATTTTGCGATGAGCCTCAATCTCGGTAGCGTATTTGGGATCTTTTGCGAGGTTGTTGATCTCGTGCGGATCGTTTGCCAAGTCGTAAAATTCTTCAGGCTCCTTGCCGTCCATACGGAAGAAAAGCATCTGCGTTTCGTTCATTTCGCCAGCTGCCATCATCGAACGGAATTTTTTGGTCACGCCCCAGCCATCTTTATAAGTCGGTTGCATGAACGGGCGGTCATCCGTGTAATTCTTCAGGTATTTGAATTTCGGAGTCACCACGGCGCGGATTTTTTCGATCGTGAAATCGCAGCGATCGCGAGCTGAAATGACGTAATCTCGAGGAGTAAATCCATGAGCCATGAAATTGTGGCCCTCCATGGATTTCGGAATCGGCAAGCCCACCAGCGCAAGCGAAGCCGGCGCCAGATCGATGCTGCTCACCAAATCGTCGCGGACTGCTTTGCCCGCGATGTTCGGACCACTAACGGTCAGCGGCATGTGAATTCCACCATCGTAGACCATTTGTTTGTGGCGATGCAATCCGTAGCCATGATCGCTGAACATCATGATGTAGGTGTTTTCGTAGAGACCGTCGCGTTTCAGCCCTGCGACGATTTTTCCGACTTCGGCATCGACTTTGAGCAGGCAATCATAGTGATAAGCGATCGATTCGCGGACTTCAGGAACATCCGGGTAGTAGGGTGGCACGGGGACTTTTGCGCGATCCGTGACCGGCTTCAGCTTTTTGTATTTCCCGCCCATCAACTGAATCTGGCCGAAAAACGGCTGACCCTCGGCACGGCCACTCCAGTCGGTTCCGTCTTTTGCGCCTTTGAATTCCGGGCCGGCGGCACGGTCATACAGTTCTTTGGAATCCCACTCGAAATTGAAATCGTCTTTTCCGGTCCCTTCGTTGAAGGTGTAGAAGCCCGCCTCTTTGAAAATCTGCGGGACGGGTTTCACGCTCTCGGGAAGCACGTTTTTATCATATTCCCCCATCGATTTTCCGCGAAAAGTGGCTCGGCAGCTCCGGTGATTGTGCGCTCCAACGGAAGTTTGCATCATTCCGACAATCGTTCCCGAACGCATCGCCGAGCACACGCCAGCCGACACGTAAAAGCGATCAAAGCGAACTCCGTCGGCCGCAAGCGCGTCGATATTCGGAGTTTCGATCACCTTATCGCCATAGCAGCTGAACCAGCCGCTGACGTCTTCGAGATAAATCCAGAGAACGTTTGGTTTGTCCTCTGCCTGCGCATGAGTAGCGACGAACAGCGTGAGAAATAAAAGTGGGAGCCAGCGAAATTTCATCCGGTTACCTTGCGGGAACCGGCATTTCATCGCAAGCGCACAATCGAACGAGATTTTCCCAGAGTTCTGCGATAATGTTCGACATGTTCACAGGTATCATTGAAGAAGCAGGCGAAATCGCCGCCGTTGAATCGATCGAAAACGGAGCGCGGCTTCAGATTCGGGCGAGCTTCGTTGACGAACTCGCCATCGGTGAAAGTGTCGCCACTAATGGTGCGTGCCTGACGGTTACCAAAGTCGAAAACGGAGCGGCCAGTTTTGATCTCCTTCATGAAACCTTGCGGGTCACCAATCTCGGCGATCTCGAAGTGGGGTCCGTCGTGAATCTTGAGCGCTCCCTTGCCATCGGTGATCGTCTGAGCGGCCACTTTGTGCAAGGCCACGTGGATCGCACCTGCGAAATCATTGCCTTCGAAAAAGTCGGGAACGATCACCGACTCGAAATCGAATTGCCGAGTTCGTTCGCCCATCTCGTCGTTCACAAAGGCTCAATTTGCATCGATGGCATGAGCCTGACCGTTGCCGAGCTTGGTGAAAAAAGCGTTACAATTTGGATTATTCCCCACACCCTCCTCGTCACCAATTTGAAAAATGCCGCTGCCGGAAAGCGGGTGAATGTCGAGTTCGATTTGTTGGCGAAACACATTTCGCGAATGGCGACGGTGAAGGGTTAATTAGACGGGTTTCCCCGGCACACTCGGAGCAAGTTTCCACACAACCCATGCGCACGCATACAGGCAAAAGTCTTTCGCGAGGCCGCCGTGCATGTCGCCGACTGAATCGTAAAAGTTGTTTCCGACAACGAGGAAAATTAGAATGGTCATCGCGACCGTCGCTCCGAGAACGGTGAGCCGTTCCAACCAGCCGATGCACATGACGATACCGACAAGGATCATCCACGCGCCGAGAATCATGAGCCAACCGGCTGGGTCGGGCCAGTAGATCCCTGAGTTTTCAACTACCCGGGTTTGCATCGCCGTTGGCATCAGTATTTTGGGAACCAATCCTTCCCAAATCCAGACAAGCCCAAGCGCCCAGCGGCAGACGAGTTTCAATTGATAGAGCAGTTTTTTATCTTCGTTCATGATGGTGAGTTTTTCGTAACAGGGGCGTCTTACGGCTGGCCCCTGTTTGTTCGTGGGGTTTATTTTTTATCGAAAGGCTGCTGTGAGGTAGGCCACGGCTGCGCCACCGTAGCTGAGGGTGAGAATCCAGTGAATCGCGGTCTCCTTCTTTTTGCCGCGCCAGTTGTCCCAGCCGTAGAAAAACCACTGGATGAGCGTCCGGATTGCCCAAAAGAATCCAACTCCGGCGGCGAACCAACGGGTCATTTCGTATTCCGCGTTCGCGATGTCTCCGGCGAAGCGGATCGTGATGACTCCAAAAATCAGGAGGATGATGCTGATGAACCATTTGTGAACGACGAAGACTTCTTGAAGCAGTTTGGGAACGCTTTTGAGGTCTTTGTCCCAGCCCAACATTTTGTCGAGACGCATGTTGATGCAGGCGATGATGAGCTGTCCGATGGCAGCGGCGATGAGGATTTTGTCCAGGTTATCGAGGATGAGGCTCATGGTCTTTTGGTGGTGGTTTGGGTTTGGTTTTTTGTTTTAGAAAAGGTCGCGCAGGGCGGGTTCGAGATGCGGAAATTTGAAATCGAAATCCGCGAGGCGTTTGGAAATGCAGCGCCGACCGGTAAGAGCAATCACGGGATCGCTTCCTAGAATGGGGGCTCCGATATGAACGGCGAATGCGGGCGCGGGTGGACTCCAGGGGCGATTCAAAACAGTGCGAAGCGTTTTCATTAGCTCGGCATTGGTCACGGCGTTTGGATTGGTTGCGTTGTAGACTCCGGCGAATTCGGGGTTTTCGAGCACTTCCATGAAAATCGCGATCATATCGTCAATGTGAAGCCAGCTGATCCACTGCTTGCCATTGCCAATGCTGCCGCCGAGGCCGCATTTCACGAGCTTGGCGAGAAAGGGAAGGGCGCCTTCGTTTTTGCCGAGAACAAATCCGATTCGCAACACGCTCCACTGGGTTGTTGGCAAAATGGCGCGACCCAATTCTTCTTCCCACGCAGTGCAAACGTAGGCGGGCCAATGATCGTCAACCCGAGCGGCTTCGCAGCAGATGCGCTCTTTGGCGTCGCCATAAATCGCAAGTGAGCTGGTCTGAATCCAAATCGGAGGCGGCGTTTTTACTTCGCGAATCGCTTCGCCGAGCACCCGCACCGAGTCGGTCCGTGACGTCACGATCAGCTCTTTGTTTTTCGCCGTCGGTCGGCAGTTCACATTTTTTCCCGTGAGATTGATGATTGCGTGAGCGCCATCGATTTCTGTTTTCCATTCGTCGGCGATGGTTTTTCCATCCCAAAAAAGAGCGCGACCATTGCCTTCGTAGCGATCAGGATTCCGAGTGAGAATCACCGGATCATAGCCGCGAGTCTCGAGTTCAGCGGCAAGAGCGCGGCCAAGAAATCCGCTACCTCCGGCGAGAATGATTCGTTTTTTCATAAGGGCTTCGGTGTGCGGTGTTAGCGATTTGGAAAGAATGCGGCCCAGGTGTAAACCGCGGTGAGGAAGATGAAAACGACGGTGAGACCGTGGTAGCCGAGTTTGTAAAACCAGTTGGTGAGAAACGGTGTGGCATCGAAAATGAAGAACTGAACGATGAGTCGAACGCCCCAGAAAATGGCGATCATTCCGCTGACCCAACGAGCGATCGGCGTGCCGGCAGTGGCAAGCGTCTCGGTGTGAACGAGGGTGATCGTTCCGAAACTGATGATCATCAGAACGATGAACCATCCGTAGACCCAGAACATTTGGCGCATCAATTTCGGAAGTGGCTTGAGTGTTTCCTTCCAATTCAGCGCTTTGGGGGCGTTGGCACTGGCAACGAGAATGCCGAAGTGGGCAATGCCAGCGAGGGTGAGAGCGATTTTTAAGTAGTCCATTTTTCCGTTTGGCTGGTGGTTATTGAAAAGTGATGAATTTCATCATGGGCGCGAAAACGCGTTCGATGAATGGGATGTGAAACAGGATCGGCGCGGGGATGAGAACTGCCGCGAGTGTCACAAACCGGTTGCGAAGCGGCTTGTATTTTCTCTGGGCAAGGAGGACTGCGGCTTGAATGAAAAAGTAAAGCGTCGGTAGTCCAAAGCCGCCGAGAGCGGGAACGGAAATGGCGATTTCGTGAGCGACGGCAGATGCGAAAAACCCAGCGAAGGTGCCTTTGGTAACACCAAATTTGCGAACAAGAGGACGAAAAACATGGATACGCGCCCAATCGCTGAACGCCCGATTCCAGCGGGGTCCCCAGAATTCACCGAGTGTTTTTGCGACCCACGGTTCATTCATGATGGGTTCGACGGGAAAACCGCAGCGCCTCCAAATGGCGGCAAGAATTGAGAATCCGCCGAAATGAAACAGGCAAAGCATCACTGCGACTCCGATCCAGCCGACAATGATGGGATCGTTGAATCGGGGTATTACGGCAATCGCGAGCAGCAGTCCGACGGCGACAAACGCGAATTTATCCCACAGTCGGGTTGTAGTTTCGCCTTGGGGCCTATCCCACCGAAAGGCATCCGCATCGGTTCCGATCCAGGCAAAAAAGAGCGGGTTTACTTCTTTGATTCCGCCTTCGCTGCGAAAGGCCATGAACTTCAATCCCACCCACATCGCGCCTGACAGAATCCACATCCAGATCCATTTTGGAATTTCAAAAACGAAACCAGCAATGGTAGCAATCGTGATCAAACCTATGAGAACCGCCCAATCAACGGCAGGATTTCTCTTTTTAGGTTCGCTGAGATCAATTTCGCAAACGCCGCTCAAGCAGCTCCGGTTTTTGGCGATCCAACGATAGCCCGCATGCACCAGCTGGCGAAAACCGGGGAGCATCGCGATGAGCGCGAGCGGCGCCGTGAACCAAAATTGGCGAGCCAGAAAGATCGCGGCTTCGGCTCCGCCATAGGTCCGGCCGTCGTGCCAGGCGAGTTTCATTTCGGTTTCGCTCGCTCCATTTTCAAAAGGAACGGTAACGATGTTGCGCTTCTTTAACCACGGACGAAGGCGACCAACGCCGTCCGTGCAAAACCGGCACGTTGCGTCGTAGAAGAGTTCACCTTTGTTTGTCGTTTCAGTCATTTCTGTTGGAAGGGAAATTAAGTGGCAAATAAAAAAAGCCAGAGGGCTGGCCCCTATTTGAGAAGCCCGAGAGGTTTTAGCAATTTGTCGCCCATCTTAAAAGCTTTGATCGCCGTCTTCGTTGGTAACTTGTTCATCCGCTCGTAGACATCGCTGGCGAGTTCGAAAAATTCGAGGAGGTCTTCGATCTTCTTCTTCGCGTAAATTTCTTCTTCTGCTTTGGCGTCTTCGGCTTCGATTGCGCAGTTCCGCAGGGTTGAAAGCGTGGGATCCACTTCGCGGCGTTTCCGTTCCGCAGCGATCACGCGAAACATTTCGTAAACGTCCGCCATCGACTCGAAATGATCTCGTCGATCCCTGGGGATGTGAACCACTTTCACGATTCCCCAATTCTGAAGTTCCTTAAGGCTGTTGCTGACATTTGAACGAGCAACTCCGAGTTTTTCGCAAATCCCTTCGGCGTTCATCGGCTTTTCCGAAGTCATGAGCAATGCATGGATCTGAGCCACCGTGCGATTGATGCCCCACTTCGTGCCCATCTCTCCCCAGTGGAGAATGAAGTTTTGCAGGAATGGAGTGAGATCGTTCATTTCAGTTATTTCTGTTTAGACAGAAACTTAAGAAAGGACTTTTCACAAGGGGTTTTTGTTAAAAAGAGCCGAACAAATTTCAGACAACCTTTTTACAGTCTCCTGACAAACCTGCGCGGCTTTTGGGGCAATTTATAGACCATGAAATTAACCACTCTTATTGCCGGCTTCGTCATCCTGATTAACATCCCGGCGAATGCCGCAGAGCCGATTCCGAATCGCCTGATCGATTACACTGCCTTCGAAAACATTGTTCTCCGATCGAAACTCCAGCGTGAATCTGATCGACTCACGGAATCTGAATTCCTGAAAGCCATGGAATCTGGAGCCTACCTATTGCTCGATGCGCGGAGCAAGGCGAACTTTGACAAGCGTCACGTCAAAGGCGCGATCAACCTGCCCTTCACGGAATTTACGGCGGAATCGTTGGCTGTGATCATATCCGGCAAGAAAACCAAGATCCTGATTTATTGTAACAACAATTTCGAAGGCAGTCCGATCTCAATGGCTTCTAAATCGCCGGCTGCTTCGTTGAATATTTCAACTCAGGCTTCGCTCCGCGCTTATGGTTATGAACAGATTTTCGAACTCGGTCCCTTGCTTGATGTGAAGACCACGAAATTGCCCTTTGCTGGAACCGAAACTGAAACGAAGACGAATTTCAAGAGATAGCTCTTGATCTGATAGGGGCAGTGGGGGTATTTCTACCCTTTAATCACAACTATGGACTACCCGCTTTCTCTTTCTTTCAAAATCGTCGCACTCGCCCCGCAAATTCTGCTCAATGATGCAAACGATCAGCCGATTTGCTACGTGAAGCAGAAAATGTTTAAACTGAAAGAAGCTGTTCAGGTTTTCACAGATTCAACGAAGACCACGGAAATTTGCGGGATCGCAGCGGATCGGATTCTCGATTTTTCGGCCTGCTATCGCTTTACCGACACCACGGGAAATGAATTCGGGTCCGTTCGCCGCAAAGGCATGCGTTCCATTTTTAAAGCGCATTACGAAATCGAAGACGACGGCGTCGTGCAGGCTGACATCCGCGAGGAGAATGCCTGGGCGAAAGTGATGGATGGCATTTTCGGAGAGATTCCGATCTTGGGGATGTTTAGCGGCTACCTGTTTCACCCGAAGTTTCTTGTATCCCGCAACGACGGCACGCCACTGTTGCGTGTTGAAAAGCAGCCCGCGTTTTTCGAAGGCAAATTTAAGATCGAGAAGCTCGCTGAAATGGATCCCACTGAAGAGATGCGGTGCTTCATGGCGGTAATCATGATGACGTTGCTTGAGCGTCGTCGAGGGTAGTATTTAAATATTCGCGAGATTCGCTACCTCCAAAAACCCGTCGGAACGCTCTCTTGAATTGAGTTTGGTAAGCCGCTTTCCGAGCCTGAGTGATCGGGGCATGACGAAGTGAAACCAGCGCCCGGAAATAGGTTGTTGCACCTCGGAAATATTTTTCGTTAGCGATTTGCAGGCTTCCTCGAAGTGCGAATTGGTCTGCTTTTTTCACTTGGTTCTGCAGCTGAGCGACCCTGGCTGTATTCGAGTCACTGACACTTCCCCACATGTTACCTGTTTGAGAGGAAAGACTGAAAACATAGAAGTAGACTGCGAAACACAGAACCATCACGATGAAGATTCCGACCGCGGTCCAGGTAAATTTCTGAATTCGATTCATGATGAAAGGAGGCGCAATCACTTGATCCCGAGGATTGACCTTATTAATCCTACCTGTTTTGGTTTCGACATGAAATCCCAATTTTCTCTCATCGCCGGAATCGCGATTTTGTCTGTGGCCACGGCATTCACAACTGCCCGCGCAGACTGGCCGGAATTCCGAGGGCCGAGCGCTCAGGGGATTTACGAAGCGGCGTTGCCGACGGAGTGGAGCGAGGACAAAAACATCACGTGGAAGAAAAAAATTCACGGATTGGGATGGTCGACTCCGGTGATTTTGAATGGCAAAGCGTGGTTCACGACGGCTGCAGAGCGCGGTGAAACACTGTCGCTGATTTGCATCGACACAAAAAACGGGGACGTCCTTTTGGATAAAGTGCTCGTCACGGTCGACAATCCTGCACCGCTCAACAACAAGATGAATACCTACGCGACGCCTTCGCCGGTGATCGAAGAGGGGCGGCTCTATGTCTCGTTTGGTTCGCCAGGCACATTTTGCATCAATACTGAAACGTTCGAGACGATTTGGCAGCGCCGTGATATTTCGGCAAGCCACTGGCGGGGATCCGGATCGTCGTTGGTGACGTGGAATGACTTGGTCGTTTTGACTCACGACGGAGCTGATCAGCAGTATCACATGGCGCTCAGCAAAGAGACTGGCAAAACTGTCTGGCGAGCGGACCGGACCACGAATTACGACGACGAAAAAGAGGGGCGTCCCGCGAACAGCGGCGATATGCGGAAGGGCTACAGCACGCCGTTTTTTGTCAAAGTTGGTGATCAGCATCAAATGATCTGCAACAGTGCCAAAGCTTGTTGGGCATATGATCCCGCGACCGGCGCAGAAATCTGGAATGTGCATTACCCCACCCACTCGCCCTCCTCCCGAACGGTTTACTCCGAAGCGTTGGGAATGGTTTTCATCAATACCGGGCTCGGAAAAGCGGAGGTCTGGGCGATCAAACTCGATTCCGATATGAAAGGCGACATCGCTGAAACGCACGTGAAATGGAAGCTGCTGAAGCGGACTCCGAAGCGGTCATCTCCGGTCATTGTCGACGGGCTCTTTTTCATGGCGAATGACGGTGTGATCAGCTGTGTGGATGCAGAAAGCGGCGAAGTCCTCTGGGCGGAACGCGGCGGGAAAGATTACTCCGCGTCGCTTCTCGCTGCCGATGGGAAGATTTATTGCTTTGATGAAGAGGGAGGCTGCACCGTGGTGAAAGCCGCGCGCGAATTTGAAGTTATTTCCGAAAACCATCTCGACTCCGGCATGATGGCATCGCCCGTTGCGTCGGATGGCTCGTTGTTCGTGCGGACGAAAAAGCACTTGTATCGGATCGAGGGGTGAGTTGGTTTTTTACGAAGTGACCCTCTATTTATCAGTCTAAATATGATTCCGCCTGAATACCTGCCGTTTGATCGGGAAGTCTATCGTAAACTGTACCGCCAGATTCGAGATCTTCCTGTAACTCGGGAGATCACCTGCGCCAATTGTGGACACACTTTTGAATTTTTCACGATTTAGACCCACGCTGATTGCGAACAATGTGGCGAGCACCATCGAACTCGGGCATTTGGTGCATATGACGAGATTGAGGATCTCGCATCAATATTTGTTCTTTGGGCATCTCAGGCTGGCAATACTCAAGCGCTAATTCAAACCCTTCAAAATTCCAGTCCAGTTGAATCGGTGTGGGATGATTGGGACGATTACTTTTGCGACCATTCCAATGATTCGAAGGCCTAAAACACCCAGCGGGACAAAAGCCCATTATTGAGGGCTCGCTAGTGGTCTTTGACATTCACCAATCATCTGCAGCTTGGTCTGCAGAGTTGGTTATTCCCGTTTCCTGATCGGACTTTTTCTAACGGGAATTGAAAAGAATTTTTTGGAATTTTCGGGAAGGAAATTTACTCCGCCTCGGAATCGATTCCGATCGAAATGCCCTTGCCGTCTTCGGGAATGATAATTTCGCCGTCGATCGCTGCGTTGAGCTGATCTTCCGGAGCGCCGCGCTGTTTTTTCAACGTGGCTTCTCCCGACAATCGGCCGAGGGCAGAATCCGCGTAGCCCGAGCCGGGCGAAATGCTGGAATAGCTTCGCATTTCAAAATGAAGATGAGCCAAGTAACGACCATCGGCTTTTCCGACGGTCCCGATCTGCTCACCGCGTTTCACATTGGTGCCGACGGAGACAAACATCTGTTTCAAATGAGCGTATAACGTTTCGACGGATTTACCGTTCGGGAGCTGGTGATTGATGATGATAATATTTCCCCAGCCATCGCTCGGCCAGCCTGCGTAGACGACTTTTCCATCAGCGGAGGCATAGATGGGATCTTTCAAATCGGAGTCTTCCCCGCCGATTCCATTGATGTCATCGCCGAGATGCCGCGTCGTCAAAAATGGCTGGGCGTTGTAGGTGAGGGCGGCGTGCTCGCTTCCCATCGGGGCATCGAATCGGGCTGCGATGGGGCTGGAAATCATTTCGATTGGAGAAACAACGGAAAATGCGGGATCAAAAATGGCATCTTCGCCCGCGCTCAAGAGACCGACGCGCTCTTCCCATTGTTTGACCACGACGACTTCCTTTTTTGGAGCAAAAATTGCCCACAAAATGATAATAGCCGCGCCGATCGTTACGAAGATCGGGAGGAAGATACTCACCAGTTCGGAAACGTGGCGTTTGAGATCGAGTTGAGGAGAAGACACAGATTTGAAGTCTAGCGCATTATTTTAGCTCGCGCCACGGCAGGAAATAGGCAAAGTAATAGGCGACCGCTTTATGACTCCAGAAATTAAAGAACGTTTCGACAAATACATCCTCGACAAAGGCTTACGCCGGACGGCGCAGCGGGATGTTATTTTTGAAGCGGCGTTTAAGAACGATGACCATTTCACGGCAGAAGAACTATGGGTGAAGGCGCGAAAGATTGATCCGAAAACATCGCGGGCCACGGTTTACCGGACCATCACATTGCTGATGGAATGTGGGATGCTGCGCGAGATCGATCTGGGGCGAGACGAACGGGTTTACGATCCGAACTTTATCGAGTCGCCCGATCACAATCATCTCATCTGTATTGATTGCGGAAAAGTGGTCGAATTCGAAGACGAAAACGCGGCTATCCTGATTGATTGCGTGACACGTCGCCTTGGCTTTCGCCCGACTTCGAAGTCAATGCGGATCGAAGCCTGTTGTGATCAGCTTCGGAAAACAGGGAAATGTGCGAGCCTGATCGAGATGCGTTTGGGTAAGGGTGCGTGAATCTCAGACACGAAATTCTGCGATTGAATTGTTAAGGATTTTGTAAGACTATTAAGTAATGAGTTCTTTGGAAGCAGCGATCATCACCCGGGCAATCAACCCCGAGGATTCAGCTTACAATCCCGAAACTGCTACTGCGATTCTGGCGATCCAAATCTCTGAATACGATCAGAAAAGAGCGATTGAATTGGGACGGAAAGCAAATGAGGGAACTCTGACTTCTGAAGAAAAAGAAGAAGCTGAGTGCATGGAGCGCGTCGGATTGCTGATCTCACTTTTGAAATCCAAAGCTCGCATTTCGCTTTCAAAAGCAGCCTGATTTTTGAAAAAAAGATCTGAAATTTGCTGTAATTGCCCGGGCGGGAAACCGTTGCGAGTGTTGTTTGATCAGCCAAAACTTTGAAGCGTTCACATTACAAATTGAACACATCATTCCTCGCAAACATCATGGGGAAACCATTTTGGAAAACCCCGTGCTTGCGTGCTTTGCCTGCAATAATCACAAAGGACCGAATCTCACTGGGATAGATCCGGACACTGGAAAAATTGAGCGTCTTTTCAATCCACGCCAAGATACTTGGAGTGATTTTTTTATAATCGAAGAAGGAAAAATCACGGGGATTTCTCCGGTTGGTCGAGCTAGCGAAGATGCGTTTGCGTTCAATCTTCCTAATCGGGTTGAATTGAGAATATCAATTGGAGAAGAATGAAGAGATCCGTAGTTCATCGAAAAAAACTAATGAAAGGCCTGTTGATATTTCTGGGAGTTTCCTTCGTCAGCGCTTTAATCTCCTGCTCCAAGGTGGATTCCGATGATGAGCAGATCATCGACGAAGGTCTGGTGACTATTGAAAACGCAAAGCTGGAGAATTGTGGAGAGGTCTTGCGAGTCTTGGAGCCCTTGCTCGAAAATGGAAATCGGTTAGTTCGTATCAACGGTCACCTGTATGATGGGATAAACTTGGAGTTCAACCCAGGATTAAATTTTCAGGTAGAGCCTTCGTTTGTGCCTGCAGCATTTTTTGATTATATCAGCGAAGCTGGAAACACGGCATGGGAGAAAGAAAGTAGTATCGTCTTGAGAATGAGGCTCTCGCCTGACGAGCCGACGGCTACTTTGTTCCAACTTCTCGATATTTGTGAAGTGCGAGAATGGAATTATCAATTTGGCAAATCTGAAGGCGAGAGTTCAGTTGAAGTGTGGGCTTGGACGCAATGAGCGTTCAGAAAATTCCCCATTGTAAAAATCCACAAAACCGAGTTCAGTCGGCGAACTATGTGGAAAGGCAGATTTCAAGTCGAAACCTCCAATTTGGTTCAAAAATACGGTGAGTCGATCTCGTTCGATTGGCGGCTGTATCCCTATGATATTCAAGGGTCGATCGCTCATGCGGCGGCGCTTCAGGATGCGGGTATTTTGTCGAAAGCCGAGCAGCTTTCGATCACCAAAGGACTGAAGGAGATCAAAAAAGAGATCGATTCTGGCGAATTCAAATTCCGTACGAGTTTGGAAGATATTCATATGAATATCGAATCGGCCCTGACGGAGAAGATCGGTGATGCCGGCGCAAAATTGCATACGGCGCGGAGTCGTAACGATCAGGTGGCGCTCGACACGCGGCTCTATTGCCGTGCCGAGTCGAAGGCGATTTATGAGCGTCTCCTGAATATGCAGGACGCGTTGCTGACGCTGGCGAAGAAGAATCCCGACGCGGTTGTGCCGGGATACACGCACTTGCAGCGGGGCCAACCGGTTCTGTTTGCTCACCATTTGCTCGCGTATTTGGAAATGCTCGATCGTGACTGCGGTCGGTTGCGGGACGCTTATTCCCGGATCAATCACATGCCGCTTGGTTCGGGTGCGTTGGCGGGATCGACGATTCCAGTGAATCGGAAGCTGATTGCGGATTTGTTGGAATTTCCGCAAGTCACCCAGAACAGCATGGATGCTGTCAGTGATCGCGATTACCTCGCTGAACTGATGTTCGTCATCTCGATGGTCGGGATTCACCTGTCGCGTTTGAGCGAAGACGTCATTTTGTGGGCATCTGCCGAGTTCAATTTCATCGAACTGAGCGATGCTCACACCACGGGTTCCAGTTTGATGCCGCAGAAGAAAAACCCGGATGTCGCTGAGCTGACTCGGGGGAAATCCGGCCGTCTTATAGGAAACTTGATGTCCCTAATGACGACGATGAAAGGCCTGCCGATGACTTACAATCGGGATCTGCAGGAAGACAAAGAGCCGCTTTTTGATTCAGTCGAGACGATTAAGATTGCGCTCGAGGTTTTTGCTGAAATGATGGCCGAAGCTTCGGTTAAAGCTGATGTAACAGCGGAGGCGACGAGCGATCCGTTTCTTCTCGCTACTGATTTGGCCGACTATTTAGTGCGGAAAGGCGTTCCGTTTCGTCAGGCTCACGAAATCATGGGCGAGCTGACGGCGTATTCGATTCGCGAAGATATTCCGTTTCAGGATTTATCGGATGAAGAATGGGAGCAATTCTCGCCTGTTTTTGAATCGGATGTTCGCGATGTTTTGAATGTGGAAACCGCATTGAAAGCTCGGAAAGCAGTCGGTGCGCCGTCGCCTGCGAATGTTGCCCGGCAGATTGCGAAGTGGGAGAAGCGAATCGCTAAGCCGCCTGGTTTAGTGTGATTTCTATCTGCTAAAATTCCAATTTTCGAAACAACAGTATCCGTTCGATGAACAGATACTGTTGGATCGTGCGGGCAGTCGGCTTATAGTTTGTGAAATATGGAATTTCTAACGACTGTTTTGAAGCACCCCTTTTTCTGGGGCTTGATGTTGGGCCTTTTTCTCTGTGTGGTTTCGGTTTGGTCTCACATTAAAACAAAGGTTGAGCTCAAAAGGCTCAAAAACCATCTGAGCGACAAGATGGAATTGGAGGCTGATAAGCTGTCTTCGATGAAGGGTGAGATCGAATCTTTGAAAAAAGAGAACGAGAACATGCGGGTGAAAGTGCAGACGGGGAAGATCGAAGATTCGGCGCAGGCGCTTGAGCGTGAGCTTGAGATTTTTGCACGGGCGGAAAAAGCGATGGTGCTGAATGCGCCTGGGTTTGCTCAGGCGTGGGAAAATGCGAAAGAGAAATCCGAAAATGAAATTCGCGAGGAAGAGGCGGGAAAAAGCCCCGTGAAGCGGATGTTCCGCAAGTTTTTCAAAGGAAACGGATCGGATGAGCAAAAATCGATCGATTCTTCCTCCTCCGGCGAAGAGCGTGCGGCGCTGATGACTTCAGACGAGGACAATTAATCGCATGACGCTGTCGATTCCGGAAGGAAATTTTGAGGGCACGATTTTTGATTGCGACGGCACGTTGGTTGATTCCATGCCGCTGCACTATCGAGCATGGATCGCGAGCATGGAGCATCACAAATGCCCGTGGACGTGGAGCGAAGACCTTTTTTACAAAAGCGCGGGGCGGCCCGAGCCCGATATCGTCAATGAATTGAACGTCGAATACGGGGCTTCGATCGATGCGATTTCTGTTCACGATTGGAAAGCTGAGTGGTTTAAAAAACATCTTCACGAGTTGTCTGCTGTGGAAGCGGTGGCGGATATCGTGCGCGATTTGTACGCGAAAGGGCATCCGATTTCGGTGGCGACTGGCAGCGAGCTTTCGGTGGTAGAACTCGAGTTGAAGCACATCGGTTTGTGGGAATATTTTGATATCATCGTGACTCCGGCTGACGTGGAGAATGGAAAGCCGGCGCCGGATATGTTTTTGCTCGCCGCCGAGAAGATGGGAATTGCTCCCGAAAAGTGCCTCGTTTACGAAGACGGGCAGGCGGGTATTGATGGCGCTGTTGCTGCGGGGATGGCGACGGTTTTTGTGCCGAGCCGTGGGGTTTGATAAACCCAAATTTTACGACATCGCGAGCGTCGCGAAGGCGCCGACATATTTTTAGACCAATTTTTTCGTAATGAAGGCTTTTTCGGCACGTAGTTGACGTGAAACACCAACGCAAAAATGTTGCCAGTGCCTATCAACGAAACGAATCCAACCATCGACCGTCTGATCGACGAACATAGGTCGCAGCTGTATGGCTTCGTTCTTTCGCTGGTGGCGAATAACAGCGATGCGGAGGATTTGCTCCAGCAAGTGTGTCTGATTCTCTGGGATAAGCGGGATCAGTTTGAGCCTGGGTCGAATTTTTTAGCATGGGCGCGGAAAATTGCGCGTTTTGAGGCGCTAAATCATTGGAGGAAGGAAAAGAACCGGCCGCAACAACCGCTTCTCGATGAACATCTTCTTCAGGTGATTCATGAACGGAGTGAGGAAAGGGAGCTGGAATTTGCGCGTCATCGGCGAGCCTTGCAGCTATGTATTGCTCAGCTTTCCGAGCGTCATCGGGAGGTGATCGAGGCTCATTATTTTGAAGAGAAATCGATCCCGAAAATTGCGGAAACGCTCGGCTTAAAGGCGAACGCAGTCAGCCAGCTTCTTTTTCGGGCGCGGTCTGGTTTGACGGCTTGTGTGCAGTCGCGAACCCTTGGAACTACGGAAGAAGATCACTAATTTATCAAAATGGATTCAGCGAAAGAACATCATTTTAACCATCTTTTACAACGTTCATTTCAAGGGGAGCTGTCGGAAAAGGAGACCGAGGAACTGCGTGAGTTGCTAAAATCCGAACCTGAGGCGGTGGAGCGTTACCTCGAACATTGTCAGGCGGAATCCTGGCTTCGTGACCCTTCGCTTCTTGCCGAGCCAACAGCTGGCAAGGTGGTAGCTTTATCAGATTCGGCGCAGCCAGATATCGAAGCTGAGGAGGTTGGAAGGGCGCTTTTCACCAAGAGAAATCTCGTAGCGGCAGGGTTGGTTGCGTGCGGGATCGTTGCGTTGGTGATCAATCTGTATCCCGCTCGGTCTGTTGCTACAGTTGAGGATCCAGCGGTTGAACCTTCGAACGTAAATGATCGCGACTGGAAAACTCTGGTCGCAACGACGGGCAGCCAATCACATCCGCCGCTCACGGAAAATGCTGTCCCGGATTCACGCGCTCAAAAGCCAATTCGGTTCAATCGGGATATTCGCCCTATTTTCTCGGAGACTTGTTTTCATTGTCACGGCCCGGATGAGGAAGGGCGCCGGGCGGATCTGCGTTTGGATGTTGCGAAGGCTACGACGAAAGATGCAGACGGTTTTCAGCCGATTGTTCCCGGTGATCCGGAAGCAAGTGAGGTGTGGTATCGGATTATTTCTGATGACGAGGATGATTTAATGCCGCCACCGAAGTCTCATCTCGCAATCACGACGGAGCAGAAAGCTCTCATCAAAAGGTGGATTGAGGAGGGTGCGGAATACGAAGGGCATTGGGCGTTTGATGCACCGGCTCGAGTGAAAGTTTCTGAAAAATCGGGCAATGAGATTGATTTTTATGTTCAGAAAAAGCTGGCTGAAGAGGGCTTGAAGCCATCGGCCGAAGCTGATCGCCGAACTCTTGCCCGACGGCTTTATCTTGATCTCACCGGACTGCCACCAAGTCGTGAAGAGATGCAGGTCTTTTTGACGGACACCGGTCCGAATGCATATGAAACATTGGTCGACCAATTGCTGGCCTCGCCTCACTATGGAGAGCGGATGGCGGTGTCCTGGATGGATCAAGCAAGATACGCTGACACGAATGGCTATTCGATCGATGGCGGTAGACACATGTGGCTGTGGCGAGACTGGGTGATTCAAGCCTTCAACTCAAATATGCCTTTCGATCAGTTTACGATCGAACAGCTAGCAGGGGATTTGCTGCCGAACCCGACTGAATCTCAGATGATTGCGACGGGCTTTAACCGCAACCACATGATTACTCACGAGGGGGGAACGATTCCTGCCGAAAACCTCATGAATTACTGCGCTGATCGGGTGAAAACGACGTCGGAGGTTTTTCTCGGCCTGACCATTGCCTGCGCGCAATGCCATGACCATAAATACGATCCGATTTCGCAGCTCGATTACTACAAATTTTACGCCTACTTCAATAGTGTCGGTGATCGGGGGAATGATGGGAATGCGGGGGTGAACTCCATTCCTTACATCCAAGCTAAATCGCCAATTGCCCACGATCCCAAACCGATCAGACAGCAATTGGAGCAGGCTAGAGAAGAACTCGATCGGCCTCGCGACAAAGCTCAGGAAGCATGGAGTAGCGCCGTAAGACAGGAAATTGAGTTGCGTGGTGCCAATCAGAAACTGACTGCAATGGAGATCATTGGGGCTAAAACTCCGAATCGAGCGACGGATTGGGTTTCCGTGGAGAATGGGGAGCGAGTCCGGCTCACTACGGCGAATCGATCGGCCTATACTTTTTCGGCGCGGGTTCCCGAATGTGACGGCGATGAAATTGCGGGCCTCCGCATTGTTTTCGAGCCTGATCCCGAGACGGGGAACATTGGCTGGATGAAAGAGGAATTTGAAGGTGGTTTCTTTGTGTCTTCAGTTTTGATTTCCGGCGGTGACCTTCCGTCCGATGAAATCAATCTCTACCGGCTTCAAGAATACAGCACGGTGACTGCGAGTGCGTGGCATCCCGATCACCATCCTGAGAATGTGGCTGATGAAAGAGATCAATTCGCTTGGACTCCGTTTCCAGAAGTTACCATTCAACAGAGGTTGACCCTCCATTTTGAACAGCCAATCAAGGCGAAGGACCTCCCTTATCTGACGGTAACACTGAGTTTTTCCAGTGGAGACTCCAAAGCAAAGCCGAATGCCCGAATTCTGCGTTTCGAGGCGCTAATTGGAAATGATAATGACTCTCGCTACCCATCTCGACTGCAAAAAGTGATTCTTGTAGATGCGGAAGCCCGCACTCCAGAAGATCAGGCCTACCTCGCCGCGCAATTTCGAAAATGGTCACCCGCGCTGGCGGGTCTGCGAGATCGGATTAGCAATCTCGAGCGGCGTCTCAGCGAAATGACTGAGGCTCATCCTGTAATGGTGATGAATACGGCGCCAAAACCTCGCGATACCTTTATTCTTCATCGCGGTGACTACGCTAGCCCCGGTGAGAAGGTCTCTACGGGAACACCGTCAGTTTTACCCCAAGAGGCAGGAGGGAACCGACTGGATTTAGCTAAATGGCTAGTCGATCCTGCGCATCCACTGACTTCTCGGGTCACGGTGAATCGTTATTGGCAGATGTTTTTTGGGACAGGGCTGGTTTCGACGACTGCTGATTTTGGATCGCAGGGTGAATGGCCAAGTCATCCGGAATTGCTCGATTCGCTTGCGGTCGATTTTCGGGAGTCCGGCTGGGATGTGAAAGCGATGATCAAGAAAATTGTTACATCTGAAACCTATCGGCAGGATTCTCGAATCACTCCTGAAAACTTCGAGCGCGATCCCTCCAATCGTCTTCTCGCGCGAGGGCCGCGTTTCCGGCTCCAAGCTGAATTTGTCCGCGATGCGGCTTTGAAAACCAGTGGCCTGCTTGTGCCATGGATTGGTGGTGCCAGCGTCAACCCCGGCCAACCAGACAACTTGTGGAAGGAAATCAGCCACTTTGGAAGCTCACCGGCTACGGCGCAGGCTCATGTCGCCGACCGAGGTTTGGAGAGGCATCGTCGCAGTCTATACACCTTCTGGAAGCGAACCGTTCCGCCGCCCAATATGGCCACTTTTGATGCGCCGAACCGCGAGTTTTGCGTGATGCAGCGATCATCAACCAACACGCCGCTTCAAGCCCTCGTTTTGTTGAATGATCCTCATTTTGTGACTGCAGCTCGTGCATTCGCGAATCGGATAATGTCTGCCAACCCCGCTAAACCGATTAAAGCAATCAACGCGGCTTTTGAAGAGGCTACGGGCCGCCTGCCTATAGAAGCCGAGCGGTTGGAGTTGCTGTCGATGTACGAGGAGGAAGGTGATTTTTTCCCTGTTGCCCAACTCATCATGAACCTGAGCGAAACCATTACCCGAGAATAAATGAATCCGCTTTTCAATTTTCAACAGAATCAAACTCGCCGCTCTCTTTTGGGGAGCACCGCTGGTGGCCTCGGCTCACTCGCATTGGGATCGTTGCTTTCACAAAGTGGGAACGGTCATGCGGCGGGAATGGTGGATTTACAGAAGTTGCCCCATTTTGCTCCAAAAGCGAAGCGCGTCATCTACTTGTTCCAATCCGGTGGTCCTTCGCATGTCGATCTTTTTGATTACAAACCAATCATGCGCGAGATGCATGGTAAGGAGTTGCCGGAATCAGTCCGCGGAAATCAGCGGGTCACAGGCATGACGGCAAGGCAGGGGACTTACACTTTCACGGCGCCGCTTTGGGGAATGCAACAAGTCGGAAAACGAGGCACATGGATGTCCGATTTGCTTCCTCACACTCAAACGATTGCGGATGACATCACGATTCTTCGTGGGGTTCATACTGAAGCGATCAATCACGATCCGGCAGTCACTTTCATCAATACCGGTTCTCAGCAAATGGGGCATGCGAGCATGGGATCGTGGCTCAGCTATGGTCTTGGCAGTGAATCAGAGGACCTACCGTCTTACATGGTACTGCTATCTCAGGGAACGGGCAAAAATCCCGGGCAACCGCTATTTTCTCGCCTTTGGGGGAGTGGATATCTCCCTTCCAGTCATCAGGGGGTAATGCTCCGCCCTGGAGCTGATGCGGTGCTCTATCTACAGAATCCCGATGGTGTTTCTCCAGCCGATCGAAGGCGTCTTCTTGATCGCCTTGCACGGCTCAACCAAATGCAGGCGGAGGAAACTGGCGATCCGGAAACCCTTGCTCGAATCAAAGCTTATGAGATGGCCTATCGGATGCAAACGTCTGTTCCGGACCTGACCGACCTCAGTTCAGAGCCTGATAGCATTTTCGACCTCTATGGTCCTGAATCGCGCAAGCCGGGAAGTTTTGCCGCCAACTGTCTTTTAGCCCGTCGAATGGCTGAGCGAGGGGTCCGTTTTGTGCAGCTTTTCCATCGCGGATGGGATCAGCACAAAAATATCAAGGCCGCGCTTCCCGCCCAATGTCGCGATATTGATCAAGCGTCGGCGGCATTGATCAAAGACCTGAAGCGGCGTTCGATGTTGGATGAAACTCTGGTGATTTGGGGAGGAGAATTTGGGCGGACCTCTTTTAGCCAGGGTAAGCTGGGAACTCCAGCTGCGGGCCGTGATCATCACGGTCGATGTTTTTCGGTCTGGATGGCTGGAGGGGGAATCAAAGCCGGGTTCGACTGGGGGCAAAGCGACGATTGGGCGTATAACGTCGTTGATGGCGGCATGCATATTCGCGACCTAAACGCCACCATCCTACACACTCTCGGAATCGATCACGAACGTTTCACTTTTAAATTTCGAGGGTTGAATCAGCGTTTAACCGGGGTCGAGGAAGCTCACGTAACTAAAGAAATTTTAGCGTAAGGGGCTAAAACGCAAGGGTGAAACTCCCATCACCGCACCTTCCTAAAATAATTCACCAAACCCGTGGTGACACCATCGGCGTATTCCTGAAAGATATTCTTTTTGTAAATCCCGCCAAATTCTTTGAGGCCGCGGTATTCTCCGGCCTGGACGCGGGAGTGAACTTCTTTATTATTCATGCAATAGGGCTCAAAAAAGACCACGGGACACATGAATTTGCGATTGGCGAGGAGATTGCGTGACCAGACGTATGGGTTTGAATTCACGGATTTTCCGCTGCTGCCGTTGTAGGAAAAGGGTGGAAGGCGCGTTTCGCGGGCCATGGAATTGGCTATTTCTTCAGCCATTCTCAGTTCATAATAATAAACGCGCTGTAAAATTCGCTCGAGCATCTCGATGCGGGTGTCGTCCTCCGAGACTTCTCCGTAGCTGTAACAACCGTTGATGAGCAAGTGCAGGTGATTGACGTCACGAAAAGCCGGTTTGTAGGGGTTTTTCCATGGGGAGGCATCGAAGTGAAGGCAGAGGGCTAAGTCGGGTTTGATTTCTTCATTGACCAAAACAGCTCGTTCTCGGATTTCGCTGGAAACATAAAACATGCGGCGAGCGGTGGCTTCGACGAGGGAATCGGGAGCAAGACCCTTGTTTTCAAGGAGCCACAGTCGGGCTTCTTTCGTCAAATCCTCGGTTCTCAGCTTGGTAACGGGTTCTTCCGTGGTTCGTGTGAGAGTGATTTTTGCGCCAAGCGAGGTGAGATCACGCTGGAGGATTTTCGCGACTTTCAGGGTCATTTCACCCTCCTGAACGGGAATGGTATCTTCACCGATGGTGTATTTCCGGCCTTCGATGTCTGCCCATTCGCCACCGATGTGACCGGGATCGATTGCAATATGAATGCCTTTGAGGGGCTGGTTCTCGTTGCGAGGCAGTTTTTCCATCTGCCATGGGGCAGTCCAATCGCGCTCGATTTCTTTGGTCTTTCTCCGGTCGGTCAGAAAATGAAGCTCATACCAGCCGCCTTCGGGGTGGTTGGACTGCTTTATAATGCGGGCGCGATCTTCGAAAACCTGAATTAGCCCTTTGTAATCAGCGCCGCTCCGCGTGTAGCAATGGTCAAGCAAGCGCTGGAATTCTGCTCGGGTAATGGTCCGCTGGTATTTATCGAGCGTTGACCAATCCGGTTTTTTGCCAAGCCGGGCGAGTTTGGGATGCGGTGCGGGCGTTTTGTTGGCCGCCACAACGAGAGTCCCGGTAATCGATTTGTCGAGCGACGACGAAATCAGGCCGGGTGTTCCAATCGAAATTCCGAGTGCCACGGCAAGAAAGCGGGCAAAAAGAGTGTTCCTCACAGGTAGTGTTTGGGTATTGGGTTGGCGATATTGAACCGGTTTAACGGGATTCGAAGTTGCGGAGGGAAGCAACGACGACGATGGATGCGCCACTGAGTCTCAAAATTCAACATGATTCGCATAATTTTTCTAGGAGATATTGTAGGTGAGCCTGGTAGAAAAGCTGTAACGCAGCGGTTGTCTGGGATTAAGGAGGAATACGGCATCGATTTCATCATCGTGAATGGTGAGAATACGGCGGGTGGACGGGGAATCTCTCCGAAAATCAGCATTGATTTGCTTCGAGCGGGCGCTGCCGTGATCACGACGGGGGATCACATCTGGGATCAGGTGGAAATCGTGGAATACATTGACACAGAGCCACGACTGTTGCGTCCGATCAATTATCCGGAAGGAACTCCGGGGCAGGGATCGGTCGTATTAGAAACCGCTAAAGGATTGGTCGCCGTTATGAATGTGCAGGGACGGAGTTTTATGAATCAGCCACTGGAGAATCCATTTTTGGCTGCAGAAGCGGAAGCAAAGCGGCTTCGCGACGAGGAAGGGGCGAAGGTGATTTTCGTGGACATGCACGCGGAGACGACGAGCGAGAAAATTGCCATGGGGCGAGCGCTCGATGGGCAGGTTTCTGCCGTTGTCGGGACCCATACCCATGTTCAAACAGCAGATGAGCAGATTTTTCCCGAAGGCACGGCTTTTCTCTGCGATGCAGGAATGTGCGGCCCATTGGATTCGATATTAGGTCGCAAAGCTGAGCCGGTTATCGAGCGATTCAAGAAAGTTTTACCCACTCGATTCCCTGTTGCTAAGGGAGTTGTTGGGATCAGGGGGGTGATCGTAGATGTTGATGAAACGACTGGCAAGGCGCTGAGAATTGAGCGGTTTTCAGAAGATTATGACCCGACAAAACCAGTCGAAAAATAGTCGAAAATCGATTTTTTTTGAATTTTTGATGGTCGCTGAAAAAACGGTAAAACTTTTTTTTGACAGAAAAGGCCTCTGCGTTAGTTTGCGCCCCGTTTATTGCCTGTTTTAAGGTTCCGACGCTCCATATGTTACTTCCCCGAGAAGGAAAGTTTGCAGGAGCGTCTTAGTCTTTTTTCAGAAAGTATTCGAAACGATTTGGCAGGCTCTTGTAGCTCAGCGGTAGAGCACTTCCTTGGTAAGGAAGAGGTCACGGGTTCAATTCCCGTCAAGAGCTCCAGAGTCTGCCTTTGAAAGTAACATTCTATATTAATTAAAGAAAACAATCGCCCCGGCGGGCAGTGAAAACGATAATAACTTTGCTCTAACGAGCGGACCCAAACCTAATAATACAATGGCTAAAGAAGCATTTGAACGTAACAAGCCTCACGTGAACGTCGGAACGATCGGTCACGTTGATCACGGCAAAACCACACTCACCGCCGCTATCACCGCGACCCTCGCTGATTTGGGTTTTGCTGAAAAGCGCGACTACAATGAAATCGACGCTGCTCCTGAGGAGAAAGAGCGTGGTATCACAATTTCAACGGCACACGTTGAGTATGAGACGGAGAATCGTCACTATGCTCACGTTGATTGCCCGGGACACGCTGACTATGTTAAAAACATGATCACCGGTGCGGCGCAGATGGACGGGGCTATCCTCGTTGTTTCTGCTGCAGACGGCCCAATGCCTCAGACTCGTGAGCACATCCTTCTTGCTCGTCAGGTTGGTGTTCCAGCGATTGTTGTTTTCCTCAATAAGACTGATCAGGTTGATGATGAAGAGCTTCTTGAGTTGGTTGAGATGGAGATTCGTGATCTCCTCAGCCAGTATGAATTCCCTGGTGATGACATCCCAATTGCCAAGGGCTCTGCTCTTAAAGCGCTTGAGGGTGACAAAGATCACCAGGCAAACATCATGACGTTGATGGCGGCTGTTGATGATTACATCCCAATGCCTGAGCGTCCGGTTGATCTGGATTTCCTCATGCCTGTTGAGGACGTGTTCTCAATTGAAGGTCGCGGAACGGTTGCTACCGGACGTATTGAGCGTGGTATCATCAAGAAGATGGAAGAGGTGGAGATCGTTGGTATCAAGGACACTCAGAAGACAACCATTACTGACATCGAGATGTTCCGTAAGTTGCTTGATGAAGGTCGTGCTGGTGACAATGTTGGCCTCCTTGTTCGTGGTCTTAAGAAGGATGACATCGAGCGCGGTCAGGTTATCGCTAAGCCGGGTTCAATTACTCCGCACACGAAGTTCAAAGCTGAAGTTTACGTTCTTAGTAAAGATGAGGGCGGCCGTCACACGCCGTTCTTCAATAACTACCGTCCGCAGTTTTACTTCCGTACCACAGACGTAACAGGTTCTTGCGAGCTTCCTGATGGCGTTGAGATGGTGATGCCTGGTGATAACGTGGCAATGGAAGTTACGCTAATCACTCCGATTGCGATGGAGAAGACAATTCGTTTCGCGATCCGCGAGGGTGGCCGCACAGTAGGTGCTGGTCGCGTTGGTGAAATCATCGAATAATTCGATTTCTTGCACTGCGTCTCGTTCTTTCATTGAACGGATGCGGTGTGAAACAATCAAACTTTTGGCGATGGGGAGTTCGGGAATCCGGATTCCCCTTTGCCGCCTCAACACGGGACTCGTAAAGAAGGGCGTATTTTAGAAATTTCGGAAGGGTAGTAGCTCAGTTGGTAGAGCACCGGTCTCCAAAACCGGCGGTCGTGGGTTCGAGTCCCTCCTGCCCTGCCACCTCTGAAAAAACAAAATCCGAAATCGAGTCGGGAACACACGAAATTATCATGAGTAAAGTTGGAAAATATTTCTCAGAAGTCCGCTCCGAGTTGCAAAAAGCAACTTGGCCGTGGGATCCAAAGGAAAAGGGAGTCAAAAAATACAAGCAGTTGATCGATTCGTCGGTTGTCGTGTTGATCGCGACCATGTTGCTTGGTGCTTTTGTTGCTCTCGTTGACTTCGCTATGGTGAATTTGATGAAGTGGCTTACCACTGGATTCTAGGATCGCTAAGTTTGACTTATTTTTCCTACTCTTTATCAGCCCGTCGCAATACCGAATAGCTGCGGCAGAATTCACAGCTTTATTTTACTCGAAAACTCGAAATGGCCCGGATCCCCGCACCCCAAGATCAATGGTATGTTGTTCACTGCCTCTCTGGACAAGAGAATAAGGTACGTGACAGCATGGAGCGTCGCAAAATTTCTGAGGAGATGGCTGAAAACATCTTTGAAGTGCTTGTTCCGACGGAGCGAATTTCTGAGGTGAAAGCCGGTCAGAAACGCGAGACGAACCGGAAGTTTTTTCCAGGTTACATCATTGTGAATGTGAACTTGCTAACAAGTGAGAACCGTCTGGTTGAGGCATCGTGGTATTTCATTCAGGAAACACCAGGTGTGATCAATATCGCTGGTCCAAAAGACCAGCCAGTTCCGATGCCTGAACACGAGGTTCAGAGTATGTTGGCTCAGATCAAGGAGCGTGAGGGAGCGATCATGCCGGCAACGATGTTTGAAGCTGGTGATGCTGTTGTGGTTGCGGATGGGCCGTTTGAAGGTCAGAACGGTGTTGTGGCAGAGGTGAACGAAGAGAAAGGCGAGCTAATGGTCGCTGTGAATATTTTTGGCCGGGAGACGCAGGTTCCTCTGGAATACTGGCAAGTTGAAAAGGCCTGATTAGATTTACGAACCAACCCTATTGAGTCGTCGAACAGACCCTGTTGGATTGATTCGCTTAACTAACTTTACTTAAAGAAAGAACCGCGATGGCAAAAGAAATCGTCAATACATTGAAACTGCAGATTCCGGCCGGTCAGGCCAATCCATCTCCACCGGTCGGCCCAGCGCTTGGTCAGGCAGGGGTGAATATCATGGAATTCTGCAAAGCATTTAACGCAGAAACTCAGCAAGCTGCTGGAGATCTTTTGCCGGTGGTGATCACTGTCTACAAGGACAAGAGTTTCACCTTCGTTACCAAGAAGCCGCCAGCAGCTGTGCTGTTGAAAAAGGCTGCCAACATCGCATCCGGATCGAGTGAGCCTCACAAGGTAAAGGTTGGTTCTATCACTCGCGCCCAGCTTATGGAAGTGGTGAAGATTAAGATGGAAGACATGAACACCAATGACGAAGAGGCCGCGGCGCTTCAGTTGGCTGGAACGGCTCGTCAAATGGGTCTTGAGATCATTGGCTGATATTTCCCGGAGGATTCTCTGGAAACTGAAAAAACAAAAAAGCAGGAGAGGGCAATCGCGCTCGTTTGAACTGCAACTCTGACTATGGCATCAAAAAGAAGTAAACGATACGAGGAGGCCGCTAAACTGGTTGATCCTGAAAAGGTGTATGACTTGGAAGAAGCGATTGCGATCGTGAAAAAATTCCCTGCACCAAAATTTGATCAAACGGTAACGGTGACAATCCGAATGGGAGTTGATCCGAAGCAGTCCGATCAAATGGTTCGCGGCACTTGCCCGCTTCCTCACGGTTCTGGTAAAGAGGTTCGTGTTCTCGTTTTTGCTGAAGGCGAAGCGGCAACTCAGGCAAAAAATGCCGGGGCTGAGCACGTTGGCTACGAAGCGTTGTTGAAAGAAGTTCAGGGTGGGTTCATGGATTTTGATGTGGTGATAGCAACTCCGGCAGCAATGTCCGAAGTTCGGAAACTCGGGCGTCAGCTTGGGCCGAGCGGTTTAATGCCAAACCCGAAGACGGGTACTGTCACAGATGACACCGAAGAAGCTGTCAAAGCAGTGAAGGCTGGTCGGGTTGACTTCAGGCTCGACAAGAATGGCAATATTTCTGTTGGGATTGGGAAAGTCTCCTTTGAAGCTTCCCAGCTCGAAGACAACGCGAAAGCAATTATTGAAGCGATCAATCAGGTTCGTCCGGCATCCGCAAAGGGCGATTACCTTCGCACCTGCACTTTGGCTGCGACAATGTCCCCTGGCGTTTCGCTGGAACTCGCTGGCTTCCGCAAATAATCCCAAACCAAGCATAAGACTTAACTATTTTTTAAGATGAAAGCTGAGAAACAAATCATCATCGACGAGATTTTGGAGAGGATTAACGCCTCTCCATTTGTGCTGGTTGCAGATTACACAGGCATGACGGTTCCTGAATTTGCTGAGTTGAGAAATCAACTGAGCGAGCAGGGTGCAGAATTCCACGTTGCGAAGAACTCTTTCGTAAAGCGTGCTGCTGCTGAAGCCAAGCTTCCTGAGGGAATTGGCGATGCATTGACTGGCCAGACCGCGTTTGTGGTTGGCGAAGAAGATGTCTGCGCGGCTGCGAAAATCCTCAAAGCATTTAAAAAGAAGACCAACAAGGCTGACGTTCGTTCCGGAACATTGGACGGCGCGCTGCTCGATGCAGCTCAGATCGAAGTGTTGGCTGATCTTCCATCCAAAGATGCGCTCCTTGCGCAGTTTCTGGGAGTGCTCAACATGCCTGCTCAGCAGCTTGTTCGGGTTATCAACGAGCCGGCGTCCGCGTTGGCACGAGTTCTTCAAGCAAAAGCCGATCAGGGTTAATTCTCCGATTGGAAACCAAAAAATAATTTTTTGGTGTTCGGCGATTCCGAACATCTAAGAAACCAAACGACAAAAAATAAACAGAAACCGGGTTCCTTGTCGGGCAGTGGGCGCACTGCTTTAAATGTGAAGACGCTTTTTTCACGCGACAACACCCACCAAAATTATGGCTGATACAAATACATTAGTAGACCAGTTGAGCGGCTTGACCGTTCTCGAAGTGGCGGATCTCGTCAAAGCACTCGAAGAGAAGTGGGGCGTTAGCGCTGCTGCTCCAGTTGCAGCTGCAGCTGCAGGACCTGCGGCTGATGCTGCTCCTGCTGAAGAGAAGACGGAATTCGACGTTGTCCTCAAGAGTGACGGCGGCGCGAAGATTCAGGTGATTAAGGCGGTCCGCGAAGCGGTTTCCGGTCTTGGTCTTGCTGACGCTAAGAAGCTCGTTGAAAGCGCTCCGGCTCCTATCGCTGAAGGCGTTTCTAAGGCTGATGCTGACGAAATAGCTAAGAAGCTCACAGACGCTGGTGCAGAAGTGGAAGTTAAGTAATTAATTCCCGGTTCTTACCGCAACAATTTGGAGATGCTCCTTTCAGCCTCGGCTGGAAGGGGCGATCGCCCAAAATTAAAATTAAAATTAAAATCGTAGTTTAAGAAAGAAAAGACACCGAATCCTGATCGTAACGCTTGTAAAGGTGAACGAATGATCAGGCTTCGTTGTCTCATCCGGAGAGGCTCCCTGCGCAATTACGCGCTAGGATTTTGGTGTTTTGGTCGGAAAGTAATCTTTCGGGTCGAGGTCTGCCTAATTTTCTCAACGGAATCGGGAACAACGAGAACACCTTATTCGACTTAACCCAGTCAACAAGAGCGATATGTCAGCCACTTCACCCCAACCTATTGAACGTAAGTATTTCGGCAAGATCAAAGAGGCAATTGAAACGCCGAATTTGATCGAAGTTCAGCTGGATTCTTACAAAGAATTTCTCCAAGCCGATGTCGCCCCCAAGGATCGTCTTCCTACAGGTCTCGAGTCCGTATTTCGTGAAGTCTTCCCGATTCAGAGCTACGACGAAAAATTCACCCTCGATTTCGTAAAATACGAAGTTGGCGAGCCAAAGCTGACTGCTCTTGAAGCATTGCAGGATGGTGAGACTTTTTCCGCCCCTCTTTATGTGACGTTTGCGTTGCAGGACGAGTCCGGCACCAAGGAGGAGCGCGTCTACATGGGGGAGCTTCCACTGATGACGCTTCGCGGCACGTTCGTGATCAACGGCGCTGAGCGTGTTGTTGTTTCTCAGCTTCACCGTTCCCCGGGTGTTTGTTTCGAAACGAACCTTCACCTTAATGGTAAAGTTCTTTACGGTTTCCGCATCATCCCGGACCGCGGTTCATGGATGGAAGTTCAGTTCGACACGAACGAACTGCTTTACGTTTACCTCGATCGCCGCCGTCGCCGTCGTAAGTTCCTCGCTTCAACGTTCCTTCGCGCGATTGGTTTTCCAACGGACGAAGACATCATTAAAGAGTTCTTTGAGTTGGAGATGCTTAAGCTCGCTCCCGATATGGACGAGGCAATGTTGGCCACTAAAGTGACTTTCAGCGACATCATGGACGGTGAGACCGTTGTTGCCAAAGCCTACGAGCCGCTGACGCTCGTTGTGGTGAACGAAATCCTTGCTCTGGGAACGAAGAAAATCGAAGTAATCACGGCTTCTCACGATGATCTTTTGATCAAGTCGCTGAAGAAGGACCCGGCGAATAACGAAGAGGAGGCGCTGAAGGATATTTACCGTCGCCTCCGCCCTGGTGATCCTCCAACCGTTGCAAACGCTCGTGCGTTGCTGAAACGCCTCTTTTTCGATCCGAAAAAATATGATCTGACCCGTGTAGGTCGGTACAAAATCAACCAGAAGCTTCAGCTCACCACTGATCCTGATGAGCGCGTCATGACGCCGGGAGATTTCCTCGCGTCGATGAAATATCTCCTCAACCTGAAGCGTGGCGAAGGTGTTCTTGATGATATCGATCACCTTGGATCACGTCGTATCCGTGCGGTTGGTGAATTGCTCGGCAATCAGTGCCGTGTTGGTTTGGCTCGCACCGAGCGTTTGGTGAAAGAGCGGATGACGCTTTTTGATGTAAATCTCGATGGCATGACCCCATCGAAGCTCGTGAATCCAAAGGCGCTGAGCGCAGTGGTTCGCGACTTCTTCGGTCGTTCGCAGCTTTCGCAGTTCATGGACCAAATCAACCCGCTTTCCGAGTTGACTCACAAACGTCGTTTGTCAGCGCTTGGACCTGGTGGTTTGAACCGGGACCGTGCTGGTTTCGAAGTTCGAGACGTTCACCCATCACATTACGGACGAATTTGCCCGATTGAGACTCCAGAGGGACCCAACATTGGTCTGATTAACTCAATGAGTTGTTATGCGCGAATCAACGAGTTTGGATTTATCGAGACTCCGTGCCGCAAGATCACAAACGGCGTTGTTTCTAAGAAAATCGAATATTTGACAGCCGACCAGGAAGAGAACTTCCTCATCGCTCAGTCGAACAACCCGATCGACGAAAAAGGAAACTTTCTTGAAGAACAAATCACGGTGCGTCACATCGGTGAGTTCATCGAAGTGGAGCCTAAAAAAGCGGCTTACATGGATGTTTCACCGAAGCAGCTTGTTTCAGTTGCGGCGAGTTTGATTCCGTTCCTTGAGCATGATGATGCAAACCGCGCGCTCATGGGATCCAACATGCAACGCCAGGGCGTTCCTTTGTTGGTTTCCGAGTCTCCATATATTGGAACTGGAATGGAAGCCAAAGTTGCTCGCGATTCACGTTCCGTTGTGGTTGCCGAAGGAGGTGGTAAAATTGCTGCGGCTTCGGCTGAGATGATTATCGTCACGAAAGACGGTAAATTGCCTTGCTCCGATGCCCAGTTCCTGACCAATCCCAGCAAAGTCCGGACCGACGCTAAAAAAGACATTTACGCTTATCCTCTCCGGAAGTTCATGCGTTCGAATGCAGGAACCTGCATCAACCAGAAGCCGATTGTTAAAGTCGGTGACAAGGTCAAGGAGGGTGACATTCTCGCGGATGGACCAAACACACAGGCGGGTGAGCTTGCTCTCGGTCGGAACGTGCTCGTAGCGTTCATGCCGTGGAATGGTTATAACTTTGAGGATGCGATTGTTATCTCTGAGCGGATCGTTAAAGACGACGTTTATACTTCGATTCACATTGATGAGTTTGACGTAGGCGCTCGCGACACCAAGCTCGGACCTGAGGAAATCACTCGGGATATTCCAAACGTCGGTGAAGAAGCGCTTAAGGACCTCGGTCCTGACGGTGTTATCCGCATCGGCGCTGAGGTGAAGCCTGGTGATATTCTTTGCGGAAAGATCACTCCGAAGAGCGAAACTGAGCTTGCTCCTGAAGAGCGTCTCCTTCGAGCAATTTTCGGTGAGAAAGCCGCTGACGTTAAAGACACCTCACTCCGTGTTCCTTCCGGTTGCACCGGAATCGTCATGGATGTTCGGGTTTCTTCACGGAATGCGGCGGGCAAAGAGAAGCTCGATCCTAAAGAGCAGCAGAAGCAGCAGAAGCAAATCGTCGACGAGCACGCTAAGCGTCGCGATGAGCTTACTGATCAGCTGACGGACAAGCTTTCTGACATCCTTCTCGGAGAGAAAATCCCACTCGACGTGGTGAATGGTAAATCCGGACAAATCATCATCCCTGCAAATCGGAAGATCACCAAAACGCTCCTTCGTCAGCTTGCTGACAACTATGCGAGCATCGAGATTGATCCGAGCCCAATCCGCAATAAGATCCTCGACATCATCGGTGGATTTGAGCAGAAGTTTGCTGACATTGACCTTGAGCGGGAGCGCCAACTCGACCGTATTGAGTCTGGTGATGAAGTCGATCCGGGCATCATCAAGCAGGTTAAAGTTTACGTCGCCAAGAAGCGGAAGCTTTCTGTTGGTGATAAGATGGCGGGACGTCACGGTAATAAAGGTGTGGTTGCGACCATCGTTCCTGAAGAGGACATGCCTTACCTCGAAGACGGAACTCCAGTTGATATCTGCCTGAACCCACTCGGCGTACCTTCACGGATGAACGTCGGACAGGTTTTGGAAACTCACCTCGGTGTGGCGGTAAAAGCGATCGGTTTCAAGGTCGCGACTCCAGTCTTCGATGGTATTCCGGAATCAAAAATCGTTGAATACATGGCTCAGGCCAAGGCGATGCCCGGTTTCGAATGGATCGGCATGAACGGTAAATCGACTCTCTATGATGGTCGGACTGGTGAAGCCTTCTATCAGGACATCGTTGTTGGTATCATTTATATGATGAAGCTAGGTCACCTCGTTGAAGATAAGATCCACGCTCGTGCGGTTGGACCTTACTCACTGGTTACCCAGCAGCCCCTCGGTGGTAAAGCCCAATACGGTGGCCAGCGATTCGGAGAGATGGAGGTGTGGGCGCTCGAAGCCTACGGCGCCGCCTACACCTTGCAGGAATTGCTGACTGTGAAGTCGGATGACGTGCAGGGCCGAACCCGAATCTACGAAGCCATTGTGAAAGGCGACAACACCCTCGAGGCCGGCACGCCGGAATCGTTCAACGTGTTGATTAAAGAAATGCAATCACTTGGACTCGACGTCGCTGTCGGATCTTCCAAGAAATCTTCCGAAGATCTCTTGCTCGATAGCCTTGCTTCCTAAAACGACATTCCACGATCCAACAGCGTCTGATCGATGAATCAACCCTGTTGGATCGTTTTTCCCCAAAGAATAAAATTTTCCTCAATCGCGAACTCTTAGCCCACCAAGAACTGTGTCTAATCCAACCTTAAGTTCAGAAACCCACCTCGACGAAATCTTCGGCCTTGAACGCAAGACCGATACCTTCGACCAGGTTCGCATCACCGTTGCCAATCCAGAAACGATTCGTACCTGGAGTCAGGGCGAGGTGAAAAACCCCGAAACAATCAACTACCGGACATTCAAACCGGAAAAAGGCGGTTTGTTCTGTGAACGTATTTTTGGTCCTACCAAGGACTGGGAGTGTGCTTGCGGAAAGTTCAAACGTATCAAACACAAGGGCACCATTTGTGACCGTTGTGGTGTTGAAGTGACGCTTTCACGCGTTCGTCGTGAGCGCATGGGGCACATCGAATTGGCTGTGCCTGTTTCACACATTTGGTTCTACAAATGTATGCCGTCACGGATTGGTTTGGCTCTCGACATGAGTGCCCGTTCGCTGGAGCGCGTTATCTACTACGAAGATTACATCGTGATCGATCCGAGTAACACGCCGCTTGAAGCCGGTCAGTTGCTTACGGAAATGGAATTCCGCGATGCCGAGGAAGAGTATGGTTCAACGGGATTCACCGCAGGCATGGGTGCCGAAGCGGTTCGCGATCTCCTGTCCCGCCTCGATTTGCCATCAGAAATCGTCGCCCTTGAGGAAGCGATGACGAAAACACGCTCGAAGCAGGTTCGGAAGAAGCTCGCGAAGCGTCTCAAGCTTGCTCAGGGTTTCCACACATCAAATTCTCGTCCTGAGTGGATGATTTTGGAAGTGCTTCCTGTGATCCCACCGGATCTTCGTCCGTTGGTTCCTCTCGAAGGCGGTCGTTTTGCGACTTCCGATTTGAATGACTTGTATCGTCGAGTCATCAACCGGAACAACCGTCTCAAAAACCTCCTCATGCTGAAAACTCCGGATGTGATTATCCGGAATGAGAAGCGGATGTTGCAGGAAGCGGTCGATGCCCTTTTCGACAACGGTCGTCACGGACGTGCCGTTACCGGAGCTGGTAACCGCGCTCTGAAATCACTTTCCGACATGCTCAAAGGTAAAGGCGGACGTTTCCGTCAGAACCTTCTTGGTAAGCGTGTTGATTACTCCGGTCGTTCCGTCATTGTTGTCGGACCTGATTTGTTGCTTCATCAGTGTGGTCTTCCGAAGAAAATGGCACTCGTTCTTTTCGAGCCATTCATCATTCGTCGCCTCAAAGAAATGGGTTACGTCCACACCGTTCGTTCAGCGAAGAAGTTGATTGAGCGCAAGCCGCCGGAGGTTTGGGATATTCTTGAAGAAGTGACCCAAGGTCACCCGGTTATGCTGAACCGGGCGCCGACCCTTCACCGTTTGTCAATTCAGGCGTTCGAGCCTGTGTTGATTGAGGGATCTGCGATCCGCGTTCATCCGCTCGTTTGTACTGCATACAACGCTGACTTCGATGGTGACCAGATGGCGGTACACGTTCCGCTTTCTGTGGAAGCACAAATGGAAGCGCGCACATTGATGCTTGCTCCAAACAACATTTTCACTCCGTCGAGTGGTAAGCCGATCACAACTCCTTCGCAGGATATTACGCTCGGTTCTTACTTCCTCACTTATTGCCGTCACATCCCAGTGCGCGATGAGGAAGTTGAGCGCTCATTGCCGCTTTTCGCTGACACGTCTGAAGTGGAGTTCGCTGTGGCTAACCGCGGAATCGACATGCACGATCCGATCCGCGTGCGGAACCCGGATTTCGGTTCTGAAGGTCGCGTTTATGGCGAGCCTGAGAAAAAGGTGATTGTCACAACTGCAGGACGGGTTCGTTTCAACGAGATCTGGCCTGAAGAACTTGGTTTCTTCAACGAGAACGCTGGTAAGAAGCAGCTTTCAGACATCATTTGGCGTTGCTACCAGTGTGCCGGTCAAGCTAGAACGGTTACATCTCTCGACCTCCTCAAATCGCTTGGATTTAAAGAAGCAACTCGTTCAGGTTGTTCTGTCGGTATTTTCGACATGATCGTTCCAGACGAGAAAGAAGGCGAGTTGAAGAGAGCATTCAAAGAAGTTGCCACTGCGAACAAGAACTACCGCGCAGGTATCATCACCAACAAAGAGCGTTACAACAAGATTGTTGATATCTGGACGCACGCTGGTGATGAGATTACCAAAGGCCTCTTCCGCACGATTGAGTTCAACGATGGCGATGATTTGCCATCACCGTTGTTCATGATGGTCGATTCCGGTGCTCGTGGTAACCGTCAGCAGATTAAGCAGCTTTCCGGTATGCGTGGTCTGATGGCTAAGCCGTCGGGTGAGATTATTGAGCGTCCAATTACCTCGAACTTCCGTGAAGGTCTGAGCGTTTTGGAATACTTCATCTCCACACACGGTGCTCGTAAAGGTCTCGCTGATACCGCGCTTAAGACCGCTGACTCGGGTTACATGACTCGTAAGCTGGTCGATGTATCGCAGGACGTTATCATTACCGAAGAAGATTGTGGCACAGTGAACGGAATTCTCGTGAAATCGATTTACGAGGCTGACGAAGAAGTCGTCGACCTTGCGACTCGTATTTATGGTCGTGTTTCTGCTGAGAAAGTGGTCAACGGTGACGAAGTCGTCGTGAAGCCGGGTGATCTCATCGAAGAAACTGCAGCCAATCGGATCAATGATATTGGTCACGAGCAGCTCAAGATTCGTTCCGTTCTGACATGCGAAAGCCGTCGGGGTTGTTGTTCAAAGTGCTACGGCATGAACCTCGCAACGAACGTCATGGCCAAGATTGGTGAAGCCGTTGGAATTATTGCGGCTCAGTCAATTGGTGAGCCGGGAACACAGTTGACGATGCGTACCTTCCACGTTGGTGGTGTTGCGACCAGTATTTTCAAGCAGCCGCTCATTGAGTCTAAGCACGGAGGAAAAGTTCACTTCAACAAGCTCCGGACGGTTGAGACGCTCGATGGAACTCACGTTGCGCTGAACAAAAACGGAAGCCTGTCTGTTCACGACGAAAAAGGCCGCGAGCTGGAGTCTTACGATATCGTTATCGGTTCGGTTCTCTACGTTCCTGACAATGGCACCGTTAAAAAAGGCGAGAAGATGGTAACGTGGGATCAATACAACGTTCCCGTTATCACCGAGAAAGCTGGTGTCATCAAATTCAAGGACATGCTTCAGGGTATTACGATCGACACTGAGATCGATAAGGATACCAACACCAAAGGTCAGGTCATTATTGAGCACAAAGAAGACTTGCACCCGCAGGTCACCATCATCAATGCCAAGACCAAGGAAGAACTTGCTGCCTATTCAATCCCAACAGGGGCTCACCTGTCCGTGAAAGAAGGTCAGAAGGTGGTTGCCGGTGAACAGCTCGCGAAAACGCCACGTAAAGTTGCCCAAACCAAAGATATTACCGGTGGTCTTCCCCGGGTTGCCGAGCTTTTCGAAGCACGGAAGCCAAAAGAGGAAGCCCTCATCGCGAAGATCGATGGTGAAGTCAGCCTTGGCGGAACGATCCGTGCGAAACGTAAGCTCATCGTGACCGATCCAGAATCTGGAGAAGCAGAAGAGCACCTCATCCCACTGGGTAAAAACTACCTGGTTCAGGAAGGTGACCACGTAACCAAAGGCCAGCAGCTGACTGAAGGTTCCGTTGCTCCTCACGAGATTCTCGACGTTCTCGGAACCCACGCTCTTATGGAGCACTTGGTCTCTGAGGTTCAGGAAGTTTACCGACTCCAGGGTGTGGAAATTAACGATAAACACATCGAGATCATCGTTCGTCAAATGCTTCGGAAAGTGAAAGTCACCGATCCAGGTGATACTCATTTCCTCTGGGGTGATCAAGTCGAGAAGGTAACCTTCGAAGACACGAACAAAGAGATGGAAGAACAAGGTGGTAAGCCGTCAGAAGGTGAGCCTGTTCTTCTTGGAATTACTAAAGCATCGCTCGAGACGGATTCGTTCATCTCAGCGGCTTCATTCCAGGACACCACTCGAGTTCTTACCGAAGCGTCTACGCTCGGAAAGATCGATCCGCTTCGTGGATTCAAAGAGAACGTCATCATGGGTCACCTCATTCCAGCCGGAACAGGTTTCCACACCGCTCGCCATCTCAAGATTCGCGAAATGGACGTTCCTCCAGTTTCCGAAGTAGCCGAAGATGAAGAGCTCATCGAAGACGAGGACGAAGCAATCATCGAAGAAATCGCGTAAGCGGTTTCGATTGATTGAGACTTCTGAATCTCAAAGAAAAATTCAAAACCAAAAAACACGCGTCGAAAGGCGCGTGTTTTTTTGTGGCTATGCGGCGGGTGATGGATTTGAACGCAGTTTTCGAATCACGTAGATCACCATGACGATAAGCGGAACCAGAGCCAGCCAGATTGGAATGCAGATGTGGGGAAAGA
>CALAHF010000163.1 GCA_937891465.1 uncultured Verrucomicrobiales bacterium | reverse complement strand
GCAGGGGCAGGAAGCGTGAGGCGGCGATGCAAACTCGGACGGAGCAGGGTTCGGTTGCGTGGGTGGTTTCTTTAAACGCGATTCCAGTGGTGGCGGTCCCGGCATGGATGGTGTTTGGGGACAGCAAGTTGGACTCCTACACATCAACGCATCGCGCGGGTTTGGAAAAAACGCGTCCGCTTGCAGTAAAATTGACGGCTAATTTGAAAGCCGCAAAAGCAATCGCTCCGCGCGAAGGAGGGGTGCTTTCCATGTTGGAAAAACTCTCGTTAATGCCACTGATGAAAGGGAATCAAGCAGAATTGCTTATTGATGGCAAAGCGACTTTTGATTCGATTTTTAAAGCGATCGATGAGGCTGAGAATTATATTCTGGTGCAGTTTTATATCGTCAGAAATGACGGAAACGGAATTGCTCTGAAAGAAAAGCTGGCTGCGAAGGCTCGTGAAGGGGTGATGGTTCGTGTTCTCCTAGATGACATTGGTTGTCTGGATTTGCCGGGCAGTTACGTCGATGAATTGAGAGATGCCGGGGTGGATGCGCGTTTCTTCATGGATTTCTCGGGTGAGGCGAACCGGTTTCAGTTAAATTTTCGCAATCACCGCAAGCTGGTGGTTGTAGATGGGAAAAAGGCATTCATCGGCGGGCACAATGTGGGAGATGAGTATCTTGGAAAACATCCTGTGCGAACCCCCTGGCGAGACAGTCACGTTTTGCTGACTGGTCCGGTCGCAAAGGCCGCGCAGGTTCCATTTGTCGAAGATTGGAATTGGGCAACGGGCGGCGATCTTCTGGATAAACTCGATTGGGATATCTCCGAGGCAGATTTCGCAGGTGAAATGGAGGCGCTTTGTCTACCTTCAGGTCCGGCCGATCCGCTTGAGACCTGCGCGCTTTTCTACCTCGCTGCAATTAACAGTGCCAAAGATAAGGTGTGGATCGCGTCTCCCTACTTTGTGCCTGATGAGAAAATTGTTGCCGCGCTTCAACTGGCGGCAATGCGGGGTGTCGATGTTCGTATCCTCATTCCCGAAGAAACCGACAGCAAACTGGTTCAGCTGTCATCGATGTCGTATCTCAAAGAGATGAGCGACATGGGAATCAAAATGTATCGCTATCAGAACGGGTTTCTTCATCAAAAAGTCGTTCTGGTCGATGATGATTTAGCGACCATCGGCTCAGCGAATTTTGATAACCGATCGTTTAGGCTCAATTTCGAACTAACGGCTGTGATTCGTGATAAATCCTTCGCCTCCGAGGTGGAGAAGATGCTGACCCAGTATCTGGAAAACTCGAGACTCGTGACTGACGATGGGTTGGAAGGCAAATCCTACTGGTATCGTCTGAGCGTTCGAGCCTCCCGGATGTTGGCGCTGATCCAGTGATCGCTGTTAAGGTTCACTTCTTCTTTTTCTTATTCTTGCCGGACGACACAAAGCTCCAATTTTCAGAAGGCGTGTGCGATTCCGCAAAGTAGCCTTTCACTTTTTCGACAATCTCGGGATAGATCGCGGAAAGGTCGTTTTGCTCGCCGGGATCATCAGTGAGTCGATAAATTGCGATGGGAGCATTCGGATTTTTGCCGATGCCGAGCTGAATCCCTTTCCAATCGCCAAAGCGAACTGCTTTTTTACCGCCGCCTTCGTAAAATTCCCAATACAAATATTCGTGCTGTTTCTGAGCACCTTTCGAAGTCAGCGTCGGCACAATCGAGTTTCCATCGATGTTTGCTGGAATTTTAGAGCCCGCCAGTTCACAAAAAGTAGGAAGCATGTCCCAGTGTGCTGAAAGGTGATCGGTTACCGAGCCAGCTTGGATAGTTCCAGGCCAGCGAGCGAGGAGAGCCGTGCGAATTCCGCCTTCGGAAAGATCGCGCTTGTGTCCGCGCCACGGGCCGTTGGAATCGAAGAAATCCGGATTGTGTCCGCCTTCTTTGTGAGGTCCGTTGTCGGAGGTCAGCATGATGAGCGTGTTTTCATCGATCCCAAGTTCTTTTACGAGGTCGAGAATTTGCCCAACTTGAAAATCGACCTCGGCCATCATTCCCGCGAACGCCGCGATCGGATTTTTCACGTCAGGACCGCTGTATTTTCCGATTTTCTCAGCGTATTCGGAGAATTTTTTATCGTAGGGAGCCTGAAATTTTGCCACCGCATGCATGGCTGCGTGAGGTGCGGTGATCGGAACGTAAGCGAAAAACGGATTGTCTTTACTCTCTCGGATGAAATTCAAAGCTTCGTCAGCGATCGGTTGGGACGTGTGAGTTTTGCCATCAAGTTCGACTCGTTCGCGGTTTTTCCACAAGTGATCAGGGTAGTAATTGTGAGCGAGTCGTTGGCAGTTGTAGCCAAAAAACGCATCGAAATGTTCCATTGGATCGCTGGTGGATCCGGGAGCGCCGAGGCCCCATTTTCCAAAAGCACCCGTCATGTAGCCAGCGCTTTTGAGGAGGCGAGGGATCGTGACGATGTCAGCGGGCATTGGTGATTGGCCTTCAGGCTCGACTTCGCGATTTCCACGCACAAAGCTGTGACCCGTGTGAACACCGGTCATGAGAACGCAGCGAGTCGGCGCGCACACGGTGCTGCCGGAATAATGCTGGGTGAACTTCATCCCCTCTTTTGCGAGGCGATCGATGTTCGGGGTTTTGAAAAGGCGCTGTCCGTAACACGAAAAGTCTCCGTAACCAGCGTCATCCAAAAGGATGTAAATGATGTTCGGAGTGGCCTTCTTTTCCTGAGAATATCCAGAACTGAGTTCAGCGGCGCACACTGCGAGTGCGATGGTGAGGAGTTTGTACATTCCCAGAATTTCCCAGAAATTCAGGGAAGGGTCAACCGCAGGTTTGGGTGATTTTCTACGAACCAATAGGGTATGTTCGACGAACCAACCCTGTTGGTTCGTGAAAATCGAAATCGGTCAATTAGACTTTGATTTCTTTCTGCGTCTCGGGATCTGCGATGACGACCTGCTCGCGGTGGAAGGTCGGGTCGCCGCGGAAGGCGAGGCGGGCGTTGTGGCGGCGCTCGAGATCAACGAGAAGTTCGCTGTCCTGGGTCCGCAATCGCTCGAGAACGTCAGGGTGAACGACGACGATGATTTCGGTAAGACGCTCGCCGTGACGGGCGAAGATAGCTCCGATACGACGCTGAATCTCGACGGACATCGACTCGGGGCTTTTCACGGAACCACGGCCCTGACAGTAGTGGCAGGGCTCGTTGATGGTGAGGCTGAGCGCTTCGTGAAGTCGCTGGCGGGTCATTTCCATGAGGCCAAGTTGTGAAATCTGCAAAACCTGGGTCTTGGCTTTGTCGTTTTTCACCTTCTCCCGCATGACTTTGTAAACGGCCATTTGGTCGCGACGCGATTTCATGTCGATGAAATCGATTACAATGAGTCCACCGATGTTTCGGAGGCGACACTGACGAGCAACGGCTTCGGCGGCTTCGAGATTGGTTTGGAGGATCATCTGATCCTTGGTCTTGGCGCGACCGGTGTTGACGTCGATCGAGATGAGTGCCTCGGTTTCGTCGATACAAATGTAACCGCCGCTTGGGAGCCAGACTTCGCGGTAGAAGGCGTCGTCAATTTGGCGCTGGATACCGAGTTTTTCGAAGATCGGCTGGGGTGATTGAAAGTGGGAGATGCGTCCTTTTGAGCGGCGCGAAATGACTCCGATGAGTTCTTTCATCCGCTCGGCGGCTTCGGCGTTGTCGCAGAGGACTTCGTCGATTTCGTCGGTGAGGAAGTCGCGAACGGTCCGCTCGATCAAATCAGGCTCTTGAAATGCACAGACAGGTGCTTTGTTGGCGAGGGCTTTGTCTTCGATTGCGTGCCACTGATCGACAAGAATTGCTAAATCGCGGACGAAGTAGCGGACTTTTTGGCCAACGGAAACGGTCCGGAGAATGATGCCCATGTTGTCAGGGACAGTCAGTTTCTCTGACATGATCTTGCGGAGACGAGAGCGCTCTTTGGGATCTTCGATTTTCCGCGAAATGCCGAATTGATCATTCCGGGGCATCAAAACCATGTAACGTCCTGCGAGAGAAATATTGGTCGTGATCCGGGGACCTTTTGAACCGATAGGTCCTTTGGTGACCTGAACGAGAACTTCCGAGCCGACGGGATAAAGATTCGGGATATCTTTCGCCTGAATTCGAGCTTGGCCTTTTTTACCTTTTCCACCCTTGCCACGGCCTTTTCCGCCTCCACCTTTTCCACCACCTCCGCCTTTTCCGCCGCGCTGGACTTCTTCCATGCCGGCGTCGAGAGCTTCAGGAATAGCATCCCAGAAGTGAAGGAAGGCATTCTTTTCGAAGCCGATATCAACGAACATGGCCTTGAGACCAGGCTCGATATTGCGGATGACACCTTTAAAAATGGAGCCGACGATATTGTCGTCGTTGGCGCGTTCGACGGTGTATTCTTCTAACGACCCCTCTTCCAGAAGGGCGACCCGAGTTTCGAGTTTTTCGCAGTTGATTACAATTTTATTGCCCTCAGCCAGTGTGCGTGGCCCAAAGAATTTTCGAAGTTTGGCGAACATTTTGTTGCGTAGCAAAGTTTTTAAAAAAAATACAGAAGTGCATTTTTGCCGTTATTTCGGGGCAAATTGCTGCTTCAGGGGTGTTTTGAATGAAGGAGTTCATTCTGCGGTCTCCCAAAATCGAAAGTGTAGGGGAGCGTTTCAGGAAACGGTAGCCTTTGGCGATCCTAAGAACAAACTTTTTCGGCACAGGGTCGATTTTTTTTTAAAATCAGCGTCCAAAAAGTTTCTTAAATGGCTGAAATCGCCGTTTTCGCGTCGTGTTTTGGCCTGAAACAGAGCCGCGTGAATCCGACTTTCGCTTGATGGAAGGTGCGGTGTATCTCTTCGGGACCGGTTCGGTCCGTCGAATCTTGGTGGGAATGAAATCATCGACCTCGACGGCTGTGTCTTCATTGGCATCGGCAATGATGGTCTGGCCCTCGAACGAAACGGACATGATCCGGTCTCGATTTCCAACGGCCTCCTCCATCTTAACGACTTCGATCGGCTGGTTGTGATCGGTCATCGCAAATGTTCTATCAATGATGTTTTTGGCGATTGGTGATGCGGCGCCACCTCCTGAGTTTCCGTTTTGAACAAAGACACACACTGCGTATTTCGGTTTGTCGTAGGGAGCGAAACAGATGAACCACGCGTTTGTGGGTTCCTGTACTTTACCCGTCTGAGTCGTGCCGGTTTTTCCTGAAAGCACGGTGAGTTCTGAAGCTGCGCGACCCGCGGTACCTCCACTTTCATTGACTACGCGCCACATGCCGTGCTTTATATTTTCGACTTGGTCTGCAGTGAGGCCCTCTTTGGTAAGATCGTGGCGCATTTTTGGGGGCTCTTCAGATACGATGTCACCGTTTTTCTCGACGATTTTTTTGATGAGACGTGGCTGAAACACTTTTCCTCCGTTGGCAACGGTCGATGTCACGCTGGCCATTTGCAGTGGGGAGGCTTCCGTCGCGCCTTGTCCGATGGAAACGAGCGCAGTAAATGCAGGGCTCCACGTAAGACCTTGCTGACGAAGCCATTCCGGATTGGGGATATTACCTCCTTTTTCCCCGGTAATCATGATTCCAGTGGGGCGTCCCATGCCAAGCAAGTTGGTCATGGTGGTGATGTCTTTGATGCCGCAATCGTTCGCGTAGCGGTAAAAGAAGCCATTGCAGGAGACTTTCAGAGCATCGCTGACCAGGATGTTCCCGTGGCTGTAGCTTTTGCTGGCACACCAGCATTTCATGAATTTACTGCCGAATTGTTTACCGTTTGCGCAGACAAAACGGCGTTTGTAGGAGTCACCAAGGCAACCTGCAAGTGCGATCGGAACTTTACAGGTCGATCCGGGTGAATAGGGATTCACCGCACGGCTGAACAATGGGGCAGTTTGGTCTTTCGTGTAACGATTCCAGTCTTCGGTGCTGATCTCGGGAATGAACGCATTCGGGTTGTATGAAGGAACTGAGGCAATGGCGAGGATTTCGCCGTTGTTGGGATCCATCACGACCGCAGCGCCACGACCAATTTTCCGGAGGCTTTGTTCCGTGACCGTCTGAATACGGGCGTCAATGGTGAGGTAGACGTCCGATCCCGGCATGGGTTCGGTTCGGCTGACCTCGCCCATGAACTTGCCTTTTTCGTTCTTTTTAATCACGAGCTTGCCCGCTTTTCCCTGCAAATAGCTGTCGAGTCGTTTTTCGACGCCTTCCACGCCGTAATCGTCGCCCACGTAGTAGTTGAATTTCCGGCGCTCTTCGGGTGATACTTTTTCTTCATCTGCGAGCGCCATGTATCCGAGAATATGGGAGGCAAGTGAGTCGTAGACGTAATTTCGCTTTCCAGTTCGGGTGACAGTTACGCCGGGAATACCGAGGTTGTGTTCCGCAAATCGAGCAAACTCCTTAAACGAAAGGTCGCGACGATAGGTAAACGGCACAATTCCCGCCGTGGAGCGATAATGAACTCTCATTGCCGAAGCGCTGTAATCGACCAGCAACCCGAGTTTCTGCAGCTCGGGAAACACAGCCTCTTCGACCATCACGACGATATTTTTTTCTTTCTTGAGCTGCCTTTGCCCTCCGGAGTCAAATCGTTCCCAAACGTAGGGTTCAGGCAATTCGCCATCATGACTCTTTTTGTAGGCAGCTTCGATTTCCCGAAGGTCGAACTTAAGTTCATAGTTCTGAACACTTTCCGCGAGGGTGATACCATTGCGGTCTTTGATCTCGCCCCGGATGCCCGGAATACGAATCGATTCAAACCGCTCGCCTGGAACCCGGTTTTTGTAATATTCGTGCTGGGTGATCTGCACGCTGTAAAGCCTGACCACAAGCACGCCGAAACCCACCAGAACCATCAGGGACAGCAAGTACAACCTTAATCTAAAATGTGTTACCATAGAAACTGTATTTTTTTGTTATACCTTCCATACGGATCTTATACCCTGTCCATTTGGCTAATTTTGAAAAAAGTAGCAAAATAAACGGCGCAGCCAACATTGAGAAAAGGGAGGTCATCAGAATCATGAACCACAATTCGGCGGTCCAAATAAAGCCGCCGCGGTGAAAGCTGATCACCAAATATTCAATTACGATTCCGACCAGCGTGCAAACACCGATCATAAAAACGGGCAGTTCCCAGCGTCCCCGGCGGAAAACTGGACGAACTCCCTGGATGAAAGAGCCAAGTAATCCAAAAAGGAAAATGGTGAAACCAAAAGGGAGCTCAGGTTGCGGCGAGCCGGTGTAACCTTCTGCTGAATATATAGGAAGGTGGTAGCGTGCTTCCCAGACAAACCCGGTAAAAAATGCGAGGGCCAGCATGAGCGGGTAAGGAACTGTCACAGCGGCACAGAAAAACGCAGCGTGCACCAGGAGCATACGGGAATGGTATGCCCATTCCAGAACCGGAATGAACTCCTGGATGAAAAAAACCAGCACAAGAAAGGCTGAGATGAGAGTAAAATAAATCATTCGCGGGAAGAGACCTGAGTTGTTTCTACACTCGAATTAGAAACTTGTGGCACCTCCGAATCGCTGGAACTTTCCTGTTTGCCTTCTTTTTCAAGTTCTTCTTTTGATTTTTCGGGGAGCACTACGAAAACATTTTTCAGCTTCGAGAAATCAACAGCGGGCTTCACAATTGCCTCTGCGTCAATTGCTCCCAGCTTGAAGTCGATGACTTTTCCAAGAAGTAAATTTTCGGGAAAAAGATCACCCGCTCCGGAAGAGATGATGTTGCGGTCTTTGGTGGAGGCCGCGATTTTCGGGAGGTATTTCAACAGCAAATCCGGTTGAGCTTGAAACGCATCTTTCAACTCAGGGGCAAATTCCAAAGGCAGGCTCAAATTGGGCTGAATTTTCAAAGAGCCACGCTGGCCCGCGATAATTCCCTGATCAGCAGTGCCTTCGATTCGTGCTGAAACTTGGCACATCTCATCGGTAAGCAAGATGATCACTGCGGTATTGTCGTTTCGCACTTCGGAAACTTTTCCGACCAATCCCGCGTAATCGCCCACGGGAACGATGACGGGGCTGTCCGTTTCAATTTTGTCGAGAGCACCTTTGTCAATAATCAGCGTGTTATACCACGTGGACGGCTTCCGAGCGATCACCTGTGCTGGAACGAGTTTCAGTGGAGCGTTTTTGACATAATTCAATGCACTGCGAAGCGCGTTGTTTTCTTCAAGCAATTCGTCGAGTTTCAACACCTCCAACTGCAGTTTATCGCGCTGAAGCTCCGCATCCGTCAGCATTTTCCGAAGATCCGTCTTCGTGTATTTTTGATCGCCAAAGTTTTCGATCGCTTCTTCCAACTCAGTGGAAGCTTCGATCGTTGGACGAAATGTCGAGAGGGCACCGCGTTGGATCCGGTCCAGCGAATTGGGGCTCAAAAGGAAAATCCAGACAAGGGCGCCGACAAAAGCGACGAGAAATGCAATGTTAATTCGACTCATCTCGAGGGGCTGAATTCACGACAGCGGGGAGGGGTTAACGACCGCTTTCAGAAACTCGTTTCAGAAAGGCAAGTTCTTCGATAACTTTACCAGCTCCTTCAGCCACCGCGCTGAGCGGATCATCTGCAACGTGTACTGGCAGCCCGGTTTCTTCGGTTAAAAGTTGGTCCAAACCGCGAAGTAAAGCGCCGCCACCAGCCAAAACAATTCCTCGATCGACCAAATCGGCCGAAAGCTCAGGAGGGCACCGTTCCAGAGTCACACGCACAGATTCAACAATCGTGTTCAGAGGATCGAGTATAGCTTCACGTATCTCAGAGGACGTAACGGTGATTGTTTTCGGCAACCCGGCCACCAAATCGCGACCTTTTATCTCAACGGAAGTCTCTTTGCCTTGCGGATACGCAGATCCCATACGGATTTTAATTTCTTCCGCGGTGCGCTCTCCAATCATCAAATTGTAAGCCCGCTTCATGTATTGAACGATTGCTTCGTCTAACTCGTCACCTGCAACACGAACGCTTCGGGAGTAAACAATTCCTGAAAGTGAAATGATTGCGACTTCCGTCGTTCCGCCGCCGATATCGACGATCATGTTTGCTGCGGCCTCCTGAACGGGTAATCCCACCCCAATCGCTGCTGCCATTGGCTCTTCGATCAAATGAACTTCACGAGCGCCGGCATGTTGAGCTGATTCTTTAACCGCACGTTTTTCCACTTCAGTAATTCCAGAGGGAACCGCGATCACTACCCGCGGGCGAACCATTGTTTTTCGCCTGTGAACCTTGCGGATAAAGTGACGCAGCATTGCTTCGGTTACTTCAAAATCGGCAATTACACCATCCTTCAGCGGGCGAATCGCCACGATATTTCCCGGTGTCCGGCCCAGCATTCGCTTCGCATCGTCACCTACCGCCAACACCTGGTTTGTTCCGGCTTTGACCGCGACAACTGAAGGTTCGCGCAAAACGATACCCTGACCTTTCACGTTCACGAGCGTGTTGGCTGTCCCGAGATCGATCCCGATATCGTTAGAGAAAGCACCGAAAAGTTTTCCAAACATGGATTTTATAATAGTTAAGATAGGAGGCTCTTCGAGGGAATTAGAATAACAAGCAGGTCAATCGTCCCGACGAAGGTGAAATACGCCCGGGGAAATATAACATGCTGCAGGCAGATCTGCCATCCGGATTTGTGATTTACACAATATTTAGTATTTCCGTAATAATTTGCAAATACCGTTTTCAAGTAACCCGAATAAACAGGGGTGAGTCGTTAATTATACCCTTTTGATTCATGAATTCTTTCACTTCTTTTGTCGGGACTGATCTGAATCGGAAAAAACCAGAATCCTGTGACAATTTGTCTTGATGCCATGTCTAGAATCAACGAAAAAAGCTGGACTCATTTTTTACCTCAAACGCCCATTTCACAATGACTGACTTTCCCAACATTCTCGTCGATACGATTGATAGCGAGCAACTCGGTTCCCTATTTTTGGTGCTTTTCTGGGGCTTTCTGATTGCTGCGATCGTTTGGTTCCTCATTTGGCTTCTTTTGGGCGCGCTTGAAGAAGAAGGCGGAAGCGCCACTTCAGATTCAGTAGCGAGTGGTAAATCCGGCGGAAACGCTGCGGCTGTTTCATCGTCAGCCGCCTCCGCCAGCAACGACGGGAAATCACAGGCTGCTGCCGACGTTAAAGCTGCAAAAGATGCAGCAACCGCAACGGCTGCCAATGTGAAGAAAGATGATTTTTCTAAACTCGGACTCGCTGGAGGAACTGCGCAGGTGTTGAATGCTGAAGGAACAATGTAATACGGACAAATTGCTGATTGGTCTGCGGATGACGTTTCCGCCGCCTCTGCTAAATTTGGCGAGTCAAATCCCGGCGTCGATTTCGCTGAACTCCCCTGAAAAGCCAATGCACTCGCAAACGGCATTGATCCCAGCAAAATCTCATCAGACGATCCCGCTTACGGAGCCCCTCACCAAGCGGCTGCTTCAGTTGATCACGACGGTGTTATCGCCAGCAGTTTCAGCGGCCAGGACGTCCGCAACGATGCTGATCTGGGTGTGGTTTACAATAAAGGAACCGTTGCCGCTCATGTCGATGACCTTCAGGCGCTCAAAGGCGTGGGTCCCAAATTGAGCAATGAACTCAATAAATACGGTGTTTTTTGCTACAAGCAGATCGCAAACTGGTCGGACTACAACGTCGCTGAGTTTTCCGAGCGTCTCAATTGCTTCAAAAACCGAATCGAGCGTGATCGCTGGATTCCTCAGGCTAGCGCAATGGAATGCAGTGACCTTCCCTGAATTGATACCGCGACAGCTGAGGAAGCGGCAAGCGCATTTGCTGATGATATTGCCTCTGGCAAAGCGAAAGTCGATGACACCCACGGTATCATTTATACATCCGCTCCAGATGAAGTGGATGATCTCAAAAAGATCAAGGGCGTCGCAAAGGTCCTTGAAGGAAAATTGCACGGCATTGGAGTCTACAAATTCAAGCAGATCGCAGTGTGGACCGACTCTGCCTGCAAGGAATTCTCCAAGCTTTTGACCTTTAAAGACCGCATCTATCGCGATGACTGGATTTCACAAGCGAAGGCATTTCATGAAGAACAATACGACGAAAAGCTGTAATCTTCTAAATTAGAACCTTTTAAAACCGGTCTGGGCTCTGTGTCCACGCCGGTTTTTTTTGTGTCCGTTTGAATCGGCTGACGAAGAATTCCGTTGCCATCTCCACGTTGCACGCAATAGGATGAATAAGATCTGAGATTATGGCGAACATGACGGAAACAGAATCCGGAACGGAGCTTTCAAAGGCCGGGGAATCCCATCAAAAATTCCTCGATGCCTACCAGTGGATGGTGTTCGCACGGACGTTCGAAGACAAAATTGCTGCACTTTACCGTTCAGGAAAAATTGTGGGTGGCGTGTATCTCGGCCGTGGCCAGGAAGCATTCAGCGCTGCTCAGGGAATGCACCTGAGCAATGATAACGGAGATGTTTTTGGTGGGCTGATTCGAGATCAGGCCGGTCGAATGGCATTTGGTGAACCTATTCTCGATTCCGCCCGGACCTACCTTGGATCCGTTGAGGGTCCCATGCGCGGGCGTGATGGAAATATTCACCGTGGTCGTCCCCGCAAAGGAATGCCGGCAATGATCAGTCATCTGGGGTCGATGATTTCTGTGATCAACGGAATGCTCATTGCCAGGAAATTTCGTGGCGATACCGGTTTTGTCGGCGGTGCGACTTCGGGAGACGGCGGAACCTCAACCGGCGCATTTCACGAAGGCTTGAATCAGGCTGCTGTTGAAAATTTGCCCATCGTCGTTGCCGTGGCTGATAACCAATTTGCCTATTCGACACCGACGAAAAGCCAATACGCCTGTTCTGATTTAGTAAAACGAGCCGAAGGATACGGAATTCCGGGAGTTTCGATCGACGGAACCGATTTGGAGGCCTGCATCGACGCCTTTTCTGCAGCAACCGAGCGCGCCCGAAACGGCGGCGGCCCCCAGTTGATCGTTGGAAAGCTGCTTCGCCTTGCGGGTCATGGTGAGCACGACGACGCTCGCTACATTCCCGATGAGCTGAAAATGGCCGAATTCGGAGGGGATTGTATTGCTAAAGCCCGCGCCAAAATCATCGAGAGAGATTGGCTTTCCGAAAGCGAAGCTGATGCAATCGAGACCGATGCTCAACAACAAGTCGAAGAGGCCGTCGCAAAAGCCCAAAGCGAAAATGGCCCCAGCCCGTTGAATGAAAGTTGGCACTGCCTCTCCGCCAAACATCTCAGTGAAGGCAGTCCCGGGTAAAAAAATGCATTTTACGAATCAATAGGGTTGATTCATCGATCAGGCCCTGTTTGATCGTAAAAGCATCTTTGCTAAAATTTCTCACAATGTCGGAACACGCTGCCAATCCAACAAATGCGACTCTCGGAATGATCGGTTCCGGCTTTATCGCTCGCGGAATTCTCTACGCGGCAAATGCCGCCGGCTACAAAATCGGGCCAGTTTTGTCCCGTTCTACAACCGCTCGCCCTGATTTCCCGTTTGCTGATCATCTGACCGATTCACTCGATGAATTGTTGGAAAAATCCGATCTTATTATCGAAGCGTCCGGCGACCCGATTTATGTCACGCCATTGATCGAAAAATGCCTCGCCGCGGGTAAGCCCGTGGTGACGCTCGATTCCGAATTTCACGTCACGACCGGTTCGTATTTTGTTGGAAAAGGACTCCTCACCGAAGCCGAAGGCGACCAGCCGGGTTGCATCGCAGCACTTCGCGAAGAAGCGCTCTCATTGGGGTTCAAGCCACTCGTCTACGGAAACGTGAAGGGATATTTCAATCCCAAGCCGGACAAAAAGACGATGGAGTATTACTCCGGCCTGAATGGAATTTCGATCGACCAAACCACGTCGTTTACCGACGGAACTAAGGTTCAGATCGAGCAGACTTTTTGTGCAAATGCATTTGGTGCAGACATCGTCGAAACCGGAATGAAAGGGCTCGACATGCCGCCGCTCGTTCCCGCCGAAACAGATCCGAAAAAGCCGCAGCCCGATCTCGTTCACGAGGGCTCAAAAATGCTCGGCGAAGTCGCTGAAAAACACGGCAAGGCAATTTCTGAATACATCGTTGTTCCCGGAAACGGCTCCGTTTTTGTCACCGCGACTCATGCCGACGAACAGCAGGGACCGTTAAATTACATGAAAATGGGCCCCGGCCCGTATTACACATTGGTGAAGCCGTATCACCTTTGCCATCTCGAAGTTCTCAAAACCGTGCGCAACGTGATTCGTTTTGGTGAAGCCGGTAAATTGCTCGACAACTCTCCGAAACCGCAAATTTCCGTGAATTCCATCGCCAAACGCGATCTGAAAGCCGGCGAAGTTATCAAACGCGGAATCGGCTCCTTCGATTTTCGTGGTGAAGCTTGCCGGATTTCAGAAAATCTAAACCACCTTCCGATCGGGCTGTTGCAGAATGCAAAAATCACCCGCGATTTGAAAGACGGCGATATTTTGACGCTCGATGACGTCGAGTTGCCCGAAACTCGCGCCTTCGAAATTTGGCGCGAGCTGATGGGATTGTAGCTTTTCTTTAAGAAAGCCGCTGCAGCTTCGAGATCCGGCCCGAAGCCACCCACTCGGCGACATAAATGTCTCCGTTTTTCGCGAAACACGCATCGTGTGGGTGAATGAATTTGCCGTCGGTCCACGTTTCCGGATTGGCGCTCCGCATCGCCTTCCCGTCTTTCATGACATCCTTGCGCCACTCATCGCTATCGCCGAGATGAATCAGATTGTTGTTCTTGTCGAGAATCGTGATGCGCGCGCTCAAATCAGGAACGAGCAACGTGTCTTCGAATTGATCGACATTGGCTGGTAAAATAAATCCACCGAGCGTCTTCCGGTGTTCTCCATCGAGCGAGAACCATTGGAGTCGGCCATTCGCTCGGTCCGCCACGACCACTTCCGATTCGGCGCCTCGCGAATCGATCCACAGCCCATGCGGCGTGTTGAACTCGCCATCGGCTTTGCCGCTTTTTCCAAACGACGACACGTAATTCGCGTCTTTGTCGAACTTGTGAATCATGTGCGCTCCGTATCCATCAGCGACAAAAAAACTGCCGTCCGGAAGAAACGCAAAATTGGTGGGGAGAAAGTGATTTCGGCCCCAGACATTTTTTCGATCGGCAAAATCAGTCCGCGTATTTTCATCGGCCGCATAGGCTTTCGAATCCATTGGCGCCTTGTGCGACCAGACTTCCTCGCCGTCTAAAGTCAGCTTCGCGAACGTCTTCAGTTTTTGATACCCCGTCACGTAAAGAAACTGTTCGTTGCCTTCCGTGCGGACTTCCAGACCGTGGCCGCCGCCTTGAAATTGCTTTCCGAATGATTTTATGAATTTGCCGGCGGCATCAAAAACGAAAATCGCGGGGTGATCCGGAAGGGCTTCCTGGCCTTCGTGAATCACATACAAATTTTCATCTTTATCGACCGCTACATTGTGAGTGATCTGCCACTTGAATTGATCGGGTAGCACCACCCAGTCGTTGATGACCTCGTAAATGTGTTCGCCTTCGCCCACAAAAAGTCCCGAAGTCCGCGCTGGCGCAGGAGCCGTTTTCTGACAACCGACAAGACTGAACGCCGCCGCAGTCGTCGTAGCGGAAGCAATAAATTTACGGCGAGAAGGAATGGGTGTGGGATTTTTCATGTCCCCACGATCTTGTAAAACTCACAGCCGTTTTGCAATGGCGAAAACGAGTCTCACGAATGAATAGGCTACGTTCGTCGAACAGATCCTGTTTGTTCGTAAATTTTCTTCAAGCCTCTGTGTTTCTGTGCGACCTCCCTCAAAGCCCATCCAGAAACGCTTCCGCTTTTCCAAAAAGCCGCGTTCGTTTTTCATCGGGCATTTTGTCCAGGTTCCGAACCATCATGCTGAGCCGATATTGCCCGCGAAAAAACTCATCGTGGCCAGCAATGAATCGCCAAAAGAGCCCATCCCATATCTCACACCACTCGCTTTTTTTGTAGTCCGACATTTTACAAACGTAGTTCGAACCTGAGATGTAGGGCTTCGTCGTGAACATGCCGCCGTCGGCGAATTGGCTCATGGCAAAAACGTTCGGGACCATCACCCAATCGTAGGCATCGATGAAAAGTTCCATGAACCAATCGTTGACCTGAGTGGGCTCAAAACCGCACAGCAGCATGAAATTCCCCGTGATCATTAGTCGCTCGATGTGATGCGCGTATGCGTGATCGTTGACCCGTTTGATCGTCGTATCGATCGGATCAATGCCGGTTTCGCCTGTCCAAAAAGACTTCGGAATGTCGCGCGTGTGGTTGAAGAAATTCTTCGTCCGCATTTCCACGCCATGCCGCGCATACATCAAAGCCATGAATTCCCGCCACCCGATGATTTGCCGGACGAAGCCTTCCAGCGAATTCATCGGCGTGTCATTTTCTTTTGCGAATTCTAAAGCCCGATCCAACACCTGTTGCGGGGTGAGTAATCCGATGTTCATCATCGGTGTCAGCAAGCTGTGAAAAAGCACCCGTTCGTTTTGTGAAACGGCATCTTCGTAGGGGCCAAATCGATCGAACCGCCACGTCAGGAAATCTTCGAGCCATTCTTCGGCCGCTTCGTGCGTGACTGGATAGTCGAAGTTTTTTTCATCCCCGGGATAGTCCGAAAATTGTTCACCGACTTGCTGGATGACTGCTTTCACGTCATCAGACTGAGACGTTGCCGGATCAGGAGGGACATCGAGGCCGCCGCGTTTGGGCATCGGCTTTCGATTGTCTTCATCAAAACTCCACTGCCCACCGATTGGATTTCCGTCAGCATCCACCAGCACGTTCATCCGCTTGCGCTGCTCTTCGTAAAATTTCGCCATGAACGGCTTTTTACGATTGTCGAAATGCGTGTTCGCCCAATCTCGTGGCGTCACAAACATCGGAGAATCGTGGACGGTAAGGCTGATCCCGTCGTGTTCGTCAGCAAATCGACGAACCCGTTTTTCGAGAAGGAAATCGTAGAATTCGCAGACATGGAAATGATCGAACCCTTCTTTTGCGAATGTTTTAAGAATCTCGGAAATTGTCCGTTCGCGATCGTATTCGATAACCTCAACCTGATGGCCCTGATCACGGAGTTTGTTTGCAAATGCCCGGATCGACGCGCGGTGCAGGACAATTTTCTGACGATGAAACCTCCCGGGACTTGCGTGTGGATCGCCGAAAAAGAGCGTGTCTTCGATCAACGCAATTTCGCGACTTTTTGCAATCGCCGGATGCGGATCAAAAAGCTGATGGGGAAAAATAAGAGTCAGTTCGCGAGCCATTTCAGCAGATTACGAAACTGCGGAAAAGTTGGTTTCACTCCTCATTCCATGATTTCCATTCGGCCTCAATTTTTTCGGCATCCGGCTTTCCATCACTAACGACCAGCCGATAGCGCATCGTCTCCGTCTTCGCAGGCTCAATCGCCCACGGATGCTCCTGAACAGGAACGACGCAAAGAAACATTTTGCCGTTTTTGGGATCATTCCACGTCCGCAATCGCTGAGGGAAATCGTGGTTCTTTTTGTGGATTAAAACCGCAAGCGTTCCGGGGTTTTTGGCTTCGTCCACTGGGCCATGCATCGCAATCCAGCGAGCTCGACTGGTGTGAGATTCCTCTTTATCAAGCCCTTCGCTCGTCAGGTAATTTGAGTTCGTCCGATTATCCCATGAAAACGGAGCCCGCCACGCCAAACATCCGCCGTAGCGATAAGCGGGAAGCTCGAGCGGTTTGGTGGTAATATTTTCCTGGGCAGTGGTGTAATCGACCAAATATGCAGATCCATCTTTCGCTGCCGAAACTGAAACGGTGAAGGTTTCCTCCAAAATCACAGTCTCTTTTTTCGCTTCACCGAGGTAGCCGACGTGTTCTTGAATCACAGAAAATGTAGCTGATTTCCCGTCGCTTTTCGTTTCCAGGGTTTTGCCGAAGCGGATGCGACCAGTTCCCTTTTTCAAATTCCAGAAATCGATTGTTTCGCCGTCGAATTCCGTTTCCACCCACGCATGCCAGAGGCCAAGATGATGGTAATGATCATCGGGATGAATCCCTGTAACCACGCCACCCGAAGGGGTGTGAAGCGGGAAAATGAATCCGCTACGCTTGTAGATGGGATCGGCTTCGGCGGGCGGATCAACTTCGGCTTTGTGATATGTCAGGACTGGCTTTTCGCCGTTTGTAATGACGATCGCGGCGTCGGTTTCTTCGATCTTGAAATCGGCTGCGTCCGCAAAGATTGCGAGAATGAAGGAAAAGAGGATTGCGAGGGTTCTCATTTTACGAATCAACAGGGTTTGTCCGGCGAATCAACCCTGTTTCATCGTATTGGGGACTCCTTTACTTTCCCAGACTTGCCCGTAGTTTCCCGCCTAGAAAATGTCCATCGAACTCACCAGAAATTTCTCCATCATCGCTCATATTGATCATGGGAAAACTACGCTCTCAGACCGGCTTTTGGATTTCACCCAGACGGTTGCGAAACGTGATCAGCAGGCGCAGTTGCTCGATTCGATGGATCTGGAGCGGGAGCGGGGAATCACTATCAAATCGCACCCGGTTTGCATGGAATACCCAGCGAAAGATGGCGTGACTTATCAGCTCAATTTGCTGGATACGCCGGGTCACGTGGATTTTGCCTATGAGGTGAGCCGATCACTTGCTGCGTGTGAAGGCGCTTTGCTTCTGATCGATGCCGCGCAAGGGGTTGAAGCCCAAACGGTGGCCAACATTCACCTCGCGAATGAGCAAAACCTGCGGGTGATTCCGGTGATTAACAAAATCGATTTGCCGAGTGCCGACGTTCCCGCAGTTCTCAAACAGCTCGAAGATATTTTGCAGATTCCGGCTGAAGAAGCGATTCAAGCCAGTGCAAAAGAAGGCATTGGGATTGAAGAAATTTTAGAAGCGGTCGTGGCTCGCGTCCCGCCGCCTTCCACTGCAGAATTTGAGAACGACAGCCTTCGCGCGTCTGTTTTTGACTCCATTTTCGACACGTATCGCGGGGTCGTTTCCTATGTGCGGATGATGTCCGGCACGATCAATCCGCGCGATGGCATTCGGATGATGTCGACGGGAAAAACCTACGAGATCAAGGAGTGCGGGGTTTTTACGCCGAAGCAAACCAAGCGTGATCAACTCAATCCCGGTGATGTGGGTTACATCATCGCGAACGTAAAATCTTCCAGCGATGTAAAAATTGGCGACACCATCACCGGCACGATTCGCCCGGCCGCTAGGCCTCTTCCAGGATTTAAGGAAATTCAGCCGATGGTTTTCAGCGGTATTTATCCCGTGTCGACGGATGATTTGGAGCAGCTCAAACTCGGCATGGGCAAGCTACAGATCAACGATGCCGCGTTCACTTTTCAGGCGGAAAGCTCGGCTGCGCTTGGATTTGGTTTCCGTTGCGGATTCCTCGGACTTCTCCACATGGAAATTGTGCAGGAGCGGCTTCGGCGTGAATTCAACATGGATGTGATTTCGACCTATCCAGGTGTAATTTACAAGATTACGAAAACGGACGGGGAAGATGTCGAAGTTGATAACCCGAGTTTTTTGCCGGAGCCGCAGGAAATCGAAACGATTCAAGAGCCCATGGTGCGCGCGTATATCATGACGCCGAATGATTACATTGGCGACATGATGAAACTCGTTGCTGAAAAGCGCGGCGAACTCGAAAACACCGAAACGCTTGATGGAACGCGGGTTTTGCTGACTTGTTTGCTGCCGCTCAACGAAATTTTGGTCGATTTTAACGACAAACTGAAGTCGATGACTCGTGGTTACGGATCGATGGATTACGAGCATGCTGAATATCGCCCTGCGAATTTGGTGAAGCTTGACATGATGATTTCCGGCGAGCCGGTTGATGCATTTTCCGTGATTGTTCATCGCGACAAAGCCGAATTTCGCGGGCGTCACCTTGCGAAGAAGCTGAAAGAAGTCATCCCTCAGCAACTTTTCACCGTGGCGATTCAGGCGATGATTGGCGGAAAAATCATCGCGCGTGAATCGATTACGGCTCTTCGTAAGAACGTGACAGCCAAGTGTTACGGCGGTGATATTTCGCGAAAGCGCAAACTGCTCGAAAAGCAGAAAGAGGGTAAAAAGCGGATGAAATCCATCGGCAAAGTGAACATTCCGCAGGATGCGTTCATTAAAGTGCTGAAGAACGACTGATTATTGGGCAGGGCTTCATTCCCCGTCGGCAAACCGAGTCAACTCGTCACGATTCATCCGGCAAATTCGCCAATCAGGCATGACGTCCGATCCGATATGTTCGTAAAAGTCGATCGCCCGTTGATTCCAATCCAACACGCACCATTCGAGTCGCCCCGCGTCTCGGTCTTTGGCGATGCCAGCCAGAGTTTGAAGCAGCATTTTTCCGAGTTTTGCGCCACGAAATTCAGGTTTCACATAAATGTCTTCGAGCCAGATTCCCGCTTTTCCGACAAAAGTGGAGAACGTGGAGAAGAAAATGGCGTAGCCGACGAGATTTTCGGGATCTGCCGGATCGGTCGCAACGAGGGCTTCGGCCGCCGGATTTTCGCTAAAAAGTGCATTTTGGAAGTCCGTCTCGGTGGCAATCAATTGATCGCTGAGTTTTTCAAATTCAGCGAGTTCCGCGATCATTTCGAGAATGTCGGGAACATCTTCGGGCCTTGCTGGACGAATGGGAGATTGGATGGGAGGTGCTTTCATTTTGAAATAATCTAAAATTCTGTGCGGAGGTGGCACGGGCTCTGCTTTTCTTGAACTTACTTGCGGGGATAGCCCGTAAGTAACCAGAGGGTTGAAACCAAGTGTCAGCCCGGTTGGCTTCACTTCTTAATCATTCAAAAAAGTTTGCAGGTTTTACGGGGGTTTTTCCTGCGCTTTTGTCAACCGGGCTGCACGACCCCTCAAACCAATTCGGGAAGAGGGAAATTTTAAAGGTGTTCAGACATTTTTGAAAAAGAGAAGCGAATGGCAATCTCTAATTTTCCGCTCGAAAAAAGCAGTCCAGTCCCAGAAATCACTCCTTGTCTTTTTTCGGCGAATTGATCGCCGCGACATTTCCGATTTCCCCAATCCGATCAACGGACCGAATAGCGATCTGAGTAATTTTATTTAGATCATCAATGGTCGAACCGGCGAAGCTTTCTCCTGCCGGGCAAATGTCGTGCAGCTTCCACGTAGCACCTTTTCCGTTCCCGATTTTTACCTGAACGGCCCACCAACGGACTTTTGATTTTTTCTCTAAATCCGGCACCAAAGATGAATCCCATGAGATCAAATATTTCGGCAGCGCTTGCTTTTCAGGTGCAGGCGCATCTGCCGCTTTTTCGTTTTTCTCCGCGTTGGCCTTCTCAGCTGCTGCACTGCTTTTGTCATTCTCATCCTCAGATTTTGAATCGTCTTTTTCTGCCTCAGCATCGGCTTTTGCGATCAGTTCTTGAAGCTTCTCCGCTGCGGCGATTGCCGGATTTTCTATGACTTGGATGTCTTGGGCGATCGGGAGATCGATGGCATTTTCGGGATTAGGATCATTTTCGGCACCTTGCCCTGCAAGCCAGGGACTTGCCGGCGGCAATGCGCGGTCCGCATAGCGCTTTTTGGTGATCATCCGACTGATGCCTCCGCGGTTGGTTGCAAAGGCTTCCCAGTGCCAATGAAGTTGGCCGCTGGCAGGCGATTTATTCAGTTCTTCGCGGGTGTGGCTGATCTGTTCGAGCAACTCGAAGGCATCCCGACCATCGCTTTCTCCGCCGCTGCCTTCTTCCCCGATTCGACTGGGCGAGATCCCCGGCCAGAGATGTCGACCTTGGATGTTTTCGGCCTGCCACCAATCGTAGAGTTTGCTGAAACTTTGGTTGCCTTCTTCCTTCCAATAGAGCTGTGGCGAAATGTAATCGACCCATCCTTCCTGAAGCCATTTTCGTGAGTCGGTAAAAATTTGGGAATACGAACTCAGCCCTTTCACATCTTTGGGCGCGCCTGATTTCCAAATGCCAAAGGGACTGATGCCGACCTTCACCCAGGGCCGATGCCGTTTGATATCACGGTAAAGGGAGCTGATTAATTTGTTCACATTTTCCCGCCGCCAATCGGCCTTGTCTGGATCGTCTTCGACATACTGAAGCCGGTCCCAATTGTCTGAGTCGTCCATGGATCCCGTGAGTTCTCCCTTACCAGGGTAGGGATAAAAGTAATCGTCGAGGTGAATCGCATCGACATCGTAGCGATTGACGATATCGAAAGCGACGGTGATTACCCGGTTGCGGACGAATTCTGAAGACGGGTCCAACCACGAATGACCTCCATTTTTGTGGAGTAACCACGGATACATTTTGCTAATGTGATCCTCGGGAACGCCGCCTTCATAATAGCCGGTGAGGGCGCGATAAGGATTCAGCCACGCGTGCAATTCGAGGCCGCGCGCATGGCATTCTTCAATCGCGAATTCCAGTGGATCGTAAAATGGCTCAGGCGCTTTGCCGATTTTTCCAGTCAAATAATAGGACCACGGCTCAATCGGAGAATCATAAAGCGCATCGCACATCGTTCGAACTTGCAGCACGACCGCGTTGAGATTGAGATCTTTGGCTTTATCCAAAATATCCTTCAGCTCGGCTTTTTGAATCGCCACGGGAAGGCCGGGCTTGCTGGGCCAATCCAAGTTGAAGACTGTCGCAATCCAAACCCCGCGGAATTCACGCGGCGGATCGGGAATGTCCGATAATTTAGATTTATCGATAGGTTTCCATCCATTTGGTTCAGCAGCCGAATTTTCGGGAGCGAACGAAACAAGAGCGAAGAGAGAGGTGAAAAGGAGGTTCCAAATGGAACCACCTTTTGTAATCGTAAAAAGCCGCATGGTGAGCTTAACTTTAAGTGTAGAATGTTTTAGACACCGAGAGGGGAAATCAGAATCAAAAAACAACCAATTTAATGACTCCAATTATAACTGTTTTAATTATTATAGCAATCATCGTTGTGCCGATCCTGTTTGTGATCGGGCTTTACAACGGTTTGGTGAAACTGCGGAATCGCTACAAGAATGCGTTTTCTCAGATCGATGTGCAACTCAAGCGTCGTCATGATTTGATTCCGAATCTCGTCGAGACCGCGAAAAGCTTCATGAAGCATGAGCGCGAGACCCTCGAAGCCGTGATTCAGGCCCGTAATGCAGCGAGTTCAGCGCGCGAAGCCGCCAGCGTAAATCCTGGCGATGCCGGCTCGATTCAAGCGCTTGCTCAGGCCGAAAACGGACTTGGCGGTATGCTTGGCAAAATGTTTGCGCTCTCCGAAAGCTATCCTGAATTGCGAAGCAATCAGAACATGCTCCAGCTTCAGGAAGAGCTGACATCGACCGAATCTAAAGTCGCGTTTGCCCGCCAGTCCTACAACGATTCGGTGATGCACTACAATAACAAGACCGAGTCATTCCCCGCGAACTTCATCGCCGGAATGTTCAATTTTGGTCCTGCGACGATGTTTGAGATCGCAGACGAATCTGAGCGCGAAGTTGTTAAAGTGGAATTTTAATCCGCTGAATGGATTTCTTCGATCATCAGGAACAGGCGCGCAAAAAATCGCACGTCCTCGTCATTTATTTCATCCTCGCAGTAATCGGCGTAGTCGCGTCGGTCTGCGTTGTCGTGACGTTGTTTTTTGCATTCACTTCAGGCGATAAAGGTATTCAATCCGACAACCCGCTTCGGTGGGAAATTCTGATTCCTGTCGCAATCGGAACCGTCGTCGTGATTTTTGCGGGGTCGGGTTACAAATCGCTTCAGCTGTCAGGCGGAGGAAAAGTCGTCGCACGCGAACTCGGCGGCCGATTGGTCAGTTCGAGTTCGACCGATTTTTACGAGCAGCGCCTTGTTAATGTCGTCGAGGAAATGGCAATCGCTGCCGGTGTTCCCGTTCCCGAGGTTTACGTCATGGATGGCGAGGACTCGATTAATGCTTTTGCCGCTGGAAAAACCACTTCGGATGCAGTGATCGGTGTAACGCGCGGTTGCATGAAATTGCTGTCGCGCGATGAATTACAGGGCGTCATTGCCCATGAGTTTTCCCATATTTTGAATGGTGACATGAAGCTGAACATGCGCCTCATCGGCTGGTTGTTCGGCATTTTGTTCATCGCCATGATCGGCCAAATGCTAATGCGGGGAGCGGCTCACGGCTCACGCTACACTTCTCGAAATCGCGAATCCGGCGGCGCAGCTATTGCGCTTTTAGTCCTCGGTTTGGCGCTGATGCTAGTCGGCTACGTCGGGATGTTTTTTGCAAAACTCATCAAAGCGGCCGTGTCGCGGCAGCGTGAATATTTGGCGGATGCATCTGCGGTTCAGTTCACAAGAAATCCTGACGGGATTGGCGGAGCGCTCAAAAAGATCGGCGGGTATTCGCGGAAAGCGCTCATCTCTCACCCGATGGCGGAAGAAGCCAGTCACATGTTTTTTGGGGCCGGAGTCGCTAGTAAATTGTTCGCGACGCATCCTCCGCTCAGCACGCGAATTCAGCGAATCGATGCGTCATGGGACGGAAAATTGCCGAAGGTCAAAACGGCTGACATGGAAGGCGATCCTGACGATCTGGTTCGTCATGGAATGAAAAAACGGCCACTGAATGCCGCCGCCGCAGGAATTTCAATGGCCCATGGCGAGAGTTCGCCTCCGCTTAGAATGACAGAAGCGGAAGCCCTTGAAAGCATGAGTTCCGTTCATCCTGAGCAGGTGGATCTTGGACGCGATTTGCATGGGAAATTTCCTGAATATTGGTATCAGGCGGCTCATGATGAACGTGGAGCGCAGGCCCTTTTGTTTGCGCTGTTATTGGCTCAGGATGATGCGCTTCGAAATTCTGAATTGAGCCATCTTCGCCAAACTGCAGGCGAAGCCGTTTTGGCGACTACGTCCCAGTTTCATGGCGAGATTCGCGATATTCATTCCACCGCAAAACTCGCCCTGGTTGATCTTTCGATCCCCACATTACGACGCCTGTCGCCGAATGAATATCAGGTCTTTCGCAAATCGCTGGAGGAATTGATGGCCAGCGATCGCCGCATCGATTTGTTCGAATTCAGTCTTCAGAAAGTGATTCGTCGACACCTCGATAATTACTTTGGGATGGCAAAACCCATGCGAATCCGGCATCGGAAGATCGCCGCGCTGGAATCCGAGGCTGCCGTTCTCATCACCACGCTCGCTGCTGTCGGAAATCAAGGCAATGACGCCGCGATCCAGGATGCGTTCCGCCATGGAGCGGGAGAAATTGAAGCGGAAACCTACGGAACGCTCGATTTTCAACCGCCCGAAAACTGCGGGCTTCAGCAAATTGATCAGGCGCTTGATAAATTTGCCGAGGCGACTCCACTGGTCAAAAAACGGCTCCTTTACGCCTGCGGTCGCACCGTGATGGCTGATGAACTAGTCACCAGCGACGAAGCCGAATTGATCCGCGCGATTGCTGATGCCGTCGGTTGTCCGATCCCGCCATTTGTAAAAACCGCCGCTACGAGTCAATAGGGTAGGTTCATCGAACGCACCCTATCACTTCGTGAAAAACAATCACGTCAAAATCGGATTGCGTTTCACTGGGGCGGGAACGGGGCTTGGTGCAAAATCGGCGGGAACGCCGGGGAAGTTTTCTTCGCGAAATCGATCCCACCCTTTTCGGGTTTCTTCGCTGACGAGCTCGGCCATTTCTTCCATGCACTCGATGCAAACCATGCCGGAATCGAGCATGTCATCGCCCTGACAAATGCCCACGAGTCCATATTCATCGCCGCGCGCTTCTGCCCGTGTCCGGTCGCACAAATTGCAATCATCGAATCCGGAAACGTCGCGAAATCGCTCGTTTTGAAATTTAAAAAGCGCCTCCTTAGAATCCTCGGAAGACTCGTCCATCATCGCCTGCAAGCACGGAAAACAGAGGGCGTATTCGATGATGACTTCGCCCTGTTTGAAGTTTTTTGAGACTCGGTATCCTTCAGCGAATTCCGGCAACGACTCCCCGCAACGGGTGCAAATTTTGAACGGCCGGTCTTCGTAAAAAGAATGCAAGACATCGGGAATGGGCTCGCGCTTTATTTCTTTAGATTCGCCTTCGTTTTCTGGTTCCATGTCGCTTTTAGGAGGGCGCGAAGCTTACGAGGTCACTATGGTTTCGTCCAGCCTTCGTTCCAAATAATGTGGGTCCCGCTCTTGCCGGGGACGACTAAATCTTTCCAACCGTTGCCGTCTATGTCTACCACGTTGATTTGCAAGCCAATGCCAGGACCTTCGCCAGCGGGAGAGCTGGAAATGACGTTTTTCTTCCACGTCTGATTTTCCTTATTCCAATCAAAATAGAGAACGACAGTTGGATCGTCTGCCCCGGGATCACCGCCGGAGTGAGCATAGTATCGCTTTCCAGTGATCAGTTCAGGAGCACCATCGTTATCGATGTCTTCCCATGCCAAGGTGTGAGCTTGTGAGAATTTTTTATCGATGAGATGCTGTCGAAATGTCAGGGTGCCATCGGATTGAGGCTCCATCTGCTCATGCCAATACAGTCCGTAGTTGTGGCCATCAGCCCAGATGAAATCGCTGTCGCCGTCTTCATCGAGATCGAGCACCAAAATCGGGCAGCTTGCATGTGGCAGGATGAAATCTTTGTGCCATTCCCACTCAGCAGAATAAGGGCCGTCTTTCGGGCACTCATACCAACCGCCGGTGAAAATGATGTCTTGTTTCCCATCGGAATTCAGGTCGCCAAATCCAATGCCGTGGCCCTGTCCGCTTTTACAAACAATGTGTCCATCGAGCTTAGGCTTGCCATCGTCGCCTTTTACAAAATGCCAAATCACCATCGGATTGTCGACTTTCCATGAGGACTCGAGCCACTCCGGAGTGCCGTCGTCATCGATATCATGGAGGAACGTCGCTTCGTGATTTTTGGTGCCGGTGTCGCACAACACGTGGGAAGGCCAGCCCGCTGGATCGTCATTTTTCCCCGTGTTTTCATACCAGCGGATTTCCGGAAGGGTGAATGCACCGGCAACGACATCGAGGTCACCATCCGCGTCCACATCGTAGAGATACTCGGAATTATTTTGCAGATAATCTTTTCCGAAAGGAAGCAAGCTGCGCACTTTTTGTCCTTTAAAATCGGGAGCTGCATACCAGAACTCGCCGGCAACCACATCCATTTTTCCGTCGCCATTGATGTCACCCGCAGCAGCGCCTTCGCTATTCGATTTCTGAAGCTGCTGAACCCGCCACTGCAACGCTTTGGGGGCAGGCTTTTTGCCTTTTGGCTTCTGTGCGTAAACGACCAAACCAGCGGTTAGGAGGATGGTTGCGATGAGGGCTGGGATATTTCTCATGGCGCAGATTCTAGCGGAAATGGGTTCAGTTGCGAGGCTGAATGAGGGCGGGATGATGCTTTTTTGTGCAATTACTTCGCTTTCGAAGTGTATTTCACCCGCTTTTTCTTCACTTTCAAAAGAGGCTCTCCGCTCTGCTTTTTTAATTCGTTCAGCTGGTCGCGGATCAAGGCGGCTCGCTCGAATTCGAGCTTCTGAGCGGCGATTTGCATCTCTTCCTCGAGCTCTTTGATCACGGTCATGGTATCGAGGTCTTCGCCCTCGGCGACCATCGAATTTTCCACGAGGTTTCCGTTTTCGTAGGTGCGGAGACTTCCTTGAATTGAACGAATTACGCTGGTTGGTGTGATTCCGTGCTCTTCGTTGTATTCGACTTGTTTGACGCGGCGGTATTCAGTGATGTTGATCAGTTTCTCAATCGAATCAGTGATTTTATCCGCAAACAAAACAACTTCGCCGTTTACGTGACGCGCAGCACGGCCCGCAGTCTGGATGAGGCTGGTTTCGCTTCGTAGAAAGCCTTCTTTATCGGCATCGAGAATGCAAACGAGGCTGACCTCGGGCAAATCGAGACCTTCCCGCAACAGGTTGATGCCGACCAAAATATCGAATTCAGCCGCTCGCAAATCACGGAGAATTTCGACCCGTTCGATCGCGTCAATGTCGGAGTGCAAATAACGCACTTTCAGACCAGCGGCCCGCAGATAATCGGTCAAATCTTCCGCCGTTCGTTTTGTGAGCGTGGTCACGAGAATCCGCTGATTTTTCTCAATGCGCTGCTGGCATTGCTCGATCGTTTCGTCGATTTGACCTTTTAGCGGACGTAGGGTGATGATCGGGTCGAGCAGGCCGGTGGGGCGAATGATTTGCTCGACGATGAGGTCGGTTCCTTTTTTTGTGGGATCAAAACTTTTCACCGGTTGGGCGGCACCTGATATGCGGGGAAGTCGTTCGGGAACGGTTTCAGGCTGACCTATTTTTTTCCGCACGTGAGGGATAAAATCTTTGATTCCCATCACTGAGTTTTTGATCTCGAATTTCGCTGGCGTCGCGCTGACGTAGACGATCTGCTTAGTCATATCCATGAACTCCGGAAAGCGAAGCGGCCGGTTATCCAAAGCGCTGGGCAGACGAAATCCAAAATCGACGAGGTTGGTTTTTCGCGAGCGATCACCTTCATACATGCCGCCGATTTGGGGAACGGAAACGTGAGATTCGTCGATCACGGTTAAAAAATCATCGCGGAAAAAATCGATCAGTGTACCCGGACGCGAGCCGGTGGGGCGGCCCGTGAGGTGGCGGGAGTAGTTCTCAACGCCTTGGCAAAACCCCATCTCCTGCATCATTTCGATGTCGTAATCGGTGCGCTGTTTGATTCGCTGCGCTTCGAGATATTTTTGCTCCTTCTCGAAATGCTCGACTTGCTCTTTCAGCTCCGCTCGAATGGCGGTAACGGCTTTCGCCATTTTGTCTGCTGGTGTTACGAACTGCTTGGCCGGGTAAAAAGTGAATTCATCGAGCTGTGATTTTGCGGTTCCCGTCAGCGGATAAAAGCAGGTAATACGATCAATTTCATCGCCAAAGAATTCCACTCGAATCGCTTCGTTATCGAGATAGGCCGGAAAAACTTCAACGACATCACCCCGAACCCGAAAGTGCCCGCGCAGGAACGCGACGTCATTTCGCTGATACAAAATCGCGACCAGTTTCTTGAGTAATTCATCGCGATCCATTTCCATCCCGACTTTCACCGGGATCATCATGTTTTTGTAATCGTCCGGCGATCCCAAACCATAAATGCACGAGACACTGGCGACGACGAGCACATCTCTTCGCGTCAGCAGCGAGCTCATCGCCGAAAGTCGGAGCCGCTCGATTTCTTCATTAATCGACGAATCTTTTTCGATGTAAGTATCTGTCCGCGGGATGTAAGCCTCTGGCTGATAGTAGTCGAAATAGCTCACAAAATATTCGACCGCATTGTTGGGAAAAAAGTTCTTAAACTCAGAATACAACTGCGCCGCGAGCGTTTTGTTATGCGACATCACCAGCGTCGGCTTTCCGATCTGCGCGATCACATTCGCCATCGTGAACGTCTTTCCCGATCCCGTCACCCCGAGCAATGTCTGATGCCGATTCCCCGCTTTGACCGATTTTACGAGCTTCGCAATGGCTTGCGGCTGATCGCCCTGCGGAGAGTATTCAGATTGGAGGTCGAAGTTTGCCATGTGGTGCTGGAGATAGTTACGACCTGACTCAAAGTGAAGCAACTTTGTTGAACTTCAAAACCCGAACTCCGCAAACTCGAGACTTGCCGTCTTTGCGTTTGCTTCGTATTCTCTCCGCAATGAAACGCTTTCTTTTCGTCTCGCTTGCTGTGTTTTTGCTCTCTGCTTTGGTTTCTGCGGAGGAGCCGAAGATCAAACTGACGCAGATCTATTCTGGAATTAAATTCGAACGTCCGCTTTCGTTGCAGATTCCCGCAGACGGCTCGAATCGTCGTTTTGTGGTTGAGCAAACTGGCCGCATCAAAATTCTCCCAGCGGATGAAAACGCTATGGAAGCCAAGGTGTTCGCTGATTTTACCGATTTAATGGGTGTGGAGAAAGATTTTGAAGAAGGGCTGCTTGGTTTGGCGTTTCACCCCAATTTCAAGAGCAACGGTAAACTCTATGTCACGATGACCAAGCAGGGCCCCAAGCGGACAGTCCTGAGCGAGTTCGTAGCCAAAGGCGATGCGATTGATATGGAGAGCGAGCGGGTCTTGATGGAAATTCAGCAACCGGAATGGAATCACAATTCGGGTAATCTCGTTTTCGGACCAAATGACGGCTACCTCTATTATTCTGTTGGCGATGGCGGTTTGGGCCACGGGCTTCACATGTTGTCGCAGCGGCTCCAGGCGTGGAACGGCAAAGTGCTGCGAATCGATGTGAATTCGAAATCTGAAGGTCGCGAATACGGCATTCCATCAGACAATCCATTTTTGGACAACCCGATCGCGAGCCCCGAAATCTACGCCTACGGTTTGCGAAATCCGTGGGGAATCTCAATTGATCCTGAAACGGGGCTTTTCTGGCTGGCCGACGTCGGTCAGGCGTTGCACGAAGAAGTGAATCTTATTGAGCGAGGTGGGAATTACGGCTGGAATTTCAAAGAAGGCAGCGTCGAATTTCCAACGCGTAAAGAGATCCTCGCGGCGGTTGGAAAAAACAAGGACAACCCACCGCGCGGCACTCAATTTGTAGAGCCAATCCACACCTATTCCCGCGACCAGGGACTCAGTATCACCGGTGGCTTTGTCTACAACGGCGACAAAATTACCGGATTGAAAGGCCATTATCTCTACGGAGATTGGAAATTCGGAAATCTTTGGGCGCTCCATTACGACAAGGACGCGGGCAAAGTCGTTGCGAATGTTCACATCGAAAAGCCAACTGACATGTCGAACCCAACGGTTCAGCCAACGGGCTTTTACCCTGATGAAAATGGCGAGCCAATCGCGCTTGGTTGGCGTGGGAAGATTTTTAGAATCGAGTCAGCTCATTGATTTTCGTTTTTCACGAAGCAATAGGGTATGTTTGACGAATCAACTGGGTCTGATCGTGAATCGGATCGCGAGCACCGCTATCGGGTGCGGCGTGAACAGTTGCGGAATTTTGCGTTTTGGACGTTTGTTCCGGTGACCTTTGTGGTGATTTTGTTTTTCACGGCGAAATGCGGGATTCAGATGGCAGAAGGCGATTTGCCGGAGGCGGCGCGAAAGACAGCTGGCTATCCCGTAGGTGCTGTGGTGATTGCGGGGCGGGATGGAAATCCGGTTTATTTGGCAGATACGGTGCAGGATTTGCGGAATTTTTATTACAAGCACTCGACTCCAGAGCGTCGCCGCGAAGCGGATTCGGAGACGATGAATGTCCGGCGGGTTTTTGGTCGGGTGGAATTGGCCACGATCAAAAGTGATGCGGACGGAATTCGGGTGAAGGTGAATTCGGGGCCGTTGGCGGACACGATGTATTGGATCCACGTTTCGCAGCTGCCTGATGCGGAAACACTCTGAAAAGTGGCGAGTCACGATTTGTTTTCGTGATTTCGGGAATTTTCGTTTGTCTAACCGGAGGTGATTATCTAGTCTGGTTGCCGAATCGATCTTGTAACTTAAATCATGCTCAGTATTTCCATTCTTGGCAGTGGCAGCTCCGGCAATAGCGCCGTGGTGTGTCTCGGCGACGATACGCGGATTCTCGTCGATGCCGGATTGAGTGCGAAACAGCTGTGTTTGCGGCTGGAAGCCCGGGGAATTGATCCCGATTCCCTTTCAGGGATTGTTTTGACCCATGAACATGGCGATCACGTATGTGGATTGGATGTTTTTTTGCGTAAACGGGATATCCCGATTTTCGCGACGCGGGACACGAGTTATTTGGTCGCAGAGAAGCTGAAAGGCACAGCGTCGTGGCAAATTTTTGAATCGGGCTCGGCGTTTCGAGTCGGAGACGTGATGGTGGAATCGTTTTCGGTTCCGCATGATGCTTCGGACCCCGTGGGGTTTGTCTTTCGCGGGAAGCAAACGTCGATTGGTGTGCTGAGCGATGTAGGAAACGTCACCCAGGTGATCATTGATCGGCTTCGGGGAGTGGACACGCTGTTCACGGAATCCAATTATGATGAGGTGATGCTGCAAAATGATACGAAGCGTCCGTGGGCGACAAAGCAGCGGATCAGCAATCGGCATGGCCATTTATCGAATCATCAAACGGCAGACCTTGTCTCGCAAATTGCATCGGAAAAGCTTTGCCGAGTCTTGCTGGGCCATCTGAGTTCGGATTGCAATACGCCGGATTTGGCGAAAAAGATCATCTCAGATCGGTTGGTGAGCGACGGTTTTACCGGGATTGAGGTGGAATGCGCGGATCGGAAAGAGCCGACTTTGCTTCATCCCGCGACGACAAGGGTTCAGGAGATGGCTCATCATCAAACGGTAGTGAAAGTGATCGGTGAACGCTCTGATGTTCATCAGGATAAGGTGGTTGTGGGTATTCCTGGGCAAAGTGCTGTTAGTTCTGACGTCCCGTCTCAAGAAGACTCAGTGCAGACTGAATGGGTATTTTGATTCTCGATGTCTTAAAAAATTAATGGGGGATGAAATTTTTCCTGCCTCCTATTTTTTGTAACATTAGCAGTCCTGAACGATATCCTAAGGGGTAAGGACTCGTTTTTACAAAAAATGGATCGGAAACGCGAAGAACAACTTGTGCTTGAAGTGCAGGCCGGAAATTTGGAGGCTTTTGAAGAGCTGATTCACCTCCATGGTTCCATGCTCCGTGCATTTGTAGCCATGAAGCTTCCGGTTCCTCATTTGATCGATGAAATTGCGCATGAGGCTTTTGTTTTTGCGCATCATCACATCAATGATTTTCAGGCGGGAACGAATTTTGGGAAGTGGATGCGGGCAATTGCATTCAATCTGGTCCGAAAGGAAACCCTTCGGCATCAGCGGGTTTCAAAGAATAACGAGAAGTTTTTGGATCACTGCCTGATTCAAAGCTCGAACTCCGCAGGCTTTGCTCCGGAAGCTCCCGTTTTTGCGCATTTGGAAGAATGTGTGAATCAACTACCTGAAGGACAACTGAAATTACTCCGTTTGAAATACAAATTAACGGAGTCGACTCGGGAAATGGCAAAAGCGATGGACCAAAGCGAGGCCTGGGTTCGAACGACTTTGTGTCGCGTCCGCAATGCGTTGCGGGTGTGTTTAGAAAACAAAGCGGCGAAAGAGGCCTCAGTTTAGCTATAACGGATTTTTACAAAACAAATTTAAGTGAAATCAGAACTAATAGACGCGTATTTAAGTGGTGATTTATCCGGTGACTCGGAGAAATTCGTGGCTCAGGCGTTGAAAAACGATGCGGATCTTCGGGATCGGTATTTCGAGCAGCTGCGTATGCACGAGGCTCTTAAAATTCTGCTGGAAGATGAGGAGGCTACGGCTGATTTTGCAGGCAGTGTGGTGGCGCATTTGAAGTCAGAAGGTGCGGACATTGAGAAGGGGGCTGATCGAGGATTTGCAAAATCAGTGCTTACCGAAATTCTTGAAGAGCGCCAAATCGCGGCGCGGTTGCGGTGGCCTGATATGGTGAAGGCGGGTATGGTGGCTGCGGTTGCTGCGGTGTTGGTTGTGCTTGGTTTGCAGCGAGTTTCGTTGGATGATTCTGGATTTCAAACTCGGGAAGGAACCAAAAAGTCGGCGCAGTCATTTGTGGCTCGGGTCACGGGAGTTGATAACGTGATTTGGGAAGAGAAGACGGCTGCAAGTGTCCGCAAAGACGGCTGGATTTCAGCTCGCGAGGTGGTTTTACAAAGCGGTGTGGCTGAATTGACCTTCAATTCGGGCGCGCGCGTTTTCCTTGAGGGGCCGGCGAAATTGAGTCTGGAGCATTCGAATCGGGGCTATTTGGAGTATGGTCGTTTGACCGCTGAAGTTCCGTCTCGTGCGTCAGGTTTTGTAATCAATACACCGCGATTGAATGTGGTGGACATCGGGACACGTTTTGGGGTTTCCGTTGCTCCAAATGGAGACACTGAAGTTCACGTGATGCAGGGGGTGGTTGAAGCCAGCCGAGCGAGTGGAAATTCGGTGCCGATTCGATTGACGGAAGGGCTTGCTTTAAAAGCGGACTCACGAACCCGCAGCGACTTGCAGGTGATCACGTATGCCGGAGAGAACTTTACGTTGGATGTTCCTGAAGCACTAGCTGTTGAGGGTGAGAGCGGATTCATTCATTATGATTTCGATGAATCGAGTGGTTCGGCAGTCGAAGACAGTGGGCTGGGGATTTATCGGGGGCCATTTGATACCTCACTGACTTCAGATAGCGCGCAATCAGGAAATTTCGAAATGCCACGTCGTGCACCGGGGCGAGTTGGAGGCGGGCTCGTTTTTCAACCAGGTGAGCGTTTGGTTGCCCGAATGCCGAATGAAATTCTTCTGGATGAAGCCTTTACAGCGAGTTTTTGGGTAAAAATTTCGCCGCGAGGTCCTCAGGGAGAAAAGACTGCAGTTGCCGTTTTGGGACGTCCGGAGTCAGGGAACTGGAAAATCTCCTGGAATCAAAATTCCGGCAATGGAGCCAAGAACGCGTTGCGGGTGGATTATGGGCGTGGGCGGATCGTAGGAACGACTGATATTCGGGACGGACAATGGCATCACGTAACGGTCCGGTTTCTTGGAGGAGAAAAGCCGGATATTGCGACCCATATTCACCTTTTCGTTGATGGAGAATTGGAATCTGTGAGCGGCGTTGTTTCAGCTTCGATCAAGACGGACCGTGCAGGTCAGCTGCAATTAGGGTCATTTGGTGAAACGGGTTTTGAAGGCTGGATTGATGAATTTTATCTACACCGGGGAGCAATTGCGGAGCCAGTAGTCGATTTGAATGAGCAAATTTCCTTTAGTCTTGAAAATACCCCGTAAATTTTTTAGAATTTTGTCACAAATAACTCGTTTGAGCGATATACCCTTTTGAACAAATACGGAAAGAATCGTATCCTTTTATTCCTCGGCACAATTTCATCTCAAATAAACAAACCTCCCAACTGGCTGAATATTAATAAACAACCATGAAAAAAACAAATATCCTTAAAGTCATGGCCTGCGCACTGGGTGCGTTTCTCGCCATCGGCTCAACTGCCGTCGCTGAGATGCGAACGTGGACATCCGCTGCCGATGGCAAAACGGTGGAAGCTGAATTCCTCGGAATAACGGGTGCTGGTGCCACTACGGTCATTCGCTTGCGAACTGCTGCAGGCAAAGAAATTCCATTTCCTTTGTCACGGCTCTCCGAAGCTGACCAACTCTGGGCGAAGGCCAACCTTCCGAAAGACCCACAAGCGCTGGCCAATGAAGTGGATCGTCTGATGCTCGAGAAAATGAAGTCTTCTTACTACAAGTTGGTGGAAGAAGGCAAGGCTCTCGGGAGTAACAAGGATTTAACACCAGCGGAAAAGAAAAAACGTTCTGAAGAGATTCAGCGGGAGATGGCACAGTGTGCTCCTAACGAGCGGACGACGGATGAGCAGTTCTTACGTCGGATTTATCTCGATATCGCAGGTCGTATTCCGACTTTCGATGAAGCAAAAGGCTTTCTCGACAGCCGGAGCAAGACCAAGCGGCCCGAATTGATCAACGAATTGCTGAACTCCGATGCGTATGCAATGCGGATGTTCAACTACTACTCTGATTTGCTCCGCGTTCGTGAAGGCGTGACGATGATGGGTAACGGAGATTTGAAAGTCGATCCTTACATCGAGTGGATTAAGAACTCGGTTAAGGAAGACAAGCCGTTCAACGAGTTTGTCGCTGAGATGCTCAACGCCAAAGGGAAAATTTGGGATACCCCGGCTTCAGGATTCCTTATCTCCGATCAGGGAATGCGTCTTTGCAACCTTTCCAATACGTTCACCATTTTCATGGGCACCGAGATCACTTGTGCTCAGTGTCATGACCATCCGTTTGAAGAGGTTTATCAGAAGGATTTCTATCAGATGGCAGCATTTATGGGTGGTGTTGAAACACGTGGCGGCGGTGGCGGCAACATGATGATGGGTGGCGGCGACTCAAAAGCTGAACTCGCACGGATGAACAAAACACTCAAGGATGGTGGCAAACTTCGTGAGCGGGATACTACGGATCGTCAACTTGGCCAGATGCTGGGAACGCACCGAGTGAACGTAAATGACACCGGGCGTAACGTTGTTAAGCTCCCCCACGATTATCATTACGATAACGGTGAGCCCAATGGAAACGTTGAGCCCAAAACTTATCTTGGAGATATTGTCGACGTTGAAAAATATGAGACTCCGCGTGCAGCTTTTGCTGATTGGGTGACTTCAAAAACAAATCCACGATTCACAATCAATGTGGTGAATCGCCTTTGGAAACAAGCGTTTGGTTTGGCTCAGATCGAGCCTGTCTACAACATCCCCGGCCATTTGGAAGGTCAGGCTCAGAACCCTGAGCTTCTTGCGTTCCTTGAGCAGATGATGAAGGACCTCGATTACAGCGTGAAAGACTTCATGCGCGTGATTTACAACACCAACGGTTATCAGCGCGAATCTGAAACCATGTCACCTTCATTGACTCAGATCGATACAGGAACCTACCACTTCCCCGGCCCTGTCCTTCGTCGGATGAGTGCCGAGCAAATGTGGGATTCATTCGTAACGCTCACGACTCCGAATCCAGATACAATGGTTCGTCGTGGTTGGGAAGAATACAAAGAGATCATGTATACAGATACTACGAAGTTGAAGACTGCTGATGAGATTTGGAATTGGCGGAATCGTTTCAGAGGGATTGGGCAGTTGACCGATTTAGGCGGTGATACAATGGGCAAAGAAGTTGGTAAAGTCGGTCGCGTTCAAATGGTGCGAGCTTCTGAGTTACGTCAGCCTCAGGCGCCAGGACACTTTCTTCGTATGTTTGGTCAGTCCGACAAGCAGCTGATCGAAAACCAGTTCTTCGGTGGCTCGGCTCCTCAGGTCATGGCATTACTGAATGGTCAGATTACAAATGAGATTCTCACTAGTCCTGAGGCCTATCTTGTGAAGGAAATCATCAACGCTAAAGGCGCGAAGTCTGAGAAGATTGAGAAAATCTTCATCAGTGTTTTGGGTCGTTATCCAAGCAAAGAGGAAATTAACAAGGCTGGTTCCGGAATGGCCAAGAAGAATCGGGATGCTTCTGAGAAAGATCAGATGGCAGCCGAAGCATCCGGAATTGGAAACGTGATCTGGGCACTCGTGAATGCTCGCGAATTCATGTTCATTCAGTAAAAATTACTAAAAAATCCCCCGGAAATTTAACAACAATACCTTAGAAAATTATGAAAGATATATTGAACAACATGGACGACATGAGTCGTCGTCAGTTCGCAGCAGGAGTAGCAAAGTCAGCTCTCGGTGTAAGCGTTCTCCCAATCGCGGCCGCAAATCCAGCTGTTCTCGCAGCTGGTGGTGGAAAAGCAGAAAACTGTATTTTCTTCTACATGAGCGGTGGAATGACCCATATGGATACCTTCGATCCCAAGCCGGGAACGGAGACCGGCGGTAAAACAACTGGCGCAGCGACAGGGGTTGCCGGAGTTGAGCTCGCTGAGTTCATGCCTGAGTTGGCCAAAGGATTCAAAGATATCGCAGTCGTTCGCTCCATGACGCAGAAGACGGGCGATCACCGTGGTGGATCATACTGGATGCACACGAGTTATGGCCCCCGTGCTACCATCGTTCACCCATCAATGGGTGCGTGGATGCAGCGGATGAAGCCAGAGCGCAAGCACAAAACCCTTCCAAACTCTGTTTTGATTGGTGCGGGTGGTAATCATCCCGCAGCTGGTTTCTTCGGCCCTTCTCATGCACCACTTCCAATTGGTGATCCTGAGAAAGGCGTTCAGAACTCAACTCCCTGGAAAGGCGTTGAAGAAGACGTCATGAAGAAGCGGATGGAATTGATGAACACATTTGATGACGGATTCCGTCGCAAGTTCGAGACCGACGAAGTGACTGCATACAGCCAGTTCTACGATGAGACGCTTGAGCTCATGAAGAGTGAAGACCTCGACGCGTTCATGGTTGCTAAAGAAGAAGGTTACCAGAAGAAGCTTGAGAACTACGGCAACGGACGTCTCGGAAAAGGTGCCTTGCTTGCGAAGCGCCTCGTTAAGTCTGGTGTTCGCTTCGTCGAAGTGAATTCCGGTGGCTGGGACATGCATAATGACCTCTGGGGCGGTGCGATTCAGCAGCGTGCTGGTGAGCTTGATAAAGCGCTTGCTGCACTCATTGCCGATCTCAAAGCTGAAGGTCTCTTCGAGAAAACGATCATCGCAGTTGGAACCGAATTCGGTCGTACACCGAAGATCAATGCTAACGGCGGTCGCGATCACCACCCACGTGTGTTCTCCACAATGTTCGCCGGTGGTGGCATCGTTGGTGGTCAAGTTTACGGAAAATCAGACAAGCTTGGAATGGCTGTCGAAGAGAATCCTGTAACTCCGCTCGACTTCAACGCGACGATTGCTTACTCACTGGGAATTGATCTCAACAAAGTTATCTACGCGCCATCAGGTCGTCCGTTCCTCATTGCGGGTCACAAACGTGACGCGGAATCGAACGAGATTGTGTCTGAAGGTAAGCCGATCATGCAGTTCTTCTCCTGATCGACGAAAACGTTTAGTATTCATTTACTTGAATTGAAAGAAGCCCAGGAGTTCGCTCCCGGGCTTTTTTTGTGTCCACGAAACAACCCTGCCTGATTGACGAATGAACCCTGTTGGTTCGATGAAGAGTTCCTCAGATTCTAGCAGTAGTTCGAGGGCGACCGAAATGGGGTTTTCCGTGTAGACGCAAAAAAACCTCTCCTATGTTCAGGAGAGGTTTTTTAAGAAGTGATCGTAGCGGGAACTGACCTCCCCAGCCACAACAACCAAGCTATGAAACTTCAACTCTGAATTGAGTTACCCTTTCGTAGACTGTAATCGTTATTTTAGTTTCCGTCGAGAGTTTTTATAAAAAATAAACATCATTTTTGACTAAATTCTCAAAAATTAATAAAACTTTGCGGTTTGAGTGCTTTTTTTGACGTTATTTAGTGTATTTCTCTCAAAACCAGAGTCTGGCTGCGGTTAAATGAGATTTTGACCGCGCCAAATAAAGAGCTGCAAATATTTTGAAATCGACCATTTTGCCTTCTCGTTGGCGATCGGCGCACCAATTTGGAATATCAGACATCGTCACGTAGTGAATGGCGATGTCCTCGGTGGCGTCTCCCCCTCCTTCGGAAACTTTCGTTAATCCAGTCGCCTGAAAAATCGTAACGTGTTCGGTCGACAACCCGGCGGAAGACGGGCCGTCTCCCAGAGTTGACCAGTTTTTTGCTTCGTATCCGGTCTCTTCTTTCAACTCCCGCCGTGCCGCCGTTTCGAGAGGCTCATCTTCCTGAAGCGGGATGTCACCGGCAAGTCCTGCCGGAAGCTCAATCACATATCTGTCTACGGGTGGGCGAAATTGCTCGGTGATGACTACTTTTTTGTCATCGGTGAGCGCAAGGATCGCAACGGCCCCTTTCGCGTTTGGACGGTGGGCGTATTCCCAGCCTCGTGGAACGGTTTTTCGAAGCTCGACGAATTTTCCAGGACAGAGTAATTCGTCTTTAGGCTGCGGTTTCATCGATTATAAACAAATTACGCTTCAGCCCCGGGGCGGAGAATCACTTTCATCAATCCTTCATCATTTTTGTGAAGGCGGTGAAACCAATCGCCGCCGTCTTTCAAGTCGGCGACAGCGGAAATGAGCGGCTCGACCTTAATGGATCCGTCAGCCACTGCTTGAACTGCGGCTTCATACTCACCGGCCGAGGCGCAACTGCCGAACACGCTCAGCTCGCGAGTCACGAGAGCTTGAAGGGGGAAGGGCACTTCAGCTTTCAGGTTTCCAACACATCCGATAGAGCCTCCTTTTCTCACGGACTCGATGGCGAGGTTGATGGTGGGACCGAAACCGACAACCTCCATCGCAATATCCGCGCCGTCGGCATTTCCGACAAGTTCACGAACTTTTGCCGGAACTTCGTCGTTCGAAATCAGAACATGATCTGCGCCAAGTTGAAGTGCCATCTCAAGACGCTTTTCATCCAAATCAACGGCAATCACCGTTCCGGCACCTTTTGCTTTCAATGCTTGAATCACGAGAAGCCCGATCAGGCCGGCTCCGATGACCACGGCTGAATCCCTTTTTTTCAAAGGTACTCGATTAACGCCATGAAGGGCAATGGAAACAGGCTCTGCGAAAGCCGCATGCTCGTAACTGACTTCGGACGGGATTTTACAAAGAATGTGCTCGGGAACTTTTACATAATCAGCGAAAGCACCATGACGGCGATAATCGTCGCAGGAAACACCGAGAACATTGCGGTCAGGGCACAGGTTGATTTGACCGCTTTTGCAGGATTCACATTCGCCACAATAAATTGTCGAATCGAACGTGACACGATCTCCCGCTTTCCAATCGGTAACCGCATCGCCGACTTGCGTAATTTCACCGGCGGCTTCGTGACCCATGATGATGGGCGGGATTCGGCGACCGGAAGACCCGTCCATCCCGTGAATATCAGATCCGCAAACGCCGCAGGCTTTGACTGCGATGAGAACTTCTTTTGAACCGATTTCAGGATTGGGCGCGTCGCCGTATTCGAATTCGTTGTAGGCAGTGAGGGTGAGCGCTTTCATTTTTCTATAAATACTTCAGGGATTGGGAGCGACTGGATTATTGAGCGATTTTCCAGGCTTTCAAATTATCTATCTCGACTCCGTCGCCCAGGCAGCGAAAAACCAGAGTTGGCGTTTTAACGTGAAAAGTTGGATGGGTCGCCTTTAAGACGATTGGCTTAGTGGATTCTCCATCTGGCAGAATTTGCGCAACCACATCATCGCCTCTTTTCTCTACGAGCAAGGTGTGCCATTTTCCGACTTCAAATTGGTGAGCCGCAGTTGCCAGCACCTCGTTCGGATCTTCCTTCGGCTTGTCTTTGTCGATGTGTTTCATCAAGGTCACCTTCGCCTTTGAAACAATGATAGAGAAGAGATGGCCGCGCTTTTTCAGTTCGCCGCGGGCAGGGGAAAAACCAAAATGAAAACTGGTTCCTTCATCAACAAGACGGAACCGCATTTGATAGATGCCGTCCTGCATTGGTAGCAGGTGACGGGCGGCTGCACTGTGGTTGTCTGCTAGAATCTGTTTGGATCGCATCACGCCATCAACGGCTTTCCATTCGCGGGTTTGAGTGCGCCATCCCTTTCCGAGCTCTGCGCCTGAGAAATCATCCGACAACATTTCTTCACCCTTTCCCGAGATCGTTGGCTCCAGAGCAAGCGCAACAGAGAAGGGAAATACCGCAATAACCAGAAAAAGACGCGATTTCATACGAAATCATGTCACGCTGTCCGTCTAAAAACGCAATCTATAAAAGATGCGATACCGTTGACTTTTTTAGCTTCAACGGAGTCTCAAGAGCCAACTGACCGCTTTATTGATGAAATTTTCCCGAAAACTCCTCAAAACGATCCAACCCTTTCTGTTCATCGTACTGACCCTATTAGTTCGTGAAAATGGGTTTGCCGAGTTGAAGCTGAATACGCTCTTCACGGATCATGCCGTTTTGCAGCAGGGTCTTCAGGTGCCGGTTTGGGGGACGACCGATCCGGGGGGGAAAGTGACCGTTAAATTTTCAGGTCAAACACGGGATGCAAAAGCGGATGAAGCCGGAAACTGGATGGTGAAGTTGGATCCGTTGATGGCGTCTGATACAGGGACTGAAATGTCAGCCGAGAGTGGTGGCGATGCGATCACGATTAAAGACGTTCTCGTAGGTGAAGTGTGGGTTTGTTCGGGCCAATCCAATATGGGGATGACTGTTTCAAAAAGTACCGACGCCGCCAAAATTGCGGAGGAAGCCAAGACTGATGCTTTCAAAGGAATTCGGCTTTTTAAAGTGCCCATCGCGGGGGCTGATGAGCGGCAGAATTCGGTAAAAACGACGTGGGTGCTGCCAAACGAACAAACGGTGGCTAGTTTTTCCGCCGCTGGATTTTATTTTGGGAGGGCGTTGCACCGAGATAAAAACGTTCCCGTCGGTTTGATTCAATCCGCTATGGGCGGAACCAATGCGTTTTCGTGGATCAATTCAGACACGTTGGAAAATGATGAAGTTGCCCAGGTGATTCGGGATTATTGGGCGGCCGCGATGGAAAAGGCACCGGCTGCAATGGAGTCCTTTAAAAAGAAAAAGGCAGCGTGGGATTTGGCGGATAAGAACACGCGAGACGGCCGATCTCCGCGAGAGCCGATGCATCCAAAGCATGTGAAGCGACCCGCCGGGCATTACAATGCGATGGTGGCTCCGCTTCAGCCATATGCCATGCGCGGGGTGATCTGGTATCAGGGGGAGGCCAACTCGCGACCTCCATTTGTGACCGGGTACCGCGATTTGATGTTCGCGCTGGTAGATGACTGGCGAACGGATTGGCACGTTGCTGCTGGAGATGAGGACGCTGCGCGAAAATTTCCGTTCTACATGGTTCAGCTACCGAATTTTGCACCGGGTGCAGATTGGCCGATCATTCGAGAGCAGATGTTGAAGTTTTGGCAGGATGGCGAACATACCGGAACGGTAGTCTCGATCGACGTCGGCGACGAAACCGACATTCACCCGACCAACAAGTTGCCTGTCGGCGAGCGTCTCGCGGGCTTTGCGAGGGCTGATACTTACGGTGACGACATTGTTTATTCCGGTCCGATATACGATTCCATGACGGTTGAGAACAACAAGATCACTCTGAAATTCAAACATGCTGGCGGTGGATTGAAGTCTAGGGACGGAAAAGCGCTGACGAATTTTGAAATCGCTGACGCTGATGGAAATTTTGCTCCGGCAACTGCCGAAATCGTCGGTGATACAGTGATCGTTACTGCGAGCGACATCGCTGAACCTCGCGCGGTTCGCTATGCGTGGTCACCGAATCCAGAAGGAATTAATTTCGTGAACGGCGAAGATTTGCCGGCAAGCCCGTTTCGGACTGATTCATGGAAATTAGGGGAGTGATGTTTCTCAAGCAGCGTTGACGATGTTCTGCCGTGCGTTTTCGAGAAATTTTTTGAGGGAGTTTATTTCGATTGGTTTCGGAATCAAAAGGTCAGCTTTCGCCATCGCTGATTTAACGGATGCGTAGTGGCTGATTTCCGCAGGAAGGAACCCATCGATCCCGATTTTTTCTGCATTTTCCGGACTGATCTCGAGCATTGATGCTCTGATTGCTTCGCGCAGTTCAGGTCTTAAATCCGGGTGGGCAACCCAGGGTTTAGTGACGTTGTCAAAGTCGACCAATTTTTTGATCGGTTGTCCCGCTTCGACTAGTTTTTTGAAAGTACTGTCCTTCAATGCTCCTGCTTCAAAATCACCTGCTGCCACTGCCATTCCGACTCTATCGTGGCGTCCTAGAAATTCATAACGTGACAAGGCCGATCCATCGATACCCGCATTCAAAAGTTCATTTTGCGAAAGGTAACGACCAATTGTTGATAGGGCGTCGCCGAAAGCGAATGACGTGCTCTTCAGATCGGCAAGCGTTTCGAATGAACTGTCTTTATGAATGGCGATGACTCCTTTGAAAGAGCGCTGCCCATCCTTCGATTCCATTGCTAGTAGATCGAGCTCAGGATTCTCTTCAATTGCATGAATAAAAGACGCTGGACCAAGGCGGCTCAGGTGGGCCTTGCCAAGCGTGAGATCAGAAATTCCCAAGAGGTAATCATTCGCGACCTTCATCTGGACCTTCACCGGTCTTCCCATGCGGGAACTTAAATCGGATTCGAGCCACTCAACGACCGGTGCAAACTCGTCAACTACGGCGGAGGCTTTATCCGCTGTGTAGATTCCAAAGACTATCAATTCCTCTTTCGGCTGATCTTCTGTCACGGGAATGTTGCTTTGCCCTGAATCCTGACACCCGAAAATAAAGATCAATCCAGCAACTGAAGTGAACAGATTTACAATTTTCATAAATATGATAATTATAATCTATTTTATGAAATATGTTTGTCAAACATGGGCTCTCTTAATTCACCATTTACTATCAAAAAGCGTTTAGCTTTCGTCTGCATGGCGATTGCCTTGATGGGCGCGTGAGTGTCACTTCGCTATTCGCGCAGGTGCCGATGGCGGAATCGGCACCATGATGGGTTTCAACCTTCGCCGGCACCGACGGGCGATTCATTTGCGTCACAGCAAAGAAATTAACCAAATCAACATATTCTCATTTTGGATTTAAGTTGATCTCAGGGAGAATCCTTCGCACAAATCTGCGGTCGTCGGCGATTGACGACATGACGCAATCCTGTTCATATATTGGCTGACCCTTATCCGATTAATGAAACGAATTCTTCCCCTATTTTTATGCCTTGCGACGTCATTCGCAGTTGCTGCTGAAAAGCCGAATATCATTGTCATCATGGCGGATGACATGGGCTACGGCGATCTTTCCTGCTACGGCACGACTTCGTTTGAAACTCCACACATTGATCAGCTCGCAGCAGAAGGTCAGCGATTTACCAGCGGCTATTGCTCCGCTTCAACGTGTACCCCGACACGCTGGTCTTTTCTCACGGGAACCTACGCTTTTCGTGAAAAAGGAACCGGCATCGCCCCGCCAAATGGGCACATGACGATCAATCCGGACACCACGACTCTCCCAGATCTGATGGGGAAGGCAGGATACAAAGCCGCAGTCATCGGCAAATGGCATCTTGGTTTGGGAGCGAAGGGTGTCGGCCCGGATTGGAATGGCGAACTGAAACCAGGACCGCTCGAAATTGGTTTTGATCACTGTTTTCTCCTGCCGACAACGAACGATCGCGTTCCGCAGGTTTATTTGAAAGATCACCGAATTCTGAATCTCGATCCGAAAGATCCACTCTGGGTTGGCATGAAAAAGTCGAGCGAAGATCACCCGACCGGACAAGATCCCGAGGAACGCGCCAAATTGAAAATGGATTGGTCGCACGGTCACAATTCGACAATTCACAATGGCATCAGCCGGATTGGTTTCTACACCGGCGGTCATGCCGCGCGTTTCCGCGACGAAGACCTCGCTGACAAATGGGTTGAGCAATCAAAAGCATGGCTCGATGCAAACAAAGACGACCCGTTTTTTCTATTTTTTGCTTCTCACGATTTGCACGTGCCGCGGATTCCGCATGAGCGATTTCAAGGAGCAACCAAACTTGGCTACCGCGCCGATGCGATTGTCCAGCTCGACTGGTGTGTTGGTGAATTGATGAAAAAAGTCGACGAACTTGGAATTGCCGACAATACACTCTTCGTTTTCTGCTCCGACAACGGTCCGGTCATGGATGACGGCTACAAAGATTTTGCGTTGGAAAAACTCGGCACTCACGATGCCAACGGCCCTTATTCTGGCGGTAAATATTCCGTCTACGAAGGCGGAACTCGCACGCCATTCATCACTCGTTGGAAAGGTCGCATCAAACCGGGTGTATCCGAGGAATTGGTTTGCACAATTGATCTCGCGGCCAGCCTTTCAAGCTTTGCCGGTGTGAAATTGGGTGAAGAAGATTGCCGTGACAGTTTCGATGTGATGGGCGCGCTACTTGGAGAAGACGGAGCCAAAGGGCGGGATCATCTCGTTCAACAGGACAACGGCGGTCGTGGAAATTGGGGATTCCGTGAGGGAAATTGGAAGCTGCATCGCAATGACAAAGGGCAGGCTCGAAATGCCGTCGTCGCGCAAACGCTGACGAATACCAAGGTCAACAAGTTCCGCCTCTTCAATATCGAGAACGATCCGACTGAGCAGAAAGACGTCGCCGCTGAAAATCCTGAGAAATTCGAGGAGATGAAAACAAAACTTCAGGCCTTGATTAAAGCAGGACGAAGTCGTTAACCCCGGGCTTGCGGGTGCGCACGAATTACTTCCTGCGCTGCCCAGTAACCGCCCATTCCGTGAACTCCACCTCCAGGTGGAGTTGATGCGGAGCAGATGAAGATTCCTTTGTTCGGCGTCGTATGGGGACGAAGGCTCACCGTTGGGCGAGTCATCAGCTGTCGCCAGTCTGCGACGCCGCCGACGATGTCTCCGCCGAGGAGATTCGGATTGTAGCGCTCAAATTCCGCGCAATTCATCGTAGCCTTTGCCTCAGCGCAATCCCGAAACCCAGGAGCAAAACGCTCGATCTGGTTTTCGATGGCGTCCGTCATGTCCACATCCGAACCATGCGGCACGTGGCAATACGCCCAAAAAGTTTGTTTACCTTCGGGCGCTCGCGTGTGATCAAATAAACTTTGCTGAGCCGTTAGGACGAACGGTTTTTCACTGTGAACGCCATTCCAGCAATTCCGTTCCGAAATCGCAATTTCATCCATCGTCGCTCCGAGATGAACTGTTCCCGCGAGTTTGCAGGCCGCCGCTTTCCATGGAACCGCCTCCTTGAGAGCGTAATCGATTTTGAAAATTCCCGGGCCGTGACGAAATTTATTCAGCTTCTTCTGATAGGATTCAGGCAACTCATCGCCTGCGATCCGAGCCATCGAAGACGGATTGGTATCAAAAATCACCGCATTCGATTTCGGTAAGTCCGCGATGTTTTCGACAGGGAAATTCGTCACGATCTCCCCGCCGAGCGATTTCAAATAGCCGCACAATGCGCGCGTGATTGATTGCGAACCTCCTTTCGCCATTGGCCAACCGACCGCGTGGCAGGCGAGCATTAGCATCAATCCAATCGCGTTTGTTGCCAGCGGTCGATCCAACGGAAGAATCGAGTGTGCCGCATTCCCCGCAAGCAACGCCCGCGCTCTTTCATCCGAAAACCAACTTCGTGCCGCCGCGAGTGCCGAGGGAATCGCTCGCAATCCAAAATTGGTGACCTGAAAGGGATGCGCAGGAATTTTTGGCGGAGCCAGTAGATCCCCAAACAGGTTGTCCGCATTTTTCGTAATCGATTCAAAAACGAAACGGTAATTCTTGGCATCAGCCGGCCCAAACTGCGCCGCCGTCTCCTCAACGGATTGATGCATCAGCGCCGCCGTTCCGTCATCAAAGGGATGCGCGAGCGGAATATCCGGATGAATCCATTCCAATCCAAAATCCGCCAACGGCAGGGCTTTGAAAAACGGCGAGCAAACTCCCATCGGATGAATCGCCGAACAAACATCGTGCTGGAAGCCGGGAAGCGTCAGTTCCTGCGTCCGAGTTCCCCCGCCCGGCTCTGCGTGACCTTCCACCACCAGCACACTTCGGCCTGCCCGCGCCAGCATGATCGCTGCGGCGAGACCATTCGGCCCAGAGCCGACGATCGTTGCATCGTAAGCATCTTTTCGAGGAGTGGAGGAAAAAGTGGAATCGGAGATTTCCGGCATGGGGTACGCGTTCACCAGATTAGGTTTTTTTCAAAAAAAATCTAAGTCTTTTCCCTCGTCCGTGGCCCCTATAACTGAAAGGATGACTTTGTATTTTGAATCAGGCTGCGACCAACATTAGTGCTATGCCCGACCCGCCCCCCAATCACGGGCCCATTGGTGATGGAGCACGGATATCGAATCCGAAAGAGGGTTCCGATCCGCAATCTGTTTATTGCGGAGGAAAGCCCGTTGCTGCGGTATGCCTACGGATTATGCGGGCGTCGCGCGATGTGGGAGCAGCGGAGTTCATGGATCGGTGAAAATTTACCAACATTCGAGACGCGGGGAAAGGCATCGAGTGAACTGATTTCTCGAGTCGATACGGTTTCCAAACAATACGGGGTGACGATTGATACCAAGGAATTGATCGAGGCGCCGACCGAAGAAGAGCTTGAGTTGGAAGGTGGATATTATGACTCGGCCGGTTTGAAAATCGAGATTTCAGGCAACGAAGAATCAGTAGTGAAATGGGTTCACTCGCTCCAGCAGCCCAATAAATTCATCGGCGTGAGTGGTTTGAAAATAGAACCGGACGCGGATTCAGGATTGCTCCGCTGTGAAGCGAAAGTGCGGTTGTGGTATGGTGGTGAGTAGATCCGAATTCCTTGGATAAGGTTTCCACATCCCAAGTCCAAAAAATAAAAAAGAGAAAGGGATCGAAGACAAGTCCTGTGACTTCAGATCAGGAGGAATGATGAGTGTTTGGGGCCAACCAAATGCTCGATTCCCGGCAACCTGATTCTGTCTAACAACGTGTCTTTCGCACCTCGGGCGTTGACCGGAAGCACAAAAGGGCTGCCGGGCTCACCCCCGCTCGAATTGCAGATCGAGCGGGGACAACGAGAGGACGTTCAGATCCTAGTTGGGTGATCATTTCAGCTGCAAACAGTTGAAGCAATCTCCACAATGGCCGGGTGAATGTCCCAAATTGTTTCGTCAAAAGTTCCCAAAATGAGAATTTAAAATGAAGCGGTAACATCGTTGTCTTTGGATACGGGGTTTCAATCAAGAACGGTCTTCGCACTGTTGGAATGCCCTCTTCTGCAAAAGAAGGACAGGGTGCGAAGGCCTCCAAAAATCCGGAATTCACTCAAGAGCGGAGTCCACATTTTCAGCCGACCGTATATCCGGTCGATCCCTTTCTGTTGTCCTCTATGCGGGATTTCACTCCGTTTCTGAAGACGAGGTAAAATTAGTTTAACTGTAAATTTAATCAAGTGAAATTTTGAACAGTTGTTTCTATTTCTCAATTCCCGACCGATAAGCCGCTGCCAACAAGCTGATCGGATGCTGCACCTCGACGCCATCTTCGCGAACTCCGTTTTGGATTTGTAAGTGACAGCCGGGGTTTGCAGTCGCGACAATTTCAGCTCCGGTTTCGCGGATCTTATCGCACTTTTCAGTTTGAAGTTTCCCTGCCTGTTCAGGCTGGGTAATGTTGTAGATGCCAGCGCTGCCGCAGCAATGGGTTGCATCAGAAAGCTCAGTCATTTCGAGCCCGGGAATCGCATCGAGAATCGAACGCGGTTGAGCCGAAATTTTCTGGCCGTGACACAAGTGACATGCTTCGTGATAGGTCGTTTTTTTCGTCGAAGTAGGCGTGTTGTGTGGCTTCCGGAAATCAATCTCGACAAGCCATTCGTTGATGTCGCGGGCTTTGGCGTCCCACAGTTTGGCGCGCTCGGCGTAATCAGGATCGTCTTTCAGAAGCGTCGTGTAGTGCTTTAAATGTGACCCGCAACCGGCGGCATTTGTGATGACTGCGTCCAGGTTTTCGAGATCATCGCCGAACGAATCGATTTGGCGGTGAGCCATGATTTTTGCCTGTTCCAGATCCCCGTTGTGAGCGTGAAGGGAACCGCAACAGCCCTGCGAACGGGGCGTCACCACCGAACAGCCGTTTTCTAAAAGCACATCGACCGTGTCGCGATTTACATCGGAGAAAACTAAATCTTGAACGCAGCCTGTCAGCATTCCGACACGGTAATCCTGTTTGGCTGCCGGTTCGTTTTCGGGAATCAACGCGTCGGAGAAATGACGTCTGATCGTCGGAGTGGTCGGTTCGAGCTCGCGCAAGTTTTTCGGAATGAATCGAAGCACTCCTGATTTCCGGACGAGCGATTGCATTCCACTGGCCTGATATATCCAGAGTGACCGACCGATTGCGCGGAGCATCCACGGTTTGGAGAAAATCTGTTTCAATGTAAGCCATCGCCAGAAGCGTCGATCAGGAGAGAAAAGCACATCGGATTCTTCGACTTCGGCACGCGCATTTTCGAACAGAACCGGGTAATCAACGCCTGCCGGGCACGCCGTGGTGCAGGCGAGGCAACCGAGGCAATAATACATTTCCTCACCGAATTCCTTGGTCACTTCGAGTTCGCCATCAGCGATCGAACGCATCAACGCGATCCGACCGCGCGGGGAATTACGCTCAAGCTTTGTTTCGAGGTACGTAGGACAGCTCGGCAAACACATTCCGCAATGCATGCACTGCTGGACGATGGAGTAGTCGAGCTTGTCGAGATATTTGGGCATTCTGGAAGGTTGTTCTTAGTGGCAGGATACTAAGGACGCATCTCAATGGAGGGCAAGCTCAACGAATGCGCAAAAACCAGGATTACTTTCGAAATTCCACCATGTGCGCTGTCGACTCGCGGTTTCCGGCATCATCCACCGCGAGGGCCTTCAGCCCATCGGCACCGAGCTTCACCCTTGCGCTCCAATTGACCACGCCTGCTGCGCTCGAAACGATCGTCGCCGGCTCGCCGTTTACGCTGATCTCGACGATTTTATCGTTGTCATGAGAAACGCCGCGAACCTCCGCCGCACCGCCTTCGATCCTGACCGAAGTGATGATCGTCGCCGGCGGTTCGTCGTCCACGGGCGTCAGTAGGTGCTCAGGCCATTCGACGTCCGCGACCTCCGCCGCGAGTGACTCGTTGCCGGTCAGTGACGCGACTTCAAGATATTCTTTCCCATCCTTCATCAAATCTTTTGCGGCCGTGCTGACGACTTTCACGTCGCGGTCTGGACCAAAATAATCGTGGATGAAAATCGGAACGCCATCAGTGATCGGCGGCACGCGCGGACCGACTCCGCGATTGATCAGCGGCCAGCCATCCTTGAATTGATCCGACCGGTTCACCACGACGTTTCGGAAATGCGTCGCCGCATGGCCGCTCAGATTCACGTCGCTGATCTGGACCAACGGTGTTCTTTGATTGCCGCGTTCGTGGTCGAAAGTCAGGCCGTCGACCGATATCACACCCGCCTGCGCGCTGGCGTCGTCCATCCCGCGATTGAACGGCTCAGCGCTCACTTTTGAGATGTGCAGATTCGTGTAGACGTGGCCGTCGAAGGCCGGGCGGTAGATCCCGTAAATCGCGCCATGCAGCCGAACGTTTTCCATGATCATGTTCGGGCTGTGCGGCCGAAACGCGTAGTGAGCGTCCCAGATCGAGAGGTTTTTGATCGTGTGAGGGTGACTGCGGTCAGGCCCCGTCCAGTCGACCTGGCGGATGCGCTCCAGCATCTTTTCGTCGCGAATCGCGTTGTCCGGCTGGCGATCTCCGTTAGCGGCGACGACCATTCCGTAGAAGCCCTCGGTGTGGGCTTCGTTGTCTTCAAAGCGCCAGATCGGAATCGTTCGAACGTCAATTTTCTCAAGACTCCCGTCAGGCTGGCGGATCGGCATGTTGCAATCGAACTGGCTCGACATCTGCATGTCGTAGCGATAGCCATACTCTTCGTTATCCGTGGCGACGTTGCGCGAAAACGTGTTTTTGCCGTTCGCCCACCAGAAGCCCGCGCCGTCATTCGGATCGAACGGAAGCGCCATGCCCTTCATCCGTGGCCCGCGCATCGCCTGCACCGCGAGATTACGATCGAGAACGTTGTAAATCTCGGTTCCGTCTTCAAGGAAGAATCCGTGCCCAAGACTCTGGTAACCCACGCAATCACGAACGACCATGTACTGCGTGCCGTGAATCGTGACCCAGCGGTTGTGCGAGTCGACAATCGCCGCGCCGACCACGCTGCTGCCTCGCATGCTGTCTTCGACGAGGTGGAAGTGAATCGGGTAACGACCGAGCGACCCCTTCTTTCCCAGGTGAGCGAAACGCGCGTAACTGATCGACCCCGCGCTTTCCCAATGATACATCGTGTGGCCGCGCACTCCGCCCGGATCGGCGCTTTCGATAACGACATTCCGCGACAGATTTGCGATCTCACCACGAAACTCGCCTTCGCCTTGATGGGCGGCTTTGAGCGGGCTGTTGAGCGTGATCGTTTTGCCTTCAATCGCCTTGATTTCCCGTTCCTCGGTTCGGAGATCTTCCTCGTCGCGAGGCCCCGCAGTGACGATGACCGAGTCTCCAATTCGCCAGCCGGAAACCTCCGCCGAAAGCGTCACCGTTTCATCGCCAGCCTTCAAACTCGCACCGAGCTTGACCCACGTCCGATCCATTGGCGCCCCGTGAACGTCGAACCGTCCGCCTGGCCGACAGACGATCGCCGGGCTCTTGGTTTCGTCGTTTCCCTCAATAAAATGGAGGCGGATTTTGGCAGTGTGAGACTCGGGAACCGGCTCAGCAGAGGTTCCAAGCTCCAACGCCGCTTTCATGCCTGGCATCGGCTTCGCATGTTTGCCGCGACCGTGACTTTCGCCATTTTTTTCAACATCATCGACGCCTGATCCAGCGTCCTTGGCCATCCCTGGTTGAACCCGAATATCGCCAACATTTAAGACCGTATCGCGATCCTTCGAAAAGCTGAGCGTTCCGGCTACGCGGATCGAATGGATCACGTCGTCGCTGGAGACGTCGTAGACGATTGCCGTCTTCGACGTTATCAGAACCCGGTCAGCGGCTGATGGTGTGCGTTGTGGGTCCCACACTTTCGAATCGGACCAATTTCCATCCGCAATTGAGCGGATCGTGTAGCCGTCCTGGGTGACGGCGAGAGGAGCAAGCCCTAACAGGGCGACAATCAAAGCGGGAAGCGTTTTCATGAAATTTTAAATCGAGGCCGATGCCTATTTAGTTTACTCTTCGCGGCCGGTCAATCTATCCCATATCGGAATTGCGCCCTGTCCAGGGCGCTCAGACTTTTTCGCAGACTTTCATTTTCATAAAGAAGAGCAATCCCAATTTGAGTGGCCCCGGGGTCCGGCGACATTCTGAGACTATTCTTTTCTAAACTCGAGGGAACTTCATGGATGTTCCCTAGGGAAGGCGATAGTTCTGGACGGAGTGCTGCCAATGTCGATTGTCGGCCTCAACCTCCAAATAAAGTTACACGGCGATTCAAACGCGTCACTTTTTCCCGATGCAATAGAGCCACTCCTGCCGTTTGCCGCCGGAGTTTTCGGCCACCCGCAGGTAAATCCGGCCATCGCAGATCACCGGAGTTGCGAAGGCTTCGTTGCCAAGCGTGTTCTCCGCGACGAACTCGAATTTTTCGGGATCGGCTTTGAAAACGTAAGTGATCCCGCGTTCGACCGAGGCGTAAATATGACCGTTGGCGAGGGTCGGCGATGCACTGATCGGTCCGCTGAGCCGGTGTTTCCATTGTTCCTCGCCGTCTTGAACCCTCCAGCAAATTGCGATGCCGTTGTCGTTGACCGCGTAGAGATGGCCGTCGTGAACCAGCATCGATTGCTCGTAAGACCGCTCGCCATTTTTCCATAAAGGTGCGGCGTCGGTGCCTCCTTCGCTGACTTTGATCGCTGCCGTTTCTTTATCGGGAAAACCGCCGCTCGCGAAGACGAGATCATTTTCCCAGACAACCGTGCCGGCGGTGACGAGGGGCCCACCGGGAACGGACCAGAGTGGTTTGCCGGTTTGCGGATCATACCCCGCTACTTTGTTGTTTCCGCTAATCAATAACTGATCGCGACCATCTACCTTACCAACAATCGGCGAGCTGTAACTGGAAGCATCGGCTCGCGGCGTTCGCCAGACCTCTTTGCCGGATTCGCGATCGAAGGCCGCGAGAAAGCCGTCCTTTTCAAACTCCGAGACGACGATGACGAGCGACTTATACAGCGTGGGGCTCGCGCCATACCCGTAGGGATAGCGGGAACGAAAATCCCCGGTCCGCACTTGCCAGAGTTGCTTTCCTTTGAGATCGAGCGCCGTCAGCGAGATTCCGTCGCCGTTGTTGAACGTTGCGAAAACCCGCTCGCCATCACAGGCCGGCGTCGGAGTGGCAGAGGTATTCTTCTTGTGAAGCTTCTCCGGAAATCCACCTCGATGAACCTCAGTCTTCCAGAGCTGCTTGCCGCTTTCGCGATCGAAACAGAGAACGGATTGCACCTCTTCGCTTTTGTCGGCACTCGTCAGAAAAATATGGGAGCCCATTACGATCGGTGTCGAATGGCCGCGGCCCGGGACGGGAGTTTTCCACATCACATTTTCCGAATCGCTCCACACGAGGGGAGGGGACTGAGCCGAATCGGCGACGCCGTTGGCATTGGGGCCTCGCCAGGCCGGCCAGTCGCCTGCTTGAGCGGCGGGTGCGATGACGCAATACACCATCAGGAAGAAAAACCAGGGTTGCCGTTTCATCATGGTATTACTTGCCGGGAAATTCCCTTTTTCAACGTCGTCGCTAGATTGTTGGCAGGAGCCGGGATTGGAGGGGGCGCAGATAATACGGCGTATCGTGATAATCCGAAGTCATGCTGGCAATTAAAACAAAGATGTCGCGTGAATGCAAATCTGATGACTTCAGTAGAATTTCGTTTTACCGGGAATGGCTACCGAAGGCACCTCTATTGATCCAAATTGGTAGGAATCCGGGGTGAGGTCTTCTTTGGAATTTAAAGCTTGTTCCCAGGTAATATTCTGGCCGGTGTAGCTCGCCATTCTCCCCATGATCGCCATGAGTGTGCTTTTTGCTGCGTAGTTGCCATTATTGTAGGGTGAGTCTGTGCGAATAGCTTTGAACAAGGCTTCGTGTTCCTGCTGATAGGGACGGTCCTTGTTCCCGTTCCGATCAGGTCCTCGCGCTGCGCTGTAGCGCCATGTTTTTTCTCCCTGCATGGTATTGCGCATCAGATCAGCGCTCCCCTTTTCTCCAAATACAAGTTGTGAGGTATCTACATCCGTTCCGTTTTGCTGTCGGCAAAAAGCAAAGGCGCGTTGTCCGCCGCTGTATTCATAGCAGATAGCGTGATGATCGAAAATGTGGCCATACAGAGGGTCGGTCCGTGACTGTCTGCCGCCCAAACCAAAACACTTCACAGGATACTCGTTCTGCATCGCCCATGACATTAGATCGAGTCCATGAACGTGTTGCTCCACCAGTTGCCCTCCTGACATCCAGGTGAAGTAGTACCAGTTGCGTAGTTGCCATTCCATGTCGCTCCATTCGGGCTGCTGGATATGCGACCAGGTTCCGCCGATATTGTAGTTGGTCTGGAGGGTGACGATGTTACCGAGATGACCATTGTGGATGCGATCCATTGTTTCCTGCATCCCCTTGCTGTGGCGAAGCATAAAACCAACGAGAACCGAAAGTCGTTTCTGCTTCGCGAGTTCGCAGGTTTCCATCACGGAACGAACGCCGGGCGAATCCACCGCTACTGGTTTTTCAGCAAATACGTGTTTATTGGCTTCGATTGCCGCCTTCAAGTGGGCGGGACGGAAGTGTGGCGGGGTGGCGAGTAACACGACATCAACATCCGTTTTAAGTAGTTGCTGGTAGGCATCGATTCCGACGAACTCGTGGTCTTCTTCGACGGCATATCTTTCACCAATGACCTTCTGAATGCGTTCTTTGGAAGCTTGCAGCTTATCGGGAAAGAGATCCGCCATCGCCACGAGTTTGGTGTTCGAATCTGCTGTAACGGCATCTACCACAGCTCCTGAACCCCGCGAGCCGCACCCTATCAGTCCAATGCGTAAAACATCCGCTTTTTTTTCTCCTTCCGCTGCTGCGAGGACGGCGTTACCCGCTACCAGTACAGCGGCAGATGCCGCACTCGCTTCGGAAATAAATGTCCGGCGTGGAACACTCGCACTATTTTTCATAGGCGTAGAATATCAGGCTGATCCTGCGAGTAACACTTCTTTGATTCCGTGATTCCGTCTCCCATTCCCTGGTCATTACCAGGAAGTTGCTTTTTCAACGCTGCCGTTAGACAGCTGCCTAAGCGCGTCGGCTCATTTCCAATGAGAACCGCCGCCATTCCGCTATTGCCACTGAAAGCTTCTCCCGCTACGCTTTTAATAATTCAAACCCCACAAATGATGAAGAATCTCCTGATCGCCTGCGGCTTACTGACATGTTTTTCATTCCCTGCATTCGGCGGGCCAAAAGGGGAGGAAGCTCTCAAAGCGGGCGACAAGGCTCCTGAATTCAAAATCACGGATTCCAAAGGCGAGGAAATCGACCTGGCCGAGTTGACCAAAGAGGGCCCCGTGCTGGTGCGACTGACCTGCGGCTGTCGCGGCTGCGACCTCGAACTTCCTTACTTCCAGGCCCTCCATCTGGCATACAAGGAACAGGGCCTGACCAGCCTAGCGGTATTTGCAGAACCGGACGAAAAGTTTGCCGAGTATGCAAAAACCAACAAGCTGGACATGCGCTATGCTTTGGATCCCAAACGGGAAAGTTGGAAGGTTTTCGGCACCAAGACGATGCCCAGCAACTTCCTCATTCAAAAGGGAGGCAAAATCGTTGCGGTTAGCAAAGGGTGCAATCCCGAAGGACTCAAAGCACTGGCTCTCGGCACCGAAGCCGCCAAACTGGTGAGTGCCGAAGAGGTGGATCTGACGAAGAATGTGACACCGCGTCCCAAGGCTGAGAAGAAAGCCAAAAAGTAGTAATCACTCTCCCCCGATCTATTCAGAAGGGTTTGTGGTTTGCTGCGGGCGGAGCGTCCTATTCGGCCGGTGCGTCCTGCCCCCAATTTCCAGGTGGTCGGATCTGTCTGATTGCTTTTATTGATTCGGGATTTAATGACGGCCACGAAGCCGAACCGAATGGTAATGCCTTGTCTCCGCACCCTGCGGCAGAACTCGTTTTGGTCGGGGTGGTCGACGAATCATTTGGTGACGACTCGCCATGCTCGCGAAATTTCTGAAGACAGGAAACACAAATTTGCCATTGCCAGCGGCTCCTGTGCCAAACCTATTCTTGCCTTCCCGTGAAAGCACTACGACGACTTCTGTCCAGTGAACCTCGATCCCTCCAGCTACCACCGCCAGCGCATTCGCTTCATCATCAAGCTCGGTCGCGCCCTCCACGAATGTGGTGCCTCCAGCGATCGCATCGAGAGCCATCTCATCAACACTACTCAAATGCTCGGGATCAACGGCTGTTTTCTCAGCAGCCCGACCACGTTCACCTGTGGCTTCTGGCAAGAAGACGAGCTTGATCAAAGCATCCACATTGAGCGCCCCAACGCCCCAGGTCTGAATCTAGGACGCCTTTGGGAAATCGATCGCCTCATCGAATCCATGGACGAAGGCCGCTGCGATTTTGCCGCCGGTAGAGACCGCCTCGAAGTCATCTCCAGTTCCCCACCTCACTACTCCCTCTTCAAACACGCGCTGTGCTGGCCCCTGACCGGAGCCGCTTTCGCAGCCCTCCTCCCAGCCCGGAAGAGTCTTTGATTGCTCGTGGGACGTGGATATCACCATCCGCCAATTGTTTCAGCAAGAACGATTCACCCAGCATCTGCCCCTCTTTTTGAACTTGAGAAGGCCCCGTTAGATTTCTATCCTTGATGATGCGCGCCTTGCGAATTTTGTTCAGTTCCCTCCTGATTCTAACAGCCCATCCATCTTCCGCGCAGGAAGTGCCGCTTCGCGAACTCATCGTCAGCCATTCCGATGAAAAAGGAGTGCTGCAACTTTTCCGAATGAAAGAGGATGGCTCCGATCGCGAACAACTCACACAATCCGAGCGCGGTTGTCGCATGCCCGCCGTTTCGCCGGACGGAAAAAAACTCGTTTATGTCGAGCAGATTGATCATGGCCTCGCATTGCGGATTTCCGATCTCGATGGACGCAATGCAAAATCTCTCACCAAGCCCGGTCGAAATCTCATTCCGTCATGGGTTCCTGATTCCAAACATATCGTCTGGATGATCACCGAAGGGGGCGGCGATCCGACCATGAATAGCCAGATTCACCTCATGAACACGGAGACCGGCGAGTCGCGCCGCCTCTTCACCGATCCCGAGCAGCTCAAGTTTAGCAATTCCATGCCCGTCGTCTCGCCTCGCGGAAACCGGATCGCCTTTGTCTCAAATCGCAGCGGGCACATGCGGATTTGGGTAAGTAACTTCGACGGGAGCGACGCCCGCCTCGCATCAATTCCTGATACGGACATTCACGAAGATCTCAAACTTCCGATCGAACAAAAAGTCCCTGCCTGGTCGCCGGATGGAAAATGGATCGCCCATTGGCAAGGCGTCGAAATGATTCACATGAGCAAATTTACCGGCGTTGAGAATCGGGAACGGGATCAAAAAATCTCCGCCACATTTCAAGTCTGGGTCACCAGCGCCGATGGCAAATCCCGACGAATCTCCGGACGCGGCGACGACCCAACCTGGTCACCCAACGGCTTCGTCACGCGGGCTTATCCAGATCAAAAACGGGGTGGCCCAAAAACAATGATCGAAACCAACACGGAACCGAAAGAGCTTCCGTTGGTTCCCCCACGGCGGCAGTTTGGGCGATTTGCATGGATCCCTGAAAAAACGAACTGACCCTGTTGATTCGAAATGCCGTAACGAAACAACAGGGTGCGTTCGTCAGTCCAGCATTGCGTTTGGCTCCCCCTTCGCTTCAAAGGCTAGGTAGTAGGGAAAAGCGGTCACCTTAGCAATCCCATCGATATACTTTGGAAAAATCTTATCCTTGTTTTCATTGTCGGTTTATTTCAGCAAAAACGATTCACCCAGCACTTGAATGCCTAGTAGATGATGAGAAGGCATTTTTGTTCCCCGCTCAACGACCGGTACTTTGCCGCCGCGCTCGAGATCGGATTTCTTCAACGTCCAGATGACCTTCTTATCGCGGGTGATCTCAAAAGCCTGCACGTCATTCTTCGTTCCTTCACGATGATGGTAGTCGGAGTTGATCACAACCACGTTCCCGTTCTTGAGGACGTGAGCCCCGACCGGATACCAAATCTCAAAACCCAGATCATCTTCGTTAGTTAACTCCCAGACGATGTCGCCACCCGGTGAAATCTCAATCATCCGATTGGAGGTGATACACGGAACCAGCGTGTTGCCGTTCTCTAAACGGATCGCGGTAAAAGGACGATCCGTCTTTTCCAATTGGTGTTGCCAAACCGTTTCCCCACTCGCGTTCAGTTCGACAATCTTTGCCTTCTCACGATAAGAGATCAAGTAGGTGCCTTGAGCCGTTTTGCGCGCCTGCATATAACGGGTGTGCGGGTTCTTGCCGCCATCCGGCAGATCAATCGACAACGTCACGTTGTGATCCCGGTCGACCTCGAGAATCTTTTGATTGCCGCAATCAAGAATCATCACCTTGCCTCCCTCCAGAGGCTGGCAGGCATTGATCTCCTGCTTTCCCTTTTCGCGGGGCACCTTGTAATCCCACACCGTTTCCTTCGCCGCATTCACTTCACGAGCCCCATAGCGATGTGAGAACAAAACATTCCCATTCTCCAGCTTCCACACATCATGAACCAGCTCGATCTCCGGATCCTGATAATGCCAGACGATGTCATTTTTCCCATTCAACTCCATCAGGCCTTCCCCATAGCCGATCATCATCCGGTGCCCCGAGCCATCTGCTGCGGACAGCAGTCCACAAGGTATTAACAATAGAAGCAGAAGGTAGAGAAATCGTTTCATGAAATAATCGGAGAAGCGCAGATGATAGAATTTCCCCCTTCGTTATTCAACGAAATAACGCCCGATGGATGTCAGCGATCGAAGCGGCAAAAGTCCAAACTCGGTTTCACGCTCGCAGCGAGCGTGAGCAAGCATTCCGGTGATCAAGCGCGGCGGGCTGCTCGTTCACACTCGCTGCTACGTTTATTTCCCCATTCAGCTCATGGGGTGGGGCGAGACGTCCCTGTCGAGCCGGGTGGTCCGAGAAATGGGGGAACTGGCTCAGCTTCGCAGCGACGCTTTATTGAAGGGTAAAATGTCTTTTTGGACAACGCGGCTCAGCGGGACGCTTCGCCCCACCTACGAGAGTGCGGAGCTGATCCGCACGTGCGTAATGCGAAGGTCTCCGCCCCGAGCGGCTAGTCCTGCTGGTGCGTCCGCCGCGCTGCATTGGTTGCTGCATTGGCAGGACTCGTCGCCGGGGGCGAAGACCCTGGCGTTACTTTTCGGATCGGCTCTGCTTTGCTCGACTGCTTGCTCATGCTCGCTGCTACGTGCTGGGGAATGTAGAAGCGAGCGTGAGCAAGCATTTCGGTGATGAGCGCCGCCCCCGAATCCTGCCCCCTGAACTCTTACTCCTCCCCCCTCAAAGCTGCTTCAGCTTCACATTCCGAAACCAAACAGGATGCCCGTGATACTGAAACCCGAGGCGGCCGCTGCGTGGAAGATCTTTCAGGGCGGTCTTGAATTTATTCTTGGTGCCGTCGGGGTTTTTATTAGCCGTCTTCCAGTCATCGATGTTCGCTTCGACAATGGTCTTGCCGTTGAGAACCACCGTGATCTTGGGGCCATTGGCAGTCAGGGTCATGGTGTTCCACTCGCCGTCGGGCTTGCCGGCCGATTCAGTGGGAGCTTGCGCGCCGTAGAGTGAGCCGGCGACGTGCTTGCCGTCATAGATTCCTGCGGAAGCGACTTGGATTTCGAAGCCTCCCTGAACGGCGTTCTTCGGGTCGGTCCGGAAAAAGAGCCCGCTGTTGCACTTTGCGGATGTCTTGTATTCGATGGTGAGTTCGAAGTTCTCGAATTTCTCCTTCGACCAAATGTAGCCGCCGGGTTTCTCGGAGGTGGTGAGAACGCCGTCTTTCACTTCCCAGGCGCCGGCTTTGTCCATTTTCCAATGGTCAAGGTTTCCATCGAGCAGGTCGACGGCGGCGGAGCTTTTATCCTGAGCCTGGCTCAGAAAGGGTGACGACAGGAGTGCGAGCGCAGCAGTCGCGAGGAGAAGGGAGGTGTTTGTTTTCATGGTGAGTTGTTGGTTGGGTGGTTGGTTGAATTGATTTAATTTAATTTAATTAAATCGAGTTTCCCCCGATTCGTCAATCAATGCGAGTGACACAGGTGCGGTGGACGGTGGACGGTGGGATACCGAACTCCGTATGTTGTATAACGCTGGAAACCCTTATCTTTAGAGACGTGATGCGCCGCCTTTCCATTTTCTGTTCTTTGATTCTCCTGAATACCCTTGAGGCGGCACCGGTGGATTTTGTGAAGGAGGTCCGCCCGATCTTTGAATCGCACTGTTACGACTGCCATGGTGAGGACAAACAAAAATCGGGGCTGCGTCTCGATGTGAAGTCAGCTGCGTTGACCGGCGGCGACAATCACAGCCCGGACATTGTCCCCGGAAAGGCAGGAGCGAGCCCGCTGATTCAATTTCTCACCACCGAGATTAAAGATGAACGGATGCCGCCAAAAGGGGAACGCCTTTCCGCAGCAGAAATCGATACGCTGACCCGCTGGGTCAACGAGGGGGCGAATTGGCCGGACGGCATTGATCTCGTGACGTTAGAAGACACGAGTGATCATTGGTCTTTCAAACCGCTCACGGTTCAGCCGGGTGATCACAGTATTGATTCTTTGATCGACGCAAAACTGAGGGAAAGCGGGCTGTCTCGATCTCCGGAAGCGGATCGTCGGACGTGGCTGCGTCGGGTGACGTTCGATCTCATTGGATTGCCTCCCACGCCGGAGGAGATTGCATCATTCCAAAAAGACGCGTCGCCCAATGCTTACGCCAAGGTCGTTGACCATCTGCTCGCCTCGCCCCGTTACGGTGAACGGTGGGCGCAGCACTGGTTGGATGTGGTGCGTTATGCGGATACCCACGGGTTCGAAGTGAATACGGAACGCGCCTATGCCTGGCCGTATCGTGACTATGTGATCAAAGCGTTTAATGCCAACACGCCGTGGGATCAGTTCATCCGCGAACAAATCGCGGGGGATGCGTTTGGGAAAGCGGAGGCGACCGGTTTTTTGGTCACGGCGGCGGCTTTGCTGCCGGGACAAATCGGTAAAGATGCTGAATCCAAACGGCTCGCTCGTCAGGACGAGCTGGGGGAAATCGTGATCAACACGGGGGAAGCGTTTCTCGGACTCAGCATTGGGTGCGCTCGTTGTCACAATCATAAGTTCGATCCGATCCCGGCACGCGACTACTATTCGATGCAGGCGTTCTTCGCGGGCGTCCGCTATGGGGATCGTCCGGTCGAGAACCCCGAGGTCGATGCGATTGTCGCCGGTATTCAGAAACACTTACAGCCTCTTGATCGAGAGCTTGGCACGTATGTGATCCCGGCTGGAGGTGATGTCTCGCGAGCTTCCGTCAGCGCCAAAGCAAATATAGAGAAACTCCAGCCAATCAAGGCAACGGGGATTCGATTCACGATCAAGGCGACGATCAGCGACAACCTTCGTGAACCGTTCATCGACGAGCTGGAGGTGTTGAATGCGAACGGGATCAATGTTGCGTTGGACGCCACGGTGATCGCCAAGGGTTCAAAGAAAGAAATGATCAACGACGGGGTTTACGGCAACGAAAGCTGCTGGCGATCGGATGCCAAAGGCGGTGGCGTGGTGCAGTTGGCCTTTGCCAGCCCTGAAACCATTCAGCAAATCAACTGGGGCCGGGATCGAACCGGAAAGTATCCCGACCGACTGGCGAGCGACTATCTCATTGAGGCCGAAGTCGCTCCGGGTAAATGGCAACAAGTCAGCGACTCCTCCAACCGTGCTGCATTTGATCCGAAACTGGCACGTGAAGCGCTTTACCAATTGCCCGACCTTCAGCCCGCGCATCACGCCCGCGCCAGGGAACTGATCGCAGCGCGGGCGCCCTTTATCAAAGAGCTCGCGCAATATGGCGGCGGAAAACAAATTGTCTTTGCGGTCCAGTCGATTCTGCCCGAGCCGATGCACCTGCTCAACCGGGGGGATCCCGAGCAACCAAAGGGTGAAGTGGAACCGGCGTCGTTGTCTTTCCTGAAACCCGTTGCGCTGCCGAAGGACTCCGCCGACCTCGACCGCCGCAAAGCGCTTGCCGAATGGATTGTTGATCCGGAGAACCCGCTCACCGCGCGAGTCGTTGTTAACCGGATCTGGCAATGGCACTTCGGAACCGGCCTTGTCGCGACCGCGAATGATTTTGGCAATCTCGGCGTCGAGCCATCGCATCCGGAACTGCTTGATTGGTTGGCTGCGAAGTTCATTGAGTCGGGCTGGTCAGTCAAAGATCTGCATCGGCGGATTGTGCTTTCCGCGACTTACCGACAGGGGCACACCATTCATGCCGCCGGTCTCGAAAAAGACGCGGACTCCCGTTTGCTTTGGCGGTTTCCTGCGCGGCGGATTGAATCCGAAGTGATCCGGGACAGCATTCTAGCAGTCAGCGGACAATTGGATCTAAAGATGTATGGGCGCGGCTACAGCATGTTTAACAGCCGGGGCGGCACCGGCGGTTTCAAACCGATCGAATCGCACCAGAAGCCTGAAGGGCGTCGCCGCATGATTTATGCCTACAAAGTGAGGATGGAGCAGGAGGCTGTGTTCGGAGCTTTTGATTGTCCCGATGCCGGACAAAGCGCGCCGACCCGGGGTCAGTCGACCACTCCGATCCAGGCGCTAAATCTTTTCAACAGTCAATTCACGGTCGATCTGGCGGCCGAATTCGCCAAGCGAATCGAGAGCGAAACGAGTGACAAGGTGGAGGAACAGATCAAACGGGTTTGGGCGATCGCCCTCGGAAGAGAGCCAACTCCCATTGAGGTAACTGAGGTGACCACCTTCGTCAGCACTGAAGGACTGCCCGCGCTCTGCCGCGTCATTTTCAACTCCAGCGAATTCCTTTTTCTACCATGAACGAAGCCGAAAACCTCTCTCCACACGGTCAGCATCTTCTTGGACGGCGCAGTTTCCTTTCGAATAATGCAACGGCACTCAGTTCGATTGCGCTGTCCAGTTTGCTGGGTTCGGATAACGCTCTGGCGGCTTCGGGAAAACCGAAGATCGATCCCAAAAATCCTTTCGCACCGAGACAATCCCACCATGAGGCCAAGGCAAAAAATGTCGTGGTCATCTTTTGTGCCGGAGCGGTCAGTCAGCTGGAAACCTGGGACTACAAGCCTGAGCTGATCAAGCAGGATGGCAAACCACTGGCCGGCGGTCCGGCCGTGACCTTCCAGGGGCCCGCGGGAAATCTTGCCCGCCCGCAATACGCATTTCGCCAACGTGGGCAAACCGGGAAGTGGGTCTCGGACATGATTCCTCACCTCGCGGAGCTCACCGATGATTTTGCCTTTGTCCATTCATTGACCAGCGAATCCAATACCCACGGTCCGGCGGAGAACTTTCTCTCGACTGGATTTGCCCAGGACGGATTCCCGAGCGTCGGAGCCTGGCTCAGCTACGCACTTGGCAGTGAAAACTCGGATCTCCCCGCCTTCGTTTCGCTATTGGATCCACGGGGAATTCCTCAGGCCAGCGTCAATAACTGGGGAGCAGGATTTCTCCCCGCAGAGTTTCAAGGAACCTCTTTCAACGCCAAAAATCCGATCCGCCATCTCACTCCGCCGGCGACGATTTCAAAGACGAGTGATCAAGCTGCGAGTTCATTTCTCCAGCGAATGAACGCCCGCCATCTCGAGAAGAATCCACAGGATGGAAATCTGGCCGCACGGATCGCGAGTTACGAGCTTGCCGCTCGGATGCAACTCAGTGTGCCGGAGATCAGCGACCTGTCCAGCGAGCCAGATCATATCCTGAAGCTTTACGGTGCTGATGATGAATCCAATCCGACCAAGGCGGGCTATGCAAAAAACTGTATCCTTGCCCGTCGTCTACTCGAGAAGGGCGTGCGGTTTGTCCAGCTTTTCAACGGCGCTTATGCGAGTGGCGGAAGATTGAACTGGGACGGTCATTCCAAGCTTAAAGAACAATACGATGGTCATGCAGAAATCATGGATCAACCAACCGCTGCGCTGATCAAAGATTTAAAACAACGCGGACTGTTGGAAGATACCCTGGTGGTGTGGTGCACTGAATTTGGACGCATGCCGATGTTTCAAAAAGGCGCTCAGGGCCGCGACCACAACCCCGATGGGTTCACCTGCTGGATGACTGGAGCTGGAGTGAAGCCGGGAGTCAGCCATGGGAGAACTGATGATTTGGGTCGAAAGGCGATTGAGGATGTGCACCCTCTCTATGATTTCAATGCCACGATTCTTCATCTCCTGGGGATCGATCACGAGCGATTAACTTATTTCCACAACGGGATCGAGCGAAGGCTCACCAACGTGGAGGGGCATGTTATTAAAGAGATCCTTGCGTAGATCCCCTACTCTTCGATTCGATAAAGGTGGGTTTTCGTACGCAAGATCAGAGCGTCTCCATCAACTGCTGGAGATGCCATGAATCCGCTCTCAAGTTGGTTTTTCGCGAGGATCTCGAACTTGTCCGAAGCTGCCACGACAATGGTCTCGCCTTCTTCGTTCGGAAAGTAGAGGCGTTTGCCAACCAATAGAGGAGAGGAGGAATAGTTTCCGCCGATCCGTTCTCGCCAAATCGCTTCGCCAGTTGCACGATCAATGCAGCTGGCGACACCGCTGTCATCGACGGTGTAGATGCGATCGCCCTTTACAATTTGAATCGGCTTCCGGGGGATGTTTCGGGTCATCTGCAACGTCACCGAGTCTTGATTCGCCGACAAATCAGGGTTCACCTTGAATGCCCAGAGCTGCCCTTTCGACCAGCCGGTGGTGTAGTAGACCAAGTCTCCAACGACCGAGGGCCGAGCGCTGGTTGAATGACCGACGCGGGATTCGACCCGGAAGTATTCTTCACCGTCTTCGGGGTTGTAACCGTAAATGGCTTTTGCTCCGACGCTGAGCAGCACCGTTTTGCCGTGAATGGTTGCGATATGCGGGGTGCCATAAGCTTTGCGCCAATCGCCTTCAGCCTTGATGTCGCCGTTTTCTTCGAGGTCATCGTAATCGATCGAGCGTTTCACGTTCCAGACGGTTTTGCCGGTTTCCTTATCCAAAGCGAGGACGAACTGATGGTCGCTGCCATCGTAGTTCATGATCAGGAGATTCTTATGGAGAATGGGCGATGACCCCGCGGCTCGAAAGTGATTGCACTCGATATCGGTTCGCTGCCAGCGGACGTCGCCGGTCTTTGTGTCGAGGCATGCCGTGCCGGGAGAACCAAAGGTCACGTAGACGCTATCGCCTTCAATGACTGGGGTGGGTGAGGCATAGCTGTTGAACTTGTGGCAGAATTGCGGCTCGGTGATGTCGAAGAGCTTCTTGTCGAGGGTGACTGCACCCGTGTTTTTATCGACTCGAATGACGGACAATTTTTTGCCGTCTTCCGTGGCGGTGCTGAGCCAGATTTGATCACCCGAAACGATTGGAGACGACCACGCTTTGCCGTGGATTGCCGTTTTCCATTTCACATTCTGCGTCTCGCTCCATTCCAACGGGGCGTTGGCCTCAACGATCGAGTTGCCATCCGGGCCGAGAAACTGTGGCCAGTCGGCCGAAGCCGAACCGATAGAGATCAACGAAGCGGCGATTAGGGTAGCGATCCTGAATGTCATGATCACCTATTGTGACGGGCAGGGGACAAGTTCGCAAGGATTAGGAATAACGGATTCGCACTCCCTGCAGATGGCTGCCTACCCTTTCGGTTATCGCCCCTTGCTCGCTTTATATGCTTTCCTCCTGCGGTTCTGTCGGTCTGAGGACTTCATCATGTTGGCCATATCTCCGGGCAGTCCGGAGGTGAATTCCATGAGCTCTCCGGTGTTGGGATGGATAAATCTCAATTCAGCGGCGTGCAGGGCCATGCGCTTCGGGCGACTTTCAATCGGGCGCTCGGCTTTTGGGATATCTGAATCGGGGTGGTATCGTTCATCGCCCACGATAGGACAACCGAGCTCGGCGAGCTGGACCCGAATCTGATGGCGGCGACCGGTGTCGAGAGTCAGTTGAAGGACCGCGCGTTTCTCGGTCTTTCGAAGCACTTCGTAATGGGTGATTGCCTCACGCGTGTCGTTGCTCGCGCGGACGCTGCGAACGCGCAGGGAATTTGATTCGTCGAGGTGACTGCGCAGGGTTCCGCTTTTCTCGGGAGGAAGTCCGTCGACAACGGCGAGGTATTTTTTCTCAGCCGCTTTCCAGTTTTCCTGAAGGGCCAACTTCGCTTCTTCGGATTGCGCAAAAACCATCAGCCCGGAGGTGTCTCGGTCGAGGCGATGCACGATCCAGACACGGTCGCGTCCACCCTGACGAGTTTCGCTGACGTGTTTCAGGAGCTCCGAATAGGCGGTGGCCTGATCGGGTTTGTTCGCGGCAATCGAAAGCAACTTCGCCGGTTTCATGATCACGATGACATCGTCGTCTTCGTAAATCAGTTTCATTCCCGCAGGCAGGTCCGGATGAGCCGCCGCTTTCGGAGTCGGCGCGAGCATGACGACATCGCCCGCCTTGAGAGGATGAGTCGAGAGTTTCGCGACAGCGCCGTTCACCTGGATGCCATCGAACTTGAGCCACTGGCGCACTTTCGTCCGCTTCACGTCAGGCAGCTTCTCAAAGAGAAACGGGAGAAGCGTTCCGTCTTCTTCGGCGGTAAAGGTTTCGTTCATAGGGGCAACAAGGTAAGGAGCCGAGCGACTGCGCTGGCAACTCGGCAGCTTCGACGAGTCGCGCGGGAACTCAAGCTCTGCCCTGAGGAATGCGTCGGCTAAAGACGATCCTCCGAAACGTCGCTCTCCAGCAACTCGGCGCCGAGATGTTCGAGCGCTACAGACAGATCGCGATGGGACCCTACGAACAGACAGGGTTTGCCTCCTCCCGTCGGACTGATTTAACGCGCTCGTTGTGGCCTCTGGGTTTTCCCTCAATCCCGTTCTGCCAATCTATCTGCCTAATTCGGAACGCTCCAAAATAAAGGTCAGTGATACCATCGCCAGCCTCCCAGATCGCTACGGACTTCCCCCGAAAGGCGGTGCCGATGTAAAGAGTTCGGCTCCGAAAATGAATCTCACCTTTGGCTCGAACCACTCTGGCGTTCTCGCCTTCCCGGTAAAATTCCCGCTCATCGACGGCCCCTTCATAGCATCGGTTCGATACTCGGTAACGGGAGGCTGGCACTTGTCCATCCAGAGACTCGTGCGGATGCTTGTGATTGTATTTGTCTCGCCACGGCGCAAACCTTTCCCCGCAGTCAGCGATGCCACACCAGACCATTTTTCGGGAAATGACATCTGCTTTGAGCGTGCGATGAAAACGCTCCTCCTTTCCCTGCGTTTGTGGATGGTAAGGCCGCCCGTGGATCACTCCGACGCCTCGCGCCATCAGCCACACTTCAAGCGTGGTATAACCTGCTGCATCGTTGTCCTGCCAACGACTCGCACATCCCCACGGGCTGCCATTATCGCATAATATCGTGTCCGGAAGACCGTAACTGGAAAAGGCTCGCTCCAGGCAGTTCGCCACCGTTTCGGTACGTTCGTTATCCCACGCGGTTAGGATAATATTGAATCGACTGAAGTCATCCAGAGCGGTCAGCGGATGACAACGACCGCCGCGTGACAGCACGAAGTCACCTTTAAAATCCATCTACCAAAGGTCATTGGGAGCGCTTCTCTCAAAGCGTTTCCAAGTGGGGCCGTCGCTGATTTTTGCTCCCAGTCGATCGTCATCAAGCAGATCGTGGCTCCGAAGAATCCGCGTAATTGTGCTCGCCGCCGGTGGTTTTTTTCAGAGCTTTTCATTGCGCAGATAATGAAAGATTTTGCGTCCACCCCAGGTCGGATTCTCCACGCGAATGGAAGCCACCAGGGCTTCGATCTGTTGTGCCGTCTTCCCCGGTGAATTCAAGGGAGCCTTGGAGCGGTCCAACAGACCTGCTTCACCTTCATTTTGATAACGTTTGATCCAGTGATAACCGCAGTCTCGTGAAATGCCAAACCGGCGACAAAGTTGACTCACATTGGAGCCATCCAAGAGAGCGAGTTGCACAAATTCTTTTCGTAGAGTCATCAGATCAGGAGTTTTCTATGCTCGACAACGTTGGCCGAAGGAAATCCACCAAGGACGTCGACCTCACCGTCACGCCGGGCTACCTCGGCGCCATGTTCGAAATCGCTTTCGACATTTGGAAGCATACGCCAGCGATCGATCTCAATTATTCTCTAGCCTATTAAGTCGCCCAACCAGCTCAGTTGCCTTTCGATCTCGGGAATGAGAACGACGGCAAAGAATGGCACACCGACAAGGTGAATTACAAACTCGGCGAGGTCCATTTCGTCGGGAAGAAGCAACTACTGAGCGGAGTGCCGACTCTGATGAAGACCGTGGATCCGACCGAATTCCGCCCGGATGGTCGCAATGCGAATACGCGCCACTTGGTCTTCATGGTCGCGACGATCATCGACATGCCAAAAACCACCCGCCGACAAGTAGTCGCAGCAGGTCGAAAAACAGGGGGTTCTGGACACAGGGGCTTCAACTTTCTCTGGAAGTGAACCCTGCGAACAGACAGGGTTTGATCGCTGGCAGTATGTTGCGATTTCCGCAGGCGGCGGAAAATCCGGGCGGCCAAAAGGCAGGAGTTTTGTGGCGTTTGCGTTGCCGGACTTCTGATTTCGAAATTCTACATTCTTTGTTCGATATTCAAGCGAAGGTTCGCTGGGGGCACGGTCTCTTGAGAATGAAATCCGGCGGATCTCCTTCTCTACCCCCAACTCAGAATATCTCACTGTGGACGGTTGGAGAAACCTGCCCGTCGTGATCCACTGCAGAGATTTCGAAGAGGTAGGTGCTGCCGGGCAGAAGTTGGCGCCCGAGTTCGAGGCGAGTTGAGGCGTCTCGCGTTTGAATCGTCGCGTAGGGGAGGATGTCTGTTTCCGTGTAAGCCGGGCCGAGCTTGATGAGCACGGGAGTGACGCGATAGGCCGCTGCGCCCGCCGAAGCCGTCCAGGTGAGCTCGCCTTTGCTGAAGCCAATGTTGGTCGGCACGGCTACGTCGGAAGCGACCTCGCTGCGCGGGCCAATCCGCACATTCCACGCATTGATGCGTCGAAGCGAGGGAGTGGTAATGATGAGCTTGTCCGCGCCAGCCATCGACACGCCAACATTGCCTCCACTTAGGCTGGTGATGATGTGACCATCGCCCCAAACCCGGCCCGTGCCGTCTTCGGACAGGTAAAGGCGGCAGTGGTTCTTGCTCAAGGCGGTCACCAGCGTGAGCGCTCCGTTCGTTAGCAGGTGTAGCGTGGGGAGTTTTCCGGCAAATGGCAGTTTCTCAGGGGCGCCCCATGTTTTGCCAGCATCGGTCGACCGCACTGTGACCAGTGAGGACCCGGTATTGCTACCGGTGCGCACGATGGCCAGCAAAGCTCCGTCTTTGGTGGGCGAGACCGTGGTTTCCAGCCAGGGTGTTGAAACCTTGGCTCCCGCCTCGATCATGGCGATGGCGGTCGTAACGACGGAGCGAACGGTCCAGTGGCGCCCACGATCCTCACTTTGCAACAACACCGCACGATTGCCTCGGTTGCTCCAGGCATACGCGGGCATGAGCAGGACGCCGTTTTTGTCCTCAATGATATGCGGCAATGGACGCGTGATGATTCCCAGTTCCGGAGGGCAATCGATTGCCGCGTTTGCGATCGTCCAGCTCCGGCCGCGATCTTGGGAAATGGCGATCTGCCAGGCGTCGGCGGGTACCTTTTGTGGCGTGACGTCACGACGCTTTTGCGGATCGGGCACCCAGCGAATTCCCACCGCCAGCAAATCACCGTTCTCCAGTTGATCGACCCACTGATCAATCATTTTTGGCATCGGCCAGCCATCGGCGCCTCGATTCCAGGTCAGGCTGCCGTTCTCCGATTGGGCTGAGCCGGTGCCGGCTGAGCCGCCAAAATCATCCGGGTGATTCGGATAAATGACAAAGGTCCGCTCTCCTGCGAAGACCGGATACCCGCCACCGGTGATGCCCTCGTGTTCGACCACCGTGGCGCGGGGCGCGACCACAATCTCGAATTCGGCGCCGGGGAGAAAACTTGCGAAGGCCAGTAGCCAGGGGATGAGGATTTTCATTGTTTTGGCGATGACGCTTTCCAGTCCACATCGACCGAATCCGTCACTGTCGCGCCGACGAGTTCGATCAAGTCCGGCAGATCGTAGTGCCGCAAGACCCCGTGAACCGCGTTGACTAGCTGGTTGTGATGCTCCGGCTGCTGAACGACCTCTTCCCATGAACGAATCATGCCGGTCAGCGTCAGTGATGAAACTCTCCCCTGATTCAGGGCGGCTGCATGGAGCCCCGGAATTGCTGCCTCGCCCACTCCAATGAGTTGGTATGATTCCACCCCGAAGTAAGCGGCCCACATCAGGGCATCTTCGACCCGCATTCTCACGAAGGAATCTCCCATCAGGTAGGCAGTCAAAATCTCCTGGTTATCCCAGCCAAACCGTCCTGCGCCCCAGCTTTTTCGATCCTGCCCCGCGGCCGTTTCGCCAATTCCGCTGAGTTCGGCCACGAGAACCAGATTGCCTTGCCTCACCAGCTTCTCCGGCTCTTCGCGCGCCGATATTCCGTGGTCGTGAAGATAGAGAACATGGCTCTTTGGCTTTCCCTCCGGAATATAGGCTTTGGCAGAAAGAGGAATCCCCGAATCGCGCCGCAGCGTGATTTTTTTCACCGTGTAACCATCTTGCTCAACGGAGCTGACGGCTTCAAAGCTGGCCTCGCCAAAATCCGTAAGGCCGATTGCCTGTCGAACCAGGCTTAGCTTTTCGTCGTCGGGCAGCGCGGCCCATAGCGCACTCCGTTCTTTTCTCAAAGCAGCCACTTTTTCGGCATTGATTTGGAAAACAGAGCGCTCGCCTTCCAACAGCATCACCTGGCCATCCGGTGAGCAGTAGAGTTCATCCTGCGTCCATTCGGGTTCGCTGAGTGAACGGAGGAATTCGTCGGTAATTGTTGCCGGCCATTCCTTGCGTGGCTTCTCCCATATGACTTTTTCCCGACCTACCAGCCAGCGATGCATCCATCGGGCAACGGCTTCGCGGTGTTGAATGAGGTAACCGTGAGGTGCATCGGCTTCGTTCAGGGCAACGCGTTCCGGATAACCTAGATGAGAATAAAAACGGTTTGCCTGCTGAAACACTTCGCGAGTTCCGCGAATATCGAAGGTCACATCGCGAGTGCCGGCGCAGATCAGGATTGGAATTGGTGCACGCATCATCAGGTAGTCGGCCTCGTCCATGCCGAACGCGATTTGCCCGAAGATGTTCTGCTCCGCATCCTGTGGCCCCTTCCCATCGATGAGACTTTGAAAAGTCGTCAGGTAAGAACCGGGCGACGCGGCCATGATCCGATCGTCGAGTGCCATCAGGTAAGAGGTCAGTGTGCCACCGCCGGAATTTCCAGTGCAGCCGATCTTGTCCGCCTGAATGTCCGCCCGGTTCTGCAGATAATCGATCGCGCGCATGCCATCCCAGATGCGGTACTGGGCGACGTTCTCACCCAGAAGAATGCTTCCCACGCCCATCAGTGTATGCTCCGACGTGCAGAGATGCTGGACACGTGGATGAGGCGTCTCGAGCTTGCGCGAGAGGTCGCGAAAGTAGGAAGGTTCGCTGTGGTTACCAAGAATCTGGTAGCGCTCGCCCTGACCCACGGGATCGTAGCAAAACGCGGCCATGCCGTTTCTCGCGAAGAGAATGGCAGCACGCTGGTATTGCCCCGATGCTTTTCCATCGTGACTGTGGCCGCAGGGAATCAGTACAGCCGGATACGGAGGAGCTGAATTCGGCAGGTAGAGCGATCCGCTTACGTGGTGGTTGGGACGACTCTCGAACAGGATCTTCTCGACACGGTAATCGGTGCCCTTCAAGTGTCCGACAATCTTCGGGTTCAAAGGTGTCTTCGCTGGGAAGGTGCCAATTTGTCGGAGAAAGAAGGCTCTTCGCTCCGATTGCCACTGAGCCAGTGAGACTTGGCCGTTCAGCTTTTCGAAGGCGGCATTTCTTTCCTCAGTGAGAGCCGAAAACCTCGATTTCAAGTGAATCTCGAGGGTGTCATCACCGCGTAGTGTCGATGCCGACAGAAACAAGCTCAGAAGAAAAATTGGAAAATATTTGTGATTCATGGCTGCTGGGAAATTGCTTTTGTAAGGTCAAAAAATAAAGCTTCGCAGGACCGGAGGTGATTGGAGTCCGGGGAAGGAAGGGATCATAATGAGTCAACCCATTTTGGTGGCGTTCTCCCAGGTGTGTTCGGTTCGGGTAAGCTGGCCGGCTTTGATAACACCGCCCTGCATGACGGCGATAAATTGGCTGCGGTCTTCGAGAAGACTGATGTCATTTAATACATCGCCATCGACGATGAGAAGGTCCGCCAGCTTGCCGACTTCGACCGTTCCAAATTCGTCGCTCCGCCCCATGATCTCTGCCCCGGTCTTCGTAGCGCACATGATAGCCTCCAGCGGCGTGAAGCCGACGTCGTTGACGAAAAACGTGATTTCGCGAGCGTAATCGCCGTGCGGATTCCAGCCAAATCCGTAGTCGCCACCGAGACCGATGCGACCACCGGCGCGAAGGATGCGCAGCGCTGAATCGGTGCCGCCGTCGAGGGTTTCCTGATGGCCATCAATAACGCTCTGTGGCAGGCCAAACTCGGGGCCGCGCAGGATACTGGCTTTTTCAAAGTAGAGCGCAGGGACGCAGGGCACATCGCGTTCGAGTAGCAGGTCGAGGCCTTCGTCGTCTATGAAAGTGCCGTGCTCGATACAGTCGTAGCCCGCTCGGAGCGCGTTCTTGATACCCTCGGTAGCGCGGCAATGCCCGGTGACCTTGAGTTTGTGATTATGCGCGGTTTGCACCACAGCATCCATTTCCTCGAAGGTCATGCAGAGCGTGTGGTGATCATTCGTGTCTGGCGAAGCGGCATCGCCGGTGGGATAAGTTTTCACCCACTCGATGCCGTCCTTTACCAGAGCCCGAACGGCGGTGCGTGCTTCCTCGACTCCGTTGATGATGAAGACGAGGCCCTCCATACCGATTTTCCGGAACTCCGGATTCCAGTCCATTAGCCCGCCTGCACTGCAAATCTCCCGACCGGAGGTTGAGAGACGGGGGCCCGGGATGAGATCGCTTTCGATGGCTTGCCTCAGCCACACATCGACATTGAATAGACATCCGCCACTGCGAGCCGCCGTGTAGCCACATTCGAGCGCGAGTTTGGTGTTTACAGCGGACAAAAGACTTACGTATTCGACCGGGTATTTGATATCGAGATCCTGCAGCTCCAGGATGTTAAAGTAGGTGGCATGAAAGTGCGCCTCAACGAGGCCGGGCATAATGGTGCCGCCATTGGCGTCTATGACACGAGCATCCGGCACTGCCTGCGGTGCCGCCTCAGATAAACCCGCGTAAGTGATTTTTCCGTTAGTAACGATTACAGTCGCATTCGGAACGGCGGGATTCCCCGTTCCGTCGACCAGTTGGCCGTTCCGGATGATGGTGGTGTCGGAATCGAGTTTCATGTTTAGCTTTTGTAGTAATATCAGATTCCGCGCTCAAACGATGCCGTTAATCGCGATTCGTCACGGCCACTCAATCTTGAGTTACCCGGACTCACTTTCCAGTTTTCAACAACTCAACCATCGCCCTACCCATGGCGTCGCCGACGTTCATGTAAGTCTCTGCATTCCCACTGTAGTGACCGCCGGAGCTCCCGCCTTTTGAGAGCGGGTGCGTGTAGACGCTGGCGACGTTGCCTTTGAACTCTGGATACTTTCCGGATGCGCCATCAACAGCGAGCATGGCATCGAGGATTTTTCCGCCGCCGTCGGTGGCGCCCTTCTCGGTTTGGCCGAGCGAAGCGGTTACGAAGTTCGCATTCGGCGCATCGAATTCCTCGCGAAGCTGCCTGATGAGATGAACGAGGTTCTTTTCGTATCGGCTGGAAAGCGCGGCACTCCGACTGTCGCGATCTCCCTGCCACCAGAAGAAACCTGCGACTTCGTATTCTTTTGCGTCGGGGTAATATTTTTCGAGCTCAGCTAGGACACTTTTCGCACGGGCAATGTCGCCATCATATTGCATACCGGCATACCAGGTAATCTTCTTCGGCTCGGTGCCTTTTTCCCATTTTTCCGGCGACCCTTTGTATCCGGGGTGAATCCAAGTCTTCCCTTTTGAATCCGTGAATTCAAACCCCTCACTCCCAGGAGGCAGCAAATCCCACCCGAGAGCGCGATTGCCGATGCAACTCTTCAAAATCATCACTGGCGCGTCGGTGGCCTGTCCCACGTGATGCCCAATGCTGATTTCGGGACCGATCTTTCCTTTACCGATCGCCATCCACTCGTTGTTGAAATGCTTTGCACCGCCTGTGCCGCTTCCCATCACGCGGACGTTGCGGACGTCTTTTCGCTCGGTCCAATTGCCCGCGTCATCGATGAGATAAGGATAAAGCCCATTCTCTTTCACGGCATGTTCGAGCGAGCCTTCGCCGCCTGTGATTTTTCCAAAGCCAAGCATATTGGACTGGCCCAACAAAATATAAACTTGAACCGGCTTGCTCATGTCAGCCGGCTTTCCGTCTGGATCAGGAAGTTGCTTTGCATCATCACCGAAAGCGGAAAGCCCCAACGCCAAAAAAGTTGAGAACAGGGTGGCGGTAAATTTTAGATTTTTCATCATTCTTTTCAGGAACGAGAGATTACTATGGAATGTAATCATATTCCGAGAAGATTCTCTCAAAACCGACAATCTGCTCAGCTTGACCGGACTGCGCGAAGTTACCTGTTTGGTCGTAGGATTGCCATGGATGCGCTAATTTGAGTCTTTTGTCGGCGTGAAATTTGCTTATCTAATTGATGGAGCTTACGATTCAAGAGTCGCTTTAACAGCTTACGCACTTTATGGACGATATTTTCAAGCATAGCGCCTTCTTTGCCGGCATCGCCGGGGATGAGCTCGACCAGTTGGAGCTTCCGATCAAATTGCGTCACTACGAAGACGGCGACATCGTATTCGAGGAGGGCGCGGTGGGTCAGAACGTGTATCTGGTCGCTTCAGGCGAAGTGAGCATTTCCAAGAGAGGCCGTGGTGGAAAACAGGAAATCCTGACCGTTAAGAAACCGGGTGACTTTTTCGGTGAATTGGCTCTGCTGCTTGAAGATGAACAACATCGAACTGCCCGTGCGACCGCAAAGGGGGCAACGGTCCTCGGGACTCTGGGCCGGGACGGTCTGCATGCGATGATGGGTCATTCGCCCGAGGCAGCACTGCATTTTACCCGACTAATTGCATCGCAGTTAAAAAGGGCGAACACGCATTTCATCGATGAATTGATCGATGCGGAACGGCTCAGTCTGATTGGCACGATGATGGGTGCAATGGTGCACGATTTCCGCAATCCCATCGCCACTATTTCGATGGCCAGTCACTATCTGAAGTCGAATACCGAGGATGAGGCACTGGTTACCATGGGCGAACTCACCAGCGACGCCACGGATCAGATGCTGGTGATGATTCAGGAGGTGCTCGACTACTCAAAAGGTGAAATTAAGCTGGAACTGAAGGCCACCAGCGTGACCGAGCTGCTCGAGTCCATCGATACCCAAATACTCAACAGTCTAGCAAATGATGGAATCACGGTGATTCGCGAGATCGACTATGAGGGCGACATCGTTGCTGATCGAAATCGCTTGATTCGATTGCTGTGCAACATCATCAAGAATGGCTCGGAAGCCATGGAGGCGGGAGGAACCCTAACGCTGCGGGTGGGGGGAGCCAGCGATGATTCCGTTTGGTTCGAGGTTGAAGATAATGGCTGTGGAATTCCCGACAAAGTGCTGGAACAAATCTTTGAACCCTTTGTCACCTATGGAAAAGCGAGCGGTACCGGGCTCGGTATGGCGATCGTGAGGTCTGTCGTTGATGCTCACAAGGGCGATATTCGAATCAGCAGCGAAGAGGGAAAAGGAACGACTTGTCGAATCGATCTTCCGCGCGACGCAAGTGGGCCCGGAAGCAAGAAAGAGCAGCAGTAGCGGCTGGAACTTTGCGACTCGACTTCTTCCCTTTGTAAAACCGGGTCCACGTGCAGTATTCGTCGAAGTCATGTTCGATTGGCTAATCGAAACTCATGAAATTTTTCGAACTGCCATTTTCTTTAATCAAAGAAAAAGGGAAGGGAATCAGCGCAGCGTCTTTGTGAAAAAATTCCGAACCATGGCTTTCACCGTGTCGGTTTGAAATTCCTTCCCGCCATGACCTGCGCCCTTCACAATCACGAATTCTAACTGAACGCCTGCTTCCTTCAACGCATCGTGAAGCTTTTGGCTTTGCTCAAGTGGCACGCCTGGATCGAGTTCGCCGTGCATGATTAAAAACGGCGGATCATCTTTTGAAACGTGATGTAATCCGCTTGCATCGTTCGCGAGATCCGGCACGTCCATCACCGTTTTTCCGAGCAGGAGCGCACCGTTGGATTTTTCGACCATCGCCCGCGTACGCTTTTCGCCGATCGTATTCGGCGGCATCGTGAGCAGCTCGCTCGGTCCAAACCAATCACAAACGGCCTGAACGCGACTCGATGTTTTTTCTTCGCCATCAAAAGGGCGTGTCCCCATCAGGGCAGCGAGGTGCCCGCCAGCAGAACCTCCCCAGACTCCGATTTTATCGCCATTGAGTCCGTGCTTTTTGGCACTGTTGCGAACCCAACGGACCGCTTCGTAGCAGTCATTGATTTGATCTGGCCACTTGCCTGAACCGATAAGGCGATAGCTGATGCTGACTGCGGCAAAATTTCCCTCAGCCGCGAGAAATGCCGCTTTGCAATTATCCTTGCTGCCGTTTTTCCAGCCTCCTCCGTGAACCCACATCACCACGGGGAGCTTTTCTGTGGTCGGTTTTTCAGGTAAATACAGATCCAGCTTCAGCGAGATCCCGTTGGGCGAGGTATATTCGATGTCGCGAATCACTTTGACGCCTTCAGGAATTTTCGGCATTTTTTTCTTTTTCGACGCGGCAGATTTTTCCTGGGCAAACGTCGAAGTCGCGACAAGTGCGATGATTGCGAACCAACAGAATCGATTCATCGTGCACATAGGAGTAGATCGTTTTGGCTGCATGGCCTAAAAAAACGCTCGCCACCCGCCCAAATCCATCGGAAAATTGCCCTATAATCACGGAAATACATCCCAAGCCGAAATGTGTTCATGTCATCGTGAATCCGGCTCCATCGCGTAAGATTCCTCTTCTCGCGATTTTGAATCGGCACTTTCGGAGCGCGGGTATTCGTTGGGGAATTTCGATCACCCATGGGGATGGTGATGGGCATACGCTGGCTGAAAAGGCGGTGGAAAACGGGGCGGATGTGGTCGGTGTCTATGGCGGCGACGGCACGGTGATGGAAGTGGCAGGCGGTTTACTGGAATCAAATGTGCCGCTTCTAATTTTACCTGGAGGAACGGGAAATGTGGTTGCTGCAGAGTTGGGGATTCCAGAAAAATTGGAACGAGCCTGTGATTTGTTATGTGGCAAGGACGAATACAGGGTTCGGGCGATTGATGTCGGAATGATTGGTGAGCGCCCGTTTTTGCTTCGAGTCGGAGCAGGCTTTGAGTCCGAAGTGGTTCAGGATGCGACGCGGGAGCTGAAAGATCAGTTCGGAAAATGGGCTTACGTTTTTGCGGGGATCAAAGCTCTTCAGGAAAGTAAAGAGGTGCGCTACGAAATTAAATTAGACGGCGATCGGGAAATTTCTGAAAGCGGCGTTGCTTTTGTTGTCGCAAATTCGGGGCGAGTCGGCTTTGGTCGTGTTGCGTTGGCTCCCGAAGTGGGAATCGACGACGGTTTGCTCGATGTGTTTATTTTGAAAAAAAACAATCTGGAAGCGATGATTCAGTTGGCTCGTCAGATGATGGGCTTGGATAAAAATCCGCTTGGCGAAGTGTTGCCCTGGCTGGACGCGTCTGAATTGGTGAGCCATTGGACGGCCACCGAAATTGAGGTGAAAAGCGATCCACCCATGGAAATTCAAGTCGATGGCGATGTTATCGCATCAACACCGACAACGATGCACGTGCTTCCGTCCGCGCTTCGGGTCGTAGTGTGATCAGTTGATATCCCCGGGGAATTCCTCTTCGGCGTGTTCGAGGTGATCCTCACTTTTTTGGATCTGAGCCTCCTCTTTTTCAGGGTTTTGCGACGTGGCGATGTGAAACAGAGCGTCCCCTTCGTCCACGGTCGCTTCCCGCAAAATTCCGATGATGATTCCGTCAGACGGAGACAAGATTTCGAATTCCTTCCGACCAAATGGATCAGCAACGACCCCGATTTCTTTGTTAGCGATGGTTGCCTGTCCGAGATTGGTTGAGGGAGAAAAAATTCCTCCCTGCGGCGCACGTACCCAAAATGAAGTCGGGGCAACAATCGTTTTAATATGTCGCTTCTGCGGTTTCTTGGATGGAGGAAGCATTCCGAGATGGCGCATGACGGAAATCACGCCGCGAAATCCAAATCTGACCGATGCCGCATTGAGGCGATGGGCTTCACCTGCTTCGTAAATGATCGAGGGGATTTTTTTCTCAAAGTAAGTAGCGCGAAGCGAACTCTCTCGAAGCGCGCTGGACATCACAACCGGCGGAGCAAACGCTTTGGCCATGCCAAAGCCGGTCTCGTCACCTTCGGTGTATCGAATTTGCGGCAAATTGGGGCGCCGGATCGCTCCCGTATGCATATCGATTGCGTGGGTGCCGTGCTTCATCACTTCGTCCGAAAAAGTGTAGGCGATGCGACCGCCCAGCGATCCTTTCGGTGATCCTGGAAAGAGGCGGTTCAGATCACGGCGGTCCGGCAAATAGCGCGAACGGGACAGGTAGCCGGGAATGTTAACGATCGGAACGAGAATGAGATCCCCCATCAAGCCGGAGAGAAGTCGCGATCTCAAAAGTCGCCGAACGATTTCGATTCCATTAATTTCGTCACCGTGCAAGCCGGCGGTCACAATCAAACACGGTCCATCTTTCTTTCCCCGACGAACATGAACCGGCATCGATACCGGTTGATAATTGATGAGCGAGCCAATGGGGAGCTCGACGACACCTTTTTTGCCGGCTTCGAACGCGGTTCCACCGATCGTGATATCACGTCGGTCGTTGGAGGGATTTAATTTTGAAGAACTCACAGAAATCTTGTTTTCACGATCTAACAGGGTTCGTTCGATGAATCAACCCTGTCTGTTCGAAATTGGTTTTCGATTCAATAGGGTCTGTTCGTTGAATCAACCCTATTGGTTCGTAGAAAATCGAAAATCACTTCGCAGCTGCTGCCTTCTCCGTTTTTGCAATGGCAGGGGCATCAGCGACGGTTGATTTGGGACGGACGAGCCAGAATTTCTGACGAGCGGTGTCCCAATCGTCGAGGATTTCTTTCGCACGAGCGCTGTCGGTGTATTCGAGATGCTGATAAACCAGTTTCTTCAAATCGGCTTCGTCCTGACTGCCATGATCCACCCGAACGATTTCAACCATCTCGGGATTGTAAGTCTTCTCGAAGATGTATTCGGTGTCGTAGATGAAGGCGCGGCCTCCGCTCATTCCGGCTCCGAAGTTCACTCCGGTTGGCCCGAGGATTACGACGAGTCCGTTGGTCATGTATTCGCAACCGTGGTCGCCAATACCCTCAACAATCGCGGTTCCACCGGAGTTCCGAACGCAGAATCGCTCGCCGGCACGGCCGTTTGCGTAAAGCGTTCCACCGGTTGCACCATACATCACAGTGTTTCCGATGATTGAGTTTTCGCTAGGCTCAAATGCGCGTTTTGCAGGCGGGTGAACGATGATTTCGCCGCCGCACATTCCTTTTCCAACGTAGTCGTTTGCTTCACCGGCGAGGGTGATGCGAATGCCGCCACAGAGAAAGGTTGCGAAGCTTTGACCGGCACTTCCGGTAAGATTCAAATTGATGGTTCCATTCGGCAACCCGTGGTTTCCATGCTGATCAGCAATCATGCCCGTCAGTTTGGTTCCGATGTTCCGATACGTGTTTTTCACATCGTAGTTCAGTGTGATTGGCGTCTTTTCGCGAATCGCGATACGGGCGTCACCGATGATTTTATCATCGAGCGGCGCGGCGTGAAGGCCATCGTTTCGATCCTGCTGACAGATGCGAGGCATGTCTTTATCAGACAATTCGGAGACATCGGCGAGGATTTTCGAGAAATCGAGCAGGTTCGCTTTTGGATGATCCGGCACGTGACGCTGCTTGATGTATTTCGTCTGGCCAATGAGATCGTCCAACTTGCGTATGCCCAACTTGGCCATGTGCTCGCGGCATTCTTGTGAAACCGCGTTGAAGAAATTGACAACGTGCTCAACCTCGCCCTTGTACTTGGCGCGGTATTTTGGATCCTGCGTCGCGATACCAACTGGGCAGGTATTGAGGTGGCAACGGCGAACGTAAACGCAGCCAAGTGCGATCAGAGCGATCGTTCCGAAGTTGTATTCTTCCGCCCCGAGAATCGCAGCGTGGATGATATCCAATCCGGTCCGCATTCCGCCATCAGTCCGGAGAGTGACGCGTCCACGAAGGCCGTTCATCATGAGAACCTGCTGGGTTTCGGCAACGCCAAGTTCCCAGGGAAGTCCTGCGTTTTTAATCGAGCTGATTGGTGAGGCTCCTGTTCCACCGTCATGGCCGGAAATGAGAATCACGTCCGCGTTTGCTTTGGCAACACCTGCGGCAACGGTTCCGACACCACTTTCGGCAACGAGTTTCACCGTTACTTTGGCACGTGGATTGATCTCTTTTAAATCGTGAATCAGCTGCGCTAAATCCTCGATCGAATAAATATCGTGGTGTGGCGGAGGTGAAATCAGGGTGACGCCGAGCTGGGTGTGACGAAGCCGCGCGATGAGGCCGTTCACTTTGTGACCCGGAAGCTGTCCGCCCTCACCGGGCTTCGCGCCTTGCGCCATCTTGATTTCGATCTCTTCGGCAGACATCAGGTATTCGGCATGAACGCCAAATCGACCGGATGCGACCTGCTTGATCTTGGAATTTCCCCAATCACCATTCGGATACGGCTTGAAACGACGGGAATCTTCGCCGCCTTCACCAGAATCTGATTTCGCACCGATTCGGTTCATTGCGATTGCGAGAGCTTCGTGAGCTTCGGGAGAAATCGCGCCCATCGACATCGCGGCAGTGGTAAAACGGCGGCGAATATCTTCGATTGGCTCCACTTCATCAATCGGAATCGGATCGCCATGCGGAACCAATTCGAACATGTCATGAATCGCGGTCGGATTGTGCGATTTCAGATCTTCAACATACGTTTCGTAATCGGCCTGATCGCCGGATTTTACGAACGTATGGAAATTCTTAATTACGGGACCGGTAACAGAGTGAGTTTCACCGTCGCGACGATAGCGGAAATAACCCGGATCATCGAGTTTCAGAGGCTCGCCATCAGCGGTTGCAGCATTGCTAAATGCGTTCGAATGCCGTTCCAGACTATCGGCCGCAATTTCTTTGAAACCGATTCCGGAAATTTGTGAAGGCGTTCCCGGGAAACATTTTTCGATGACTTCCTCGCCAATACCGACCGCTTCGAAAATCTGTGCTCCCTGATAGCTGTTCAGATAAGAGATGCCCATTTTGGACATGATTTTCAGAACGCCCTTTTCCAAGCCGTTGTGAAAACGACGCAAGCCTTCGTTCGCTGTCATGCCGTCGAACTTGTTCTTCGGATCGTGCTCGACCATCTGGCGAACGGTTGCATGAGCCAAATAGGGGCAGATCGCAGTGGCACCGAATCCAATGATACAGGCCATGTGGTGCGTTTCGCGAGGCTCACCCGTGTCGACAACTAGACTGGTCAACATCCGCTTTTTCATCCGCGTGAGATGATGATGAACTGCCGCAGTCGCCATTAAAATAGGAATTGCGACCCGCTCATTGCTGATGGCGCGGTCTGACAAAATCACGAAGGAAGTTCCGGTATCGACTGCGTTTTCTGCTTCGGCGCAAAGTTTGTCGACCGCAGCTTCTAAACCTTCCGGCCCATCGCTGACAGACCAGGTTGTATCCAAAGTCGTCGCGCTGAAGCCTTCAAACGTTCCCAGCGCATTCAATTGATGCGGGAAAAGAAACGGTGATTGCAGGTGAACGACGCGCGCATTTTCAGGCACTTCCGCTAGCAAATTTCGCTCCGGCCCGAGATCGGCCTCGATTGACATTACGAGATATTCGCGAATCGGGTCAATCGGCGGGTTGGTAACCTGCGCGAAAAGTTGTTTGAAATAGGTGTAGAGCAGCTTGGGCTTGAGCGACAACACGGAAAGTGCTGCGTCATCTCCCATTGAATTCACCGCTTCCTGACCGGTTTTCACCATCGGCGCGAGCGATAAACCGATCTCTTCTTTATTATAGCCATGAGCAACTTGATTTCGAGAAAGCAACACCGGATCGAAAACTGGCTCCGTGGGCACGTCCGGCTTCGGCGAAACTCGGTCATTCATAGGAATACGATTATCGTCGAGCCACTTCCCGTAAGGCTGCATCGCTGCGAGCTTGTTTTTCACTTCGGTGTTGTGAAAAACTTCGCCCGTTTCCATTTCAATCACCAACATTTCACTGGGAGCAAGACGTCCTTTTTCGATAACGGTCTCATCATCGAGATGGCAGGTGCCGACCTCTGATCCCAGGCTAAAAATTCCGTCATCGGTAATTTTATAACGGGCTGGCCGCAATCCGTTCCGGTCCAGCGAAGCAGCAACGGTGCGTCCGTCAGAAAATGCGAGTGCTGCTGGACCGTCCCATGGCTCGCAGAAAGTCGCGTGGTATTTGTAGAAATCGGCAACCGGCTGCGGCGTAAACGGATCGATTCGCCACGCGGCCGGAACAAGCATCGCCATGGCATGCGGGACCGATCGTCCTGACAAAACGAGCAATTCGAGCGCTGAATCGAGACTTGCCGAGTCCGAGCCGTCCGGATCGATAATCTCGTTCAAGAGATGCATGTCGTCGCCCCAAACGTCGCTTTCGAACTGTCCGATTCGCGAATTCAACCAGTTCCGGTTTCCGCGCACGGTGTTGATTTCACCATTGTGGCAAAGCATCCGGAAAGGGTGAGCGAGTGCCCACGTTGGAAACGTGTTGGTCGAAAAGCGCTGGTGGTAGAGACAAACACCGGTCTCGTAATCTGGATTCTGAAGGTCGTCGTAAAATTTCTCCAGCGCAGTTGCGACGAGGAATCCTTTATAGACCATCAAGCGATGGCTCAACGAAGGGATGTAGAAATCCTCGATCGCCTCTTTCTTCGATTTGATTTCGATATCACGTCGAGCAAGAAAAAGCTCACGCTCAAACTGATCGTCATCGATTCCTTCGGGACGCTTCAATAGAAGATGCAAAATTTCAGGCATCGTCTCAATCGCCTGATCACCCAGAGCTTTTGGATTGGTTGGAACTTCACGCCAACCGATGATACCGATTCCGCGATTCCGCAGGCAGCCTTCAGCGAGAACTTTGGCCTTCACATAATCTGTGGAATCTTTATCTGCGAGAAAGAAAACGCCAATTGCGAGCTGTTCGTTGCTTTCCAGCTTCGTTCCCATCTCTTCCGCAATTGGAAGAAAAATTTTGTGTGGCAAATGGGTCGAAACACCGGCTCCGTCGCCCGTTTTCATGTCCGCGTTGAGCGCACCGCGATGAGTCACGTTATTTACCGAATCGAGTCCCAACCGCAAAATACGATGGCTGCGCTCTCCTTTAATGTGGCAAACCACTCCCACACCACAGGCATCGCGCTCCATTTCGGGGCGGTGAAGCGTTTTTTCGCTGACTTCGGGGATGTGGATGTAAGGATGAGGGCGTTTCGAATCGCTCATAAATGTTTGTGTTCGTCTCGAGAATAGCTACGCACTAGCCGTGCCAATGTGACGTAAAATTTTTCGTCACATTGGTTAAAAATGGCGGGTCGGAAATCGACGCAATTCAGGGCGATGGTCAATGTTGCGATGAGGGGCGAATTTGGATGATATTGCCCTGGAAAACGGAAAAATAGGCGGTGCAAATACGATGTCTTCACGGATTAACGTTCGTGTTTTTGCTGTCAGGGAAATTATTTTCGCCTTAAAAATACACACCATGCACTCGTTATCCAAACACCTCTTGAATCAGTCATTGTTTGCCATCGCCAGTTTTGTGATGCTTGCGGGCTCGCTTTTTGCTGAGGTCACGCGGTTTGAGATCCTGACACGCGAACCCTTTGCTGACGGGCAGGAGTTCGGTGATGTCGGAGCTTATGAGCGCATTATTGGCCGGGTTTATTACGAACTCGATCCTGAATTGCCGGCGAATCAGAATGTAGTCGATCTGAAATTGGCTCCCCGAAACGATCGCGGTCGAGTCGAGTTTTTGGCGGATTTATTTATCCTCACGCCAAAGAATTCGACCAAAGGAAACGGCGCGCTGCTATACGGCGTTACTAATCGAGGAAATATGAACGCGCTGCGCAATTTCAATTACGCTTCGGGTAGCAATCAGCCGAAAGATGCGAAGCACGCCGGGGACGGATTTTTGATGCGTCATGGTTTCACCGTCGTTTGGAGTGGTTGGGATGGGGAATTGGTGCCCGGAAAAAATCGGCTCCGGCTTTTTCCACCTGCGGTTGAAGGTGACATCACGGGGCTGGTCCGCTGCGAAATGGTTCCGGGCGGAGACACAATTCGGATGGAGGTGAATTGGGCAAATCATGGGTCCTATCAGCCAACTGCCGATGGAATAAAAAATGCAACGCTGACCCATCGCTTGCTGCCGGGTCATCCACGCGTTGTGATTCCTCGTAATGACTGGAAGTTGCATGTCTTTGAAATAGATAGCAATAGCCCGACTCAATTGCCGAAAGTGGAAGTGGAATATTCGGCAATTCTGAAAAAGAAGCACATTTATGAGCTGATTTATGAAGCGCAGGATTCGGTGGTGATGGGTACCAGCTTCACGGCAATTCGCGATCTGATTTCCAGTCTGAAACACGGCACTGGAACCGACAATCCGCTGCTCGTCGACGGAAAACCCGTGATCAAGCGGGCGCATAGCTTCGGCGTTTCGCAAAGCGGGCGTTTTCTTCGTGAATTTGTCCATTGGGATTTCAACGCCGACGAAGCCGGCCGGAAGGTTTTTGATGGTATCATTCCCCATGTGTCTGGATCGGGAATGGGGTCTTTCAATCATCGGTTTGCCCAACCCACACGTCACGGCGGTCAGCACGATCATCATGATTATCCGACCGACCGATTTCCGTTTGCCTACGAAACCCAGACTGACTCGTTGTCGGGATTGACCGAGGGGATTCTCCAAAGATCTGTGAAAAGCGGCACCGCGCCTCTCGTCATGCACACCCAGTCTTCCTCGGAATACTGGAATCGGAGCGGTTCGCTGGTGCACACCGATTCATTAGGGACTCGGGATGCAGAAATCCCCGACAATGTGCGGCTCTACTTTTTTGGTGGAACCCAGCATGGTCCTAGTGGATTCACGACGGAAGTTGGAAATGGGCAGACCGCGCCGAGCTCAGCCGATTACAAACCCTTCGTGCGGGCTCTGTTGCTGGCGCTGGATCGTTGGGCGAAAGATGGGACTCAACCACCGCCCAGCATGTATCCAAAAATTAGCGACGGCACTCTGGTTGCCTGGACGCAAAACGCGACGGGCTTCCCTAAAATTCCGGGGATTCGCTATCCGGGCGTCATTCAGCAGCCATCGTTTCTCGATTTCGGCCCGCGTTGGCAGAGCGAGCAGATTATTGATAATCAGCCGCCGATTTCACGTGGCGATTACCGAGTCCTCGTGCCGCGTTCCGATCGCGACGGCAACGACATGGGCTGTCTCTCAGCACCGGAAGTGGTTGTGCCGATCGGCACCTACGCAAGCTGGCGGTTGCTCGGCGAGAAAAGCGGAGCCGAAAATCAACTTTACAGTTTGTCCGGTTCGTTCATTCCATTTCCAGCCACCAAAGCCGAGCGAGAGCAACTCGGTGATCCTCGACTGTCGATTGAAGAACGCTACGACAGCGCGGAAGATTATCTGAAGCAGCTCGAGTCCCAATGCCTAAAATACGAGGACGCCGGGTATTTCCTTACCGAAGACACCGAGCGGACGTTGAAGATTCATGGCGAACGTATTGCGCCGCTTGTCGAACGAAAGAAAGGGGCTTAAATTTTCGAGTCTTAAAATCCCGCCCATCTTGAGTTCAAGCTTTTTGTTTGGCCCTTGCTCATCAGGGAATAAGATTAATTTATGTCTCCGAAAACCGAAACTGAATCAAGAATGCCACATTGGGTTCCTGAAGACACTCTGCATCCCGCTCAGATTGCAGCGTATCAGCGGATGACGCCTGACCAAAAGTTAAAACAAGTGGATGCTTTGAATCGGCAGGCTAGGAAGCTAAAGGCGGCCGGGTTTCGGTTGCAGCATCCAGATTGGAATGAGGAGAAAATTGCAGAGGAAGTGCGGCTGGTCTTTCTCCGGGGAGTTCTAAAAAATTAAGATGGAATCATCAGTTCATTTCACAAACCGTCTCAACGCCTCAGTTTCAATGAAGCACATGGGAAATGCGTTTGCGGTCCGTGAAAACGGTCAAATCAAGCTGGACGTCGTTTCTCATTCCGAAAAAACAGATCTCAGTGAGTATTTTCAAAGCTCAAAACTACTGCGGGCTGACTCGGACGTGGTGAACCTGATGCTGTTTGATCATCAAATTGAACTTCATAGTTTGCTGATCGAAGCCCGCTATCGCGAACGTATTTCCCAATATTGGGCTGGGAAAAACGGCGGAAACATCCCGGAAAGCACGTTGGCGGACACGGATAAATTTATCAAAAAGCTCGTCCGCTATATGCTGTTTGCTGACGAAGTTTCACTCGATGTGCACACCGTGAAACGAAACACCGAATTCGAGAAAGATTTCTTCGCCAACAAGCGAGTCGATGCCGATGGGAACAGCCTGCCGGATTTCGATCTCAAAACGCGGCTTTTCAAAAATCGCCTGAGCTACATGATTTATTCTCAGGGATTTGAAAACGCACCTCAATTTATGAAAGACCGCGTTTACAAAGGTCTGTGGGATATCTTGACCCCTAAAACTGCGCCTGAAGGCTACGATTATTTCGACGAAGGCGAACGCGAACAAATTGTTTCGATCCTCCGCGCCTCGAAGGACGACCTTCCGGATTATTGGAAAGGGTGATTGGTCTTTTCGATCGAATAGGGTGTGTTCGACAACCATACCCTGTTGGTTTGTGAAAAACGGGATCAGTGAGCCGTGTAATCAAACACGAAAACTTTGTCTAAACTCGGCTTCAAAAGCTCGACAAATTTCTTGTGATCGGGGTGGGGGATGTAGGCTTCCAACCCCGCTTTGTCCTTAAATGTCACAAAGAAACAGTGGGTGAATTCGTCGTTGAGTCCTTCGATACTCTCTGATGTTCCCCATTCAAAATCAGTGATCGTGTCGATTTTTCCGGCGAGGGCAATGAATGCTGTTTCGATCACTTTCACTTGGGCTTCAGTGGCGTCTTCTTTGAATTTGAAAAAGACGGCGTGACGGAATTTTGCTTCGTCGGCAAAGGTGGAGGCGGTGAGCATGGTGATGGTGAGTGCGAAAAGTAACAGTTTTTTCATGATTGAAACCTTTTGCGAATTCCGTGGTTGTGTCGAACATAATTCTTTATGTCGAACTGGGAAAAATATAACGAACAGACGCTCCGCTATTCCGATTTAGGATTTACAATCGATACCTCACGGATGAATTACAGCGCGGATTTTTTCGATACGCTTCAGCCGGAAATCGAGCGCGCGTTTTATGACATGCGCGAAGTGGAGTCGGGCGCGATCGCAAACCCGGACGAAGGTCGTCAGGTTGGCCACTATTGGCTTCGTAAACCTGAACTAGCGCCGAAAGAGCACGGGGATTGGATTAAAAAAGTGAATGCGGGAATCAAGGGATTTACCGCGAAGATTCACAGTGGCGAAATCAGTGCTGCAAATGGCAATACGTTTCGACATGTGTTGATCATCGGAATTGGTGGTTCTGCACTCGGCCCTCAGTTGATTGGCGCTGCGTTGCTGCCAGCGAATGCGCCTCTGAATTTGTTTTTTCTCGATAACACGGATCCTGGTGGCATTGATCGCGTGTTTGAAAGCATTGGTGACGGGATTGCTGAAATGTTGGTGTTGGTGACTTCGAAATCAGGTGGCACAGCGGAGACGCGAAACGGAATGCTTGAGGCGGAGGCGAAGTTCAAAGCAGCGGGAATCGACTTTTCAAAACACGCGGTGGCGGTAACTGGCGTGGATTCGAAGCTGGACAATTACGCGAAGGAAAATGGCTGGATCGAGCGCTTTGAAATGAGCGATTGGATTGGCGGTCGGACTTCAGTGATGAGTGCCGTTGGGCTTTTGCCGGCGGCGCTTGTCGGAATCGATATCGAAGCTTTTCTTGCCGGAGCCGCAGCGATGGATGAGAAGACGCGGAACGAGACGGTTTCGGAAAATGCCTCGATGCTCCTTGCGCTGATGTGGCACAAGGCGGGCGACGGGCAGGGGAAAAAAGACATGGTCATCATTCCTTATTGCGACCGGCTTGAGCTGATGAGCAAGTATCTACAGCAATTGGTGATGGAGTCGATTGGCAAGGAATTTGAGCGAGGTAATGAGGTCATCGCGCATCAGGGAATCGCTGTTTATGGCAACAAAGGATCAACTGATCAGCACGCTTACATTCAGCAGTTGCGCGATGGATTGAATAATTTTTTCGCGACGTTTATCGAAGTTCGCGAATCTCGTCAGTCAGGAGAATCAATTGTTGTTGAACAGGAGTCAGGTGCAAAAACGGGTGATTTCTTGCAGGGCTTTTTGCGGGGCACTCGTTCGGCGCTTCATGAGAATGGCCGTGTATCGATCACGCTTTCGTTCGCGAAACTGGATGCATTTACCCTCGGAATGATCATCGGACTTTACGAGCGAGCGGTATCTTTTTACGCAAGTCTCGTGAATGTGAATGCTTATCACCAGCCAGGAGTTGAGGCGGGTAAAAAAGCGGCGGGATCGTTTCTCGACATTATTACGAAGGTGCGAGGTTACTTTTCCGGGAACGGAGAGAGGGCAATGGCCGGTGCGATTTCGAACGCGATCGGCGAATCAGATGTGGAGAGTGTGTTCCATTCGTTGGAGCACCTGACCGCAAATGGAGAGCTGGTGCGTGAGCTGGGCGATTCACCTGCGCAGGATGAATTTTCGTGGGTGTAAGCTGGGGTGTGTCCGACCACGCAAACATTCCAAAAAAAATGAAGGCCGACGTGGAAAAGAACAGGCGCCCCATGGCGGTGTCATAAGGCCCAAACAAAGCGCCTACTAAGAAAACGGTTGAGGTGATCCAGAGGAGCGCGGCGATCAATCGGCGTGTGTAGTGTTTTATCATCTATGGAGTAGAAGGCCGGTAGACGTTATTTTCGATTACAACTCATCGGGGTGTTTGTAACATCGGCGCGGGGCTGCGGCCTTATGATCGCGCCACCATTAATTCTCGACGGTTTTAGTCGTGTTCATAAAGCTGAGGAATGAATCAGAATTTGTCCCGTCGGCAGTTTGTTAAAAAATCAGCGGCCGCTGCTTCGACGCTTGCGCTGGCAAATCAGTTTGTTCACTCGGCTCCGGATAATAAAATCAAACTGGGTTTGATCGGTTGCGGTGGTCGTGGAACCGGGGCTGCGGCGCAGGCGATGAATGCGGGTGATGAGATTCAATTGGTTGCTGTTTGTGATGTGGATGCAAAAACGGCGGCAGCCCAAGTCGAATTACTTGCCAAGCAAAAACCGAATCAGGTGTCTGTCTCGCCTGACAAAATCTTTTCAGGATTCGAAGATTACAAAAACGTGATCGCTGAATCTGATGTCGTGATTCTCGCGACGTCGCCAGGCTTTCGGCCGCAGCATTTTGAAGAAGCGGTTCGTCAGGGTAAGCATGTCTTCATGGAGAAACCGGTCGCGAGTGACGTGGTTGGAATTAAACGCGTGCTTGCTGCGGGCAAAACGGCAACCGAGAAAAATCTAAAGGTCGGCGTGGGTTTACAGCGGCGTCATCAGCCAACTTATCAGGAGTTTGTGAAGCGGATCCACGACGGTGAAATCGGCGACGTGAAATATCTGCGTGCGTTTTGGAATGGTTCGTCACGGCCTGGGCGCGAGCGGATCGATGGCGAGACTGAGTTGGAATATCAGATTCGAAATTGGTACTATTATACGTGGCTTTCAGGCGATCACATCGTCGAGCAGCACGTTCACAATCTCGATGTTGCGAATTGGATTGTGGGCAGCCATCCGATTCGGGCGCAGGGCATGGGAGGTCGTGAAGTTCGCAATGAGAAGATCAACGGACAGATTTTTGATCATCATTTTGTTGAATTCGAATACGCCAACGGAACTCGCATGTGGAGTCAGTCGCGCCAAATTCCCGAATGCTGGCGAAGTGTCACGGAGCATCTTACGGGGACACTTGGTGAAGCAAATTTCAATGTGCGTGAGTTTAGTCTCACGGGTAAAAACTCTTTCGAAAAACGTCTCAGAAAAGGTGAGAACGGGCATCAGCTTGAACATTTCCCGTTGTTTGATGCCATCCGAAACGACACGCCGTACAACGAAGCAGAGCACGGAGCGACGGCGACGATGACTGCAATTTTGGGACGCATGTCGAATTACTCCGGCCAGCCTGTCACGTGGGAAAAGGCCATGGAAAGCGATCAAAGGCTTGTGCCGGACGATCTCGTCGATTTTAATTCGGAACCTCCGCTGAAACCAAATGCTGACGGGTATTATCCCGTGGCTGTTCCGGGAGTAACCAAGCCTTATGAGATCTGGTATTGATTGGAACTCGACGCCGATTGATTCTTGTGAATCGATCACGGGTGATCGTATTCGCGAAGCCGCAGAGCTAGTTCATCCGCATGTTGGGGCAAGCTCAACGTCAGAAATTACCCGTGCAAACGGTGATCAAATCCTCGCAAAATTCGAGGACGAAAATCCTACAGGCGCGTTCAAAGTTCGTGGTGGGCTGGTCTATTTCGATTGGCTAAAAGCGATGCATCCAGAGATCAAATCGGTCTATGCTGCGACGCGAGGCAACCATGGGCAAAGCGTTGCGTTTTCTGCAGGGCAGGCGGGCATCAGTGCAAAAATTGTGGTGCCGATGGAAAATTCGGTTTCGAAGAACGAAGCGATGCGTCAGCTTGGTGCAGAAGTCATCGAGCACGGACGAGACTTTGCGGACGCGATGGAATTTGCCCAGGCCGAAGCGGAATCCGAAGGCGGTCATTACATTCAATCCTTCGATTGGAAGCTGGTTCTCGGTGTCTCGACTTACGGCTACGAATTGTTCGGCGATAATCCTGACGTTGATGTTGTCTATGTTCCCATTGGTCTGGGTTCGGGAGTTTGCGGAACGATTGCTGCCCGTAATGCGCTCGGTAGCAAAGCAAAAATCATCGGAGTAGTGGCCGAAGAAGCGCCTGCCTACGCCCATTCTTTCGCGGCGGGGGAGGTGGTTTTTTCGGAAGAAATTCCAGAGACGATTGCTGACGGGGTCGCGTTGCGAATTCCAAATGAAGATGCGTTCTCTGCTATTCGAAAACATGTCGATGAGGTGGTGATTGTTCCTGAAATCGATATAAGACAGGCTATCTGCGAGCTCTTTGAAATCACCGGACGCCGGATTGAAGGAGCTGGGGCAATTGGCTATGCGGCGTGGATAAATGCAGAGAAGCAACTATTTCAGAATTCTGCTGTCATCATCACTGGCGGTAACATTGATTCTGCGCTGTTTGAAAATGCGTTAAATTCCGGGAAATGAAATGTATGAAATGACAGCGTTCATTCATCAAATCAACCCTGTTCGGTCATAGTCTTTATCTTTCTGGATAATAGTGATTTATCACGAATCGAAATATGATTTTCGGGGTTGCTTTTCTGTGGGAATCTCTATTCTGATTCTTGTTGAAAACGATGAAAAAATTGAAACTGAACTTTGCGAGGGTCTGCTGGCTGAAAATTTCTCTATTTCAGATTCCCTTCGCTGTTTCGATTGCCTTTGCCGCTGAATTATCGCCGGAGGAAAATGCCTTTTTTGAGAACAAGGTGCGGCCATTGTTGGCTGAGCATTGCTATGATTGTCACTCGCAAAAGGCAGAAAAAATAAAGGGCGGTCTCTTGCTCGATACCCGCGAGGGTTGGCAGGCTGGTGGTGATTCGGGCGATGTGATTGACCCGGGAAATCCGGGCAAAAGTCTTCTAATGGAGACGGTAAATTACGCTGATCCCCATTTGCAAATGCCGCCAAAGTATCGGCTGAAAGAAAATGAAATCGGGATTTTAGAAAAGTGGGTTGCTATGGGAGCTCCCGACCCGCGTGATGGTGCTTTGCCGGAAACGATAACGTCGGCGGAGGATCCTGAAAAAGGGAAGGACCACTGGGCTTTTCAGCCGGTAAAAAGGCCTGCGATCCCGCCGGTGAAAAATACATCCTGGCCAAAAAAAGATATCGATCGTTTTATTCTCGTCGGAATCGAAAAAGCTAAAATTTCTCCCGCACCCGACGCCGCACGGTTCACTTTGATTCGTCGAGCGACGTTTGATCTCATCGGCCTGCCTCCAACGGTTGAAGAGGTGACCGCTTTTGTAAAAGATCTGGCGACGGATGATGCGGCATTTGAAAAAGTGGTCGACCGACTTTTGGCGTCGCCTCAATTCGGTGAGCGCTGGGGGCGGCACTGGCTGGATGTGGCGCGCTATGCTGATTCAGTGGGCCGCACGAGAAATATCCCTTTTCCCTACGCGTGGCGTTACCGGAATTATGTTTTTGATTCGTTCAATCGCGACAAACCGTATCACATTTTCATCGGCGAACAGGTCGCGGGCGATTTGATGCCATCGAAAAATCAAAAGCATCAGGATGAGATGCGAACGGCGACGGGTTTTTTGGCACTGGGGTCGATGGATCTAAACGAACGGGATGACGAACAATTTTTACTCGATCGGGTGGATGATCAAGTCGACACATTGGGTCGATCCGTGATGGCGCTCACCGCAGGTTGTGCGCGGTGTCATGATCACAAATTTGATCCCGTCTCGCAAAAAGATTACTACGCACTCGCCGGAATTTTCGCGAGCACGCAAACGCTCAGTGGTCAGGCCAACAAAGGCGGTGGCGGAAATTACACGAACACCAATTTGCTGGCGGCTTTGGGAGAGGTGAAAGCGGCGGGAGATTCCGAAAAAAAGGAAACTAAACAAGGTGGAACCAGCGGAAATAATCCCAAATTGGTTCAAGCAAAGAAACGGCAAGTTCAGGTGCAACGGCAACTGAAAGTCTCGGATTTGAACGCTAAAAAACGAAAAGCGCTTCAAGGGCAATTGGCTCAGGTGAAAAAGCAAATTACGAATTTGGAAAAGAACGGAAACACGAATTCGAAGGTAAAGAAAAAAGGAAAAGAGGAAGGTGGAGCGATCGATCCGAATGCTGCTCTTGCGATGAGCGCACGGGATGGAAAAATTGCTGATTTGGCCCTCCGCGTGCGGGGCGAACCTGATATCAAAGGTGACAAAGTTCCGCGCGGTTTTCCGGAAATTCTTTGCTCGAATTCGACAACTCCGGATATCGATGGGGAAAGCAGTGGTCGATTGGAAATGGCTCGTTGGCTTACCAATCCCGCCCATCCGCTCACGTCGCGGGTCATGGTAAATCGAATCTGGGCGCATCTTTTCGGTCGGGGCATCGTTCCGACGTTGGATAATTTTGGCGTCGCCGGTGAAGCGCCGTCTCACCCGGAATTGCTCGATTATCTGGCGGTCCGCTTTGTCGAAAACGACTGGTCGATCAAAAAAATGATCCGCGAAGTGATGCTGAGTCGCAGTTACCGGATGAGCAGTGATCACATTCCCGCCAACGCGGAGGCGGATGAAAGTAATCAGTTGTTTTGGCGGATGAACCTTCGGCGGATGGAAGCTGAAGCGATCCGCGATTCACTTCTCGCTGCAGGGGGACGGTTAAAACTCGAGCGGCCGGAAGGATCGCCTTTTGGCAAAAATGGACTCGCCGGGATTGGGAAAAACGGAATCACTGGCGGGGGTGATCAAGCTTTCAGTCAGCCGATCCGGAGTGTTTACCTTCCCGTTTTGCGTTCGCGGCTGCCGGGGATGTTTACGGTTTTCGATTTTGCCGAGCCATCCATGGTTAATGGCCAGCGGGATGTCACCACAGTTGCGCCTCAGGCTCTGTTTTTGCTGAATAATTCCTTCGCCGTCGAATCTGCAAAGCTGGCAGCCCAGCGGATTCAGAAAATCGAACTTCCCGACAAAGCGGCCCGGATTCGCTACGCCTACGCCTACACATTGAGCCGGAATCCCGCACCGGAGGAATTGAGCCGGGCGATGGAATTCTTAAAAACGAACGACGAATGGCCTGCTTTTGTTCAGGCTTTGTATTCAACGGCCGAATTTCGATACATTCGCTGATCCTGACCTTCACAATCCTATGAATCATCTCTGCAACGACACTTTTACTCCGATCACGCGGCGGGGAATGCTGCAACACACTGCGGCCGGTTTTGGCTGGTTGGCTTTTGCCGGACTGAATGGCCGGATTGCTCAGGCGGGAGCAAATTTTTCAAATCCTCTGGCACCGAAATCACCGCACTTTGCGCCTAAAGCGAAGCGGGTGATTTTTCTTTTTATGCAGGGCGGCCCCAGTCATCTGGACACTTTCGACTGGAAGCCTAAGCTGGCCGCGGCAGGCGGGAAAACCTCCAACGGGGGAGGCAAGAAAGGTGGAAAGTTGCTTGCGCCACAGTTCAAATTTAATCCATCGGGAAAAAGCGGGTTGATGATCAGCGAGCTTTTCCCTGAACTCAGCAAACACGCCGATGATATGTGTCTTCTAAACGGAATGCACACTTCCAACGCAGCCCACCCTCAGGCGTCGATTGCTCTGCATACCGGGAGCGTAAATTTTGTGCGCCCGTCAGTCGGGTCTTGGGTTGTCTACGGATTGGGATCGACCAACGAAAATCTCCCCGGATTCGTCACGATCAATCCCGTCAACAATGTTGGGGGAGCCCAGAATTACGGCTCCTCTTTTCTGCCGGCGTCCTTCCAGGGGACGCGTATTGAATCCGCTGCGGGGGGGATTCCTGATATCCGAAACACCCATCTTTCGGGCGCGGAGCAGCGAAAACAAATTGATCTCGTTCAGGCCATGAATCGTGATTTAATTACGTCCTACCCGGGCAACGGCGAGCTTGAAGGCGTCATTCAATCCTACGAATTGGCATACCGGATGCAGACCTCCGTGCCGGATGTGGTCGATCTTTCAAAAGAATCCGCAGCTACAAAAGAGCGCTACGGAATCGGTGGTAGTGGTCAGGCAGGTAAAGGCAAAAAGAAAGGTGGTGGATTTGGTGCCCAGTGCCTCATGGCGCGGCGGCTCGCTGAATCTGGCGTCCGGTTTATACAAATCAGCAAAGGCGGTTGGGATCAGCACAAGAATCTGAAAGGCTCTTTAACTAATAATTGCAACGACATCGATAAGCCAATCGCCGCGTTGCTCTCTGATTTGAAAGATCGCGACATGCTCAAAGATACGCTGGTTGTTTGGGGCGGCGAATTCGGCAGAACCCCTCAGGAGCAAGCCTCGGACGGCGATGGACGACGCCACAATAACCGCGGTTACAGCATGTGGATGGCTGGCGGCGGTGTGAAAGGCGGAATGCGTTACGGATCCACCGATGAAATTGGTGGATCCGCAGTTGAGGGAAAACTCGGAACACCCGATCTCCACGCAACAATTCTTCATCTGCTCGGTTTGGATCACACCAAATTGACGTACCCCTATGCGGGCCGTGATTTTCGTCTCACAGACGTCTACGGCGAAGTTGCGAAAGAGATTATTGCGTGATTTTGGACATGCCTGTCAATGGAGCTACAAAAAAGGCGACTGAGTTTCCCCAGTCGCCTTTCAAATTTGGATTTGAAGCCGTTAGAAAACGGCGATCAAATTAATAACGATAAGTATCAGGCTTGTAAGGGCCGCCTTGCTTAACGCCGATGTAATCAGCTTGCTCAGTAGTCAACGTCGTCAGTTTCGCGCCCACTTTTTCGAGGTGGAGACGTGCAACTTCTTCATCAAGCTCTTTCGAAAGAACCGTCACGCTTGGCTTGTTCGTCTCGCGGTTTTTCCACAAATCGATCTGCGCCAGTGTCTGGTTGGTGAAGCTGTTCGACATCACGAAGCTTGGGTGACCTGTCGCGCAACCGAGGTTGACGAGGCGACCTTCTGCCAGCATGAAAATCTGCTTTCCGTCAGGAAATGTGTAGCGATCAACCTGTGGTTTGATCTCTTCACGAGTGACATCATCAGCATTGTTGAGCGGTGCAACTTGGATCTCGTTGTCGAAGTGGCCGATGTTACAAACGATCGCCTGATCCTTCATCTTTTCCATGTGCTCGAAGCGGATGATGTCTTTGTTGCCCGTTGTAGTGACGTAAATATCACCCCAACCGAGCGTGTCTTCGACCGTCAAAACACGGAAGCCTTCCATCGCCGCCTGAAGCGCACAAATTGGATCAACCTCGGTAACAACCACCTGGGCACCCTGCGCGCGAAGCGCTTGAGCACAGCCTTTGCCAACGTCGCCATAACCGCAGACAACGCCGACTTTACCGGAAATCATTACGTCAGTAGCGCGCTTGATGCCGTCCACGAGAGACTCGCGGCAACCGTAAAGGTTATCGAACTTCGACTTCGTTACCGAATCATTCACGTTGATCGCAGGAACGCGAAGTGAACCAGACTCAGCCATCTGATAGAGACGGTGAACACCAGTCGTGGTTTCCTCGGAAACGCCTTTCCAGTCTTCGAAATACTTCGTCCACTTGCCGGGAGATTCAGCGTGTACCTTTTTCAAAAGCGCCTTGATGATGCCTTCTTCTTCACTTTCGGAAGGCGTATTGACCCAATCAGCACCTTCTTCGAGCTCAGCACCTTTGTGGATCAGAAGCGTCGCGTCACCGCCGTCGTCAACGATCAGCTCAGGACCGCTGCCGTCAGGCCATGTCAGAGCAGACATAGTGCACTCCCAGTATTCTTCGAGCGTCTCGCCTTTCCAGGCGAAAACAGGAATGCCAGCTGCTGCAATCGCTGCTGCCGCGTGATCCTGAGTCGAGAAAATGTTGCACGAGCACCAACGAACATCCGCGCCGAGTTCTACTAACGTTTCGATAAGAACCGCCGTCTGAACCGTCATGTGAAGCGATCCCATGATGCGCACACCCTGAAGCGGCTTTTCAGCTGAATACTTTTCGCGCGTCGCCATCAGGCCCGGCATTTCGTGTTCTGCGACGGAAAATTCCTTCCGTCCCCAATCAGCGAGACTGATGTCCGCTACTTTATAGTCTGTGAATTCACTCATGTTATTTTTTTTGGAAATTTAGGTTTCACGAACCAACAGGGTCTGTTCGATGAACGAACCCTGTTGCTTCGTAGAAAGTGATTTACGCACCAGCCGCCGATTTCAGATCGTCGACCTTGTCAGTTTTCTCCCAAGTCAATGCATCGAGATTATCTTCGCGACCGAAGTGACCATAGTTGGTGGTGTGGCTGTAAATTGGGCGGAGCAAGTCGAGCTGCGTGATGATGTCCGCTGGCTTGAAGGAGAAAACTTCCTTCACTGCCGCAACGATTTTTGTATCGTCGACTTTGTTTGTGCCAAATGTATCAACGTGAACAGAAACTGGCTGTGGGTGACCAATTGCATACGCAAGCTGGAGTTCGCACTTCTCAGCAAGGCCGGCAGCAACAACGTTTTTCGCAACCCAACGCGCCATGTAGGCAGCTGAACGGTCAACCTTTGATGGATCTTTTCCGGAGAAAGCACCACCACCGTGACGACCCATGCCGCCGTAGGTATCAACAATGATCTTCCGTCCGGTAAGTCCGCAATCGCCTTCAGGTCCGCCAATAATGAAGAGGCCGGTTGGGTTGATGAGGATTTCCGTGTCATCCGTCAAAAGATCTTCAGGAAGCTCCACGTCGATGAGATCTTTCTTCAGCGCCTCACGAATTTCAGCTGTGGTAACATCTGCCGAGTGCTGAGTTGAAATAACAACCGCCGTGATGCGTTTTGGTTTTCCATCAACATACTCGATCGATACCTGAGTCTTAGAATCAGGACGAAGCCAGGAGTGAGCGCCGCTTTTGCGAAGATCCGTCAGCTTTTTGCCGAGGTGATGCGACCACGCGATCGGCGCAGGCATCAGCGATTCAGTTTCGGTGCAAGCATAGCCAAACATGATGCCCTGATCACCCGCACCCTGTTCTTCGTGGCCCTTATCGGCAGCACCAGCGGCATCAACACCTTGCGCGATATCCGGAGATTGCTGTCCGAGTGCATTGATGAAAAGGAAGTTTGAAGCATCAAACTTACAGTCTTTCGTGGTGTAACCGATTCCTTCGATCGCTTTCTTAACGACTTCACGGTGATCGAACTGCGAAGAAGTGGTGACTTCACCGCCGAGAACGACGAGGTTGTCTTTCACCATTGTTTCACAGGCAACGCGGGAATTGATGTCCTGCTCAAAGCACGCATCGACCACAGCATCAGAAATAGTGTCGCTCACCTTATCTGGGTGCCCTTCGGTGACTGACTCAGAAGAGAAAATATAGGAATTACTCATAATTTTAATGTTTCGTATTTACAAATCTAGATACGTTGATTCATACGCTTGTGGATTGCGTTCGTCAATTTTTTTAGAAGCAAAATGGGTAGCAAAAGCGAGGATGAATGTCGCAAAATTCGAAATTCGGTCATTTGAAAATTCACCTATTTTTCAAAATGGTTGATGAAAATTCTCGCCGTTCGATTGCATACTCTTTTCTCGTTATTTTCGGAAATGGCGACACGATCGCCGCAGATGAACTTGCGATGCTCAAGCGACTGGCGCTGGAAAATGGTGTTGTAGACGAGGGTGGGGAGGTCCTTGCTTCGATTTTTACGCGCGTCTCAAAAAAAGTGATGGATTCAGTCTGGAGCGAGATTCAGAGTTTCAAAGAAAAGTTCGGGATAGAGTGATTCGAATTCCTGAGCGCCGTGTCTTGAATTTGCAAAGCATGGAATCCCTGAGGTCTTCGCAGCTCCGCGGAAGACTGGCATCGGTTGGAATGGAGTCGGTGGGGATCTTTCCTGAAGTGGCTTTTTTGCAAGCTAATCAACATTTGATCAATTGTTAATCAATAAATAAACAAAATAGGAAGCATCCGGATTTTTGTTTAAAACGTTTCATCATTTAGTAGAGGTAATTAAACAAAAAACAAACAATGACTGATCAAGCTGCCCTTATCCTGTGTTTTCCATTCGTTTTCGCGCTGATTGGCGTGGTCCTAAAGTTCCTACTCATGTGTCAAAAGGCTCGTTAGGAAGAGTTTACTGCCCGGAAAGAGGCTGTCGCGCTGGCAAAAATCTGCAAGAGCAACTGATCGCATTCTGAAATATTCCGCTCCCACAAACAAACATCTAAAACATATCAAAATGAACACTCAAATCTCACTCGGAAAGCCCCGCCCTAGTTTGCATCGCCCAGAACTCTCGTTTGAAGACAAAGCTTTCGTGCGAATTGCATCAGCTATCTTGGAAGCTCCTGAAGAGGTGATCCTAGCATCCTTGCTTGCGGCCCGGCCGAAGAAGACCGAGCTCGCCTCTAATTAGCGGCCCTTAGAAATTTCGAACCCACCTTTAAATCTCATGCCTGAAACGGAAGTGAAAGCCAGTAAACCCTCAGCCGACGACGTTTACGACATTGCGGCCGTTTGCCGCCTCACCGGGTTGACCGCGCCCGGTCTACGGATGTGGGAGAAGCGCCATCAGGCCGTCAATCCGGGCCGGACAAAGGGAGGGCATCGGCAGTATTCAAGGAGGGAGGTTCAGAGACTGACCCTGCTGAAGGCCCTTTCTGACCGCGGACATGGGATTCGCACGCTGGTTGGGCTTCCCATCGTGGAACTTGAAAGGCGTCTTGAGGAGTGCTCTAAAGTTTCTTCAAGCGACGCATCGGTTAAAGGTTGGAAAGAGAATGATAAAGTTCGCCGATGCCGAATCGCAGTGATCGGGGAGCATTTGGTTACGACCGTTAATATTGGTAGCGCATTTGTTGATGATGAAGCGACGATCACGGAATTCAAAACGCTGGAGGACGCAGAGTCTTGTGATACAGGATTCGAAGCTGATCTTGTGTTTGTCGAAATTTCGGCGCTCTTTGACGAGGAGGTGAATCGGGTTCGGCGAATTATCAGTCGTTTCCGTGCCTTAAGAGCCATTCTGGTATATGCCTATGCTCAGGAGCGCACTCTTGAAAAGATCAGTGATGATAGTGGATTGATATCTGCCATCAGGGCGCCTGTCTCACTTTCAGAACTGCGCGAGGCCTGTGAAACCGACATTGCACTGGCTGGAAGGTCTGCGTCAGCGATTATTGATGAGGCGCCTAAGCCCAAAGATCACAAAGGGGGTATTCGGAAGCGAAAGTATAGCAACTCCCAGATTGCAAAGGCTTCTAACATTTCTTCTGCTGTAGACTGCGAGTGTCCGAATCACCTCGCCGCTCTGCTGAAGGCTTTAAACGGTTTTGAAGAATACAGCGCGCAATGTGAAAACCGAAACACGGCCGATGCTAAAATTCATGCTTACCTCCATATGATGACAGCGCACGCGCGAGCCACTATTGAAGATGCCCTTGAGGTGCTCGTTGAATTTGAAGACATTGATATTGGTGACCCATCTTCGTCGTAACCTATCAATCAGCTTTAAAGTCTCGACTAATTTCTATTACTCGACCGAGGCTGTCAGTTCGCATTTACAAATCTGGATGTCTTGATACCGTGATAGCGAAACATGGCGTCCATTTTAAAAAGTCTTCGGCTGATTGCTGATTCCACACGGTTACGGATTTTATCGTTGCTCCGTCAGGAAGATTTATCGGTTGTTGAACTGCAGGAAATCCTCGCGATGGGGCAATCTCGGATTTCGACGCAACTTTCACAGCTCAAAGCCGAAGGTCTCGTGGTTGATCGCCGATCTGGAAAAAACGTAATCTACAGCTTCGGTGAACTCGATGCTGATCTCGTTTCAGCCATCAACCTAGCAGCGACGGAAGTCGACGAAACCACCACAGATTCCGCGGCGCTCCGCCTGATTTTAAATAAACGAAAAGACAAAGCTCGCGCTTATTTCGATGCCCTCGCCGGAAAATTTGGCAAAACCTATTGCCCCGGCCGTTCTTGGAAGGGGCTCGCCGAGACACTTCTCAAACTGATGCCTCCGATGATTATTGCCGATCTCGGAGCGGGTGAGGGGACTTTTTCCCAGTTGCTTGCCCAAAAAGCAGAACGTGTCATCGCGATCGATAATTCGGAGAAAATGGTCCAGTTCGCCTCCGAAACGGCAAAAGATAACGGATTCAAGAATCTGGAATTCCGTGTGGGAGATATCGAAAATCCGCCGATTGATGACGGTACGATCGATATTGCATTTTTCAGCCAGGCGCTTCATCACGCGGCGAATCCACAGGCAGCGATCACGGCAGGGCATCGTATCCTAAAGCCAGGCGGCAAGATCGTGATTCTCGATTTGTTGAAACACACGTTCGAAGATGCTCGTGAACTTTACGCCGACGAATGGCTTGGATTCTCTGAATTGGAAATTTCGGAATTTCTGACGAACGCAGGTTTTGAGAAGAACCCGGACATCGCGGTGGTCGATCGCGAAAGTGAGTCACCGCATTTTCAAACGCTCATGGCCGTTTGCGAAAAGTGATCATCGCGACAGTTCGTCATCATCATTCAGATCCACGAAGCTCATGCTAGGTGCAAACGAACTGGAAAAGAGATCGGCATCAAGAGTCGATTCGAATTGATCGTCAAACTTGATGTGCCCGGAAGGTAAGTAAGTTAGATCGATAATCGGCACCCTTTCGGGCGATCGAGACGGCCTTAGTTTTGCCGAAATGACGGGACGAACTAACCCTGGAATTGAGCATGTGTGTTCGAGATCTAGAAAGACGCATCTAAACATTGGTTCATTGAATTGTGGCTCGGCGAGCGCAACGCATTGAAACGAAAAAAGAATGGCCGAATGCAAGCAAGCCGCAACGAACAGGCTGACAATAATCCCACGAGTCGGCCCAATTTTTAAAGACCTAGCAGGTTGATTTAACTCGACGACGTTCACAGTTCTCATGTCAGATATTGACAGTGGAGTGAGAATCTGTGACGCAAAAATTGGTTCACGAACCAACAGGGTGCGTTCGATGAACCAAGCCTATTGCTTCGTGGAAAGCACTTCAATCCTCCTTCAATTTTCGCTGCAATGTCCGGCGCGAAATACCAAGCAACTTCGCAGCCTCGGTTCGGTTTCCGCCCGTCTGACCGAGAGCCACGTCGATCATGCGCTTCTCCATATTTTCTAAGTTTAAATCTTCTGGTTCGATTGCTGCGGGGGAATCCGTCGCGGCAGTTCCTTTATAAAAAGCCAACTCGCGACCGGCTTGCAGAAAAACTGGCAGATGTTTTAGCGCAATTTTTGCGGCGTTGCACATCACGACGCCATGTTCGATTGCCGTTCGAAGTTCACGGACATTTCCCGGCCATTCGTAACTGATGAGTCGTTGCATCGCGTCGTTTGTAAGCTCGCGAATGGGCTTGTTGTTCTCTTCAGCAAATTCTTTGAGGAAGGCATTGGCTAACAAAACAATATCTTCGCGACGTTCTCGTAGCGGAGGCATCGTGACTTTCACCACGTTGAGGCGGAAAAACAGATCGTCGCGGAATTCACCTTTCTCGACGAGTTCCTCGAGGTTTTTATTCGTGGCGGCAACAACTCGCACATCAACTTTAATCGGCTTGTTACTGCCGAGCCGTTCAAAAGTTCGCTCGCCGAGAGCACGCAGCAATTTCACCTGAATGCTCGAATCAATTTCGCCGATTTCATCGAGGAAAAGCGTGCCGCCATCAGCTTCTTCAAACCGTCCTTTACGGCGTTCAGTCGCTCCGGTGAACGCGCCTTTTTCATGACCAAACAATTCGCTTTCCAACAACTGCTCGCTGAGCGCGGCGCAATGAACGATGACCAGTTTTGATTTTGGGCGACCGCTCAGATTGTGAATGGCATGGCCGATCAGTTCCTTGCCAGTTCCGCTTTCGCCCTCGATCAAAACGGTCGCACGAGTGGGGGCAACCTGCTGGACCGTTTCAAAAACAGGCTGCATCGCGCGGGATTCGCCAATGACATTGTTCAGGTTGAAACGCTTTTCGACCTGTTGTTTCAGGGCAACGTTTTCAGTTTCAACCGTCCGCGTTCGCACGGCCCGCTTTATGATCAGTTCTAGCTCATCAATGTTGAGAGGCTTGCCAACGTAATCGTAAGCGCCACGTTTCATGGCCTCGACCGCAAGATCGACCGAGCCATACGCCGTCATCAAAATACAAATCGGTGGCTTGGGGATTTTCAATGCCTGATCGATCAGTTCCATCCCGTCTTCGCCGCCGAGTCGCAAATCCGTCACCATCACATCGACCAATTCGCTTTTTAAAACCTCGTGGGCTTCTGCCATGTTCGCCGCCACGTAGACATCGAATTCGTCTTCAAAAGACATTCGCAAACCGTCGCGCGTGTTCTTTTCATCATCGACGATGAGAACGGTTATTTCGGTGAAATCTATCATGTTGAAAATTTTCTATTGGTCACTGAATGCCTCGATATCGATTACGTCATTGGCAGCAGCTTCATCACCACTTCCCAAAAATCGCATCCGTTTATCCACCCGAGGAAGGTGGATCGTCACGGTTGTCCCTTCTCCTTCTTTGCTGTCAAATTCGAGCTCGCCGCCGTGTTCGCGGACAATCCGATGAACAATTAAAAGCCCTAAACCAGAGCCCGTTTCTTTGGTGGTGAAATAGGGATCGAAGACTTGCCCAACTTTTTCACCGGCGATGCCAGAGCCAGTATCTGCAAAACTAACGCTCACATTGTAGCCATCGAAATCAGTTCGAATAGTCAGAGCGCCATCAGATCCGATGGCCTGACCTGCGTTGCGAATGAGATTGTAAAACGACTGCTTAAATTGATCGCGATCCAACTGAAGTGTTGGCAAATCTCCGTTCAGTTGGAGAATGGTTTTGATTCCGCGATCCTGAATTTCGGGCGCGAGAAATTCAACGGATTCTCGGACGACTTCATTGAGCTTGGTCAGCTCGGTCATTGGGCGAGTCGGGCGAACGGCCGAAAGGAATTTCTCAACGATGAAATCGAGTCGCTTGATTTCGCCTCGGGCAACTTCCAGCGATTTCGTGAGCTCCTCAGCCAGCTCGGGTTCCGCTTTCTGCTTCAGTTTTCGCTCGACCAGCTGGAGGTGAATGTTCAACGAGTTCAGCGGATTTCCGATCTCGTGAGCGACGCTCGCGGCCAACATCGTGAGCGCGTTGATTTTTTCGGACTCAATTTCTTCCTGCAAACTCTCACGGGATTTTGTGGTGTCCCGGAGAATTAAAGCAAAACCTGCAGGCGTGTTTTCGTCGTCTTCCGATTCGAGCGGTGACACGTAAAAATTTAAGTAGCGATGCTCGGGATAGAAAACTTCAAGGTCACGATTCACGACGCGGCCGGATTTGGTGAGCGAATCCCACTCCAACCCTGGCATCCATTTCGCCAGCATTTTTCCAATCGTCTCACTTTTTAAAACGCCGAGAAATTCACACGCAGCCCGATTGATCGAATGAACATTTCCCCGCACGCCGGTGACGATGACGCCATCACGAAGCGCATCGAAGACTTTTTCGAGCGAGCCTTTCTCCTGCGCGATTTTTAGGACGGCGCGCTGAATTTGCTCAGCGTCCATCCGGTCAACGCGATCAATCAGCTTGTCGATGAATCCAGATTTCATAAAGTAAATGCCTCATGAAGACCGAAGATATCCGCATTGTTTTATGCACATTCCCCAACCTTGAAAAGGCGCGTCAAATTGGCACACAGCTGGTCGAATCGCAACTCGTTGCCTGCGTCAATTTGGTCCCGCAGGTTGAGTCGATTTATCAATGGAACGGAGAAACACAACGAGACTCCGAAGTCCTCGCGATTTTCAAAACGCGCGAACTTCTCATTTCAAAACTGGAAGCGGAACTGATCGAGCTGCATCCGTATGATGTGCCCGAATTCCTCGTGCTGCCGGTCGATTCCGGTGCCGAGGATTATGTGAAGTGGGTTCGTGATGTGACGAATTAACCTTCGATCAATTTCTCAAGCTTCACGATATCCGCCGAGAAATTACGGATGCCTTCAGCAGTCTTCTCCGTCGCCATGGCATCTTCGTTGAATTCAAAGCGGAACGTATTTTCGTCCAGTTCGATTTTCTCTAAATCGAGATCAGCCGCTTTGTCAGCGTCGAGTTTCAGCGTCAGTTCGCCATCGGTGTTTTGCAATTCTTCCAGTAAATTCGGCCCAATCGTAAGAAGGTCGCAACCAGCCAGCTCAACGATCTCGCCGGTATTTCGAAAACTCGCTCCCATGACTTCCGTCTTGTAGCCGAATTTTTTGTAGTAGTTGAAAATCTCAGTGACCGACTGCACGCCGGGATCATCAGCACCGGTAAAATCATTGCCCGTTGCCTTCTTGTGCCAGTCGAGAATTCGACCAACAAAAGGAGAGATGAGGGTGATGCCCGCTTCGGCACAGGCAATTGCCTGAACTTTCGAAAAGAGAAGTGTGAGGTTGCAGTGAATACCCTCTTTTTCCAAAGCCTCCGCCGCACGAATTCCTTCCCAAGTCGAAGCGATCTTGATCAAAATACGATCACGCGAGGCATCTTTCGCTTCATAAAATGCGATCAGCTCTTTAGCCTTTACGATCGTTCCTTCAGTGTCGAAAGAGAGCCGCGCATCCACTTCCGTCGAAACCCGGCCAGGAACGATTTCGAGAATTTTCATTCCAAACAAAACGAGAAGCCGATCAATGATGGCTTCCGTGGAAGCGCCATCGCCCGCTTCTTTGCGCACCTCGTCGATCATCGGAGCGTAATCGTCTTGCTGAACCGCCTTTAAAATCAAACTTGGGTTCGTCGTCGCATCCTGCGGCTCGTATTCCCGCATCGTTTCAAAACTTCCGGTATCAGCGACGACCGTGGTAAACTGCTTCAGGCTTTCAAGTTGATTCATGGTAGAAACATAAACGCAAATGTTGCGTTCACATTTCAAAATCTTGTGACGAAATTTTCAAATTTTAACGAAACAACAGGGTTGGTTTGGCGAACAGATAGGGTTGCTTCGTTTAGATCAATCCATCAGGATTTCCGCCGCGATATTATTGACCCATAGATGGAGCGCCGCCCCATTTTCCCATGTGTGCGCAAATTCGTTCTGATTTGACCAAAACTCCCGCGGGTCTTTATCAAATTCTATCGCCTCGCCGCAAACCGTTGAGATTTCTCGATTACCGAGCTCTTTTACTGCCAATTTCTTGGCGTCTTGGTTGCAAAAATCAAATGCATCAAGGCCACAACACCCAGCGTCACAGTATATTTCGAAGTGCCGTGTCAATTTTACGAATTCCTTGGGAAATTCGATTTCAACACGTTCACCTTTTTTCACGTCCATTTCCATCACGCCAAAATATCCTTAACCACATGACCATGAACATCGGTCAGTCGAAATCTCCGGCCCTGGAATCTATAGGTCAGCTTTTCGTGATCGATCCCTAACAAGTGCAAAATCGTGGCTTGAAAATCGTGAACGTGAACTGGATTCTCGGCAACGTTGAAGGCGTGGTCGTCGGTCTTTCCGTATTGGATTCCAGGCTTCACGCCGGCGCCTGCCATCCAGATTGAGAAACAACGGCCGTGATGATCGCGGCCATGTTTCTTTACATTTTTGATGTCGCCCTGACCAAAGGGCGTCCGTCCAAATTCACCGCCCCAAATGACGAGGGTGTCTTCAAGCATCCCTCGCTGTTTTAAATCACGAACCAATGCCGCGCTTGGCTGATCGGTGTCGCGGCACTGAATTTCTAACTGAGTCGGGAGGTTGTTGTGCTGATCCCAACCCGCATGCATTAGCTGAATGCAACGTGTCCCGCGCTCGGCGAGACGGCGCGCAATGAGGCAATTCCTCGCAAAGGAGCCTTTGCGTTCAACGTCTGGGCCGTACATATCGAGAATGTGCTGCGGCTCGGTGGTGATGTCGGTCAGTTCCGGAACGGACATCTGCATGCGGAAAGCCATTTCGTACTGAGAGATCCTCGTTTGAATTTCAGGATCGCCCACTTCCTCGTGTTTGATCTCATTCATCGCTTTCAAATCATCGAGAACGGAGCGCCGCATGTCGCGACTCACACCTTTCGGATTTGAGAGATACATCACGGGATCGCCCGTGCCACGAAACTGAACACCCTGATGTTTCGACGGGATAAATCCGCTGCCCCAGTAGTAATCAAAGAACAACTGACCGCAGGAATTTTCGCGGTCGCGCGACGTCATCACGACGAATGCGGGGAGATTTTCGGAACTCGATCCGAGGCCATAACTGAGCCACGCACCAAGGCTCGGTCGACCGGGAATCTGTGCGCCGGTAAGTTGGAACGTGACCCCTGGCGCGTGATTGATCGCTTCGGTGTGCATCGAATTGATCACGCAAATGTCATCCGCGATTTCTCCAGTGTGACGCAGAAGTGGAGACATCATTCGTCCGCATTTTCCGTAGCTTTCAAATTTTTTGATGGCCGGCAGCATCGGCAATTCCTTTTGATTCGCCGTCATCGTCGTGAGCCGCTGACCATTCCGAACCGAATCCGGAAGGTTCTGACCATACATATCGTAAAGCCCCGGCTTCCAGTCTAACAAATCCACATGGGACGGCGCGCCCCCCTGCATTAGCAGGATGATGCGTTTCGCTTTCGGAGCAAAATGCTGAGCCTGAGAGAGAAGTTTGTCTTCCGCTGCCGCTTGCGTCGAATCGCCGTTCAAGAGTGACGCGAGTGCTGCGGAAGCCGGAATTGACGATTTGATGAAATCACGGCGGTTTTTTAAAAAGTGAGGAGAGTCGTTCATTTTCTATTCGCGATTTAAAACTTCATCCAAATTTAAAATCAGCTGTGCGACTTGCGCAAAGCTAGCGAGTTCTGCGGCGTCGATCGCGCCATCGGCTTTCATTTCGCCAACGGTTAGAAGCTCTTTTGCGGCGGCTTCGTTGCTTCCGAAATTGTCGCGGGCTTTTGTCAGGGTCCGTTTTAGAATTGCCAGCTCGTTGTCTAGGATCTCGCGTCCCGTTGCTTTCAGGAAGGCATCTCGAATTCCTTTTTCGGCGTCGCCTGTTTTCGCCATTTTTTCTGCCCAAACCCGAGCAGCTTCGACATAGGTTGGGTCATTCAGCGTCGTGAGTGCGTGCAGCGGTGTGTTTGTTCGCGATGGCTTGACCATACAAACCTGACGGTTTGCGGCGTCGAAAATATTCGGTGGGCCGATTGTTCTACGCCAAAATGTGTAGAGACTTCGACGATATAATTTGTCACCATGATCCGGCGTGTATTTGAATTTTTCGTAACTGAATTCATGCCACAAGCCTTCGGGCTGATACGGATAAACGGGCGCTCCTCCGACTTCGTCTTTTAACAGTCCGCTCAATTGCAGCGCCTGATCTCGCAGCAACATGGATGGTAATCGAAAGCGTGTTGCGCGAGAAAGTAACCGATTTTCGGGATCGCGATCCAGCATCTCTGACGGAACGTTTGAACTCTGTCGATAGGTTCGGCTCATCACGATCAGCTTGTGCATGTGCTTCACGTTCCAGCCGCTTTCACGGAATTCTACGGCCAGCCAATCGAGCAATTCCGGATGCGATGGCTGCTCACCTTGCACGCCAAAATCCTCCGAGGTTTTTACCAAGCCGATTCCGAAATAATGCTGCCAATAACGATTTACAATGACGCGCGAGGTTAGCGGATTTTCTTCGGACACGAGCCATTTTGCCAACGCCATTCGGTTTGCAGGGGCGTCACTCGGCAAATTATGAAGCGCTTCAGGAACTCCCGGCTGAACTTCTTCGCCGTGCGATTCGTAGTCGCCGCGGAGGAATAAATGAGTCTTTCGCTTCTTATCGCCTTCCAGTTCGCCCATCACCATGACGACTTTCATTTGCTTCATCAGCGCATCGCGCCCCTTCGTCGATTGATCCAAATCACGTTGCCATTTTTTCCATTCGGGATTGGACGAACTCCGCAAATACCCTTCACGAGCGTAGCCCTGATTGTATCCATCAAACGTTGCGAACTCGCGGCCGATCACTGGTTTCAATTTCTCTGGAACTTTATCTTTCGGCAACGACTTCCACCATTTTGTGACCTCGACATCGATCGCCGTTTGATTGTCGCGGATCGCTTTTTTTGAAGCAGAGATCGTTTTGTCCAAAGCTTTTCGATGCACGAGTTGTTCATCGGTTGCAATGTCGATCGCTGGATTGCCGACCATGACGCGGCCCAGTCGGCGATCTACTTTTCCGCTTTCTGGAAGCTGATTGAAGTAGGCGAAGAACCGGTAATAGTCGACCTGACTCAGCGCATCGTATTTGTGATCGTGGCATTGTGCGCAGGCAAGCGTCAGCCCTAGAAAAGTAGTCGCCGTTGTATCCACGCGATCAAAAACCGTGTTGTTTCGTTGCTCTTCGGCAATCGCGCCGCCTTCTCCGTTGATCACGTGGTTTCTATTAAATCCCGTCGCGATAAGTTGATCCTGCGTTGGATTTGGAAACAGATCACCCGCAATTTGTTCGACCGTAAATTGATCAAACGGCATGTTGGAGTTCATCGCATTTACGACCCAGTCTCGCCAAATATATTGGTGACGATCACCATCGCCCTGAAATCCGTTTGAGTCCGCATACCGCGCCGCGTCCAGCCACGGCAGCACCATTCGCTCTCCGTAGTGCGGCGATGCCATCAAGCGGTCGACCACTTTTTCATAAGCATCCGCTGATTCATCTGTGAGAAACGCATCAAGTTCAGCAACCGTTGGCGGCAGCCCGATCAGGTCTAGTGACAACCTCCGGATCAACGTCCGCCGATCTGCCTCTTCAGAAAAACCCAACGCTTCCTCATCCAGTCGAAGCTTCACAAAAAAGTCGATCGCGTTTTCCCGTCTGATGTTCGGCGTTGGAAGTTCGATGTTCGATGTTCGAGCCGGAGGCTCATAAGCCCAGTGGCCTTCATACTTCGCGCCTTGTTCAATCCATCGTTTTAAAATCTCCCGCTGGCCTTGCGTGAGGTGTCGGTTCGATTCCGGCGGCGGCATCAATTCATCCGCATCATCGGAAAAAAGTCGTGCCACCAACTCACTCGTTGCCGAGTTACCAGGAGACAGCGAATCGACGGCCGCCTCGCGTTCATCCAAACGCAATTCGGCTTTTCGTTTGTTTGCATCAGGGCCGTGGCAGTGAAAGCAATTTTCCGAAAGAATTCCGCGAACGTGACGGTTGAACGAAATGGTTTCGGGGATCTTTTCGACAAGTTCACCATCCGGCACGCCGCCCTGGAGTTTACCTTTGCCCGCAGGGTGTTTCAGACTTTGTGCATAGATTGGAATCACCTTTTCGGTGTTCGGCTTTGAGGCCGTGGGTTGTTTTTTTATTGGGGACTGAGGTTCTGTTTCTGCAATTTGCGGAGAATTCGAAGGAGCTTCTTTTTTCCCAATCCAAAAGGCTACGCCTAATCCCATTGCGATCGCAGCAGCGAGCCCTGCCCATTTTAGAATCGATGAGCTGTGAGTTGGCGACATCTCAGCTGTCGGCATTTCGATCACGACATTTTCATTTTCAGCTGCGGGAGCTGAAAGCCACGCTTCCATTTCGCAGAATTCCAAATAGCGATCCATCGCTGCAGGATCAACCGCGAGCAGTTGTTTTAAAGCCGCCCGTTCAGTAGCGGACAATTCGCCAGCGAGAGCTTGTTGGATGTTTTGATCCAAAATTTCAGAGTCCGTTTTCATTTCAAATTTCTCTCAGACTATCCGCGTTGGAACGCGATTCCCGCTTCACGCAATCCACCAGATTCGACTTCGCTCGAAAGATCAGTTGGGAAATAGCATTGGCTTTCATTCCCATAGCATCAGCGATTTCTTCGACCGATTTTGTGGCAAAAAACCGGCCTTCCACGACTTCGCGTTGCCGATCTGGTAATTTTTCGAGACACAACCGCAGGGCTCTTCGATGACGGGTAAATTCCAGTTCGCGTTCGTCGATCCGCTCGTTCGTAGCCACTATCATTGATTCGTCGATCAGTGGCGTTTCCCCACGCGCAGTGCGTTTTCGGATAAAATTTTGAGCCTGAAACCAAGCAACTTTTCTCGCCCATGCTCCAAAATTCGTCCCGATTTCGAAGTCGGAGCGTTTGTCCCAAACGAGCATCATGGCACCTTGCAACACGTCTTCCGCATCTGCTGTGTTTCCGAGAATCGCAATTAAGTAGGCGTGGATCTGGGTGCGATGCTCTTTCATGAGCATTTGAAATTCGGAATCGTCGTTTTGTGCCAAAGCAGACATTGCAGGGTTTCCCTAAAATGTTGGGTTCTGGATTATCTTACGATTTTTTTAAATGTTTTTTAAGTCCACGATCGAACCCTGTTGATTTGACCAAGCACCCCTGTTGGATCAAAAAGCTGTTTTGAACGTGCCCTGTCTGTTCGATGAACGAACCTTATTGGTTCATAAATTGGGGATTTCCCAGCCTTTTCGATAGGTTGGTTTTACGAGGGCATTGGCAGCTTCCGAATTTTTGAACTGACATTTCGCGGCATCCCATTCGAGGGTTTCTCCGGGAACGCGAATTGCTGTTGTGCCAAGCAAAACAGCCTCGGTGACGGGGCCGGCATGGGAGAATTGGGAAACGGTTCCGTTTGCTCCGTCCGCTCGAATGTCATCAATCCAATTTTGGAAATGATTGTGATCGGGAAGGATTTCGAAGGCATCGGGAACGGCGACGCCATCGCGGAACAGCATCGGTGGATTTTTGCTGGCGTGTGGGACGAGCAAAGCGCCGTTGGTCCCGATGATGATGCTTCCGTTTTTCGTGACGTCCTCGCGTCCACCCACCGCAGCGGCGATTTCGTCGGAGGGGATTTCGTCGCCGTCATACCAAGTCGCTTCGAAGTCGCCTTGTTTGGCGGAAAATTTCCAAGTAACGCTGCAATTCACTGGCCAGCTGTGTTCATCAACCGGACCGGGGCCGTGGGAAATGACGCTGAGCGGAGTGGGATCACCGAGGCCTTTGAACCAGGGATGAAAAATGTGGCACCCCATGTCGCCAAGCGTGGTCGTTCCAAAATCAAGCCGCTTTCGCCAGTTTGAAGGATGGTATTCGCCCTTGATAAATTTTCGGTCGGCTTGAACGCCCACCCATGAATCCCAATCGAAGCCAGCCGGAATCGCATCGTCGCGATCAGGTAGAGCATCCATCGAGCCCCATTTTTTGGCATTGATGGAATGGATTGATTTTACGGTGCCAATGATGCCTTCCTGAAGAATTTTTACGGTGGTCAAATTACTGCTTTTTGAGCCGTGTTGATTTCCCATTTGCGTCACGAGCTTCTTTTCTGCCGCGACATCGCGAAGTCGCCGTGCTTCGTAAAGTGTGCGCGTGAGGGGCTTTTGAACGTAAACATGTTTGCCAAGCTCCATCGCGCTGAGCGCCATCGGCGCGTGCATGTGATCGGGGACGCCGCAACCGGTTCCCACGAAGTTATCGGCTTCTTTCTCCAGCATCTCCCGCCAGTCAGAATAGTATTTGGCGTCGGGGAATTTCTGGAATGATTTAACCGAGCGCCGCTGATCAAGATCACAAAATGCAACGATCTTAGTGCCCTTTATACCGCCAAAACCCGCGAGATCGGAAGCTGCGCGCCCACCGCCTCCGAAGCTGGCGAGATGAACAGTATCGTTTGGGCCAACTCCATGCGCCGCGGTTTTCCAACCAATATAGGGTGCAGCGAGAGCTGAGGTTTTCAGGAAAGAGCGGCGGGATTTTGAGCGGTTCATGATTAAAAAGAGTGACAGGCTGAAATGAAACGGTCAAAACTGATTCGAAACGCGATGAGGTGAAATCGCAAAGAAACGAAGTATGTTCCAGAACTGTTTATGTCCGCCGAAAATTCACTTTTTGATTCCTTGCAGCCGAATGCCAGGCAGCTCTTTGAGTCGTGCGCGATCTTAAAGAAGCGGATTGTTGCAGAGTTGGCAGAGGACTCACCTATTTTACCGGATGCAGAGAAATTGACGGAAGCGAGCGGGCTGTTTTTGGAGAATCTCGAGAGGTGGTTTTTTGAGGTGAGCGATGCAGCTGCTTTAAAAGCGTCCCGGCATGATGCAAAAAACCAGCTGAACAAAATTCTCCTGCCCATCCAATTTATCGGGATTGAAAAAGATGCGGAGCAGTTCAGCGAAATTATTGCTTACGTGGAAAAATCGGCGGAAATCTGCCTGAAATTGATTAATCAATCGGGCCGGAACGCAACCGCCACGGCGGATGCTGAAGTTGCTCAGAAGCCAGAACCCGCGCCTGATGAGATTCGTCCGCTTTCCCGCTCGAATGACGAACATCGGCCTGGGAAATTGTTGGTAGCAGATGATGATCCGGAGAATCGGGAGTTGATGGCACGCTTGCTCGAACCGTATGGTCACAAATTGTCATTTGCGGTAGATGGAGAGGATGCGCTCGAAAAAATTCGCGCGGATGATTATGACGCGGTTCTGCTGGATATTCAGATGCCGCGAAAAGATGGTTTTGAAGTGCTCGAATCTCTCCACGATTCGGGACACTTGCGGCAGACGCCGGTGATTGTGGTGACGGGGTTGCAGGATGAAAGTGACGCGGTGCGTTGTATCGAAATCGGCGCGGAAGACTTCCTGTCGCGCCCGATTCGGCCGGCGCTGCTGATGGCACGGCTCAATGCGAGCTTGGAGAAAAAACGGCTCCGCCAAAAAGTGTTCGAGCAACATTTTACACCGGAATTGGCTCGTGAGTTGGCGCGGAATCCGGACCCGATGAAAATGAAGGCCCGCAATGCGGAGGTGACGGTTCTATTTTGCGACATCCGTAAATTTTCCACGATCTCCGAACGACTCGGGCCGGAGCAAACTATTGGCTGGTTGAGTGGCGTGATGGGTGAGTTTTCCACCTCTGTGATCGAAAATGGCGGTGTGTTAGTGGATTACACTGGCGACGAGCTGCTGGCTCTGTGGGGCGCGCCGAATGAGGATCCTGACCACGCAGAAAAGGCCTGCAACGCGGCTTTGGAAATCTCGGGAAAGCTCGAAGCGCTCAATGAAAAGTGGCGTCCGATTGTGAAGGCTGAGACCGCAATTGGCATCGGCGTGAATACAGGGCAAGCGCTCGTGGGAAATATCGGTACGTATCGAAAATTTAAATACGGCCCGCTGGGGACGACCGTAAATTTGGCGAGCCGGGTTCAAGGAGCGACGAAATATTTGAGAACGCCGTTGCTAGTTACCGGTAATACTCGCGAGCATCTCAGCTGGGGATTCAACACACGCCGATTGTGTAGCGTGCGGGTGAATAATATTCGAGAACCGGTTGAGTTATTCGAGATCGCGCCCCCTGGTGGATCGGTGGAGCACTGGGAAAATTTGCGCGACGAATACGAAGCGGCGTTAGATCATTTTGAGAAATGCCAGTTTCGAAGAGCGTCCGCAATTCTCGGCGATGTATTGGTCAAATTTCCGGATGACGGTCCCAGCTTGCAGCTGATGTCGCGGGTGGTGGATGCGATGCTACGCGGGCAGGAGGGGAAGATCGAAGAGTTCGATCCTATCTGGGAGTTGGAAGGAAAATAAGGCGTTTAACCACTGGCCTGTTCTCGGTATAAATAGTGCGCCGATCCGCGAATTTTACTGCTATCCTCACGGCGATGAATTTGATCTTTGACGTCCACCTTGACCTCAGCATGAACGCGCTGGAATGGAATCGCGACCTGAGGTTGCCGACCGAACAAATTCGCGGGATTGAAAACGAATTGCCGCAACGCATCAAAGGGCAGGGGTGTGGTACCGTCACCTTTCCTGACATGCGTCGTGGTGGAATTGGGCTGTGTGTCGGGACTCAAATCGGCGGGTGCATGAAACCACGTTCGTTCGTGGCGTGCTGGGAGTCTCCTCAACAAGCCTGGGCAATGACTCAGGGGCAACTCGCTTGGTATCAGGAGATGGAGAAGGCTGGAGAGATTGTGCAAATCAAAGATCTCGCCGGTTTGGACGCGCATTTGGAAAAATGGGCTGACCCGGTAAAAGCGGCGGAAAATGACGAACCAATCGGCCTGATTTTAAGCCTCGAAGGAGCTGACTCGATCGTAACGCTTGACCATTTGGAAACGGCATGGAATTACGGTTTGCGGGCGATGGGGCCAGCTCACTATGGGGAAGGTCGCTATGCAATGGGGCATGATGCGGTTGGTGGATTGAGAGAAGGTGGGCCGGATTTGTTGAAAAAGATGGATGAGCTTGGGATGATTCTCGATGTCACGCATCTGAATGACGATTGTTTTTGGCAAGCGCTGGAAATTTTTAACGGTCCCGTTTGGGCTAGTCATTCGAATTGCCGGGCGGTTGTCGACGATGTCCGCCAGTTTTCCGATGAGCAAATCAAAGCCCTGATCGAACGCGGAACGGTTCTCGGGGCGGTGTTTGATGCGTGGATGTTGATTCCCAGCTGGGAGCGGGGTGTGACAACGCCGGAGTCGATTGGTGTAAAAATCGAGCATGCCGCTGATCACATCGATCACATTTGTCAGCTGGCGGGAAATGCGAAGCACTGCGGAATCGGGAGTGATCTTGATGGCGGGTTTGGCAAAGAACAAGGGCCGCAGGATCTCGATACGATCGCTGATTTGCAGAAACTGGATAGCATTCTGGTAAATCGCGGTTACAGCGCAGAAGATATTGCCGGTATTTTTAGCGGTAACTTCCTCAGAGTCTTAAGCGAAGCGTGGTCCTGAGAAACTCGTATTGCCCCCAATTCCAGACACAATTTCCTGCCAGAATCATGCGTCTTAAAGATAAAACGATCATCGTGACCGGTTCGACAACCGGCATTGGAAAAGCCATTGCCAAACGCTGCCTCGAAGAAGGGGCTGAAGTGTTTTTGCACGGGCTGGAACTCGAACTGGCTCAGGAAACCCGGGCGGAGCTTGATCCCGAACGTCAGCGCACCGATTTTCTCGTGTCCGATTTAACCGAACATTTTGCGTCAAAAAAACTCATCGAAACGGCGATTTCGCGATTTGGAAAAATCGATGCGCTGGTTAATAACGCGGCTGCGGTTGGAACCGGTCGGATTGAATCGACTGATGAAGCGAAGTGGGATCATTTCATGACCACGAATGCGAAAGTCCCGTTTTTTCTGATCAAAAACGCGCTGGTTCATCTTTCAAAAACAAAAGGGAGCGTGCTTAACATCGGATCGGTCAATGCCTATTGTGGCGAGCCGGATCTCCTGCCGTATTCAATTTCCAAAGGTGCGTTGCAGACGATGACGCGAAATCTCGGCGACACCTTGCATCGCGACTGCGGCGTGCGGGTGAATCAAATCAATCCCGGTTGGATTCTGACCGAGAACGAGAAAAAGCGCAAAAAGGATCAGGGCTTGCCTGAAGATTGGCCTAAAATGTTGGGCAAACAATTTGCGCCGAGCGGTCGAATATTCGATCCCGCGGAAATTGCAGCCGCCGCCGTTTATTTTCTTAGCGAAGAAAGCGGTCCTGTCAGCGGTAGCGTTCTCGACGTCGAGCAGCATCCGTTCATTGGGCGGAATCCTGAGAAAACGATTGGATGAGGGGAATATTGAGGAGTCAAATGACGCTTGATGAAAAAATCGACAAGTTGATTGAGCAGGAAAGCCATCTTGCATTTCAGCTTCTATTCGAAGACGGCGGCGACTGGAGGAAGGGGCCCAATGAGTTTCAAATAGTTCGGGATCATTTTCGAGATCAATTTGAAAGGCTCATCAAGAAAATTTCGGAGAGATACGGAACTCCATCCTACGTCGAACGGGAGTATTCAAGAAAGTCACCAGACCGGGCTCCTATGGGGCTATACGCTGATTGGAAAATCAATGAACAGGCTGACATTATTTGCTTGTTTTTGGGTGGCGATGGAAATCCTGAAGATCCCCTGATTCTGCTTGCCGGGAAAACCACACAGGATGCAAAACTGATTTCAGGAGATCCTTGGGAGTGGAACTGGATCGAGTGAGCCTGAAACCTTCGATGCGAGTGCAAACCTGTAATAGATTGATATTCAGGAAACGTGAAGTTTACTTAATTTGTGTCTTCGCAGCCGCCCAGCGAACCGTCTTCGGTTCAGTTATCGCAAACACAGCCGCCTCAGGTCCAGTCTCCAGAAACTGTTGAGCAGGCAATACCTCACCATGCAGCGGCTTCTGTACCAGAGATGAAAAAAGCGCCATTTCCGTTTTTTCGAACCTTGGCGTTTTCGGTTTTTGTGGCGGGACTTTCGATCTTTTTTCTCTTTGTCGATTTTCAGGGGATTTCCACTGCGGAAGGAATGGAGCAGGCGGACGTGGCGCGTTCCTTTGCCCGGGGAGACGGGCTGTCGACTCAGTTTTTACGACCTATTTCACTAGCGAAAAAAGTGGAGAGCTCCGAGTCGAGTGAAATCCCAATGACGCTCAAATCATCATCGCACGGACCGTTGAATTCGCCTCTCAATGCGGGTCTGCTGGCCATTTCGGGGACGGATTACGATGTGGATTTCCAATACCGAATTTTCTTTCCTGATCGGGTGATTGCTGCCGGTGCGATTGCTCTTTTTTGGGATCGCTCGGATTGCTGTTCGTTCTGGTGTCGCGGCTTTTTGATGGCGTTCTCGCGGCATTTTCGGTTGTAGCGATGCTGATGTGCGAGATGATGTGGCGGTTCACGCAATCCGGTTTGCCGCAAATGCTGGGGCTGTCCATTTTCATGGCGGGATTGTGTTTTCTTGTGCGAGCCCTGAAATTGTGGCGCCTCGCCCGGATTCCACTTTTACCGTTGGCAAGTTCAGCAGTGTTTTTTGGGCTACTAGTATTGGTATCGCCAATCGGATTGGGCGTTTCCCTCGCGGCGGCGTTTTTTGTGTTTTTGGTTTTTAAAAAGAAAGTGCTTCTGCCAATCGTTTTCGCAGTGGTGATGACTACTGTTTTTACGCCGTGGATGCTTCAAAATGCGGCTGAAACTGGTTCAGTTCTGGGAATCGGGGCTGTTGAAATTCAGGATTCGTGGGGAAAATCAGCAGGGAGTCCGATTATGCGGAATTTTGAACGGGGAACTGAAGCGGCGTTTCCGCGATTTTTTCTCTTCAAAAAAATGGGGCGTGTTCTGGAACAGCATTTTTCGAATTTCTGGCTACTGATCGGTGGATCGGTCGGAGCGGGATTGTTCTGGTTGTCGATGCTGCATCCTTTTCGAAATCCCGAAGCAATCCAGCTGCGGAATGGGCTGGCGATGATGTGGGCCGGTGCGATGCTGTTCGGAACGCCGGATTTGCTGATGGATGCGAATCAGGTCCATCTCTGGTTTGTGCCGTTGGCGACGACGTTCGGTTTCGCTATTTTAACCGTTTTTTGGGCGCGCCTTCCGATTGCGCAAAACCGATGGTCGATGTGGAAGTGGGCGCATCTCGCTGCGGCTGCGGTAATTACGGGGCTGCCAATGCTGGTTAATATGCCGGGCCGCGCGACGTTGGGATTTAATCTTTCAAATCGAATTGTGAACTGGCCACCGTATGATCCGGCAGCGATCACGTTTGTAAAAAAATGGACGACGGATGATCAGGTTGTTTTCTCGGATGTTCCCTGGGCGGTGGCGTGGTATGCGGACCGCAGTTCTGTGTGGATTCCAGAGACGCCGAAGCAGTTGGAGGCGATTGCGGAACAGATTGAAAATCAAACGCCTGAAGGAGTTGCTGGAGTATTTCTCACTCCGCAGACGCTGGATCAACCACTGGCTTCAGGTGTGATTTCGGGGGACTATGCGCCATGGAATCGAATCTTGTTGGCGGGGCCATTAACATCAGTCGATATTAATATGTATGATCGAATGCCGTCGGCGATGCAATACGGAAAACGGCTTTCAGCGAGCAAAAATCAGGAATCGTGGTTTTTCTCGCCTCGCCCAATCTCGAAAAAGTGACTTGCGGTGCGAAACTTTGCTAAAATGCTTGCCGAAGAACGTCAAAGGTTCATAAATCGGTGCTCAAAACGCTTGAACTTCGCGGGATTCAACCCGAAGTAACATCTGCGAATTATGCCAAAACCGGCTTCTCAGAACGAAACCCCAAACTACGACGATCTTTCATTCGAAGAAGCGATGGAAGCGCTCGAATCGTTGGTTCGGGGTGTCGATCACAACCGTATCCCGCTGAACGAAATGATCACGGGATACGAAAAGGGAATCCAATTGCATAAACTTTGCGTGAAACGGCTCGATGAAGCCCGCGGACGTATCGAGCTAATCCGCAAACGTAACGACGAGGAGGCTGAGCTTGAAGCCTTTGGCGCATCTGCCGGGAATGAAGCGCAGCCTACGACTCAACAAAAAAAGACTCAAATTGCTCCAGCATCGGCTGAGAGTGAATCCGACGAATCACCCAATCTTCAGGATGGAGAACTCTTCTAAAAATCCCTACCCCGACATCGAGACCGAGGACTTGCCAAAGGTCGATAACGGAGCTGACCTGAAGGCATTGCCGCTGGATCAGCTTCCGCTTCTTGCTGAAAATGTTCGGCGGACGCTGATCAAAAGCCTCTCAAAAACGGGGGGACATCTCGGACCAAACCTTGGAGTCGTCGAGTTAAGTATTGCGATGCATCGGGTGTTTTCGACGCCGAAAGACAAGTTTCTCTTCGATGTAAGTCACCAGGCTTATGTTCACAAAATGTTGACCGGTCGGTGGGATGAAATTCACACGATCCGAACGTACGACGGCCTTAATGGATTTTGTCTTCGGACGGAGAGCGAACACGATTGTTATGGCGCAGGTCATGCGGGAACTGCGGTTTCAGCTGCACTCGGTATGGCGGCAGCTCGCGATTTAAAGGGCACTGATGAAGACGTTGTCGCTGTCGCTGGTGACGCCGCTTTTACCTGTGGACCTACCTTTGAAGCGCTCAATAACATTGAGCAGACCACGAAAAAATTCATCCTCGTTCTCAATGATAACGAGTGGTCGATCGATCGAAACGTCGGAGCGATCGCAAAGTATTTTCATGCGCTGCAAACCAGCCCGACTTACGAGCACATCCATGAAAAAGCGGCGGATTTTGTCGAAAAACTCGCTGGAAAAAGTCTTCGTTCGCTGGCTGCAAAAGTCGAGCGTGGTGCGAAGAACCTGCTTTTCCCCAACGTGTTGTTCGAAAAATTTGGCGTTCGCTACTACGGCCCAATTGATGGGCATGATGTAGGATTACTTGTCAAAACGTTCGAGTTTTTGAAGGAGCAGGACGAACCGGTCATCCTTCACATCATTACTGAAAAAGGTCGTGGTTATGAGCCGGCGAAAGCCAACCCGATGAAATTTCATGGTCTCGGGCCTTATAAGACTGAAACCGGCGAGACTTCACCTGGAGGATCTCCGACATTCTCTCAAATCTACGGAGAAAAACTGGGTGAATTTGCTTTAGCCGACAAAAGGATCACTGCGATCACTGCGGCGATGCCGAGCGGAACCGGTTTGGTTGGTTTTCAAAAAGTGGTGCCGGATCGCTATTTTGACGTAGGTATCGCGGAGGAACACGCGGCGCTGTTTGCTTGCGGCCATGCCGCGCAAGGGTTAAAACCGTTCCTGACGATTTATTCAACCTTTTTCCAACGTGCCTACGACATGGCCGTTCACGACATCGGCATTCAAAATCTGCCCGTGCGTTTGTGCATGGACCGCGCGGGTTTGAGTGGCGATGATGGCCCGACGCACCACGGTTTGTTCGATATTGGCTACATGCGTCATATTCCGAACTGGATTTTCATGGCACCTCGCGACGAAGATGAGTTCGCCGACATGCTCTGGACGATGGCGAATCACGACAGCGGACCGAGTGCGATCCGCTACCCGCGTGGTGCTGGAATCGGGACGACGGTGAAAGACAAGCCGGTGCTTCTTGAAATCGGAAAAGCCGAGGTTCTCGAAGGAAAGGGCACTGATGTTGCGCTGTTTGGTTTAGGTCATTTTTTCGAAATCGCGGTTGCAGCGAAGGCAGAGCTCGAAGCTGCGGGTTACAGCGTTTCATTGATCAACCCGCGCTGGATTAAGCCACTTGATGGCGAGTGCATCGAAAAATTTGCGAAGCAGTGCACGGTGATTTGCACGCTTGAAGATCACACCATCATGAATGGTTTTGGGGCGGCTGTGATCGAGCATCTCAATGATGCCGGCATCAAAACACCCGTCGAACGAATTGGTTGGCCCGATGAATTTGTCGAGCACGGTGGCGTTGATATCCTCCGCAAGAAGCACGGCATTTCCTTCGAAGATTGCGTAAAAAAAGTCTGCAAACACCTGCCTGAGAAAATTTCAGACGCTGTCGAAGCGGTGGCGTGAGTTCCGTTTTTTCGACCAAACAGAGTTGATTCGTTGATCGAGCCCTATTGGATCGAAGTGAATTCTTTTTATCCCCATGCGCCCCAGCCGATCAGTCGAGTGATTACTGGAACGCGGCTGTTCGGATCGTATTCGCTGGGGACCCAGGCCATTTCTACCCTGGCGACTTTGGGTGACGTTGGATTGATTTTTTCGGATAAGCCAAGTGATTCATAATCGGATTTTTTGAGAACGATGAATCGGGCGGACTGACTGTCGAAAGGAATCTGAATCTTGAGTCCCGTGGCTTCTGAATTCCAGGGGTTATTCTCTTCGGGGACGGGTTCGCCTTTTCGAAGTGCCAATCAGAATTCACGTGGGGCTGCAGTTGGGTCATCAAGAAAGCGAGGCAACGAATCGTTGATTAGCCGTTCGTAGAGGTTCCAGTCGAGTTTAAATTCACCAGCTTCATCTTCGATAACGATCCAACGATGGAGCTTTTCGTTTTCCACTTCGGAGACTTCAAAAATGCCATACCAACGCCCTGTGGCGACGTCGAGAGTAGCTTTTTGGAGGGCGACGGATTTCAGTGTCGGCAGGGCTGCAAAGCGGCCGGAGTAGGCGTCAAAGGGAAGTCGACTTTTTTCAGGTGCCACAAAAAACGGCAAGCGCGCCTCGATGGTCGGGGCGCCATAAAACTGCTTGATTGCTGTTGTGCCGGCGACGTTGACTCTCAATTGCTCGGAAACGGGGTCCTGCGGTGGAGTTGGGTCATTCTCGACCTCGGTTGGTGAAACAGGGAGCTCTGGTGTTGCCGGTTCCGGTGTGATTGACGATGCTGGCGCCGTCGGGATGGTTGTAGCAGGGCTTAGTGGAGAAATCGGGGTGTCTGGAGCGGCCGGCGCTGTTGTGGCGTCCGGTGAATAATCAGCATTGCTTTCGCCGTTGAAAACTTCCAAGGCGGGCTTCACAAATTCACCAACCCAGAGTTTGGCCTGATTTACTTTTTCTTTCGGGGCGAAAACGTAGGCTGCATATCCGAGGCCACCGAGAATGATCAGCGTGGCTGCGGATTTCAAGAATCCCAGGTACGGTTTGCGGTTGGTTTTTCTCAGCCGTTTTCCAGAAGCGGAAACTACATTATTCGGGGCAACCTCAGGTTGAGGTTGCGGTGCGGCTTGCGCTTCTTCCTGCAAATGAGGCGGGTTGGTGAACGGGCTTGCAGCTTGAAACGATTCGAAATTTTCCTGCTCCACAACAGGTGGCTGCGATGTGGCGTTGTTCCATGGCATTGCTCCATTTAACGATGGAAAGGCAGGCGCCGCGGTGGGTGCTGCCGGTACGGGGTGCGGCTGCTGAGTTGGATTTGGAGTCGGCGCAGATTCCGTTTGAGACATCGTTGATGGTTGCAGTTGCGGTTGCGACCATGCTACCGCTGCATTTTCTTGAGGAGGTGGTGCTGCGTGATTTTGCTGGGTAGCAAGGGGCTGCTCAGGAGCTTGCAGTTTAGGTTCTGGATGACTTTGCCACAGTGAGGGCGAGGGCGCAGTCTGTTCAGCCACTTCCTGATGAGCAGGTGATGCCGGAACTGTTGGGTTTAGTTCAACGGTGACTTCCGCCACTTCAACGGGAATTTCCTGAGGAGCAGCTGCTTCAATGAGCTCGATTGCTACCTGACCGTCCTGGTAGGCGACTGCCCGGATTGGAGAATTGCAGTGAACGCAGCTTCCGTTGATCCCGATGTGTTCATGCCTCAGGGTTAATCCTGCCCGGCAATGGGGGCACTGAAGTTGGTGAATGGCGCTTGCGTTCGACGTTTGAGCCGCAGGAGGTGGAGTTTGTGCAGGCGGTGGTGAACTTGGCATTGGAGTCGCCGCAACCGCGCCTCCCCATGGATTGGGGCGGTCGGGTTCTAGTTGAGGCTGCGTGCCGAGTTGTTGAGGTGCGCGCGGGTTCATAGGCTCACTTCTCTGAAAATCTTGATATTACGATCCGGGGACTTTGTCGGGCCGGAACGGATCGGGTTCGTCGCCGGAAGTGGTTTGAACTTGAGGTTTGGGTGCTGACGTCGGGGCAGGGGCGGGGATGGCGACTGGTTCATTCGCGGGAGTTGGCAGCGCTTCTAGTTCCTGCTTGTTTTCGACTTCAATTTTGGTATCAAGCCATTCGGTCCATGAGGACTTGGCATTTTCGATATATCCACCAACGGGAAGGAAAAATGAGGCGATACCGGCACCGGAAATCAAACCGAGCAGGGCGATTGTGATGGCTGTGCCGGAACGTTTTGAACTCGATTTCTTTTTCCGAAGACGGTTTTTTTTGACAGGAGCCGAATCTGAAGCGGGAGCCTTCTTTGCATCGACTTCGGGAGCGTCATTCACCGGTGGCAGCGCCTCTTCGGTTCCGAGGGCCGGAAACGGTTCAATTGCTTCGACAGAGTCGATTTTGGCTGCCGGTAAGTCCGCTGCTGGGGGGGATGACTTTTCTTTAAGATCCCAGGGAAGCGGTTTTGCCGGAGGTGCATCTTTTGCAGGTGCAACTTTTGCCGGAGGTGCCGCTGAATCAATTACTGCCGCCATTGCCAGCTCAGGCAGCGGATCCTTAGAGTCGGAAAGGGGAGTGATAGTTTCAGCAGTCGGCAAATCGAAAGGTGACGTTGACTTGATGGGTGGGGCCGCATCATCTTCTGCCGGGGTTTCTTCAATCGGCAAATCGAAAGGCGAAACCGACTTGATGGGTGGGGCCACACCATCTTCTACCGGGGTTGTTTCAGTCGAACCGAAAGGAGATGTCGCAGGAATAGGCGGAGGATTGGTTGCGTCCGTGGCTGCAACTTCATCAGTCTCTGGCAGAGTATCAAACGGAGATACTGCCTTGAACTGCGTTTCCGTTTCGCTGGTTTGATTTTGCGTCGCTTTTGGAGCAACGGGAGATGCTTCATCGACCGGCCCGCTCGCAGGCTCTGCTGGTTGCGTCGGCGTTTCATTCTTCTCAGTAGGAGGCGCTAAAGGCGAGGCCGCACTGATCGGCTCGGCTTCAGGCCCGTTTTGCTCCGGCTTATCTGCTTGCGCCTGAGGAGGATCAAAAAAGGGTGAGGCCGCCTGTTTGACGGGTGCTGGAGCCTCTGTGTTTTGCTGAGAATCTTCAGTCGCCGTCTTTGAATTCAAGTTCGGGTCGTCCAACTCTGGTGGCACAGAAGTGACTTCTGAAGACGAATCTTTTACCTCAGTTTTTTCGGCTTTATTGGGATCAGGCAGAACCTCAAATGGAGGAGCCACTGCTAATGAGGCGTCAGAAGTTTCCACCACAGATTCCGGGTCTGTTATTTCATCGAGTAACAATTTCGAGTCCACTTCGATTGGAGTCGGGACGTCGTGCGGAGTAGATCCCTTATTTTTGGATCCTGTCGGAGAATTCCACGGGAAATTATTTTTGGTTTCTGAAATTGCTTCGACTGCCTCAGGAGTGTCAGCATCGGAAATATCAGTCGGGTTGCTCTCCTCAGTGGACTGATCCGGTTCAGTTTCAGATTCCAACTGGCTTTCGGTAGCGACAGGTTCGACTTCTTCTTTAGAATCATCAACCACAGGTGAATCCGCTACTTCCTCTTTCTCCTTAGATTTCGGTTCAGTAGCTTCGGGTGTTTCAGTTTTTGGAACTGGAAGATCAGCTAACTTACTGTGCTCAATTTCAGCCGCGGGTTTCTCTGGTGAATCCGAAGTTTCAATTGTTTCCGGTTCTTCAACAGCGAGTCTAAAAACACCGACCGAGTGATCAACTCCGGAAATTACGGCAATGATTGGGGTCTCGCACCAAACGCAACTTCCCGGAATTCCGAGATGTTCAGGCTGCAAGGTCAGTCCCCGTTCGCATGACGGACAATTCACCGTCAGAGATTCATCATGTGGAGGCTCGTCATCATTGGATGGCGGCTCAACCGCCTTTTCGACTTCAAGATCGAGTGCAGAATTGTTGAGGACTTCGGAAAGATCGTCGTCGTCTTCCAAAGGTGGTGGTTGCGGGCTATTTTGAGCCTCAGATTTCGAATTCACCACAGATTCAGCTATCGCTGGCGAAATTGTTTTTTTTTTGAGATTCGCTTCGAGGTCGGCCTCAGCGTTTTTCCAGTTTGCTGGCTCGGGGCGGAGGCGGCCTTCTATTGCATTCCAGGTTGCGTCGTCGACACCGGAAAGATCGAATGAAGATTCTTCGGTGAACCGTGTCGGGATTTCTGGAACAATCTCATCAGAAGGACTTTCTTCGAGATCAAGTTCCCCCAATCCAAAAAGTTCCGAAAGGCTCCGGGTTGGCTCCATCAGCATGGGTGCGCCCGGTAGCTCCAAATCGTCTTCGAAATTCGACGACAACATTACGCCGTCGTCTTCGATATTATCGGAACCGGCGTTTTGAGCGGAAAGATCTGCCTGCGTCATTTGGTCACGGGCAAAACCCAATGACTTCAAAAACCGCGAGCGATCTTCCAAATCCGTCAACTCAGTGGTTTTGGTGACATTGGGTGTGTTTTGTTGACTGTCCATGACGGCTCAAATTTTTACGACTCTTACGTTATATTTCTTATATTTATAATATTTTGATAAAATTTCAACTAGGATTCACTGTTTTCGTTAATATTTTAAGTTTCTTAACTGTTTGTAAGGATTATTCTATAAATTCGCGATCCGATTTCACGCCAACCTCCGAATTCTTATGAAAAGGCATTTCATTTCCGCTTTTTGTGCAGTCCTTCTTATTAGCAGCCCTTTAATCAGCTGCACTTCCAGTGGCGGACGGAACGGTGGCCCAGCTCCGACTCCCGCAATCACGAAGGGGGGAATTCAGCTCAGTCCTTCTGAATCCACTGCGATTGGTCGCAAAATCTGGCAAAACGAATGCAGTGGAACCATTGAAGGACTCACCAGTTGGAATAAAGGCGAGGATTTCCCGTCGCTCGGCATCGGCCACTTCATTTGGTATGTGAAAGGGCGGCCAGCTCCATTCGATGAGAGTTTCCCTAAACTGATCGCGTTTATGAAAACCCGCCGCGTTCCGATGCCGGGGTGGTTGTTAAATGCAAATGGCAGCCCTTGGACAAGTCGGAACCAATTTCTCGCGGCGCAGAATTCACCGCAGATGAAAGAACTGCGTAATTTCTTGGCCAACACCGTTCAACATCAGACCGATTTCATTGTGTTCCGGCTTGAAAACGCGATGCCAAAAATGCTGGCTCAAACCAGCGGAGCGAAGGACAAAGCCCGCTTGCAGGCCAATTTTTATAAAGTCGCTGAGAGCGGCACGGGAGTTTATGCGCTGATTGATTACGTGAATTTCAAAGGTGAGGGTATCAAAAAAGAAGAGCGCTACAAGGGTGTTGGCTGGGGGATGCGCGACGTGCTTCTCGAAATGCGTGATACCGCCGGAGGCCGCGCGGCTGCTAATGAATACAGCGAGGCAGCCAAACGCGTTCTTCAGCGCCGCATCAAGAATTCTCCGCCAGAACGTGGCGAATCCCGCTGGCTCAGGGGATGGATGAATCGTTGCGAGACTTACAAAAAGGGAATCTGAAAAGGCAATTTTCGAATCAATAGGGTTGGTTCATCGAACAGACCCTGTTTGTTCGTGGTACGAGGGTGCGGCATAGAATTTCCGCTTTAAAACGAGCTAAAGGACGCTACAAATACCGTCTCCCAGCAAAAATTTTACTGACAAAAAATAACATATCATGGCTACCGAACGCTCACTCATCCTCCTCAAACCAGATTGCGTGCAGAAAAAACACTGCGGCGCAGTTCTCGATCGTTTTGAGAAAGCTGGATTCACCATCCGCGGCACCAAAATGATTCGTCTTTCCGACGAAAAGCTGAAAGACCACTACAGCCACGTGGCTGATCAACCGTTCTTCCCAAGCATCGTTGAATTCATGCAGTCCGCTCCTGTGATCGCTGTGATCCTCGAAGCAGATGACGTGGTCAGCAAAGTTCGCGGAATGCTCGGACCGACCAATTCGGCTGAAGCTGAAGCGGGAACGATTCGCGGCGATTTCGGAACGGACATGATGGTAAACATCTGTCACGCCTCCGATTCTCCTGAGAACGGCGAAATCGAAGTGGCTCGCTTTTTCGACGAAAGCGAAATTTTTGATTACTAAAAATGGCTCTCGCCGAAAAGCAGCAGACGCTCATCGACGATTACTCGATCATCGAGGATCCGATGGAGCGTTTTGCGGCGATTGTGGCTCTCGGTCGCAAAAATCAGGACTTTCCTGACGATCAGCGACTCGAGGAAAATCTTGTTCAAGGCTGCACCTCGCAGGTGTGGCTGATCGGGAAAACTGACGCTGAAAATTGCGTCCATTTTCAGATCGATGCGGACGCGCCCGGGATCAAAGGCGTCGCGGTTTTAATGTGCGGCATGTATTCCGGCGAAAAAGCCGATGAAATCATTGCGACCGAGCCGGACGTCATCGAAGCGTTAAAAATTGATCGGAACCTCACACCGACACGCTTGAACGGCCTTCGTCACATCCGTCAGCGGATTGTCGAAATAGCATCGGAGTCCTGATCTCGAAGCAAAGATGATTGACGCGCACAATCATCTGCAAGACAAGCGGCTGGATTCATTTCCCAACAAGGTTTTCACCACATCGATGGTGAACGGCACGTGCGAAGACGATTGGAAGCACGTAGCAGAATTGGCGGAAAAATTCCCCGACGAAGTCATTCCGAATTTCGGGCTTCATCCGTGGTTCGTGAATGAGCGGACGGAAAACTGGGAAGCGATGCTAAACAAATTTCTAGACCTGTTTCCGAACGCTGGTGTCGGCGAAGTCGGCATCGATAAATGGGTTCGCGATCACTACATCACCGTTCAGCAGCCTATTTTTGAAACCCAAATTTGCATCGCTGCTGAGCGCGAAATTCCGCTGACGATTCACTGTTTACGGGCTTTTGGGCGGCTCAAAGAAATTCTCGACCGCAATCCGCTGCCACAGGCTGGATTTCTGTTGCATTCCTACTCAGGCCCCGCCGAGTTGGTGGAGGATTTTCTAAAACTAGGCGCGTATTTCTCGATCTCCGGCTATTTCATGCACGAACGAAAAGCGGCAGCCCGCGAGATTTTTCGAACGATTCCTATCGAGCGGCTTCTCGTCGAAACGGATGCGCCCGACATGCCGATGCCAGGGGATGAAATTCCCAATGATCCGGCAAATATTGCTCCGATCTATGAATTCGCGGCAGAGTTGAGAGAGATGAAATTGCCGGAGTTTGAAGCTCAGATCGCGGAGAATTTTGGAAATTTTCGAATTACGTGATTTTAGATGCAATGTAGCGCTACCTAAGCACGGGTGTGATTTTACAAGATTTCACCAAAATCCTCGAAGATTTGGCAGTTTCTCTTGAGGTGAATCAATTCTCACTTGTCAAAGGTTGTGGTTTTTAAGGTATAGGGTGCGTTTTTACGCCAAATTATTAAATATTCTTGATTTGGGTGCCGCCTGAGGAGCTTCCCGTTGGATTTGTCTTTCACAAAAAAAATCGACTCCCAGTTTAGCTAGGTGCGATGAGGGAATAGTAACCCTCTGCTCATTGAAATCATTTAAGAGTCCCTCAGCTAAGAAGCTGTTCCTCAAATAGATTTCATAGCCGAAATCCACCTTCAAGTCTCTACCCCCACCAAGAACCACAACATCATTAAACGCGATTGATTTTGATCTTGTGATGTATTCGGTCGCAAAAAATGATAGCACTGAATCATCTGGGATCTTCTCAGTTCTTTGAGCTTTCAGAATTAGGGCAGCTAACAGAGAAGCTGCGACAATAATGCTAACTACCACTGAAGCTTTTTTCATTGGATCGCAAAAGGCGATATTCATTTTTTACGGTTTTTATTCATACTGTCAATACATTCCCAACCGTTACGCTAGAAGTGATCAGTATTTTAAGTGAATCTCCAATTTGAAGGGAGGTGGATATTTTTTCTGCCGCATCGAAGTTTTAATAAAAACAGAGTGCTCACACATCATTTCGCTATTGCTTGCGCCGTCGATTCCACACATAATCCGCGTCATGAAATCCCCATTTTCTCGTTCCATTCTGGCTGTGGCAATTGTATTTTCTGTCACGCTTCCGATCGCTCAACCTTCCGCAGTCGCGCAGCAAAAAGCATCACCTCTTGCTATTCCAGCAACGGATGATGGATTACCTGGAGAAGGCCCGATTCGTCGTTACGAATGGTTTTCGAAGCTTTGGGAAAAGAAGCGGGGTGCGTGGGCGAAGGATGTCGCAAAAGACCAAGGTGCGTTGGTTTTTCTGGGGGATTCGATCACTCAGGGATGGGGACCGCAGATGAAAGGTTCTTTTCCCGGCGTAAAAGTCGCGAATCGCGGCATCAGCGGCGATACGACACGTGGGATGTTGATTCGTCTGCAGGAGGATGTGCTGTCGCTGAATCCAAGCGGGGTGGTCATGTTGATGGGCACGAATGATTTGGAGGAAATGGCCGAGCCGGATGTGATTGCGGCGAATTTCAAATTGATCATCGATGCGCTGAAAAAGCACAATGCGAAGATGCCGATTATCGTATGCGAAGTGATGCCGAGTTCGGCGACGAAAAAACGTCCAGCAGATAAAATCAAAGCGGTGAACGATGGTTTCAAAGCAGCTGTGAAAGGCGATCCGCAAATCACAGTGGTCGATACGTGGACGCTTTTTGCTGATGAAAACGGAGATGCGAAAAAGGCTGAGTTTCCGGATCTGCTTCACCCAAATGCAGCGGGCTACAAAATGTGGGCGGCAGGGATCACACCCGTGTTGGCGACTCTCGGCTTCATGGAAAACGAGACCGAGGAATTTACGCCTGAAGAAGGGTTTGAAATGATTTTTAACGGGAAAGATCTCACGGGCTGGGGCTTTCACGCGACGCCTGAAAAGCGCCGCAAGCCCGGTCGTCCATTCGTGGACAAGGACATCGTTTTTGATGGAAAAACGGTGAGCAATGATGGCCGTTATCTCGCGAAAAATGGAAAGTTGATTGTGACAACTCCACCGGAAGGACGCCGTGCTCAGCAAATCTGGACGACTCGTGAATTTCCAAAGGATTTTGTTTTGAAACTCGAATTTCGGGCGACTCCAAATGCGGACAGCGGGATTTTCATTCGCAAACCTCAGTTGCAATGCCGCGATTACCCGCTGGCGGGGCCCTACACAGAGTTGAAAAATTATAAGAAGCAGGATTGGAATGAAGTCGTCATCACGGTGAAAGGCCAAGTCGCGCATTGCACGTGTAATGGCGAGGTTTTGGAAGCTGCTTTCGAACTTCCCGAGACAGGACCAATCGGGCTTGAGGGAGATCGCGGGCAGATGGAATATCGGAGAATTCGGGTGCGGGAACTGTGATTTTCGGCGATTGTGGCCGCCGAAGCTCCCCCCTTCCATGGTTGACCCAAATTACAGTGGAACGGCTTTCCTGGCCGAGAATTCAGAATTCTCGATTGATGGGATCTTTGAAAGTCTTCAGGCTAATTATGAGCGAGGAGACGATGCCACGGTGGTGAGGGACGACCATAATGTGCAGGTCAATTTCGGGAGTTGGTTTTTGAATATTTCGGAGTTTGATCAGGCTCCGGACTCGGCGAGTGATCAATTGATTCTCAACCATCGCAAGCCGATGCCGCTCGAGTTGGATTTGGCGGCATGTTCGCGCCGGGTAAAAATTCAAAGTGCCGATCCTTATCCAAATATGGATCACTTCAATGATTTTCTTCAGGTTTGCGAGCGGGTTTGTGACACGTATCACGGCACCTTTGTTCGCGAAGGTGGAAGCGGCACCTGGTTTTAATCCACAATTCTCACAGGTTTTTAATTGCGTCTCGCTTCAAAAATCCATGAGAAATGTGGGTTCTAACCCTCGTTCGTGGACTTGAGCATTTTTGGAAAATACGATCCAATAGTATTAGATTGATGAACGAACCCTCTTGGAACGAAAACTCTCTGCTTTCACGGCGACAGCTTTTTCAGAAAGCCGGCAGTGGGATCGGTGCCGCTGCTCTGGCTTCAATGTTGGGAGCGGAGGATTTGGATTCGGGGTTTTCGAAGCGAGGTTTTCATCACGCGGCGAAGGCGAAATCGGTGATTTACATTCACATGGTTGGCGCGCCGTCGCATTTGGATCTGTTTGAATTTAAGCCTGAGTTGCAGAAGCGAAACGGGGAGTTGTGTCCCGAACATATGTTTGAAGGGAAGCGGCTGGCATTTATTCGCAGTCGCCCTTCGTTGCTGGGGACGCCAAAGGATGCGCGCTATGAATTTTCTCCGCAGGGGCAATCGGGGGCGATGATTTCGAATTTGATGCCGCATTTGCAGACGGTTTCGGATGATTTGTGCTTCATCAAAACGCTTCACACGGAGCAGTTTAATCATGCGCCCGCTCAAATGTTTCTGCAGACGGGTTTCTCGCGATTTGGTCGGCCGAGCTTGGGCTCGTGGTCAAGTTATGGCATTGGAAGTGCCAACGAAAACTTGCCGAATTTTGTCGTGATGGTGACGGGGCAGGTTCTCGGTGCGGGAAACTCGGCGTGGGGTAGCGGATTTTTGCCGACGGTGCATCAGGGGATTGAGTTTCGGAGCCAGGGCGATCCCGTGTTGTTTTTGTCGAATCCGAAAGGGGTGTCCGATGCGGATCGAAAATTCTCGGTGGATTCGGTGAATGCGCTGAACAAAATGCGGCTGGCCAGTGTGGGGGATCCGGAAATCGCGACTCGCATTTCACAATATGAAATGGCTTACAGGATGCAGAGTTCGGTTCCGGAGCTGATGGATATCAAGTCGGAGCCGAAAGAAATTCACGAACTTTACGGAACGGAACCCGGCCAAACCAGTTTCGCGAACAACTGTCTTCTCGCTCGTCGTTTGGTGGAGCGAGGCGTTCGATTTGTTCAGCTGTTTGATCAAGGCTGGGATCATCACGGAAATGTTTTCGGGAGTCTTCCCAAAAAGGCAAAGCAGGTGGATCAGCCGATCGCAGCTCTGATCAAAGATTTGAAAATGCGGGGCATGTTAGACGATACCTTGATTGTCTGGTCAGCAGAATTCGGGCGAACCCCAATGGCACAGGGCGGTAACGCGACGGACAAAATTTCAAAAGCGGGCCGGGATCACCATAAAGACGCGTTCACCGTGTGGATGGCCGGGGGTGGAACGAAAGGCGGCTACACTCACGGTGCGACGGATGAATTTGGTTACGAGGTGGCGGAGAACGGCGTACATGTTCATGATTTTAACGCAACGATTCTGCATCTGATGGGAATTGATCACGAGCGTCTGACGTTCAGGTATCAGGGCCGGCAATTTCGCCTCACCGATGTTCATGGTAATGTTGTGAAGGAGATTATTGCATGAATTGGAGCAAAAGAGTTCGTGGCAAGATCAGGATGAAACGTCTTTGAACTGATGTTATATTTATCAATGTTTCGCCTCCCTGTTTTTTATCTTCTAGTCCTCACGTCGATTGCCGGCGGTGTTTTTGGCCAAGCCAAGCAGACTGCGGAGGCTTTTGAAAAACCAATCGAGACGACGCTGAAGCTTAATTATCTACTGTCGTTGCCCGAAGGATACGAAAATACTGACAAAGCAACAAAATGGCCGCTGGTGATTTTTCTTCATGGAGCGGGCGAGCGCGGGGACAATCTTGATGTGGTGAAGAAACACGGGCCGCCCAAGTTGGTTGAAGCAGGGCGCAAATTTCCTTTCATTCTCGTTTCTCCACAATGTCCTAAAAATGGCTGGTGGACTGAACAGCCGGTTTTGGAATTGTTGGATGATTTGGAAAAAGGGTACCGGGTTGATGCAGATCGAATCTATCTGACAGGCCTGAGTATGGGCGGTTACGGGACGTGGCATTTCTCGGCAAAAGCACCCGGGCGATTCGCAGCCGTCGCGCCTGTTTGTGGAGGTGGAGTTCCCTATCTGACACGGAGTCTGAAGTCGATGCCGGTATGGGCATTCCATGGGGCTAAAGATTCGGTAGTTCCCCTGAATGAGTCCGAAAGGCTGATCAAAGTCATTGAATCAAACGGAAATGAAAACGCAAAGCTAACCGTCTACCCCGAAGCAAATCACGATTCCTGGACAGCGGCTTACAACACGGATGAGCTTTACGAATGGCTGCTTTCACAGCGTCGGATCGTAAAATGAGCTACCGAGATGAAGGCGACTCACATTATCCATATCAGTGACACGCACTTTGGACCTGAAAGGGAATTCACGGTTCGCGGGGCGCCAGTCCTGGAGCGTTCACAGCGTTTGGTTACCGAAATTAATGCGCTTCCGTTTACGCCGGATGCGATTGTTCACACAGGTGATGTGGTTAATGATCCGGATGAGGCTGCATACAAAATTGCGAAAGACGTCTTCTCTGATTTATCGGTTCCGGTTTATTACGCAACGGGAAATCACGATGACGTAATGATGATGCGGGAACATTTGGATTTCGGTGCATTGGATTTGCTGGTTCCGGAAAGTGAACACCGTCTTTGTTATCGTGCTCAAATCGGAGCGATCGAAGCCATCGTGCTGGACGCAAAAGTGCCCCCGGAAGAAGGGCCGCATGGGTTTTTGCCTCAGAATCAGTTGGACGCCCTCTCAACGTCAATTGCCGGGAGTGATCGGCCTTTTGCGGTGTTCATCCATTTTCCAGCGCGTCCGATCGGGGCCAAGTGGATTGATGAGAACCTCCCCGTCAAAAATGGAGATGCGCTTCATTCGATATTAAAATCAGCACCAAAGAATAAATTTTTGGGTATGTTTTTTGGTCACCTTCATCGGGGAATGCAGATTTACGATGAGGGGATTCTTTACTCCGCGGTCTCGAGTCCGGCGTGTCAGTTCACGGCGGGGCCGGATGAAGAGGGCTGTGGATTTCTTCCGGATGTACCCGTTTGTTTCAATCACATTTCGATTTCTGAACGCGGGGCAACGCAAGTGAAGGAATATTCTTTTAATTCCTGAGTCTTTTCCGGCGGATACGAAAAAGCGCCGTGGTTTTTCAACCGACGGCGCTTTCTGTTAAAGTCGTTCAACTAAGTCAGACTCACTTTTTCTTTTTGGCAGGAGTCTTTTTCTTAGCCGGTGCGTTCTTTTTAGTTGCCGCTTTTTTCTTGGCTGGAGCTTTCTTTTTAGCGGCCTTTTTCCTAGTTCCAGCACGATTTGGGAAGGTCAGTTCAGCGATACCCGATTTGTCGAGTTCACCAATTCCGAGTGTCACCATTTTGTCATATTGAGCTTTCGTTGCGGTATTGAGCGGAAGATTGAGCTTCTTCTCGCGGGCAAGACCACCAGCAATGCCTGAGTCTTTTGCTGCGTGGGAAGCGGAAAACCAGCACTCGTGATCTCGATCCAGCATGTCTTCGGCATCGGTTTCGAGAACCCGTGAGTTCGCACCTGTTTGAGAAAACACTTCGCAGACCATTTTTAAATCATGTCCCAATGCTTTTGCCAAACCAAGTCCTTCAGCAAGGCCTGCGGTGTTGATGTTCATCACCATGTTAACGAGCGCTTTTACTTCCGCAGCTTTTCCAATCTTGCCAATGTGACGAAGGTTGATGCTGAGATCTTCGAGAAGCGCTTTGTTCTTCTTATAAACGTCGTCGTCAGCGCCGATCATGAGGTAAAGCTTACCGGTGCGTGCCTGACTGATCGAACTTGCCATGCAGGCTTCAATCGTCGCGGCTTTGCGGCGTTTTGCTGCAGTGGAAATCTCTTTCTGAATTCCCGGCGAAAGCGTCGCGCAGTTAATGAAGGTTTTACCTGCGGCAGCAGTCAGAAGGCTATCCTTTTTGCCAAGGAAGATTTTTTTCATCGCGGCGTCGTTCGTGACCACGGTGAAAATGATGTCTGCGTTTGCGGTGACTTCAGCGAGTTTTGTATAGGCGGTGGCACCAAGCTCTTCAGCCAATGCGGTTGCTACATTGCGATTCACATCGAAAATGGCGGTGACGTTGTAATTCAAATCATTCAAGTGACGCGCCATGTTTGCGCCCATCCGGCCAACGCCAACGAATGCGATTTTTTTAGCGCTGGGGCGCTTCACGGATTTCTTTTTTGCAGTTTTCTTAGTGCTCATAGGTTTATGGGTAGAAGTAGTGAAGTTACAGCGTTCTTAAATAATTTCGAAGCGAAAAATTTAACGTTCTTTCGTAGCGTAAGAAAAGTTTCAGATGCGATGATCGAACAATGTGTATTCGACGACTCAACAGGGTTGGAACATAAAAAGTGGCTTTGTTAGAACTTGTTTGCCTGAATGAAATCGGGATCTCCGTTTATGAAGTTGATCAAATTGTTCGTCGCCCGCATTGCCTGGCGCTCGACGCTTTCGTATGTCCGGGAACCAATGTGACTGGTGATAACGCAATTGGGTGCCGTCAGAAGTGGGTGGTCTGCTGGTGGCGGTTCTTCATCTAAAACATCAGCTCCGTATCCGCCGAGTTTGCCTGATTTCAGGGCTTCAACAACACCGTCAGTTTCGACAAGCTCACCGCGGGCGCAATTCAGAATGATCGCACCGTCTTGCATCTCTTCGATTTTAATGGCGTTGATCATGCCGTGGGTGTTTTTGTCTAGGAAGCAGTGAAGACTAATCACGTCCGCGCTAGTGAGCACTTCGTCCATCGATTCACAACGAGTGACATTGTGTTCCGTTGCGAAAGCCTCATCCCAATAGGGGTCGTAAGCCATCACTGGCATGGCAAAGGCATTGGCGCGAATGGCGACTTCTTTGCCGATGCGACCGAGGCCGATGATCCCCATTTTTTTCCCCATGATTTCGTGCCCGGTGAGGCGTCTCCATTCCCCGTTGCGAGCGGCCCCGGCAACTTCCACCAGTTGTTTTGAAAGGCAGAGAAGGAGTCCAAACGTGTGTTCAGCGACCGTGGTATGATTTACGCCCGGGGTGTTTAGCACCGGGATTTTTTGAGCCGTGGCAAACTCCATGTCGATTTTGTCGAGGCCAATTCCGTATTTTGAAATGACTTTGAGACGTGGCAGCGATTTTTCGATAACGGCTTGTGAGATCGCATCGTCACCGCAGAGAAAGGCATCAAATTCTCCAGCGAGCTCCAGCATTTTTTCCTCGGGAAGAGGGCCTCGCTCGCGAACGACTTCGTATGCCGACGACTCAAGTAAGTTGTGGTGGGGTCCAGGAGTGTCTTGATAGCTGGTGGTAGTGAGAAGAATTCGGGTTGTCATATTTTGGTAAACGATTAGCGAAAATGTGATGAGCGACAACACAGAAATACGGGATCTTGGCATTCAGCCGGTGGATGGAATTTTGAGCGAGGCAGGGATCGACAATCACGCGGTGGTTGCTGCCAGTTCCGAGCAGTTAACTCACAAGCAAGTTCAGCGAGCGCGGAAGGGCCGCATGCTCACTCCAAATATGAAAGGTAAAATTACCCGGGCTGTTATCTCTTCGACTGGGAAAGAGTTGGCGGAATCTGATCTGTTTACGTATTGAAAGATCGCCGCGAATCTGGCAATCTACTTTTATGAAACGCCCCATACACCTCATTACCGCGGCTTCGTTGTTTGTCTGTTCGGCTGCATTCGGACAAAAGAAAAAGGACACGTGGATCGATCCTGCAAAAACGGCAGAGGAAAATCCCGATTTTTTGATTCAAGGAGAATACGGTGTTGCAGAAAAAGGACAAAAATGGGCAGTACAGGCGGTGGCGCTCGGAGATGGAAAATTCGATGTCTATATTCTCGAAGGTGGATTTCCCGGCCTTGGTTACACGAGGGAGAAATCTAAAAGCAAAATTTCAGGCACCGCGGCTGCTTTAAAATCAGCGGATGGAAAGATGGTTGGAAAAATTGCTGACGGAAAGATCTCGGTGGATAAGGACGGCAAGCCATGGATCGCGCTGTCCAAAGTAAAACGTGGCAGCGATACGATTGGTGAAAAAGCACCCGAAGGAGCGGTAATTCTCTTCGATGGAACTTCTGATGAGGCCTGGAACAAGGACGATCTCATTGCTAACGGCCTTTTGAAAAATACCGACATCGCCACCAATCAAAAATTTAAAGATTACCACCTCCACCTCGAATTTCGCACACCGTTCAAGCCTTTCGCGCGGGGCCAGGGACGCGGAAATTCCGGCGTTTATCACCAACATCGATACGAGACGCAAGTGCTCGACGCATTTGGATTGGAGGGAGAAGACAATGAAACCGGTGGCATTTACAAAACGGCCAAGCCGATTGTAAACATGTGTCTTCCTCCGCTTGAATGGCAAACGTACGACGTCGATTTCACCGCAGCGAAATGGAATGCAGAAGGGAAGAAAACAGCGAGCGCCCGAATGACTGTGAAGCTGAATGGCTTCCTTATTCACGATGATGTTGAGATCCCCAAGTCGACCGGAGGCGGGAAGCCTGAGACATCAGAACCCGGCCCGATTTTTCTTCAGGGACACGGTAATCCCGTGTTTTACCGAAATATTTGGATTGTGGAGAAGTGATCTGATCACCCCACCCAATCGAAAACGACTGGTTTTTCGACGTCGGGGTGCAGACTTCGATGCACAGGACAACCGAGCGCCGCCTTTTCCATCCCCGGCCGGTTTGCGTGATCTGCCGGAAGGGGAACCGTGATTTCAGTAGTGATCTTCGCGATCATCCGCGGAAGGTCAGCAGTCATCGTTTTCAAAACGCGAACGGTTGTGCCTTTGATGTCGATGTCATGATTCCGGGCATAAATCCCCATGATCGTCAGCATGCAGGTTCCCATTGCCGTGCCAACAAGATCAGTCGGTGAAAAGCGCTCGCCTTTGCCGCAATTGTCGACCGGTGCATCGGTTTCAAATGACGACTGAGAAGGCCCGTGAGTGGTGGTTGTCCGCAGATTCCCTTCGTAAATAGCTGTAACTTCGACTTCCATATTTGATTCCGGTTTAACTGAGTTTTACTAAATCTTTTACCAATTGGCCGTAGAGAAAAAACAGCCCGCGCCACGAATAGCGAAACATGTCGGGCTGTTCCGCCAGTTCGATCAATCCGTGATCCAGGTTGTGACGAATCTGCTGGCCGGTCTCTTTTTCGATCAGCTGAGGAATCAGTTCGGGGTCGTTATCAGTCAGTTCATCTTGCGAAACGGAAATGCCATCTAAAAACTGGCGGTGGTTTTCCAACAGATCACTAAACGAAGAGGCGACGGCCGATCGATTGAGTTTTACCTCAGGTGCCAGTTTCATGGTGTTGCTGAAAGGGAAATTCCACGTTCGGTAAATTCGTCCCGATGCAGTTCGCGAATTGAGTGTGATGTAGGCATAAGCGACAGAATCCTGTTCGGTGAAGCAAATTGTGGCCTGCATTTTGTCGGTTGCCCGATAGAAAATTCGGTAAAACTGGCTGACATGTTCCCAATTCCAGCCGGAGTCCGAAACGTATTCAAAACCTTCCGCTTCGATTTCATCGGTAATTTCCTCCAGTGTGGGAAAACGGCGCGAGTTTGGCGGAGGCTGTTTTTCGAGCGACTTGTGAAAGGGAAGACGCATTTTTCGAATGCGAGTCAGTAGTTCGATCCAGGGAAGCAGAAACCAGATCAGGGCTCCTCCGATGCCTGCAATGTGGCTGTCGGTGAGGAAGTAAGCTGTCAGGTAGCTCGCTACGAGAATCCCGATCGCTCCGCATTTTCGGATGATTGGATTTTGAAAGCTGCGAAACGCGATGGCTGCAATGATGACCGCCAATACGATGAGAATTTGTGACATGATGGGGTTTACGATCCAACAGGGAGTGTTCTCCGAACGCCCCTGCGTTTTCGAGTAATCGGATTGCTTGAAATTAGCAGTGGAAATCGAAAAGGGAAGGAGTGAAATATGCCATTATGCGAGCTCTAATTCAACGTGTCAGCCAGGCTTCGGTGACAATTTCAGGAACGATCAAAAGTGAAATCGGCGCGGGAATGCTTGTTTTGCTCGGAGTGGAAGCTGCGGATACGAAAGAAGACATCGGGTGGCTTGTTCGAAAAATTGTATCGCTCCGAATTTTTGAGGACGGCGAGGGCAAAATGAATCTCTCGATTGAAGATTGTGGTGGTGATGCGCTGGTGGTCAGTCAGTTCACGCTTCATGCGCGGGTAAAGAAAGGGAACCGGCCGAGTTTTGATAAAGCAGCACGGCCGGATCATGCCGTTCCGATGTATGAAGCATTTGTTTCGTCGCTATCTGAGGCTCTCGGCAAGGCTGTCGGGACCGGAGAATTTGGAGCGATGATGGAAGTCGGTCTGGTCAATGATGGACCGGTGACGATTTGGATCGATACAAAAAACCGTGAATGATCGTCGACGTTTTTCAGAACTGAGTTCAGATTGAAATGTGAATATGAAACCTCTTGTTTGGTTAACGCTCTCGTTTCTTCTCGCGGTTCAGGGAGTTGCTCAGGATGCGAAGTCGCTTCAGCAGTCCCGTCAAATAAAGCTCTCAACGGGCGAGGTGGTGGACTATCTGTTATACCAGCCAACGGTCGACGCGGAGTCTGCGAAGTTGCCGTTGCTGCTGTTTTTACATGGTGGCGGCGAAGGCGGGGATGACCTTGAAAAGGTGAAAACGCATGGTCCTCCGAAGGAAATTGAGAAGGGGCGGGACTTTCCAATGATTGTGATTTCCCCGCTGAATCCGGAGATCAGAGGTTTCTGGGATGAAGACCGGCTCGCACGGTTTATGGATGCAGTCACCAAAGACCTCGGCCATGACGAAAATCGGGTGTACCTCGCCGGCATGAGTCGAGGCGGCTACGGATCGTATCGGCTGGCAATGGAAAATCCGGATCGTTTTGCCGCAATGCTCATTCTGTGTGCTGCAGCTCCGACTCCATATGCGCAATGGCTTGGTGATGTTCCGATTTGGTTGATTCATGGCAGGAAAGATCCCGTAATTCCTGTTTCAGAATCTATCGAAATGGAAGCCGTTTTGAGAAAGAAAGGGCGGAAGGTAAAACTGACCATTCATCCCGAAGCGAGTCATGATGTCTGGACGCAGACTTTTGAATCGAACGAGGCGATCGACTGGCTGCTGAAGCACAAGCGATCCTGAATTCAGAGATCAGTTCTTTCTCCGCTTGAAACAAAACGAAAGCGCATAGACCACGCCTGCAGTGACGACGATAAAGAAACCCGTCGGAACACTCATTTGAAAGCTGAATGCCAATCCGCCGATGTTGTAAATCACGGATAAGATGACGGCGAGGATCATGATCGACCACAACCGGTTGGCAAATCGACTCGCCGTTGCCGCAGGAAGAACGATCAAGGCAATTGATAAAACAATTCCCGCAACTCTGACTAACAAAACCATGCAAATGCCGACGATCCCGAGAAGGAGGAAATAATACAGTTTTGAAGAGACGCCCCGTAAACTGGTGAATTCTTCATCGAAACAAACAGCGACCAGTTTGTGGTAAAAGAGGCCAACCAGTCCGAGGACGAGAACAGCAAGAACGACGGTGGCAATGACGTCAGACCAGGAAGTGAGAAGGATGTCCCCGAAAATATAACTCTCGAGATTGACCGCTTGTCCCGGTGCATAGTGGATAAACAGGAGGCCGGCAGTCATCCCGCAGGTCCATATCGCAGCAATAATGGTATCTTCCCGTTCCTTAAACTTCAGGGTGACCCACCCGATCACCCCGGCTGAAATCAGAGCAGCGGCGATGGCTCCGAGCATGGGAGTGAGCCATTCCAGTCCATAAACGCGATTGAAATAGATTGATGCACCGATTCCACCGAGAATGCTGTGAGAAATCGCAGCTGCGATGTAACTGATCCGGCGAGTCACGATAAACGTTCCCACCACACCGAACGTGAAGCTCGAGAGAATCCCGACGAACAACGCATAGCGCATGAACGAAAAATTTTCGAGGGCATCAAAAAGTTCAGTCATGATCGCAGGCAGAGTGGTCTCCGTGGTTGTGACGGGCACGTTGGTCGTGCTCGATACGCCGACCGCCGCTGTAAATTTCGCGAATCGTGTCGCCGCTGAGTGGTAACGAATGGCGATGAATCCGACGGTTCACGCACAGGACGGAATCGCCCAGGAGCGAGACCAAATCCAAATCGTGCGTCACCATCATGATGGTCATTTTCTTGCGGAGCTTCTGAAGCGTTTCGATAAATTGCTCTTCGATCGACAGATCGATGTTTGCGGTTGGTTCATCGAGCAAGAGCAGTTCCGGCTCACAGGCGAGGGCTCGGGCAATCATGACCCGCTGGCGTTGGCCTCCGGACAAATCAGCAAAGGCTCGTTTGGCTGTATCGGCCATTTCAACTTCAGCAAGCGCTTCGAGAGCGATGGCTTTGCAATTTTTTGAAAATCCGCCGATGCGCAATCGATCGAGTCTCCCCATCAAAACGATGTCGAGCGCGGTGATAGGAAAGAGCGGATCGAATCGCATTGCCTGAGGGACATAGCCGATTTTTGATCGCGCTTTTTCGGGTGACTTTCCCAGAATCTTCAGCGAACCGCGTTCCGCTTCCTCCAAGCCAAGGAGCAGTTTTAAGAGAGTGGATTTACCTCCGCCGTTCGGCCCGATCACGCAGAGCGATTCACCTTTGGGAACTGAAAATGACACATCTTCCAATACCCACGTTTTACCGTAGCGAAAGGACAGGTTACTGCATTCCACAATTGTTTCACAAGCGGGAAGAGGCTCTTTTAAAGCAGGGGGCACGGTACGAATTAACAGGAAGTGATGATCAGAAACAACCTTTTAATGCATATTACTTGCGTTTGAAAAGGAATTCAACCGGCATACGCGCGTCAAGCTGTCGCAAGGCAATCAGGACACGTTCCCTGAAACGCGAGGGAGTGAGTCAAATGTTTCCAGCCGTGTTGAGCTGAGAGCTTTTCTTCAACCGATTTCAAGATGCACTCGACGGGAACTTCGGTAACGGTTCCGCATTCTCTGCATAGTAAATAATCGTGATGATGATTGGCGAGGTTCAGTTGAAAGTAATTGCCCTTTTCGCCCAGGCTCAACTGTCGAACCACCCCGGCATCTTTCAGCTTCATGATCAGTCGATAAACCGTCGCCTGATCGCGATCTTCGAGTCCTGGCACCTCAGCCAGTTCGGTCAGCAGGAACGGACGGTGATGCGTCAACATCGTCTGCAACAATTCCTCAAGCGCTTCCGTTTTGCGCATGCCGGTCTTCCTGAGCCGTTCGATAATGTTATCAATTATCGATTCAGATTCTTCTTCGGGAATGTGGCAATCGTGGGAGTGCTCGGACATTGCTGAACATAGCGTATTCCGTCGCCACGATCAAATAGGGTATGTTCGATGAGGCAACCCTGTTGGATCGTTAAAACCGATTAGGCGATCAGATCCTTAACGACATGTCCGTGAACATCGGTGAGGCGATAATCGCGGCCTTGAAAACGATACGTGAGTTGCTCGTGGTCGAATCCAAGCTGGTTCATGATCGTTGCCTGTAAGTCGTGAACATGCACTGGTTTTTCGGCGACATTGAATCCGAGCTCGTCGGAATTTCCGTGTTCGTAGCCGCCTTTGATTCCGCCTCCAGCCATCCACATGGTGAATGCGTCAGGATAGTGATCGCGGCCGAGGACTTTCGATTTGGCGGTGCGACCTTCGCGGAATGGCGTGCGTCCAAATTCGCCGCCCCAAACGATCAGCGTGTCTTCGAAAAGTCCGCGTTCTTTCAGATCATCGATCAGTGCGGAAATGGGTTTGTCCATCGTGGCGCATTTGTCGGTGAGTCCCTTTTGAAGGCCGGTACCAACACCGGTTCCGTGGAAATCCCAGCCCCAATCAAATAACTGAACAAAGCGAACGCCTGACTCGGCAAGCCGCCGCGCGAGGAGACAGTTGTTGGCAAAGCTCGCTCCACCAGGCTCTGCTCCGTAAGCTTCGAGCGTGGATTTTTTCTCCTTCGAAATATCCATCACCTCGGGAACAGCCGTCTGCATTCGATAAGCCAGTTCATACTGTGAAATGCGAGTTTGCGTTTCAGGATGCCCCATTTCTTCGCCCTGAATTTCGTTTAGGTCACGAATGGCATCGAGTGTTTTACGGCGCATCGTACGATCCATTCCTGCAGGATCGGAAGAATACAGAACCGGATCACCTTTTGAACGGCACTGAACTCCCTGATAAACGGACGGCAGAAAACCTGAGCCGAACGAATTTTTTCCACCATTGGGTTGAACACCGCTGGAAATAAGAACGACAAAACCGGGAAGGTCCTCGTTTTCTGAACCCAACCCGTAAGTCGTCCAGGCTCCCATCGATGGGCGACCGGAACGTGGCGACCCCGTATAAACAAGCAGCTCAGCTGGAGCATGATTGAACTGATCGGTGTGCATGGAATGCACGAGGCACATATCGTCGGCGTGCTTGTGAAAATTTGGGATCGCGTCGGACATCCAGATTCCGTTGTTGCCATGTTGCGACCATTCACGCGGAGAACCCATGAGCTTTGGCGTGCCGGAGGTGAAAGCGAATGTGCGGCCTTCTAAAAATTCATCCGGGCATTCCTGATCGGTGCGTTTCACCAGTTCCGGCTTGTGATCAAACATATCCAGATTCGGAGGGGACCCGGTCATGTGAAGGTAGATCACACGCTTCGCTTTGGCTGGGAAATGCGGCTGTTTTGGTGCGAGTGGATTGGGCGTTTCGCCACGAGCTTTTTCCTCGGCGAGAAAAGCATTCAGGGCAATGCCGCCGATGCCGGCGGTCGATTGCCGCAAGAAGTGGCGGCGAGTTTTAAGCTGGAGACTTTCGAGAAGTGGGTTCATCAGGTGAAAGGGGAGTTTGAATTTTCAGTGATAGATCACCGTTTCATGAAAATTTCGTCGAGATTGAGAATGACGTTTGAGACGACAGTCCAGGCTGCATGTTCGGGAATGTTGGCTCCTTTCGGCAATTCCCCGAGCGGTTTTTCGGCCATCTTCTTTGCTTCTTCGGGAATGGCTGAATAGTCTTCCAGAGCCATCTTATAAAAAGCGGAGAGGCGCTCGATTTCTTTGTCACCGGGTTCGCGAAGCAACGCGGTTCGGATCGCAAAGGTCGCCTTGTCTTCGATTGAATCGCCGCCTTCAGCAGTGATTTTTCTTGCCAGCGCCTGGGCTGCCTCAACGTAAACGGGATCGTTCAGCGTCACGAGAGCTTGCAGCGGCGTGTTGGTTCGGCTTCGGCGCACGGTGCAAATTTCACGGTTTGGCGCATCGAATGTCGCCATGGATGGATACGGGTTTGAGCGCCGCCAGGTGGTGTATAGCCCTCGCCGATATTTGTCATCGCCGATGCTGGTTTTCCAATCGGTGGCACTGCCGAAGGCTGCTTTCAGCCCCATGTTAGGCTGTGGGGGATTTACCGGTGGGCCAAACATTTTTCCGCTCAGCAAGCCACTTACAGCGAGTGCCTGATCACGAACCATCTCGGCCGTGACCCGCACACGTGGACCGCGAGCGAGAACTCGGTTGTAGGGATCGCGTTCTTCCAGTTTCGGATTTGTTTTCGAAGACTGTTGGTAGGTCGCAGACATCACCAGTTGCTTGATGAAATGTTTCAGGTCCCAGCCGTTTGTTTGAAGGTCGATCGCAAGCCAGTCGAGCAATTCCGGGTGCGAAGGGATTTCGCCTTGCGAACCAAATTCTTCACTGGTTTCGACAATGCCGATTCCAAAAATGTGTTCCCAATGACGGTTAGCGACGACGCGTGCGGTCAGTGGGTTTTCAGGATCGACCAGCCATTTTGCGAGAGCCAACCGGTCAGGTTTCGCTCCTTCCTCAAGCGGATGAAAAACGGCAGGAACTCCAGCGGTCACTTTATCGCCCGGGCTTGCGTAGCTCCCCCGAAGGTGGACGTGAGTTTCGCGATGCATGTCGGCAGGTAACTGACGCATCACCGGAATGGTCGTTCGTGGCTTCGCGGCAGTGAGTTGCTTCTCGACTTTTGCGAGTTCGGTTCGCTGTGGATTTAGGGACGGGGCAATGGTTCGAAAGTAATCGGCGAGTTTGAGCTGTTCCTTTGGCGTCAATTTGCTGGAGTCGCGCTTGACCGTATTCCGAATGCTGACAGGCATTTTTGCCCATTCCAACACATTCGAATCGCTCGCAACGCAGAATGAAAAATGAGTGAGCAAATGCGATTTGTGTTCGGAGGTTTGAGGCAACGTCACCACGATTTTACCTCCGTCCATTTTTACCGGGGATTTGGTGACTAGACTCAATTCCTGCCGATATCCGGTTCCACCGCCAATGGCCCAGCCTTTCTTTTTATCTGCTTTCGCTGTCAGAACAGCAGATGCCGGAAATCCATCTTGCTCGTGGGTTGCCGTTGCCACCGTGAAATTGAGATCGCGCTCTCCACTCGGTGAAAATTCTGAATTGGGCTGCGGAACATCTTTCGGAGTCTGTTTCCAAATCACTTCGCGCTTCGAGCTGAGCAGAGAAATTTCGTAACCCGCCAGTCGTTGTTCAAGCGAGGTGCTTTCCGTTCGATTCCAAAGCGTAATTTTATCGATCGCTTTTTCGGCTCCCAAATCGATTTCCAGCCACGGATTGGTGTCGTTTGTTCCGGTATGCGAAACAGAGCCCTTTGCGTAGTCGCCATCTGTGTTCCCATCGATTGCCCGCTTGGCGGCAGCGTCCACATACGTTGAGCTTTGTTTCGCCGTTCCTTTCAGCGCAACGTTTTCTTTTCCAGAAAAAATCTGCACTTCGGCAAGGTGAATCATTTTCCCTTTTCCTGGCAGTGAAACACGGAGGAATTGTGCTTTAGGCGATGTTTTCTCATCAGGGATCCAGCGTGCCGAAATTTGAGACAGGACAAAATTATCCGTTTGCTCGGCGGCAATTTCTAAACGCAGTGCAGTCAATTCGGTGGGCTTTTCAGGAGCAGCTAGAGTTACTGAATAGGTGTCATTCGCTGCTTTTTCTTTTCCTGAAGCGACAACCGATCCCGCTTTCGAGATTTCCAATTCCGTCGATTTTCCATTTGCGATGAGTGGCTTTAAAGCCGTCCACTCAGGTTCTTTTCGAATTCCTTTGAGCCACGATTCCTGTTCAGTTTCTAACGCCGGGGTTGGCGTCTTTAGAATGTCTTTGAGCTCAGAAATTCGAGCACTCCAATCCGCTTTTTGTGTTTCCTGTTCCGGCTCCCACAGTGCCAGAAACGGGCGCTCATCTTTTTTATCGGTGTCCTCTGACTGATTAAAAAAATCGAACATTTGGTAATATTCGTGATGGGTCAGGGGATCGTATTTGTGGGTATGACACTGGGCGCAATCGATCGTCGTGCCCATCCAAACCGCCATCGTAGTATTCACGCGGTCGACAACGGCGACGTTTCGAAATTCTTCATCATTCGTTCCGCCCTCACTGTTCGTCATCGTGTTCCGATGAAACGCCGTCGCAATGAGTTGATCCTGAGTCGGATTTTCCAGAAGGTCGCCCGCGATTTGTTCAATCGTAAATTGATCAAACGGTTTATTTTCGTTCAGCGATTTGATGACGTAGTCCCGATACTTCCAGATGGTGCGGCTTGGATCATCTGCGTAACCGGCAGAGTCTGCGTATCTCGCCAGATCCAGCCAAACTCTGCCCCAGCGCTCGCCGAATGTCGGCTTGGAAATTTGGGCATCTACAAATTTTTCATAAGCACCTTCGCCTTTGTCGTCAGCGAATGCTTTCACTTCGTCCCACGTCGGCGGAATCCCGTTGAGGTCCATCGCAACCCGCCGCCCCAACGAATAGCGGTCGGCCTTCGGTGACGGTGTCAGCCCTTCGCTTTCCAGTCGAGCCAAAACAAAATGGTCGATTTCATTTTCCGGCCAATCCGACTTTTTCCCCTTTGGCACCTCTGGAGGCTGCGATTTTTCGTAAGCCCAGTGTTGGGCATACGGCGCATCTTGCTCGATCCATTGTTTAATCAACGCCAACTCTTCTTTATTGAATTTTGAGCCTTTGCCGGTTGGTGGCATCAAATCATCATCGTCCGCCTCCAAAGTGATTCGATAATACAACTCGCTCTTTTCAGCATCACCGGGCTCCAGCGCTTTGTAATCGCCGAGATCCATCATGGCTCCTTCCCGAGTGTCCAAGCGCAAGTCTGCCTTCCGCTCGTCTTGATCCGGCCCGTGACAGGCGAAGCATCGATTCGACAAAAGCGGGCGAATGTCGCGGTTGAAGTCGATTTTTTCCTCCGCGAATGATCCCGTCGCGAGGCATAAGAAGCCAAAAATTGTTAGAACCCGTTTCATCTTGTTTCAGTCATATCTTATGGTCATTTCGCCCAAAATCTTACCCCCGTAATCAGGGGGACGATCCAACAGAAATGGATGTCTCTTTAGAACCAACCAGAAGGGGGCGATTAGATATTATCGGATCGTTTTACCTGCTCCAAGACTTGAAATGCTTCGTTTGCCTCCGAGAGCGGATCATTTCTGATTCCCATTCGCTCTATAAACTGCCCCTGGGTTTCGTATCGTGTTGGGTTGAAATCATGTTCGATTCCCCATTTTTTGAGGTCATCAAAATTAACATCTGCTGTGAGATCCTGTTTTCCGAATCGGCTGTAAATTCCGCCTGCTTCGATTCGCTCGTGCTTGAAATAGCCGCGCATCGTTCCAGCGAGCCGGCGTTCGTAGATTTCCTTCGCGGTACCGCCGTAATCGATCGTCAAAACCGAGGCGACGGTTAAGCGTGGCATCCAATCACGAATCCACTGACGATACGAATCGTGAACTTCAATTCGTTGATTGGTCCGTTCTAAAGATTCAGGAACCTGAACACCGGAAACGAGGCGGAACTGCTCGGAAAGTCCGTTTTTCCGGTCGAAATTCACGTAGATTTCTTCCCACCCTTCATTCCAACGCAGCCAGCGAGCGGGAAAGGCGTCTACCAGTTCATTTGAGAAAACAATCGCGTCATCGATATCTGAAATCGCTTCATCAATTGTAGAGAACCAGCTCGCTTTATTTCCGAGTAATTTTTTTTGAGTTGCCTGAAGAATCGGAGAAATTTCAACGATTCGGTAATCAATGCCTCGTCGAAGGAAGAACCCCACCGATTTCAAAACCTGTTTTGCAAGCGAGCCGTCGCCACCGCCGACTTCGATGACGGTTCGAAAATTACACTCATCAAACTGTTGTTGGATCCAGCCCGCGATGGCTTTTCCGAGCTTTTTCGAAAGGGTCGCAGTCGTCGCAAAGTCAGCCGAACGTCCGCCGACGGTTGCGATGTTCGCCGTGTAGTAGCCGAATTCCGGATCGTACAACGCCGATTCCATGAACCGTTCGAATGGAATCGGTCCGTCTGCAAAAAGTCGGTCGAGATGAGCAAGAACGTCACTCACTTCACCACAATTTTGGTGGTTTTGCGCCGGTCTTCGAATTTGGGCGAAGTGGTTGCGCATCGACTTCACGTCGCCACGCATTGAGTATGTCCCCCATTTCTTTGACCTTTTCAGCTTCCAACTGCTCGAGGTTGTTATGCTCCGCAATGTCGTCATTCAGGTCGTAGAGTTCGTAAGCGCCGTCCTCTAAATCCTGAATCAATTTCAAATCGCCAATGCGAACCGCACTCGCCGGAAATCCGCCCTGATTTGAATAGTGCGGGTAGTGAAAAAAGATCGGACCGCGATTAAATTTAGTGAACGCGTTTTTCAAAGCCGGAACCAAACTGACGCCGTCTTCGTGTTGCTCGGGTTTTCCTGAAAGGCCCGTCATTTCCAAAATCGTTGGATAAAAGTCAGTGCTCACGGCCGGAATTTGGCAGCGCGTTCCTGGAGCGGTCACTCCCGGCCAGCGGATCACGACAGGCTCACGAATGCCGCCTTCGTACATCCAGCCTTTGCCGCCGCGAAGTGGTAAATTCGATGTCGGAAGGCCTTCTGAAGTTGAAAGTCCACCGTTATCCGACATGAAAAAGACCGCCGTTTCTTCTTTCAGATCCAGCTCTTCGATTCGTTGTAAAATCCGCCCCACAGCAGTGTCCATGCTTTCAACCATCGCCGCGTAAACCGCATGATCCTGCCGAATGCGGACGGCCCGCTTGCCTTTTACGTCTGGTAACACTTGGCGTTCGCGACCAGCGTCAATATTGCCAACTTTGATATCGATTCCCAGTTTCTCAGCTTTCGATTTGTATTTTTGGACCAGATCTCTCGGCGCTTGCAACGGTGTGTGAACCGAGTAAAACGAGAGATATAGAAAAAACGGATCTTCGGTTTTTGCACTGTCGTTGAGGAATTGAATGGATTCGCTGGCCAGTCGGGTCGTGAGATATTCTCCCTGAGGTCCCGGTGCCAAGTTTTCTACATTCTTATACGGTGAAAAATAACTGCGTGGCAATCCGTTTGATCCGCCGCCCTTATTGATGTCGAACCCATGATCAGTTGGCCAGCTTCCTTCGCGGCCCAAATGCCATTTTCCGGCAAAAAAGGTGCGGTATCCGCCCTCTTTCAACGTTTCGGCGAGAGTCACTTCGTCGGTCGACATTTCATCCACCAAAACCGCCGGCTCGAATTTTCCGCTCCGTTTTCCGCTGAAATAATTCGTTGTGTTTTCACGCGCCGGATACTTCCCCGTCAAGATACTGGCCCGTGTCGGAGAGCAAACCTGACACGCCGCATAAAAGTCGGTGAAGACCATTCCTGATTTTGCAAGCGCATCCAAATTCGGTGTTTCATAGAACGTCGCGGGATTGTTGAACCCAACATCCATGTATCCCAAATCGTCTGCGAGAATGAAGAGAACATTCAGCTTTTTATTACCCTGACCGTAAGCTGACAGCCCGCCGATGGTGAATAAAAACAAGAGGAGATGGAGTCGAGAAAACATAATGGAAGGCGCCTTAATTTTGCCTTTTAAGTGTCCCATTTTTTAGAACGGGAGCCAAGCAAAACCGAACGGTTCACCTGATTGCGCCGATCCGATCCAATAGGGTTCGTTCGACGAACAGACCCTATTCGATCGTGAAAACTCTACATTTGTGATTTATAGCTGCCCAATGCGCGCCCTCTGTCTTCAGTCCAATACTCCCAAAGATCTTGCTCTCATTGATGCGCCTGCGCCGGAGCCGAAACCGAATGAGATTCGTTTAAAAGTCGAAGCTGTCGGAATTTGCGGGTCAGACGTCAGTGCAGCGTTGGGCAAACCAAATTTTGATTTTGTGAAACGCCCCCGCATTCTTGGCCATGAATTTTCCGCCACCATCGATGCGCTCGGAGAAAATGTGACCGGTTGGAAAGTCGGCGATCCCGTCTGTGCCATCGCGATTCACAGCTGCCATACCTGCGATAACTGCCGCGCGGGAAACACCCAAATTTGCGAAGAACGCCAGATTCTCGGCTTTCACATGAGTGGTGCCATGGCCGATTTTGTCTGCGTTCACGAGCGTTATGTCATGCCGCTGCGGTATAATTTGAATTTCATCGAAGGCGCGTTGGTAGAGGCGTTGGCGGTTGCGAGTCGTTGTGTTTTGAAAATGTGCGAAATCAAACCTGGCCATGACGTGATTGTTTCAGGCTGTGGAATTATCGGGCTGCTCTGTGCGCTGTTGGCTCGTGCTGCCGGCGGAAATGTCACCGTTACCGGCGCCGAATGGGACGAAGAAGTTCGTTTGCAAAAGGCGCGCGATTTGGGATTTCAAACCCGTGTTGTCTCGGACGAAAATCCGCTTTCTGCGCAACTCCCTGCCCCGGTAGATCGTTTCATTGAGGCTTCCGGCGCGCCGCAGGCATTGGCTGCGGCGAGTGATTCTGTGAAATGGGGCGGTCTCATCGGAATCATCGCGACTTACGGTTTTAATGTCGATTGGACGGCGACTAACATAGTGCGCCGCGAGCAAAAAATTCACCCGTGTATGGCCGCTGCGTGGGACGACTTCGAAGCCGCCATGAAACACCTGCGCGACGGCGTGATTCCAGTAGATGATCTGATCGAGACGTTTGCGCTCGATGATGCCATCGCTGCTTTCGAGGCGAGCTTCGATAAATCGACTCCAAAGGCCATTATGATTCCATGACACAGAGTGCTTTACTGGACGCGGAAATTCGGTGTAAACTCGATCAGTTATGCTACTCACAGAACTTTCAGCTGTAGAAAAAAATGGCGGTAAAAAGACCGTCGCGATAACCGTTGCTGTGGTGGCTCACGTCATTTTGTTCCTGATTTTCATGTTGGTGAAAATCATCAACAACAATAGAGAAGAGCCTGAATTGATCGCGAAAGTGACCGCAATCTCCAAAGAGGAGCAGCCGAAAATGCAGAAAAAGACGGTGATGAAGCAGGTCAAGCAGGCCGCTTCGGCCTCTGCTGCGTCACCGATTGCAAAAATGCTCCGCGCTAATACCACGGCGCGAATTGTGGCTCCCAAAGTTGAACGCGTTACCGATGGTCCCCTTGGATTGGGAGAAGGTGATTTTGGCGATGGATTTGGTTCCGGGAGCGGAAATGGAATGGGATCTGGAACCACCATGTTCGGCAGCGCCGGAAGTGGTGGCGGATTGACCGGACGGCTTTTCGATCTAAAGCAGAATCGCGAAAAAGGACCGAGAGCCTACAATCAGGATCAAGATTTCTATCCGGTAATTTCTAAATTAATCGATCGGAAATTCTCAGATAAGATGCTCGATGATTACTATCTCGCGAGCGTGAAACTGGGCTTCACCTTTTTAGCGATTCCGAATATGGACGCGAACGAAGGGCCAAAGGCATTTCAAGCTGAGAAAGAAATTCAGCCTCGCGGATGGTTCGTTCATTACTCTGGGAAAATGGATCCGCCGGAAGAGGGCATGTATCGATTCCACGGTATGTTTGACGATTTGCTAATTGTCCTCGTGAATGGCAAACCCGTGCTCGATGCCTGTTGGGCTGATTGTTTGAATGAGTCGTCACTGCGCGAGCAAAGCAGCCAGCCCACCTTCATGTCTGGTAAGCCAACGTGGCAGGGAAAATGGGTCACCATCAAACGCGGAACAGAGATCACCATTCTCGTCGGTGAGCGCCCCGGTGGCCGTTTGGGCGGCACTCTGATGGTCGAACAAAAAGGAGCCAAGTATAACAAACGCTCCAATGGATCTCCCATTCTACCGCTCTTCACGACGACGAAGCTTCGGGATAAAGAATGGGATCTGATCAACCAGACTGGTTACGAGTACGATCGCAACCCGCTGATTTTCACGCCGGGGAAAGTGCGCATGGGATTTTAGTGCGGACGGCGTTTTCAGTGTAAGATTCGCCCATCATGTCTGAGCGAATTTTGATTACCGGCGCGACCGGTTGCATCGGTTCTGCCACCGTCGCGTGGCTAAAATCCAACGGGTTTGACAACATCGTCGCCTTCACCCGAACGGGGAAATCAGACACGACCGATGCGATTGCGGGAGATATCTCCGATCGATCTACTGTTGAAAAAGCCGTCTGGAAAGTCAACCCAACGCGAATCATTCATCTCGCCGCGTTTCAAACGCCCGATTGCCAATCCCAGCCTTTTCGTGGAATGGAGATCAATGTTCACGGCACCAATTATCTGTTTCAAGCTGCCGCCGCGCTCAGCGAAGGGCATTTGCAGCGCTTCGTTTTCGCCAGCTCTGCCGCTGTTTACGGCCCGCGCTCGTTGTATCCGGCTGAAACCGTCACCGAAGACAGCGGCCTGCAGCCTCCCAATCTGTATGGTCACTGGAAAGTCTCCGGCGAAGGCACCGCGCAGGCGTTTCACATGGAAACCGACGTTCCCTCGATCTCACTTCGATTGGCGACTACATTCGGCCCCGGGCGCGACGCGGGCCTGACCAGTGCCCCCACGACCGCCTTAAAAACCGCAGCGAGCGGTGGCGAATTCGCCATGCCCTACATCGGCCGCGAGCACTATCATTTTGTCGAAGACGTCGGAGCCGGATTTGCCATGTCAGCGATGGCCGATTTTTCAGATGGCTACGACGAATTCAATCTTCGGGGCATCACGATGGAAACCACCGGATTCCTTGCCGAAATCAACACCGCCGCCGCCGAATTGGAATTGCCAGTGTGCGAAATCACAACCGCCGAAGATGCGTTCAAAGCCCCGTTTGTCTGTGATTTGGATGATGCGAAGATTCTGGCAGCTTTTCCCGATATGCCGCGGACGACGATTCCTGATGGGATTCGGGAGTCTTTGAAATATTTTGCGGATGAGCAATCGTAGGCCGTTAAATTGATCGTTCTCTAAATAGCTCACCACTATCATCACCGTCATCCTGAGAAGGAGGCACGACGCCGAAGGACCCCTGTCGGAGTAGACGGTTTTCCCAATTCCAAAATTTCCAGATGGCCGGACAGCCTGCGGTAGCTTTGGGCGGAAGTTTCGGGCAGTGCTTTCGCAGGCGTGGGGAATCAGCTTGGCGGATTTATTTTTTCAAAAATTGTAAATTCCAACTGAGGTCCTTAGGCGTCGTGCCTCCGCCTCAGGATGACGGTGATTTTATTTTTTGGTGAGGGGAGAGCGGCGTTCAATTCGTGGCGGGTCAGAAAAATGAAGTGTTTTTGATTATTTAAGATTGCTCGGAACTGTTTTTTTGTGCAGTGTTCATTTTGTGATGTCACCTTATGTAAAACGCTATTTCTTTGTTTATATCATGTCGAACAAGTCTCGTTCGGTAGTGTACATTGGAGTTACTAACGATATTTTGGTTAGGACGGAACAGCATCGAAACCGCAATGACCCAAAAAGTTTGGCTCTTCTTTCACATCTGCGGAACCTTTTGGCGGGTCAGAGCAGGCTTCAAGTATCGAAG
>CALAHF010000162.1 GCA_937891465.1 uncultured Verrucomicrobiales bacterium | reverse complement strand
GTCGAACCGCCGGTCTCTGGATCGTCGGATTCATCGACGATGAGGTCCCAGCGATCATTACAGCCACGGCACCGGTAAACGACACTATCTCCGATCTGCCACCCTTCTTCGGGCGGATATGAGATGAGATGCGCACTTTGACCACAATCTACGCAAGTGATGGTTTCGGGGACGTTCATTTTGGAGTAGTTTACCCAAGTTTTTTCAAACAAACTCCATGTCAGCCACAGAATCCAGTTCCAATAGAACCGCCTCGATTGAAAGAGACACCGCAGAAACCAAGGTCCGTCTCTACCTCAATCTCGATGGCACCGGCCAATCTACGATCAATACCGGCGTGCCGTTTTTTGATCACATGCTGACGCTTTTTTCGAAACACAGCAAAATCGACCTGGATGTAACGGTTGATGGCGACATCGAAGTGGATTTTCACCACACGGTGGAAGACACAGGAATCGTTCTTGGCCAGGCAATTAAACAAGCTCTCGGCGAAAAGCGGGGCATCAACCGCTATGGCGTGGCCTATTTGCCAATGGATGAGACGCTGGCGCGGGTCGTCGTTGATTTCAGCGGTCGCCCGTTTCTCGAATATCGCGGCCCGGAAAGCATCGCCAACATCGGCGGGGCATTCAATTTCACGCTCGTCGAAGAGTTCATGCGCGCCGTTGCGTTCAACGCGCTGATCAATTTGCACATCGAAATCCTTTATGGTCGCGACGGTCACCACATGGCAGAGGCGGTTTTTAAAGGCCTCGCGCGTTCGGTGGACTCCGCGATTCAGATCGATTCGCGAATCGCAGACGTGATTCCCAGCACCAAAGACGTTCTCTAAGAAATAATCATGAGTTCGACATCAAAAATCGGCGTCGTCGACTACGGCGGCGGCAATCTGCAAAATGTGCTCAACGGGCTGAAATTGCTCGGTCACGAAGGGATTCTCGTCGATGGACCGGAAGATTTGGAATCCATTTCAAAGCTCATCTTTCCCGGCGTCGGCGCATTCGGTGATTGCGCAGCCGTTCTCGACGAAAAGAATCTTCGCGACGGCCTTCTCGCATGGCTGGAAGCTGGAAAACCGTTTTTCGGAATCTGCCTCGGCTATCAGGTTTTATTTGAATCCAGCGAGGAAGTTCCCGGCGTCAAAGGTCTCGGCTTCTTGAAAGGAACCGTGAAAAAATTCCCAATGGACGCCGGTCTAAAAGTCCCGCACATGGGTTGGAATACGGTTTCGATCAAAAATCGCGAGTTGCCAATTTGGGATGGATTGGCGGAAGACGAAGACCCCCACCTTTATTTTGTACACTCGTTTTTCCCCGATCCCGAAGACAAATCGGTGATCGGTTCAACCACAAACTACGGCGTCGAATTCGCATCCAGCGTTCAGGTTGGCGATTCCATTTTCGCCTGCCAGTTCCACCCGGAACGGAGTCAAGACGTGGGATTGCGTTTGATCAAAAACTTCCTCGAAGCCTAATCGAATTTTTGATCAGATAGGGTTGGTTCGATGAATCAACTCTGTTACATCGTAAGAATCAGACCTTCTTTTTCAGAAGGTCTGTGATGCGGCGATAGGCCGAAACCGTATCGAGTGACTTGGAGTCGTTGCGGTTTTGATTCAAGATTGCGCTTAACTCAGCCTCTTCCTGTGGCTTGATCGTTTGATTTTTCCCACCTTTCCAAATCTCTGCGCAGCGCGTCAGCAGATCCTTCGACGGAATACTGCGCCGCAAGAGCTGAACCAATCCCGAGCTGGTCTCTTCACCGGAGACAGTTCCGCCACTGCCGATGATTCCTCCATCGATCGCTTCGCTTCCCGGGGCAAGTGACGTCGCAGATCGCCACGCCCACATAAAAACCAAAACGAACAAACCGATGAAAAGTCCGTGGAGCCGATACCGTTTCACCAATTTCATCGAACCGGTTCTCACTGTGGTTCCATGCAATGTTTCATCGAAAACGATCTTACTTTTGTCACCAACCAACCAGAGCAGGAATTCGGCTGACGCTCCATTGTGAAGACTCTCGTTCGAAGCAAAAAAACTGTCTGTCGTTAAAACAACGGTTCCTTTGCCGAGTTTCCTTTCCACAACCACGGGCTTTTTGTCGACGATGGCAATCACCTTCCAATCGGCTTTTGCAGAGGCGTCGATCTCAAAACGAAATTGGCTATGCCAGTTTGGTATGAGGGTCGGAGTTCCCATTTTGGCGGCATTTGCGGGAACTCGCGGCTCCCACCCGCCATCTGGATGTTTATAATCGGAGACATAGGCGAAATCGATATCCCACTGATTAAACAAAGAGCTTCCGAATTTTTCTTCTGCCTCTTTTTCCAGCTCTTCTTCGTCGTATTCAAAAAACTCGTCGATCGAATCTTTGATCGGGTCCTTTTTATCTTTCTTTTCGTCGTCCGGTTCCTTTTCAGCCTTCAACTTTGAATCGCCATCGTTCTCCGCGCCCTTCTTTTTCTTATCCTCAGACTTTTTACCATCCTTCCCTTTCTTCTCTTTCTTCTTCGCAGCCTCGCGCTCCACTTGCTCCTTATTTCGTTTCTGAATAATTTCGCGACGCTTCTCGAACCAATCTTTTTCTTCGCTGCTTTTCTGAGGCGTGTAGTCCGCGTTTACGATCTCGGGATCGATCGTGATAACAAGCCGGGCCCCCTTTTCTTTAACCGCCTTGATCACTGGGGAATCAGCTTTCGCCCGCATGTCATCGACACTTTGGCGAGGTAACCCCAGAAGCACGAGCGCGGTATCTTCATCAAGAGTTTTGATCCGCGTAAGCACCTCAAAATTTCGCGACGCGGAAATCGAATCAAGCCGATCAAACGAATCAAAAATAGCCTGTGCGCCCAGTGGATCTGTTCGCTGCGTTGAGTAATGCGGATAGATCGTTCCGGAAGAGAAACGTTTATCCATGACGCTTGAAAATACGAATGCCAACAACAGCACAAGCGCAGTAAATCCAATGACCGGGATGATTTTGGAGAATTTCATCTCGCTGGAGTCGCTTCAGCTTGTTGCAATTCGTGAACGGATTTTTGAGCCGCAATCCGTTCGTAATTTGAGGTGAAATGCTCCACTGCGTCATCACCGATGTTGTGCAGCCCATACCACACACGCTCGAAAAGCCCTACATTTTCTCCAAACGCACTCTGCAATTCGGGAAGGCTCCGCGCCTTTAATCGAAGCTCCTGAGAGTAGTCGTAGTTGGATTTGAATTTTTTGATGTGTAGCATCCCCCGCTCACCGAGGTGCGCCAGGCTGGCAAGAAAGAGCGCCCGGATCGCAAGACGCGTTTCACCGGCAGCAATTTTTTCGCGCGCCAATTTCATCCATTCATCTTCGTGAAGCTGCGTTGCTACAATGTTTTCACTTTCGAGGTCAATCTCTCCGGAAACAGAAATCTCTTCGATTTCAACCGGATCCGATTCGCGATAGCGCTGAATCAAGATGTAGACCAGCCAGATCACGAGCCCTACCAGAACCGCGATCAAAATCACATTGAAACTGCTGCCAATGAACAAGCCCATCTCGGATTCGCCGTTTCTATTTCGCGATGACTTGGAGCCGTCTTGATTGAACAAACGATCCATAATTTGTTCGAATTTTTCATTCATCGATTCGGAAGTGTTTCGAATCGACGCGGCAAAATCATCGAGCCATTTATCAAATCCCGTTTTCTCAGACGCTTCATCGTCTCCCATTGCCAACCGCTCAAATCGCCACTGATATTTCTTTTCCGCCATCGTATCGCGAATTGAATCCTCAAGCTGACTGACATTCGCACTACCTTTTGATTCACCATTTTCCTGAGCAACGGACTGAACCGAACCGCCAAGCAGCAACACACACGCGATCATTGCTGCGGCCTGAGTCGATTTCCCTGGAGTAAATTGAGCAAGCTGGCTCAGCAAATCGGCTCCTGTTTTCCGCGAGTCCGCATAAAAACACCGCAGAACAAAAATGGCTTTCATCATCGGAGCAATAACCAAAAAAACGATCACAAACGAGCCGAACAAAAACGTCGTGTTCAAAAATGCCGCCATCGGATTGAGAGAAAACACCGTTTCGATATCGAAGAACGATTTTGCAAAAAACGTCAGGGCACCAAACGCAGCAACCAGATTCAACCACGTGAAAAGCGCAATGAACTTCATGATCGCGAGGATTCCAATACATTGCCCTAAGTCCCGACAGGCAAGTTTCAGGGCATGCACGAATAGTTCCCGGAGCGGGCGGTCTTCGTAATCCTTGGAAAACCCCAGGGCACTGACATTCTGAAAAAACGCGTAAGTCCACGGAAGCGGGAGAATCAGGACCAGCGATACAGCAAGCACCGGCAAGGCGAAAACCTGCAGCATCATTTGTGCTGCAAAATAACGCACTTTTTTCCATCCCGAAAATACCACCAATTGGCCTGGATTGACAGTCGCCACCAGTCGTCGGCAAAAGATGGCGTGCCACGCTTTCATCCAAAAATATGCACCGACCATTCCCAGCGAGGCCAACGTCGAATCACGTTCCGCGTAGCTGCTGCTTCCCATATCTGCCCAGAAATAAAAAACTGCCGCGACAAAAGGAACCGTTCCCAAAAAGTAGGCCCAGTGCGTTCGCGCCGATGCAGTGCGCAATAGATGAAACGCCTCCTCGATCAATTGCAGCGAATCCCGCCCTTCGCGTTTGCGAAAGCGACCTCGGCGGCTTGATTTTCGGGTTCCTTTACTCATTAAGTGGCGTCGGCAAATTTAACGATGCCACGGGGAAAATGTAAAGGACGAGACGCAAAAAGGCGCTCGAGATACCAACCGAGGCGGCACATCTCCCACGCGTCCGGGAACCCACCCACGAAATCGCGGTTCCTCGGCACGGTTGGCTTCGCCGGCAACGAACATCGACAGGTCGTTGACCCCGACATACCATGAAATCAGCGATTTCGCGCCAGACGCGCGCCCAACCATGCCATTGGAAGGTAGGCGAAAACGAGGTCGACGATTGCGAACCAGATCGGCCCGCCAAACATCGCCACGGCCGCGATGCCTCCGATCAGAAAAAGCACGCCAATCGCCATCGCTAATTTACCGTTGTGACTCGCCGCAATCTTCGCGGCAAGAAATGCCCCGGCCAACGTCCCCAGCGCATGCGCCAGAAACGGAGTCAAAAAATGAATTGGCGTGAATTGTTTTATGCTCTCCCGAAATCCTTCGGTCGTCGAAACATCAGCGCCTTCAGGAAGCGGAATCACAGCGTGCCCGGCACTGACAAGTACAAGATTTACCGCACTCCCCACAAAAATACCGACGATAACTGCGAGAACATTTTTCAGAATCGGTTTCATAGCATCAAGAGTTTTACCACTCCCGCTCACCAATCACCCAGTCAAAGCGAATCGACCCTGTTGGTTCATCGAAACGCATTTTCGTTCAAACCCTGTTGATTCGTTGATCAAACAGGGTTGATTCGTAATCATGCGTCTTGCCACAGTCATCGCCAGTTATAACCACGCCAAATACATCGTTCCGGCGATCGAATCGGTGTTGAACCAGACTCGGAAGACGGATCGTTTTTTAGTGATCGACGATGGCTCAAAAGACGATTCGGTTGAGATCATCCGACAATTCGAAGATCGCGGCGTTGAGCTGGTAGTGCAGGAAAATGCAGGTGCCCACACCACGTGGAATCGCTGTATCGAAGAGGTGGCCAAAGATTGCGATTTGGTTTCGATTCTCAACTCAGACGACATTTACGAGCCGACCCGGTATGAAAAATGCCTTCCCCAATTTGAGCAGCCCAATGCGAAAGCCGTGGTTTCGACCGGATTGCACATGATCGATGCAGAAGGCGGCGTTCTTCCAGCCGGGGAATCGCGTGCGAAGTGGCTGCGAGCAGTCTGGGCAATGGGCCGCGAAAGCGACGCGACGATTTGGGAATGGATAGCGATGGCGAATTTCGTGGTGACCAGCTCGAACATCATTTCGCGGACGGATTACGCGGTGGCGAATCCGTTTCAGCCGTATCGCTTCAATCACGATTACTTTTTCCTGAGCGGCGCGGCGTTGCGCGATGAGATCCACCTGATCAAAGAAGATTTGCTGGAATACCGGGTTCACCCCCAAAACAACATCAATACCAACCCGGCCCCGTTGTTGAAAGAGATGCTACGGATGCATTTTGATATGTATCATCATTTTGCCGATGAATTCACAGCCAACAAGGCGACGCGGAATCGTTTTTACGAATACATGCGTGCGATCGAAAACAGCGTATCGAGTTTTCACTCGGGGCTTTTTCAGCTTCTACTCGCCCAGCTTGCGGCTAAGAAAGCCACGCCTGAGGAGATTGAGGCCATGGTAGACGGTTTGGATGAAGAAACCCTCACCGAGCTCCATGATTACCCGAACAAGGCGCTGGTGAACACTTGGGACGAGAAATCAGCTCCGCAGGCAGCGGTGAACCTCGCCGGAAAATACGAATCCGTTCGCGACGAAAATCGCAAACTGAAAGTCGAACGCGATGCGTGGAAGCAATTAGCCAAAACCCGCAACGAGCTGATGAAATCAAAAGGCTTTGCCTTATCGCGATTGCTGGGCGGCAAGAAACGTGAAGTTTCCGATGCTGGGAAAACGGCGGTGGAGAAATTGGCAAATTTGCGGGGAGATTCCTGAATTTACGTTGAAGAAATTTCTTTAAGCACGTCGTCCAAATCCAGATCCACCCGAGAAGGAAGTTGATCCGTTTTTCTCCGGTAAGCTGAATATTCAAGGTGGGCTTTTTCTTTGGCTTGTTGAGCCGAAATATTGCCGCCGTGTGTCAAAACTTCGTGATCTCCCAGTTTCAGAAAATCATCCAGTTTGCGGGACCAATCCGCCATTTTCATGGGACGACGATTCAGCGCCTGCAGCTCGCCAAATTCGAGATAGGCCACTACAATCCGATTGAGAAGATTGAGTTCCTCTTCATTTACGTAGTTTTTAGCGACTTCCACTTCAGCTTTCGTCGGCTCCGCTCCCTGAAAATTGGTGAGCCCGAGATGAGGCTGATCTGAATCCACCCGTTGATGAACCAGTTCGGCAGCAGTGTTGCCATGCGCCGCCCAGTGCATCTTATTTTGAACCATCTTGAAAAACTTCCGCGCGGTTTCCGCTTTCCCATCATAAACGATACTGGTGGAAAAAATGTCGCAGATTTTCCGCCAGAACACTTTTTCCGAGGTTCCGATATCACGGATGCGAGCGAGCAATTGCTCAAAAAGCAAACTGGATTCAGGTTGCTTCATCCGCTCATCGTCGAGCGCAACGCCTTTGATAACGTATTCCTTTAGCTGAGTGGTTGCCCAATTTCGGAATTGAGCCCCTTGAGCGGAGCGGACCCGATAACCGACTGCAAAAATGGCTTCGAGATTGTAAAAATCCACCTGATAGGTTTTTCCGTCGTCGGCAGTTGTTGCATGATTTGCAACAACTGAACTCCGGCTCAATTCCCCATCATCGAAGATGTTTTTCAAATGCTTGGATATGACTGATTTATCCCGGGTGAAAAGCTCCGCGATTTGATTCAGCGAAAGCCAGAGCGTCTTGTCCTGAAAGCGGCACTCCAGACGAGTGCGGCCATCGTCGGTCCGATAAAGGATGAGTTCATTCTGATCCGGCATGCGAAAAACATATGTTCAAAATACTACCAGCCAACTTGTCGTTGAAAAATCCCGAATGAACGAAATGCAGAAAGATGAACTGTCTAAGTAGCTGAATAAAAATTCGAGATTCTGTGGAATCAGCGCGACTCCATTTTTGACCTTTGATGACAGAAATTGTCACAAGCTTTGAAACACTGAACTAATTTTTTGAAAGATATGGCGACCCGTACGGGACTTGAACCCGTGTTGCCGCCGTGAAAGGGCGGAGTCCTAGACCGCTAGACGAACGGGTCGCATCACAAAAAATTGATGAGATGGCTTAAAGCCGTCTGCGGAGCGCTGATTATTCCCCCATTTTTTCGGGATTCAAGAGAAAATAATGAAGAAATTTCCACTGGCGGATTTTCGGGTAGTCGCCACAGTGCCGAATGCCCATTTTAATCGACGTGTTTTACTTGATTCTCGGACTCATAGTTCTGTACTTCGGAGCGGAGTGGCTCGTTGGTGGAGCCGGTAAAATCGCCGTCAAATATGGAATCTCGCCACTGGTGGTTGGCCTGACAATCGTGGCGTTTGGAACCAGTGCGCCGGAACTGTTCGTCAGCATTGGTTTCAATATGGGAACGCCATCACTGCCGGATATGTCGATCGGCAACGTGGTCGGCTCAAACATTTGTAATATCGGACTCGTTCTAGGCCTCAGCGCATTTATTTGTGTTCTTCATGTGCGGCGAGAGTTGATCGTCCGCGACATGCCGATCCTCGCGCTTTCTTCGCTGGTGTTGATGGCGATGCTCCTGATCGGGTCAGGGGTTGGCCGAATTGAGGGGATCTTACTTTTTACTGCGGTGGTCGTTTATACGTTTATTCAGCTGAAGATCGCGCGAAAAATAAAAAATCCGGAGATGGTCGAGGAATTGGAAGCGGAGTTCAATCTCAGCGAAGGCAAAATGGAGCCGGTTTTGAAATTGGCTGGAATGGTGTTTATCGGGTTGGTGCTGCTTTACCTTGGCGCTCGAGCCCTCGAAGAAGGAGGCGTTGGACTGGCAAAATTATTTGGTGTCCCTGAAGCGGTCATTTCTCTAACATTGATCGCTTTCAGCACCTCGGTTCCCGAACTCGCTGCTTCTGCGGTCGCTGCGATGAAAAAAGAGGGCGACATCATCATTGGAAATATCATCGGGTCCTGCATTTTTAATATTCTGTGCGTGGTCGGGGCGACGGCGGCGATCAAGCCGATGGGGGTGACTCAAATCAAACTCTCCGACCTACTCGTGATGGTCGTGATGACGTTGGTTCTCTTTCCAATTATGCTGACGAGAAAGCGAATCAGCCGCTTCGAGGGCGCGCTACTGCTCCTAGGCTATGCGGGATACATCACTTTCCTCTGGTTTGATCGTGTTGCTACTACCTGATCTCGATCGGAATAGACTGACTTCGTATGAATTTCTCAATCCGCAGTGGGATCGCTGCATTTATCGTCCTCGCGACTCCCTTTTTGGCGACAGCCGAAACGAAAAATGCCATCGTGTTTCTCGTCGACGACATGGGGTGGACTGACGTTGGCGCGTTCGGGAGTGATTTTTACGAAACACCACACATCGACGCGCTTGCCGCAGCTGGAACGAAGTTCACCAATGCCTACGCTGCCTGTACGGTTTGTTCACCCACGCGAGCAGCATTGCTGACAGGCCAATATCCGGCGCGACTTCGTGTGACCGATTTCATTCCGGGACATCCTTTCGTAAACACCCCGCTGACAATTCCCGACTGGACTCAAGTTTTGGAACACCGCCAAGTGACGATTGCGGAAATTCTTAAAGAAAAGGGCTTCAAAACCGCGCATTTGGGAAAGTGGCATCTCACTCATCGCGATCGAAGCGGTCCCGGTGGGTCGGATAATCCAGACCCCACTTTTTATCCAGAAAGTCAGGGATTCGATTTTAACATTGGCGGAAATGAGCATGGCGCACCTCCCAGCTATTTCTGGCCGTATGGAAAAGGGAAAACGGTCGAAATTAAAAAGAAAAACACGATCTACGCCACGTTGCCCAAAAGCGGCAAAGACGGTGAATATCTGACGGATCGGCTCGCTTCGGAAGCGGTGGGTCTGATTGATGGATTTGCTGAATCAAAATCGCCATTTTTCATGTATTTCTCGTTCTATAATGTCCACACGCCGTTGCAGGGCCGACCGGATTTGGTGGAGAAATACGAGAAGAAGCTCAAATCCAGTCCCAAACCGCTTCACGGAAATGTAAAATACGCGGCGATGGTGGAAAGCGTGGATGAGGCAATCGGGCGCGTTATGGCAAAGCTGCAGGAATCGGGTCTGACCGAAGAAACGCTGATTATTTTCACCTCCGATAACGGTGGGCTTGATCCTGTCGCGACTGACAACGCTCCGCTCCGTCAGGGCAAAGGCGGAATTTACGAAGGCGGGGTGCGCATCCCGACGATTATCAATTGGCCGGGCGTCACCAAAGCGGGAACAGAGAGCAGCGAACCAATCATCACGATGGATTTTTTGCCGACTATTCTGGAAACTCTTGGTCAGGAAATTCCGAATGAAATCAAATCCACGGTTGATGGGGTTTCGCTGACACCCATTCTAAAAGATCCCGCAGACAGCCTGGATCGCGACGCGATTTTCTGGCATTACCCGCACTATCATTCGATGGGAGCCCAACCCTACAGCTCGGTCCGAATGGGCGATTGGAAACTGATCGAGCTTCATGACGGCAGTCCGCTGGAACTCTACAATTTGGTCAAAGATATTCACGAAGATCACAACCTCGCGAAGAAAAATCCTGAGAAAACCACCGAGCTTCACAAACGGCTTTCAGAATGGAAACAATCAGTCGATGCGCAGATGCCAACAACGAACGCCGCGTTCAACGCTACTAAGAAAACCGGGGTTCAGCGAAAAGGCAACGCTGTCAAAGCCGCTGCTGCCTTGAGAAAATAATTCCCATTATTGATCCCCATGAGCAATTCGCTTCGCTTCCTGATTTATTTCATTTTCCCGCTTTCGGTTCCCTTGACCGGATTCGCGGATGAAAGCGAGGTCGTGGAAGATGCGATTTTCGTTCTCGAACAGAATTGCATCGTTTGCCACAACGCGGAAGATGCCAAAGGTGAAATCACGCTCGATCGGGATCCGTTGGGGCTGGATGATCCATCGCTTATTTTGGAGGCAATCGAAGGCTCTGACCCTAAAATGCCTAAAGATACCGATCCGCTGCTCGATGAGGAAATCGCAGCCCTCAAGAAATGGATCGCTGCAGGTGCAAAGATTCCCAAAGGCCGGATTTTAAAAAAACCGGACGACGAATAAATCAAACGATCCGACAGGGTTGATTCGCCGAACCGACCCTACCAAATCGAGTCAGGGCAACTGTGTTGAGAATCCCCTAAGAAGTCAGCGCGAAATGGTGGGGTTCATACAGGCCTGCGCCGGTCTCTGATTACGGTTTGATCGAAATTCGAAAAATTTGCTCGTGCGTCTCAATTTTAAAATTTGTTGCATATTTTTTTATAAATTCCATAATGAATAAATTTTATAGGGCTGATTGCACTTAAACTTACTTTAATAGATGATTTTTTTATCATCGTTACTGATCTTTGGTCGATAGTTACTCAAATCATCCCGATTTTTCCTTTTACGTAGATTTCCCCCTTCTCCTTTCTGTTAGATCATGGCCGATGCCGCTTTGAAAGAGTTCGATCAGTTCCGCTTCGTTCGCGAAGACAACGGATCACTCGCATCGCTACCCTCCAACAATCCCGATGAGCAAATGCTCATGGTTCTGGATTGTGAGCGATTTCGATTGGCTCGACTCCATATTTTTGCCGGACGCTCACACGAGCCGGATCGTGCAGAGTGGTTCAAGCATTAGATGGCTGCGATTTCAAAAATGCAGCACCCGTGTTTGAGCAAACTCATTTCCTACGGGCAGGATGAGAATGAGCTCTTTTTCGCCGACCAGATGGTGAAAGGCGAATCAATTGGCTCCTATCTGAAGCGAAACGGAGCGGTTCCGGCGGCGACTTCTGCGCGTTTGACTCTGGATCTGATTTCAGTAATGACGGGCCAACGGGCACTTCCAAGAACGCTGGAGAATTTCATTCCGGCGAATCTCTTCCTGACAATTGGAACTGAAAATGGCGGAATCCGCCTGATGTTTTGTGACTTCTCGAATTGGGACAAACCCTGCGTCCTCATGGAAGCAGAGCTAACGGCTCGAGTGGCCCATTTTACAAAAGTCCTTCTAACGGGAGATCCTGAAGGAAAAAAGACTTTCCAGAGAACGTTTCGGCTGAATTTCGGGGACTGTTGGAGAAGAATTTAAATCCACAGTCAGCTTCATCCCTGACTAATTTCGCGGCGGCTCTGACTGAATTCGCCACTGATGTTTCCGGCGATCAAATTGTGCGCCCGCGATCCCACCTGCGTCATTGGCTGATGCGTGGGGCGGAAACCCTGGAGCTTGGTTCGGAATTTAAGGAAGCCATCCCGGCGATGAAAAACCGGTTTGCTCCGGAACTTGCTTATGCGTTTGATGCCACCTTGCAGGGGCCGATTGGTTTTGCACCCGTCCGCTTTCAAATTTTCCCCGGTCATGAATCAATCCCGTACGGGATGGTTTGAGCAGCACCGCGCAGCCATGCGTCGCCCCGGTCGCGGCTTTCCAAATCAGCTCGCAGTGCAATCGCTCGAACCTCGAGGCCGCACCCTCCTGATTGGTGAGGAACGAATTCAAGGGCTCAACTTACATTCGATTGTTCACCAACTGGGCCCCCTGCCCTCGCGCGATGCATTCGAAATGGGTTCCAAATTGACGGCAGCAGTCGATGCGATTGAAAGATCGACCAGCTCCTGCCCGATTTGGTGGCTTCCGCCCGAAAATATTTATGCCGTTACCGGCAGTGAAGACAGCGCCAGCTTGAAAGAAGCGCTTGATCGATTTGGGTCTACCGCGTGGCAGCGCCTGCCGATGCGCCTGCGACTTCACCAAACCGCCGCGTCACTTCTCGACGGCGTTCAACTGCCGAAGAATCTTCTCAAACTCATCGAAACCGGCGGAAAATCGAATGACAACGCTCGTCGCGCGGCCGTTTTGGCACCCGTCATGTGGTTTGCCCTGACCGGGAAAAAAAATCGCTTGGGGACGTCCTATTTCCGCCGAAGAAGAAAACGTTCATGCTGAAGTAGCTGCCGTTTTCGAAAACACCCGCAGCCAACTTCGCGAAGCACCGGAAAACCTCCACCTGAATTTCTTAGAACAACTGAAAGGTGCGTTCGATCGAATCAAAGCAGCTCCTCGAGTTGGCAAAGCCATGCCGGTTTCCGGAGCCGAAGGCGTTTCTGCCGTTCTTCCGCCGGTCATTGGTGCACCAGCAGATCTGGATCAAAGTCAGCAGCAGACATTTATCGAGGCGCCGGCCACTGAATCAAATGATGAATCCGTTCTCGGAGCAGAGCCAGAACAGCTTGGGGAAATCGTGGATGATTCGCTATGGGGAGAAGGCGGCCCGCCGGTTGAAGAAAAAACCGACGCCATCGTCGACGATTCGCTGATCACACCTGAGGTAGAGGACGATGCCGGGGTTACTGATCGCGGGTCATGGTTCAAGCGCACCTTTGCCGTGCAGAAAGGCGCGGCGGCCCTGGCCGCGACGACAGAAAAAGAAATCGCTACCGAAGAAGTCATCGAAAAAGAGGAAGAGACCGTAAGCGAACCTATTGAAAGCATCGGCGCATATTCAGAGCCAGAGCCAGAGCCTGAGCCTGAACCCGAGCCAAGTCGTGGGCTCGGATCACTTCCGTTTGGTGAAACGCCAGATTCAGTATCTGCTTCAAACAACATTTTCACGAACCCACCCCCCGAAACCGCGCCTACTCCGAAATTAGAATCGCTGTCTGGATTCGGCGAGCGGATCATCGCGCAAGCTGGGGCGACGACGAAATGGCGGCAGCTACCCGACGAAAAAGCCCAATTCCTTGGATTAAAGTGGCGCTTTTTGCCGTGATCACTGCGGCCGTTGTTGGTGGTGCCGCTCATTTTGTAAACCAGTTGTTGAACTGGTTTGACCGTCAATCATTTACCGAACGGCTTCCCGCGACAGATTACGAACCGAAGTTCTTTGCGACAGATCCCCTTGGCGAAGCACCCGCTGAAACCAAGCCCGGAGACCCGACTGACACCGATGAAATTGACGTCACCGAAGGCATCGAAAAACCCAACGTTGCTATTCAAAAAGGAGACGAGGCTCGCGAAAATGGCGATTACACCGATGCCGTGAACCTGTATCTTCACGCCCTCAAGCTCGATCCCAATTCGTCCGAGCCGAAAACACAGCTTTGGAAGACGCTTGAGATTTGGAACGAAACCGACGCCCCCGTTGGCCGGATCAATGCCGGAAGATTAGAGAAAGCCGCCCAATATGCAACGCAAGCCGCCTGGCTGCTTTCCGAATATTACCTGCATCGCGATCGTGCACTCGGACTTCACTGGTTAAAAAAATCAGCTGATTCCGGTCATCCCGCTGATATGCGCAAGCTCGGTATCATTTTGACTCCGGGGAAATTTGCATCGGCCGACCACTCCGGCGGTATGAATTGGCTGAAGCGCGCCGCTGATAAAGGCGACGCTGAATCACAATTCCTATACGGCGAATGCCTGATCTTCGGTGAATTTGTCGAGAAAGCTCCTCATCAAGGAACTGATTATCTCAAACTGGCCGCCGATCAGGGATACGCGGATACCAAAGAACTGCTCGGCGTCTGCATGGTCGAAGGGATCGGCATCAACCCGAGTCAGAAAGCCGGATTTCAGCAGTTCGTCGAATCCGCCGAGATCGGAACCATCACCGCCAATCTTCAAATCGGCTTGTGTCATCTTCATGGCGATGGAACTCCCCGCGACCAAACCACCGCAGTTGCTGCTTTCAAAAAAGGGGCCGAACTCGGCGATCCTAAAGCAATGTATGCCTATACGTTGTGCCTCGACTCCGGTGTTAGCGGGCGCATTTCGTCAGACGACGCCAGCGAATGGATGAAAAAAGCCGCCGATCTGGGGCACCCCGGCGCAAAGGCCTGCCATACTCCAGCCGCGGCGGCTGATCAAAAAGAAGACGGATCGAAGTAGGATTACTTCAATTCAGCCAACTTTGCTTTAATCGCATCGAAGTTCGGCAAATCACCGGGGCTATCGCTGCTTTCGGAATACTGAATGACCCCTGCGCTATCGACGATGAAAGCCGAACGCTTTGGCACACCGCCCATGGTCAGATTTTTCTCAGGGAGAAAAGAATCGTAAGCTACGTCGTATGCCTTGGCGACACCGTGCTCGTAATCGCTCAGCAATTTCAAGCTGATGCCCTCTTTCTCCGCCCAGTTTGCTTGCGCAAAAGGATTGTCACCGCTGATGCCGAGCACCTTAGCATTGAGACCTTCGTACTCCGCAAGCTCACTCGTCACCGAGCAAAATTCCGTTGTGCAAACGCCGGTGAAAGCCATTGGGACAAACAACAGCAGCACGCTGCCGTCGCCGAGCTGATCGCTCAACTTTACGAGTTCAGGACCGTCCGCGCCGAGCGAGGTCATTTCAAAATCGGGTGCTTTTTCGCCTACTGAAAGTGCCATGATATATAATTCGTTGGTTTGATTAAACGTTCTAAGACGCTGGACTATAAAAGGACGTTGCCACCCGTCAACGGAATTGGTTTTTCAATCCATCGAACGCGGCAGCGGCGAACCTTGCCGATCCAGATCGATTTTTACGCTGGCACGAAACTCACGCGGCGTTTCGCCTTTGATCTCGCGAAAGCGACGATTAAAATTTGAGAGATTGTTGAACCCGGAATCCAGCGCGATTTCCGAAATCGAGTGATTCGTTTCCAGTAACATGCGGCAGGATTCACCCACGCGCAGCTCGTTCAGATACTGAATCAGCGTTCGACCCGTGTTCGCTTTAAAAAACCGGCAAAACGACTTCGGCGTCATTTTTGCAACCGCCGCGACGTCATCCAGCCGAACGGCATCGTGTTTGTGTTCGCGAAGATATTCCAGCAGCGCCCCGATTCGCGAAATGTCCTCGTCCCTCAGCGATGGCGAATACGCCGGACTTGCGAGAGGCGATTTTTCATCCGAAACCGCAAACAAATTTAGAATTCGCAGCAGCTGCACAAAACGTTCCAACGGCGATTGACCCTGCATCTCCAACATCAGTTCCGAGCCACGAGCTGCCGTCTCGCCATGAAATTGAAACCCAAACTTCGCTGATTCGAGAAATTGCCGAATCGGCTGGAGCTCCACCTTTCCCAACAAATCTTCCCCGATCGATTTTTCCGAAAATTGAATCACCGCCAGCGACGGCTTTTCCCAATCCTGATCATCCGGCCGGCCTGAATGCAGCGAGTGGGGAATATTTGGCCCGTTCATGAAAAGCGTTCCCCGCTCCATCCGCCCGATGTGATCCCCCGACGTGAATTCCCCCGCATGATCTTTCAGCGACAGCAAAATATCGTATTCCGGGTGGTAATGATAGACCGGCCACAGATCACGATCGATTTTATACACCAGCGCACGCGATTCGCCGGTCGGGATAAATTCGAATTGTGGTTTGGCCATGATGAACGTGTCGACCACTAATCTACCGTGAACCACGCCAACGTCATCTCGCCAGATTGCGGACTTATCAGAGAAAGTCGCCGAACCGATTCAATCGGTTGAATCGTGCGGGTGCATTATTTTTTCACGAATTGAAGAGAATTACAGAATGAACACGAATTCTTCCGCCCGAAAAATTCGTGTTCATTCCGTAAAATTCTTTCAAATTCGTGCCCCGACAAAGAATCCCGCTCACCACCCACCTACTCCGTGTCCTTGCTCTCTTTATAAGCCGCATACCGCGTTTTCTGTTCATCCGTCAGGTTCGCCGGATCAAACCGCTGATCAGGAACGCCATTCACCTTGCTGTGAAGCACGTTCGCCATGTCCTCAGCACAACGCACGATGTGCCCCGCGTTTTCACCCGCAAACAGTTCATCGACCGACGCGAGAAACAGCACCAACCACTGATCAAACTTATCCCGCTCCATATCCGTGAGCGGTCCCAGCTTGGCATGAGCCGTCACCGGATTCCCCTTAAACGTCATCAAGCGAAACATCACCGTGTCCCAGAAATCATACATCTTCGGCAAATGCGTTTCCCAATCCACCTTCGCGATGTCATTAAAAATCGGCCCCAACATCTCATCACTCCGAATCCGCCCACAGAAACAATCCACCAGCCGGATGATGTCATCACGATTGGTCAAGTCGGGAAGCGAGAGCGTTTCAGTCGTCATGATTTAAACCTGTATTTGGATAACACCTTTGATCAGGCGCATTCATTCATAGCCATCCCCCCACTCGCGCCCACAAAATGCTTGCGAAAATATGGGTTCCCCTGCTTTCTCAATTTCACATAGTAACATTGGAGGACTGAACGGATGTGATGTATCTCCAAATTTATAGCTCCGATGTTTACGAGGGTTACAATTTTAGTGAAGCGAATCTCGCGTTGCATTACCCGGAGTTTAAACCGCAAGCGCATCCGATTTTGGCAACTATTTATTTTGTCTCGTTTGTCCTGCCGGGAACGATGGTGATGCTCAATCTGGTGATTGGCGTGCTCGTGAACGGGATGGATGATGCGCGCATTGAGGCCGAAATTGAGTTGATCAAGAAAGCTGAGCAAGCACTCGAGGGGACCTCAGCCACGCTCGATTTACCGAATCAGGTCGCCACGCTTACCAATCAGATTCGCGAATTGAATGCGGCGTTGGCGAGACTTTCGATGACGGTCAGCAAAGAAGCGCCGTTGCCCAAGAAGTGAGTTTTCAGATTCAAAACCGGTTCATGCGGCTTAATACCCGTCACGCATTCGCGTATTACGGGCCGAGAAGCCGATTCTAGAGCGAAAATCGTATTACTGTTTGTCTTTATCCGATTTGTGGAATCACCTGAGAATCGTATCCTGACACTCTGGTTTTTACCCCGTATTTTTTTTCGATGAAGGCACTTCTCACAGCTCTTTCGATTTCACTTCCGATTTTTGGGATCGGTGCGGAATTTTCGCCGGAACAGCTCGACTTTTTCGAAAAGAAAATCCGGCCGGTGCTGGCAGAACGTTGTTACAAATGCCACAGCGCGAAAGCGGAAAAGCTAAAAGCAAAGTTGCAGCTGGATCATCGCGAACACATGCTGAGTGGCGGCGACACGGGGGCTGCGATGGTTCCGGGCGATGTTGAGGCTTCGTTGCTGATCGAAACGATCCGCTATGTCACGACGGATTTGCAGATGCCGCCAAAAGGAAAGTTGGATGATGCGATCGTGGCGGATTTTGAGAAATGGATTTCAGATGGTGCCGCGTGGCCGGAGGAGCCGGTGCCGGTGCGTGAAGGCGGGGCGACAGTGGAAGCCTTTAATCTGAAAAAACGCCGCGCGGAACACTGGTGCTGGCGACCGATCGCGAATCCAGCTCCACCAACGGATTTGAAAGATGCGACGTGGGCGCGCAATGAAATCGATCATTTCATCTTAAAGAAAATTGAAGGGGCCGGTCTAAAACCAGCCCCGGAAACAGATAAGCGAACGTGGCTGCGACGGGTGTCGTTTGATCTGATTGGCCTGCCTCCAACGCGTGATGAGATCGCCGCGTTTCTCGCGGACGGTTCAGCAAAAGCTCACGAAGCGGTGGTGGATCGATTATTGGCGAGCCCGCATTTTGGTGAAAAATGGACGCGGCACTGGATGGACTTGGTTCGCTATGCGGAGAGCTACGGGCACGAGTTTGATTACCCAATCGATTACACTCACGAATATCGTGACTACCTAATTCGGGCGTTCAACGCGGATCTTCCCTACGATGAATTGGTAACGGAACATGTAGCAGGTGATTTGCTGATGGAGCCACGACGGAATCCGAATGAGCAATTTAATGAATCGATTCTGGGAACCGCGTTCTGGTATTTCCATGAAGCAACACACGCGCCGACAGATGTGCGGCAGGATGAAGCGGATCGCATGGCCAATCAAATCGATGTGTTTGGAAAAGCATTTCTCGGACTGACAATTGCCTGTGCCCGATGTCACGATCACAAATTCGACGCGATTTCAACAGCGGATTATTATTCGCTGACGGCGTACTTGGAGAGCAGCACGCGGCAGGAATACCCGATGGACCCCGGTCGCGTGCGCGAAAAAACGGCGACGCAGCTGCTTGATTTGCGAGAGAAAGCAAACGCGGAACTGTCGAATGTTAGGTCAGATTTTGACCCGAGTGATTATCTCGCCGCGGCAGCGGATTTGGTTCGGGCGAAGATGGAGGAACCGAAAACCGGTGATGATCCCTGGGCGGGAATTATGTTCGATGATTTTGAATCGGGAACGTATTCGAGGTGGAAAGTTGAAGGCGATGCTTTCGGGACGGAACCCGCGAAAGGGAAACGCGGCAGTCAGAAATTGACGGGAGATTTTGGGAAGCGCTTCGCGAATTCATATCCAGAAAATGATGGGGCCCGGGGAAAGCTGATCTCGGAGAAATTCACGATCGAGAAACCATTCATCAATTTTCTCATCGCAGGTGGAAATCACAAAAACACGGCTGCGGAACTTTGGGTCGATGGCAAATCAGTTCTGGCGACGAGCGGAGAGAACAATGACCAATTGAAACCGGCTAGCTGGGCAGTAGCGGCTTTCGCCGGGAAAGAAGCCGAAATTCGAGTCATTGATGACAACCGCGGCGGCTGGGGACACATCGAGGTGGATCGATTTATTTTCTCCAATGTGCCTGCGGGCGAGACGAGCGGGCTGCCGATGCCCGGAGCGGACAAGATTTCGGAAGCGGCAAAGAAGGCCGGTCTCGATGCAGATAAACTCGCCGCCTGGTGCCGACTTTTTACGTCAACGGAAAAGGACGACAAAAAACCGGCCGGCTTTTTCGCAAAGTGGCTGACCAATCCTGACGTCGCTACGGGGATCAAGAATCTCGCCAACCGCTATAAAGAAACACGGGCAACGTTCGAAAAAGAAGCGACGAGTTTCGAAAATTTCGAAGGCAATACATTGCCGGAAGGTTGGTCGACCAGCGGTAAAGCATTTCAAGCAGGGGGATCAACATCGGGACTGAGCTTCTCGAAAGACCAGCCATTTTCAGTCCCGGGAACGGCGACGAGTTCCCTATTGGGTGAAAAACAAAATGGAGTTCTGCGCTCGCCAACGTTCAAAATTCCTACGCGTCAGATTCACGTGAAAGCCCGCGCTGAAAATCTATTCGCCCGCGTTGTGATGGATAACTATCACATGCAGAAATTCAACGCTCTGATTTTTCGCGGGACCTTCCAGAAGAGCGTTAAGACCGAAGGCGAGTTTCGCTGGTTCACGTTTTCCGGTGATTTGAACAAATACATCGATCACAACGCGTTTCTAGAATTCGTCGATAAAGGCGACGCCACCGTCGAGATCGATGAAATTTGGTTCAACGATGAAGGCAGCCCGCCGCAGGAATTACCAGCCGTTTTGCTCGCTGCGACTTTGGGTGATGGAACCGTTCCTGAAAATTTGAGCGCTGCCTGGACGAAAGCAGTTGCTGATTTGAAGCGAGGAACAGCGAAAGCAAATGATTCGGAATTTCTGAATTGGATGATCGCAAATGGACTGATCAATCTCGATGATTTTTCAAAAAACATCGCTCCGGTTTTGGCCGAAGGCCGAACTCTGATTGATAAGCTGCCAGGAGAACGCTACGCCCTCGCGATGGCGGAAGGCACGCCCGAAGGAGGTTTCGTTTATATTCGCGGGAGCCACAAGAAGCTGGGAGAAGCGGTTCCCACGCGTGCGATTGCGGCGCTCGGCGGAAACGAGGGAAATCGGATTTCGCTCGCAAAGAATATCACCGATCCAGAAAACCCACTGACATCGCGGGTGCTTGTGAACCGTCTCTGGCATCACCTATTTGGTCGGGGCATTGTCGCGAGCGTCGATGATTTCGGGCCGATGGGTCAAGAACCGAGCCACCCTGAGTTGCTCGATTTTCTCGCAACCGACCTTGTGAACAACGATTGGTCAATGAAAAACACGATCCGCAAAATCGTGCTGTCACAAACTTATCGCCAATCAAGCAGCGCCGATTCCGCTTTGGATTCTGAGCTGATCGCCACGGTCGATCCGGAGAATATTTTGCTGCATCGCATGCCGGTTCGTCGACTGCAGGCCGAATCGATTCGTGATTCCATGCTGGCGATCTCAGGCAGGCTTGATCCCACGCTCTATGGCAAAAGCATTCCGACACATCGAACCGAATTCATGACCGGTCGCGGAGGACGTGGAAGCGGACCTTTAGACGGTGCGGGACGCCGCAGTGTTTACGGTTCCATTTATCGAAATTTTCTCAGTCCCATGATGCTGACTTTTGACATGCCTGGGCCATTCGGCCCCAAAGGTCGCCGCTCCGTTTCCAATGTCCCCGCGCAGTCCCTGGCGCTAATGAACGATCCGTTCGTGATCGAACAAACGACTCTTTGGGCAAAAAATTCCGCAGGAGAAGACGACAGCAAAGCGCGGATTTCAGCCATGTTCGAAACCGCACTCGGAAAACTTCCGAATAAAAATGAACTCGACGCGCTCGAGGGATTTTTGAATCAGCAAGCCGCCGAAAACGAGGGCGCGATCAATGAACTCACCTGGGCCGATCTCGGACACGTAATTTTTAACCTGAAGGATTTTGTGTATTTGAACTGAACCCAACTTTCGAACGAACAGGGTTGGTTTGTCGAACAGACCCTGTTGGTTCGTGAAAAATGAATTATGGTGTCCGAGATGAAAAAAGACCGTTCCAAATGGGTGGTGAAGAAATGTGATTCATTTGAAGAAATGGAGCGCTTGCACATCACTCAGTGGCAAGCCGTTTCGCCAAGTGAACGCGCTAACGGCCTATGGATTTTGATCGTTGAAGCATGGAAACTAAAAGGAGGCGACCCAAATGAACTCAGACTTCAAAGAGATGTTACAAGCGTTAAACAACGGCGGAGTTAAATATTTAGTCGTTGGCGGATGGGCTGTCGGACATCACAGCCAACCTCGGCACACCAAGGGTTTGGACATTTGGATAAAACCGGATGCTGAAAATGCGAATCGGTTAATGAATGCGTTTTCAGAGTTTGGAATGATGCTCGTCGATATTGAGGAATGCGATTTCGCCAAAGAAGGAACTCAATATTTTGTTGGTGTACCGCCTGTTGCCCTGGATTTTTTAACGACAATTGAGCCCTTAGATTTCGATGCCAGTTGGGAACAACGTGACATCGGACAGATGGATGAAGTAAAGGTCAACTATATTGGCAAAAGCGACCTTATTGAGTCGAAAAAGGCCGCCGATCGCGACACTGACCGCGCAGACATCCGAAGCTTAACTTTACTTTCTGAAGACGAATGAAATCAAAAATTGCTATCCTCACAATTTTCTTCGGCACGCTCTTTACTCTCGCAGCCGCCGAAAAACCAAACATCGTTTTCATCATCGCTGATGATTGCACCTACCTCGATATGGAGGTCTACGGCGGACAAGCAAAGACACCGCGATTGAATGCCCTTGCGAAAGAAGGAATGCAATTTTCGCGGTGCTTTCAAACCGCGCCAATGTGTTCGCCGACTCGGCACAATATCTACACGGGAATCTATCCGGTGAAATCGGGTGCATGGCCGAATCACACGTGCGTCTACGACGGCACGAAATCGATCGTGCACTATTTGCAGGACGCCGGCTATCGAACAGCGCTTTCGGGAAAAACGCATATTGCGCCGAAAGAATCCTTTCCGTTTGAGTATTCGGGTGAATTCAAAACAGCGAATCCCGCGAAAGAAAACCCCTATCCGGAGCTGAAGAAAATGATTGGGGAGTCAAAGGCTGCGGGGAAGCCGTTTTCGATCATGGCTTGTTCGAACGAGCCGCATTCTCCTTATGACAAGGGCGATGCCTCGGCCTATCCACCCGAGTCGCTGAAGCTACCGCCGACCTGGGTGGACACACCGAAAACAAGAGATGCCTATTCAAAATACCTCGCAGAAATCACCTATTACGATGCGCAGTGCGGGGCCTTGCTTGATTTACTGGAAGAACAAGGAGTTGCGGAAAACACGCTAGTGATTGCTGTTTCTGAACAAGGCTCTGGATTTCCTTTTGCAAAGTGGACGTGTTTTGAAATGGGACTCGCCTCGGGGATGATCGCCCGCTGGCCTGGACAAATTAAAGCCGGATCAAATTCCGCAGCACTGGTCGAGTATGTCGATCTCGCGCCGACTTTTCTTGCGGCTGCTGGAGAAGCCATTCCCGACACGATGGATGGAAAATCATTCCTCTCTGTTTTGAAAGGCGAAGCTGATGAGCACAAAAAATACACTTTCGGTCTCCACACGACACGTGGAATTATCAACGGCTCGGAGAACTTCGGGATTCGATCCTGCGCGACGAAAACGCATCGTTACATTCGTAATTTGAATCCCGATGTGAAATTCACCAATGCAATAACCAGAGAGGGTGGCGACAAGATTGCTTTTTGGAACACATGGATTGAAAAAGCAGAAGCAAGCGATGAACAAGCAATTGCGATGACGAAGAAGTATTCGTTTCGCCCTGCAGAAGAACTCTACGACGTGAAGAACGACCCGCACTGTCTGAACAATCTGATCGATGACCCGAAACTGGCGGATTTGAAAGTCGAACTCAGCGCTGAGTTGGATTCGTGGATGAAATCGCAGGGTGACAAAGGCGCCGAGACCGAGGCAATCGCGAATACGCGGAAAGCTGGATACGGCAAAAAGCCTGCAACTGGAAAAGGGAAGGGCAAAAACAAAGCCAAGAAGAAAAAGAAAACAGAGGCCTAGAAGAAAAACATGCACTGTAACAATTTCACATCCTGCCCGACTTCACGTCGCGCCATGCTGCGCAAATGCTCAATGGGCTTTGGCGGCGTTGCGATGACCGCGCTCTCCGCTCAGGCAAATTCTCTGGGAGTTTCCGGCCGACCTTCGGCGTTGGACAACCCGCTGGCTCCGAAAGCTCCGCATTTTCCGGCACGGGCGAAGAATGTGATTTTTCTCTACATGGATGGCGGCCCCTCGCAAGTCGATACATTTGATTACAAGCCGGCCCTCGAAAAATACAATGGGCAAGACCCCAGGACCGCGATTGGGAATCTTGCGCCGACGCAGTTCGATAACATCGGCAAGGTGCTGAAAAATCAGTGGGAGTTCAAACAACGCGGCGACAGCGGAACGTGGGTTTCTGATTTGTTTCCTTTCATTGCGGAAAAAGAAGTTGTTGATGAATTGGCCATCGTAAAATCGATGACCTCGAAATTTTCCGAGCATACTTCGGCAAATTATTTCCTTCACACAGGGAACGGATTGCAGGGGCGGCCGAGTATGGGCGCGTGGATGGGGTATGGGCTGGGAACCGAAAATGAAGATCTTCCAGGATTCGTCGTTTTGAACGGAGGTCAGATTCCACCGGGCGGACTCGATTGTTTCGGTTCAGGGTTTTTACCTGCCGCGTATCAAGGGTCGATTTTTCTGCCAAAAGATCAGCCGATCGCTAACGTAAAACCAACAGAGAAAAATCCCAAATTGCAGCGCAACAAACTCGATGTACTGAACAAACTTGATGGTGAATCGCTCTCGCAAGATTTTGGAAATGACCCGCAAGTTGAAGCCGCGATTCAAAATTACGAAACGGCTTTTCGAATGCAATCAGCTGTGCCGGATTTGATGGACCTAAGTGGCGAGGGCGATGCGGTGAAAGAAATGTATGGGCTGAACGCCGACTACCCGCAGACAAAAACCTTCGGCCTACAATGTTTGTTGGCTCGGCGACTGGTTGAACGCGGGGTTCGTTTCATCGAACTGACTTGTCCGGGAGGAAATGGCGATCGCTGGGATCAACATGGAGGCCTGATTGACGGTCATGGCAAAAACTGCAAGACAGTCGACCAACCCATCGCGGCACTGATTAAAGATCTAAAACGAACGGGCCTGCTCGATTCGACACTGGTGGTTTGGGGCGGTGAATTCGGGCGCACGCCGTTTGCGCAGGGCTCGAACGGTCGCGATCACAATCCATTTGGCTTCACCATGTGGATGGCAGGTGGCGGGGTGAAAGGCGGGGTAAATGTCGGTCGGACAGATGACTTCGGATATCGCGCGGTTGAAAATCGTTACGAAATTCACGATCTTCACGCCACGATGCTTCACCTGCTGGGCGTCGAACACACAAAATCAACGTACCGTTTCTCAGGTCGCGACATGCGACTGACCGACGTTCATGGGCATTTGATGAAAGAGATTTTGGCGTAAAACGAACTAACAGGGTACGTTCGATTAATCAATAGGGTCTGTTCGAAAACCCATTTCGAAGCAACAGGGTTGGTTTGTCGAACTTACCCTATTGCTTCGTGAGAAGCTTTTTCCGCTCACACAACGTGCGCAAACGAATCGTCTTTCTTGATCGAGCTGACGAATGCTGCCATGAAATCGATCACGTTTTGGACGTCGTCGAGATCGGCCATTTCGACCACTGAGTGCATGTAGCGCAGCGGCAATGAAACCAGTGCGCTCGGGATTCCGCTTTTGATGTGGTAAATCGAATCGGTGTCCGTTCCGGTCGCCCGGGATGATGCTTCGTGCTGCAGGGTGATTCCCTTTTCCTCAGCAACTTGCATCATGCGCTGAACAACCAGCGGATGATTTGCCGTTCCGTGAGTGATGGATGGGCCACCACCGAGTTTGACTGTTCCGTGCTGCTTTTCTTCGATGCCGGGAGAATCCGTCGCGTGTGTTACATCGAGAACGAGACAAACATCAGGCATCAATCGATACGATGCCATTTTTGCACCGTAACCACCGATTTCTTCCTGAATGGCGTTCAGGGCGATGCAGGTCGAATCCTGTTTTTCAGCCGCGAGTTTTTTCATGACCTGCGAAATGATAAATCCACCGATCCGGTTATCGAGGGCGCGCCCAATGATCTGATTTTTACCAAAAAGCTCTGCTGCGTCAGAATAGACAGCCGGATGTCCAACCCGAATTCCGAGTTCAGCGACGTCTTCCGCGCTGCTCGCTCCAATATCGATGGCCAATTCGTGGACTTTAGGACCTTTTTCTAAATTTTCACGATCCCGAATGTGAATCGCGGTGTTGCCGATAATTCCTTTCACCTCGCCTTTATCACCGAGAATCGTGATGCGCCGCCCACGAGCGGTCGCCCAGTCGGACCCACCGATGCGATCGACAAACAGAAACCCCTCTTTCGTGATGTGTTTGACCATGTAGCCAATTTCGTCGGCGTGAGCCTCGATCATCACGGTCAAACCATCTGTTTCATCTCCGCCAAGAGTTGCCCACGTGTTTCCGTAGGCGTCATTTTCAACCGAATCAGCGTGTGACCGGTTGTATTCGGCCCAGACTTTTTGACCCGGAATTTCGAACCCGGTCGGGCTGGGCGTATTGAGGAGGTTAAGAAGAAAATCGCGTTCGGAATCGTTCATAGCAAATTTTAAGGAGTTTTGGGTAATCTTACTCTGGTTAGTCCCAAAAACGGGCAGATATCGGAAATTTACAAATTTTTACGGAAAATACATTTAAAAATTGCTATTTCTTTTTAAAAAAGATACAAGTATTGGGTCTGAGTTTCGAAATTGATAATTTTGATGAATCTATTCAAGAAACCTCTCAACTCAATCGCCGTGATTTTCGGCGGGTTCCTTGTCGCGCTCTTAAGTGCCGATTTCTTTATGGAAACCCAGAGCCAAAATTTTGGCAACGGGGTGAGCACGAATGTAAAAGAGGACTCGATTTTAGCAGTCAGCATTCTTTGTTTGATTGTGGGGATGCTGATCGGTATCGGAATGTTTTTCGTTTACCTCGTTGTCCGCGAGAAGAAGCAGCAAACCGAGCAGGATGAACTCGCTTTGCTTCTCGACGAAGTTTCACGCGACGACACTGTTTTTGATGCCGAAGATTGGCTCTCAACTAGCGAAATGCCGGAAGCAAGTGAAGACAACACTCAGGCACTTGATCCCTGGGAACGCGGCGCGGATTGGTGGAAAAACGAGGAGTAAGCCCCCCCGTTTGGTTTACTCCGGTTCAGTGAACTCTACCTCCGATTCAGCTGAATCGATTTTACGCAAACTGGTCTTTCCGTCTGGCCAAATCACTTTTATCGATCCATTCCCTTCTGGTTTTTTGAGAATCAAACCTGACGAATCTTGAGTCAAATAGCCTCCTCCGGCATGGATCTCACGGATCTGGACTTTCTCATCATCGAATTCAGCAATCACTCGTGCGCCAATCGCATTCGGATTGCCCGCCTTTCCGATCAACCGAATCGAAATTCCCGGCTGGCTTGACTGATTCAGAAAGAGTCGGGGCGGCCCGTTGTTCACGCCGATCAGTACGTCAGGACGCAGATCGCCATTGATATCGCCAACGCCTGCACTTTTGGCATCCCCCGGCACAAGGATCCCACTTTCACGTGGCCACATTGGTATAAATTGATCATCAGGACCCGACGCATTTGGATTTCCGCGAAGGAACAGACTGAGACTTCCGTCCATGGGTCCAGTTTCCTTTTGCGAAGTGTAAAAATTCTGAGCCAGAACGAGATCCAACCAGCCGTCCAAATCGAAATCAGCAACAGCAATTCCAAATGTCGGCGCAATTTGAGCCAATTCAGGTAGCGGTGTGATTTTAAATTTTCCTGAGCCGTCATTCGAGATTAGAACAGAATCGAAAGTGGACGCTTCGAATCGATGAGCCTTGGCGAGAAGCGATGGATCATAAATTTGCTCAAGAGACGAACCCGCAAAATTCGTGAACGTCTTCATTTTTCCATGCAATCCTGGCATAGCCTCGCGCGAGCAACTGAAGCCGCGACGGGGAAGAATCGCACCGTTTTCATCTAACTTTGCTTCAATCAAATGCGGTTGTCCCGTGTCATCAAACCTCCCGTAGAAAAGTAATTCAGGCTTGGCTGCGGTTGGGTGGTATTTCGTATTTCTCCCAAAATTACCCGCGATGTAATCGATGTCTCCATCCCGATCAAAGTCCCCAGCCGAGATACTATTCCACCACCCAGTGTGCGGCGCGAGTCCAGCGGATCCTGTCTCCTCTTTCAAAATCCCTTTGTCGTTTCGAAACAGTTTAACCGGCCCCCATTCGTGGGTCACCAGGAGATCCAGCCAACTATCGCCATCCACGTCCGTCCAAATCCCGCTGGTCACTAATCCGCAGTTTATCACCTCGGGAGCAACCTGATTCGTGACGTCTCGAAATTGTAAATTTCCGTTATTCACGAAAATTGAGCTATTTGCCGTTTTCGGGTATTTCCCCGGAATGATCCGACCTCCAAGGAACAAATCGAGATCACCATCGCGATCAAAATCGGCGGCGGAAACCACACTCCCACTACTTTTGGTCGCCGGAATCGAACTCGGCGATGCGGACATAAAATTTCCCTCTCCGTCATTCAGGTATAGTCGATCTCCCAATTTGGTCGACTCGACACTGCCAGACACAACAAACAAATCAGGGTCACCGTCACCATCCGCTTCGAAAAACAAAACTCCCATGTCTTCTGAAAGAGCATCGCCAGCAAAAGCAGCGGAATTTCGCAGGGAGAATATTGGATTGTCATTTTCATCGAGTCCACGATTCAAGAGCAGCCGAGTTGGCTTTCCAGCAGAACCGCTCAGAACCAGATCTAAGGCCCCATCGCCATCTGCATCACTCCATGCCTGCCCTGGCCCGAGCTGCGAATGTTGGTGAGGTAAGAGCGGCTGCTTCGCAAAATCATCAAATGGCGTTTCGCGAAAATCGAGGCTCAGCAATGACCTGCTTTCGCGAAAAAGCGGCTGCGGAAATTCCAATTTTTTACGGGCTGAGGCTTCGTCCGATGGGGAAATTTCGTAACGCTGACTCACCTCCGAAATCTCATACTGCTGCTGCCCTGTCGACCAGTTCACTACAATTTCGGCTGGAGTTTTCGAGTCCAAACCAAAATGCAAAACCGGTTCGTCGGATTCGAGATAGCCGTTTTGCGGCGTGAGTCGACGGTTCATTTCTGAGCCATCTTCAAATCTCACCGTGACTTTGGCGGCATTTTGCTGAAAATGCCCCCGGTCATCTTTGAGCCGAACTTGCAAAAAACGGCCTCCCTTTTCAGCAGCTGTATTTCGATAAATCGCGGGTGGATTATTCAACTGATGAATGATCAAATCGAGGTCTCCATCGCGATCCAAATCGGCAAGCGCGGTTCCGTAGCTCATGGTTTCGCCTTCAAATCCCCAAGCCTTGCTTGCCGGCTCAAACTTCAAATCCCCAAGATTTCGAAACGCCGCATTCGGCTCGCGCAACTCAGGAATGTGTTCGTAAAAATCCCAATAATTTTTCCCGACACGCATCGCCGGCGTCACATAACTGAGATCTGAATTGTTAAAATCCCGTGTGTGGCCCGTTGGCAAAAACAAATCGATATGACCGTCCCCGTCGAAATCACCGCTCTTCAACGTCCACGTCCAATCGCTCCGCGCGAGCCCACTTTGTTGCGCCATTTCGAAAAACAGTCCCGTTCCTGTGTTTACAAAAAACGCGTTCGCCATTTTTTGAATCGGAAGACCTTCGGCGAACATGCCTTCGAAACTCGATCCCATCTCGCCCATCGTCACCTTCTCGCGAAAATGCGAAGTCGGCAGCATGTCAGCGACGATCAGATCCGTCATTCCGTCGTTGTTGAAATCTTCCGCCGTAGATCCCATCGAAAACCAAGTCGTATGCTGCAATACATTCGCCGCTACTTCGGTAAATTTTCCTGCTCCGTCATTCCGGTAAAACTCATCGCGATCTGTAAAGTCATTCCCCACATGCAAATCCAGATCCCCATCATCATCGAAGTCGATCCACGCCGCGGAATTTGTGTGCGACTGCTTCCGCAATATTCCCGCCTTCAGGCTTATGTCTGTGAATCCCTTGCCGCCCCCTTTGTTTAGGAACAAATAATTCGGCCTGCCAATTTCCTCATACTTCGGCTCGCCAGACTCCGGATCGATTCCTGAGACGCCATAAAATCGATCCCACGGAGCCAACACCTTCAATTTTCCAACATTATTCTGAACGGGAATTCCGCCCTTCGGTCGGCCCCCTTTCCGATAATATGCATTCACGGCGACGAAAACATCGAGGTCGCCATCGTTGTCGATATCGGCAAACGTCGGCATCAAACCCGCGTCTTTTACATCGAGGCCAAACTGCTCAGCTTGCTCCGAAAACTTCAGCTTTCCTGGAATCGACTCATTGATGAAAAGCCGGTTTGGCGAGTCATAGCAGCACACATAAATATCCAAATCGCCATCACTATCAACATCGGCAAATGCCGCGCCGGTGCTCCACGATTCTGAGTCTGAAATTCCTGATTCATCGGAAACATCGACGAATTGAAATGCTTCACTTTGGCGGAAAAGCCGATTGGCGATTGGACCATTTGCGAAAAACAGATCCACTTGTCCATCCCCATCCAAATCCCCTGCCGCAACATTTCCACACGCCATTGCCGAATAATAAAGTCGATCATCAGGGTGGTCGGTGTCGATTGGATTTACAAAATCGATGCCTGTATCGGCGGGATTCAACTTTTGAAAAAGCGGCCCGGATTTGTTGAATGGAGAATCGTTTTTTAGGAAGGGAACCGACACCAGATCAGCTCCGAACCCAAAAACGGGGAGATGTGTTAACAGACTAAAAAACAAACAGGCAGAACGATTCACAATGCCCAGCTTACACGAACAAACAGGGTTAGATCAATGATTCAACTCTGTCGGATCGAAATGATTTTAAAGCGTCGACCAGCGCGCTGACATCTCCGACTGGAATCGTAGTGACGCCGGGGAGATTTGAAATGCCCGTTTCGGGCGTCGTGATGATCGGGATTCCTGATCGGATCGCCTCAAAAAGTCGTGATGGCCGCGTCGAAATCCATGCTGGCAACATGATCACGGCAGCTTCTTCCAGCCATGATTCGGGCGAAAGCCGCTCAACGTCGATCCCGTCCCAAAAATCTGGCCCTTCGACATTTGGACCGATAATTTTCAGAGGCAAACCCAGTTGCCGCATCGCTTCACGAACTTCGTAAGCTCCGTTTCTGCCGGCAGTCGTCGTTGGGAAAATGATGTGCCTTCCTGCATTCTCCGATTTTTCAGGCAGCTTCACTCTCCAGTCGAGAAGCCTGGGTTTTCCATCGGGTGCCGATTTCGCAATTTCCGAATGGGGTGTGATCCACGAGTCAGCTTCCTGCAATGCTTCCCACTCCAACTCGGCTAGTTTTTCATCTGCGCGAAAATCCGCCAGCGTGGGACTTTCTGGCCACTGTTTCGCCGCCAAATCGAGTTTTTGCTGGAGCATACGAATCGGCCATCGAGTCATCATCACATCAAATTTACGCCCGCCCAGCACACCGGATTCCCAAAAATATGGCAGTAATTCCAAACTCACAACGACGTGATTGGCACGATGCGGCAGCTTCTGAATCATCTTTTCCGCCAGCGTTCGGTTGAACTTCAAATTGGCCATCTGGCGCTCAGCTCCCTGATTCGCCAGCTTTCTCGAAACAATTGATCGCCTAATCACAAACGACGGAAAATCGACTGCTTTTCCAAATCCCTCGATCGGCCACGGATATTTTCCCCGGGCAAAATTCCGCGATGTCGAAAGCGGCGTGAACAGCCAATCTCCAGAACAACGGTTTTGGCTGATAAATTCGCCAAATTCAGGAGCAAACGAATCCACTGCCCAAGCCGAAAATTCATTTGTGGTCGTTTGCGGCTCCGCTGTATCAGGATGCCGAAAACAGGTAGTCATCCCGCATGTTTCGCAGGACCGGACTTCCTTTTTGGGAATCAACGCGTCTTCCGCCAACTCAACGGGTCTTCCGAGCCGTTCCTTCGCAAAAATCTGCACGACTAGCTCCGTCCGATTCAAAAACGCCCGCAGCTGCCAGTCAGCAGCTGCGCGGAACTTCAGATCGACATAATTCCAGAAAATCGTCGCATCGCGACCAGCTTCCGCCAAAGAACCGGGCACCTTTTTCGAATGCCCATGCCGTTCAACGATCTCCAAACCGGCATTCAACGCACATTCATAGAGCGCGTTCGAGAGTTGACACAAGCCGCCGCCAACCGAGGGAACAATACAGCCCTCACGAAGTTCCCGCCCTTCCACAAAACCAAATCGCCGCGTCGGGCGTGGCACATGTCGCCAAAAACTAAAGACGTGGCCAGAGGGAACCTTGAGTTTATCGAGAAAACCGGCTGCGACGCGAAGGTTTTGAACCTTTCCCGATTGGAGCTCCTCTTCCGCGATCTCATCCGACGAACGAAGGGCTGTGCGCGATTCCGCAATTAATGAAGCCCCCGCGATGTCAGACTTTTCACAGCGAGGGATTCGCGGTGCCGAAATGGAGTGTTTTGCCTGGAAAATTGCCGTTTTTGCCCGAAAGATCACCGATTCCATTCGCGTGGGCAAACGGAACTCTGCTTCTTGGCTGGTTTGAGGCTTCACTTTCACAAGTTACCAAACGTCAGCAGCAACGGCAATCTTTCACGATCGAACAGGGTATGTTTGACGAATTGACCCTGTTGGATCGGAATTTGCTTTTTAGCGCGTTCGTGCGTAGTTCGCGGCCTTAAAATCTTTAGGAAAGGGAAAGAAAAACAAGGGTCTGGAAAGACGAGGTAAGCGTATTTTCTCTAAAGGTTTCAAACACTATTACACGACACGACTATGGATTTGGAAGAGCTTCACAAAAACGAATCGATCAAAGACAACAGTAACTTTCTTCGCGGAACGATCGCGGAGGGACTTCTGGATGAGTCGACCGGCGCCCTTTCGAAGGACGACACGCAGCTGACAAAGTTCCACGGAATTTATCAGCAAGATGACCGTGATCTGCGCCGCGAGCGCCGCAAAGCGAAAGAAGAGCCGGCCTATTCTTTCATGATTCGGGTTCGCGTTCCCGGTGGTGTCTGCTCGGCGAAGCAGTGGTTGGAAATGGACGAAATCGCGAACACTCACGCGAACAGCACGATCAAGCTGACGACTCGTCAGGCATTTCAGTTTCACGGAATCATCAAGAGCAACTTGAAGAAGTCGATGCAGGAGATCAATGCTTCTCTGCTCGATACAATTGCAGCGTGTGGTGATGTAAACCGCAACGTGATGTGCAACCCAAATCCGCATCAGAGTTCAGCCCACGCTGAAGTTTTGGAGCTTTCCGAGAAAATCAGCGATCACCTGACGCCGGCGACTTCTGCCTATCACGACATTTGGCTGACGGACATGGACACCGGCGAGCGCAAGAAAGTGACTCCGGACGTCGAGCCAATTTACGGCAAGCATTACCTCCCGCGGAAATTCAAGATCGTTGTTGCGGTTCCACCAAGCAATGACGTTGACATCTACGCTCACGACCTTGGTTTCATCGCGGTTTTGGACGAGGACAAAAACATTCTTGGCTACAATATCACTGTTGGTGGCGGAATGGGAATGGGCCACGGCAAAAAGGAAACGTATCCTGTGTTGGCTCAGGTGTTGGGATTCTGCACACCGGATCAGGCTGTTGATGTGGCAGAAAAAGTGGTCCTTGTTCAGCGAGATCACGGTGATCGGAAGAAGCGCGAGCACGCTCGTTTGAAATACACGATCGACGATCACGGTCTCGATTGGTTTCGCGATCAGGTTGAAGAACGCCTCGGTTACAAACTCGAAGCGCCTCGTGACTTTGCATTCGAAAGCAACGGCGATCGCTACGGCTGGATCGAAGGTGAAGATGAAAAATTCCACCTCACGCTTTTCATTCAAAACGGCCGCGTGAAGGACACCGAAGAATATCCAATGATGACCGGTCTCCGCGAGATCGCGAAAGTTCACAAAGGAGATTTTCGTCTTACCGCGAACCAGAATTTGATCATCGGCGCAATCGCCAAAGAAGATCGCCCTGAGATCGAAGCGTTGCTCGAGAAATACGGTCTCAAAGATTGCTACGAAGCGAGTGGTCTCCGTCTAAATTCGATGGCCTGCGTTGCCTTGCCAACTTGCGGACTTTCGCTCGCAGAAAGTGAGCGCTACCTGCCAGATCTCATCACCGACATCGAAGCCGTTCTCGAAGAAAACGGACTTCGTGATGATGAAATCACCATCCGGATGACTGGTTGCCCAAATGGTTGCGCTCGTCCTTACATCGCGGAAATCGCGTTTGTGGGTCGTGCTCCAGGGAAATACAACGTCTACCTCGGCGGCGGATTCATCGGTGATCGCTTGAACAAACTCTACAAAGAGAAAGTGCTCGACGCAGAAATCGTCGACACGCTCAAGCCAATCATCACCGACTACGCAAAAAATCGTGAAGACGGCGAGAAGTTCGGCGATTTTGTGATCCGGACTGATTACGTGAAGGCAACGACCCACGGTCGTGACTTCCATGAAGGTCTCGGCGACGTCACCGTTTAAAGCTTCGGCGAAAGTCAGTTTTCAAATTTCACGACTCGACAGGGTTGGTCCTACGATCATACCCTGTTCGTTCGTTGAGGTGTTTCGAACTTACCCTATTGGTTCATCGAACATACCCTATTGATTCGTGAAACTCTGATTTGAAAACTCCACCTCCATTTCCCAACGCTGGCGAGCGATATCGCGATTTTCGCGAAGCGATTTTTCGCTCGGATGACATGCTGCGAGAAATCTCGACAGCGGAAAAAGAGCAGCTGCATTCGATTCCGGAGCTGGAGATTCAGGCGCGCTGGTTTGGTGGTGAATTTGGTCGACAGTTCACATCGACCGACGGCGAGCCGGTTGAGATTGTCCAATTTGGGCATTGGAATCACGGAGCGGGACCAGATTTCACGGAGACTGCCGTGAAGGTCGGCGATGAAATTCGGCGAGGTTCGATTGAAATCGATCTGAGTGTCGATAGCTGGGAAGGCCATGGGCATGGAAGTAATCCCGGATTCAACAACGTGGTGCTACATGTTTTTCTTCAAGGATTGAAGGATGGTGAAGGCCGATTTTTTACGCGAAGCGAAGATCACCAATCCATCCCGCAAGTGCAGATCGATTTGCAGCAGCTGGCAGATTCCAAGCCGGTTCCGCTGACTATTCCCGAAGCTCGATTGGGCCGATGCGCAACTCCGCTGGCGGACATGCGCGAAGATGATGTAGCATCCCTGCTTGTGGCGGCGGCTCAATTTCGGCTTCAGCAAAAATTGCAACGGCTGCAGAAAATTGCGGAGACGCATGACAGCGAGCAGGCGCTGTTTCAATCGCTCGCGGAGGCGCTGGGGTTTCGTCACAACAAAGTGCCGATGGCGGTTTTGACGCAACGATTTCCGCTGGCAATGCTGAAAAAGGAATCCTCGAGCAAACGGGAAGCACTGCTTTTCGGGGCAGCCGGATTTATCGATTTCGAAAAATTGGAAGAATCCGAAGATCCCGATTCCAAAGCATACGTGAAGGAATTGTGGGAAGAGTGGTGGAAAATGCGTTCGGAATTTGAACCGGAAACCGATCGAGCGTTGCAATGGAAATTGGCGGCGACACGACCGACGAATCATCCTCAACGCCGCCTCGGAGCGCTCGCAGGATTGCTCGATTCGTGGTCGGCCTTTGCCAAAACGGCGCTGGATTTTGAATCGAATGATTGGGATGTCCGCAGCCGAAAACTACTCGCGGCGGTGGATCATTCGTTTTGGAAAACGAACTACACTCTGAAATCAAAACCTTCAGCCAAGCCGTTGGTATTGATCGGAAAAGATCGGGTGCGCGACATTTTAGGGAATATTTTGTTTCCCATGGCGGTGGCGGCTTCGCCGGTGAAAAGCTGGAAAAAATATGCGGAATTGCCGGCAGTCGATTCGAACGAAAGCCTGCGTCGAGCGATGCTGCGGCTGTTTGGCAATGATTTGGTGCGCAGAAAGCAGTTTTCCAGCAAATATTTTGAGCAACAAGCGCTGCTCCAAATTTACAAAGATTTTTGCCTCGAAGATGCCAGCGAATGCGCCAATTGCCCGTTCCCCGAGCAGTTGGCGCAGTGGGGTTGATTGCGTTGACTTTCGCACGCATTGAAGTTCTTTACGCCCCTCCAAACACCGTATGAAAGCTTACGAAATCTTTAAGGAATCGTCCGACGACCTCGGAATCTCCATTTTCCAATACCTCCGTGATGAGCAAAAGGAAGTCTACCAGGCTTCACTCGCGTCACTCACGCAGAATCGTCGGCTCCGTCCGGTCTTCATTCAGCGCAAGCCGGTTGCTCAGCAAATCGTGTGGTTGCTGAAAAACGTGCAGCTGAAAGGCTCCAACGAAATCGCGGAGCACGTGCTTCAGCTTTGGTTGATGAAAGCGCACCAAGCGGTGTTGGTTGAATTTCTCGACGGAAACGGAATCGAACACGATGGCGAAGGTGCTGCCGATGATTTGCCCGATGATCTGGATGCCAAGAAGTTGAAGACAACGGTTGAGAAGTTGCTCGCTGATCACGACTCAGAAGTGATCCGCGCTTATCTCCACACGTTCAATTTGCAGTCATTGGACGGCTTCGATGCGTTGAATGCCCTAATTACTGAGACTCCTGAACTTCAGTTCGGTGAGCCTACTGCAGCTCCTGCCGTGGCGGAAGAAACAGAAACTGAAGAAGAAGTTCCTGCGACTGAAGAAGAGAAATCTAAAGACGAGCCTGCTCCTAAAAAGAAAGCTGCCAGCAAGAAAAAGGCAGCCAAGAAAAAAGCTCCCGCTAAAGACAAGGACGAATAATCCATTCCAATGAAAAGCGCCTACGAACTTGCGATGGAACGGCTCGGTGAATCGAGCCCAACCGTCTCGTTGACCACCGAGCAGAAAGCTGAGTTGGCATCAATCAATGCGAATTTCACCGCGAAGATCGCGGAAAAAGAGCTGTTTCTCGATGGGTTGATTACGAAGGCCAAAGAAACCGGAAATTACGGTGAACTGGCTCAACTCGAAGAACAAAAAGTTCGCGAGTTGTCGCGCTTGCGCGAGGAGCTGGAGGAAAAAAAGGACAAGGTTCGGAACGCTGGTTGATCCTGGGGTTCAATGAAATCAAACGCAACTGCCCGCAAAGATTTTAAGATTCCTGCGGGTATTTTTGTATCCAAACAAAAATGGATGAACGCCCAAACACAGAACTTCCACCCGCGATAAATTCGGCTACTCTAAAGCCATGAAAACTGGACTCCTTCTCGATGATATTTTTACCGGGCATGATCCTGGCGAAAACCATCCCGAAGCGCCGGGACGAATCAAAGCGATCCGGGAACAGCTTGAGAAAAGTGAGCTGATTTCCCAATGCGATGCAATCCCATTGCGAGCCGTCACGGATGACGAAGTGCGGCTCGCGCATACCAACGGCTACTTGAAAACGGTGATCACTGAAATTGACGGGACTTCCAGCGGAACACTCAGCACGGGCGATACGAATTTTGGAAAACGGTCGCTCAACGTCGCGCGCAATGCGGCGGGTGGCCTGCTCAACGCGGTCGATTCGGTCGTGAAACGTGAAACCAAAAACGCATTCTGCGCAGTTCGACCTCCCGGCCACCATGCCACTGCCGATCGCGGAATGGGGTTTTGTATTTTCAACAGCGCAGCCATCGCGGCGCGTTATGCAAAAGCGAAATACGGGATGGAGCGCGTCGCGATCATCGATTGGGATGTGCATCATGGAAACGGCACCCAGGATATTTTCATCGAAGATCCCGACGTCTTTTATTTTTCGACGCACCAACATCCGTGGTATCCGGGAACGGGTAAAATTTCTGAGACAGGAACGGGACGCGGAAAGCATACGAATTTGAACGCTCCCCTCCCCGCAGGAACGGACATGGCAGCAATCGCCAAAGCGTTTCAATCCGATTTCGTGCCGAAGATGAAAGACTACAAACCGGATTTGGTGATCATTTCCGCCGGTTTTGATTCGCGGGAAAAGGACCCGCTCGGGGATTTCCTGCTGTCGGATGATGACTTTTCCGACCTCACAAAAATTCTCCTGGAGATCGCGGGGGAATTCAGCGAATCGCGATTGGTTTCCGTTTTAGAAGGGGGCTACAACAAAAAGGGACTCGCCCGGGCGGTGGATGCTCACCTTTCCGCTTTGATTGCCTCCGAAATCTAACACGCAAAAAAGCCACGAGACCTTTCGGCATCGTGGCTTTTCAGGGAGAGGGAGTTCTCTAAAAATTAATGCCTGCAGTGGTGATCGCGGTCACGTGAAAGTTCGATGATAGTTCCAATGATGGCACCGATTGCGACGGCCCGACCATTCCCGCGGCTGCTGCTGTAGCTGCGACGGCTTTCATAGTGATCGTAGTGATAAGCCGGGCGAACAGGTGCTGCGTATGCTTCCACAACGCGCTCCATCCGGTGAATCGTTCCGTTCAGGGAATCCAGCATTGAGTGAACGTGACGGGTGGTGCCATCAACGTGGCCCCCGTAGCGTCGGCGCTCAACCGCATCAACAACTTCGTGGAGGTGATGCGCCAAGTCGTCAAGATCGACCAAATCGGCTTTCAGATGACGAAGCGAAGAACGGGGATCATGGGCCAATCCATCGATGTGTTTTGCTTCGCTGAGAATTTCAGAAACGTCAGACATCAAATGGCGGTAGGCGCTCGAGTGGCGGTAATGAACCCGGAATTCTTCCTTCAGCTCAGCCGCGATGTCTTCAATCGTGTGAGCGAGTCGAACGAGTTCGTTTTCTCCGCGAGCACTCGCTTCTCCAGAATTCAGAGCGAATGCACCGGCAATCAAAAGGGGAATTAGTTTTAAAGAAGTTTTCATCAATCAAGTCAGGTTGAGTTGGATTTGTTGGTTACAGGAGATTGACGAACCGCCCTCGCGGTTATGCGAAAAAAACAAAAAGCCCCGACCGTCGTGGCCGGGGCTTTTCAAAAAACTAACTGACTCAGTAAATCTACAAACGCAGAAAAGTCACGAGGCCCGGAGGCTTCGTGACGTTTTCAGTTGGATTAAAAAATTAGATCAGTGGCGATGTCCGCGGTGTGAACTCCGCTCCATGATTGCTCCGAAGATCGCTCCGGCAACTCGACTGCGAGTGCTGCGATCATCGTGACCACGATGGCCGTCATGTCCACGTCCTACATCGCATCCTGAAGGTGGCGCGGAATAGGCGGCCACAACGCGTTCCATGCGGTGAATCGTTCCGTTCAGCGAATCGAGCATTGAGTGAACGTGACGGGTATTCCCATCGACGTGACCGCTGTATCGTCCGCGCTCAACCGCATCAACAACTTCGTGGAGGTGATGCGCCAACTCGTCGAGATCTGCCAAATCAGCCTTGATGTGACGGAGTGATGAATGGGGATCATGAGCCATGCCATCGATGTGATCGGCTTCACTGAGTATCCGGGATACATCAGACATCAAATGGCGGTAGGCGCTTGAATGTTTCTAATGAACCTGGAATTCTTTCCTCAGTTCAGCGGCGGTGTCTTCGATGTTATGAGTAACGCAAACGAGTTCGTTTTCGCCGCGAGCAGCAGCGTTTGATGGAGTCAGAGCCAAGGCTGCGACGGCCAGAACAGGGATAAGTGAGAGTGTAGCTTTCATGAGTTTGATTGTAGTTGTCGATTAGTTTTTGGTTACAAAGGAGAGACGCGCCGCCGCATTCTCCTATGCAAAAAACCGATAACTTTTTTCAAACTCAGACTTTTTGAACCAATTTCGGGACCGCTGACGTCCCCGTCGACTCTAGGCTTCGTTGGCGCTTGGAAAGCCGCCATTCCTTGATGCCCCGGTTAGGTCGTCATAGGAACGTCTTGCGCTGGCCGACTCCGGCCATTCTCAGACCGCGGGGCAAGCCCGCTTTTGTCCCTATTGGCTTGCAACCGCAGTAAATTATTTGGCCGTCGCTTTGACCAGCATTTCAAGCGCCGCTTTGGTTTGCTGCGCTAAGTTGAGCGCTTTATCCGCAGCCGCTTTGGCTCCGGCAATCTTCCCTGCTGCAGCTGTTGAAGCCGCTACTGCTGCGTCCGCAGTTTTCTTCGCGGTCACTGCATCCTGATTCGCCTTCGCTGTCGCCATCTTCAATTCGGTGACTACTTTTTCGTATCCGGGAGAAAGCTTGGCCAGCTTTTCAATCATTTCCAACGCCGATTTTGCTTCACCGGCAATCATTGTCGCTTTTGCAGATGCGGCGTTCGCGGCGGTTGATGCGTCCGCTGCTTTTTTTGCGGCGGCAGCGGTAGCGGCTGCTGCAGCTTTGGCCATCACGGAATGCTTTTCTGTTTCAATCGCCGCCAAGGTCAATTCCGCCATCGCTTTATCCAATGCCGGAACGCCCGTCGCAGAAGCTACTGGTTTCGCAGCGGGAGCTGGTGCCGCCGGTTTTGGTGCTGGTTTTGCGGGCGGTGTAGTCGGCTTCGCTGGTGGAGTGGTAAGCTTTTTCGCGGGCGCCGGCGCTACAGCGGCAACAAGGACTGGTTTTGCGGGGGCAGGCTCTTTCCAGCCCGTGTTAACGTTTACACTGGGAATTGCAGCGCTGATTTTCTTCGCACCCGCATCAGTCACTTTGGTTTCCCAAACGAACAATTTTTTCAATTTCTTCAAACCGGCAAGTTTCGCGATTCCTGCATCGGTAACCAGCGTTCCGTAGAGATTGAGATACTCCAACTCACCCAAATTTTTCAGATGATCGAGCCCCGCATCGGTAATCTTGGTATTTTCCAAATGAAGCCGCGTCAGGTTTTTCATCGCCCCGACATGAGCCATGCCCGCATCCGTTACCTGAGTCCGCGCCAAATCCATCCACTTCACCTGATCAGCAACCGGCTTGAGTACTTCGAGATTTTTATCCCCGTATTCACGAGCCACATTCAACGCCGAAAACCGAAGGTCCGGCGTGTCCTGCGCGATTGCCATGAGCGATGCGCCGGTTTTCTCGACATTGCCAATCGCAGCTTCCGCCGCTTTCTGCTTAGCGGGATCAATTTTTGCGACGGCAGCTGCCTGAGCGCCTTTCGGTGGATTTGCAATCACGACCTTGATCATCGCGTCCACTTCAGCAGAAGGCTTGAGCTGGGCGATGGTCGCGTCTGTCTTCGCGCCCGATCGAATCCAAAAATCCAATACCGCAATTTCCTCTTTCGTAAGCTGCGGCTTTTTCTCAGGCGGCATGTGCTCATCGTCATCGATTGGCAAAAGCGACCGTTCGATCAGGGAACTTTCCGTCACATTTCCTGCTACCACGGCGAGTCCTTCGCTGCCGCCTTTTAGAATGGCTTCAATCGTGTCGAGTCGAAGTTTGCCCTTTTGCTTGTCTGCTCCGTGGCAGCCGATGCACTTCGCTTCCAGAATCGGAGTCACCAATTCTTTAAAAAGTACCTTTTCGTGGTGATCCGCTTTCGCAGATAAACCAAAACAGATCGAGGCAAGAAGTAAGGAAAACTTAAAAATACGGATCATAATGATAATTTTGATAATTTCAGTATGCCGGAATTTACAGAAGCCGCAAGATAAACCTCGGAATCAGACTGGCGTAAAGCGGGACCGTCGAACCGACAGCTCCCTACTTAGAATAGCAATATCCCCGGCAGGAATCGAACCTGCATCTAAGGTTTAGGAAACCCTTGTTCTATCCATTGAACTACGGGGACGTGAGGCGCTCGTTTAGAACCCCGCAAATTACACGGGTGTTGGCGTCTCTCAAGCCCTGAACGCAATCCAAAAAACTGAGTTGTGATCTGAAACGCGATGGGTTACGAATGCGGCCTTTTTCCGGGACCCAAACAGGCATCGCAGAATCATGATCGAATATCTTAAAGTCGCCCGCATTGACCACTGGTTAAAAAACATATTCATCGTTTTCGGCCACGCGGTCGCGGTTGTGTTGGTTTTGGACATGGAGATCACCGGTGACGTGGTGAAAATAGCGGTTCTCTCGCTGATTCCGGCCTGTCTGGTCGCTTCCGCAAACTACATTCTGAACGAAATTCTCGACGCTCCGTTCGATAAACTTCACCCGACGAAGAAACTGCGCCCGATTCCTGCAGGACTCGTCAAACTCCCCATTTTATGGGCGATGTTTGTTGGTTGCCTCATTGTTGGCTTCGCTCTCGCCTTCTGGTGGTTCAAAAACCCGGGCTACCACATCGCTCTCGCTCTTTTGGCAATCAGTGGACTGGTCTACAATATCCAGCCGGTTCGCTTGAAGGATCGCGCGTTTCTCGACGTTATTGCGGAATCCTTTAATAATCCGATCCGCCTTTGGCTTGGTTGGTACGCGGTTCTTGAGACAACAGCTCAACCCCCTGCATCGATCGTTCTCGCTTGGTGGGCATTTGGTGGACTTCTGATGACTGGAAAGCGCTACTCCGAATATCGCTTCATCAACAACAAGGAACTCAGCGGTCAGTATCGGAAATCGTTTCAGGTGTATTCCAATACGTCGCTGATTATTGCGATGATCACTTACGCGAACTTTTTCTGTTTCTGTGCGGGTTACGCGATTTCGAATTACGAGTCGCTCAACAATTTAGCGCTCGTTTTCCCGGTGATCATTTTTGCAATCATCGCTTATTTCAATCAGGCAATGTCAGAGGTTGGTGCTCGTCTTGAGCCTGAGCAGTTGATGCAGAAGCCGCTGATTATTATCTGCACGCTGCTTTCAGGGGCAATCACGGTTGGCCTTTTGTGGGCGCACAAAATGGACAAGTTTCACTTCAAAGCGTGGATGGATTCGCCGACTCAATTCGGTGGCTGATTTCGCTTTTCACGAATCAATAGGGTATGTCCGACGAATCAACAGGGTTCGATCGACATGGCCCGAAATCTACTGGGAGTCGTAGCGTAAGGGTATAAATTTTTCCATGAGCGAGACTCCTTGTATTTTACTGGTAGATAATGGTTCCCACCGTGCGCAGGCGACTCTGAGCCTTCGACGAATTGCGGCGGCGCTTTCTGAAAAAGTGGGGCACAAAGTGAATCCCGTATCGCTGCTGCATTCAACGAAAGTGGATCCGTCCGAGCTAAACGGAGAACCAGCTCAGATTTTTGAGCCGTTCATCAAGGCACAGCGGAAAGCTCACGGAACGAATTCCTTCCTGATCGTTCCGCTTTTTTTTGGCCATAGCGCTGCGATTTATGAGTATTTGCCGCAACGAGCAGTCGAGATGCGGGGAAAAGGCTGGGATGATTTGGAGATTCGTCTCGCACCTTGCATGGTCGATTTGCAGAACGTCGATGACACCGGGGTTGCCGAAATCCTCGCGAATTTGGTCCGGAAAAAAATTGATGAGAAAAATCTGAATCAACCAGCAGTAACGTTGGTAGATCATGGGACTCCTCGAATCGCGGTAAACCGAGTCCGTAATTTTTTGGCGGATCAACTGAAGTTGATTCTCGCTGCGGAGACGTCGCAGGTAGAGGCGTCCTCGATGGAGAGAAGAGAGGGTGAAGCCTACGATTTCAACGAACCGCTTTTAGAAAACTTACTCGGCAGTCCCGGGTTCGAAAACGATGTGGTTTTATCCATGCTGTTCATTTCTCCCGGCAGGCATGCCGGCCCCGGTGGTGATATCGCAGAAATCTGCGAAGCGGGTGAAAGGCAGCACGACACGCTAATGACTCACATGAGCGATCTTTTTGCAACCCACCCGGGCTTAATTGATCTGTTGGAAAAGCGGTTCCAGACGGGTATGAACTCCGAGCCCGCGCTCTGCGAGGTCAGTCCTGCAGATCAAGCGTGATCCCGATTTCTGCAAAGGCGGCCACAACGGCAGCATCCAGTTGCTGAGGAGAACGTCCGCGAAACAAAGCATGGTTGGCGCGCTCTTGAACAATGCTGACGATGTCGATGGGGCCTGAAGTGCTGGGCTTTTTCAACATATCAGGAACCACCAATACTTTTGGTGCGACCGGTTCCTCGGGAGGTTTGCCGATATCGGTTCGGTCGACTTCAGGAACGCCCTCGAGGATTTGCTGATTCAACAGTTTCACTTTGGAGTTGTAGCCGTTTACTTTCAGCCGATACGCTTCGAGGTCGTCGTTGTAATTCCCAACGGCTTTGTTGTAAGAATTCCGCTTCGCTTCAAATTGATCAACCTCCTGATTGTATTCGGCGATAAAGGTATCGGTCTCATTCCGCGCGTGATCGACCAGTTTCAAGTAGGCGGCAACGGGCGCGGCCGGGGCTTCCTTACGATCGAGGTGGATGAAATAGTAAGTCAGCAACATGGCGTTGCGGTATTCGAGAATCGTCCCACGCCACTCCGGGGTTTGGATTGATGGCTTTGCCAGATCAGTGGGATTCCGAGGTTTAGGAAATGGTGCCGATTTAAAGGGCACTACCGCAGGGGTTCCCGCAATTATTTTTGAAGGTCGAGTCATCTCAATCCAACCGCCTTCTTTTACCCGATATTTCGAAGCCAATCGTTCTTCCAACCCTCGTTGAGCATTCACGAATTCAAATCGACCGTTTTGGTAAGGCACCGCCGAAATATATTCAGACATTCCTTCAGCAAACCAGACCGGAATGAAGGGCAACCAATCGTGCATCACTTGATGAGTGATTTCGTGAATCAACGTCGAGGTATCACTCGACCGGCGAAGGGTCATTTGGCTCCCGTTCTCCTTCGCTCCGAGCGAGGAATACGGAACCAACAATTTGCGCCGCTTCGGCATGTAAACGCCGGCTACCCGCTGACCCGGGACGCTTGGGATGCTATCCCCCAACTGACTTACGAAATTCCGATCGTTCACAAAAAGCCCCCTATAATGGGTCGCCCCTTCGGGTGGGGAAAGCTTCAAACCCAGGGGTAGGCCCTGAATCGCCAAATAAGTGCCTTCGTAAACCCGGGCAGCTTCTGAAATGAAGGCTTTCGAGACATTTTGATCGGTTTCGAACTCGAAATGCGGCGTCCGAAATACTCGCGGCCCGCCTTCGACTTCGATCGTTCGGGGTGTCTGGGTTTCAGATGGCATTTCACCTACGACAAAGGTGAGGCCCTTTTGCTCCAATTGATTCAGATGCTTCTGGTCGGCGGCACTGAGCTGGTCTCGTGGAACCGCTGCTTCGCTGCCACTTTTTAATTTCAGGATTACAGACGTCTTGTCCGCGCTGACGAGTGATGCCTCAAGCTTTTTACCAGTATTGTTGACCCAGGTTCGATCCTGCGTAAAACCTGTCTGCCCCAAAAAAACAAAGGCAGCAAAGCAACAGCGAAGCAAAAAAGTAGCAGTAACGGACCGACAATTCATCCCTTGGCAAAATTTGCTCAAGGGTGGCGTTAATGTCGAGAGAAAAACCTCTAGTCGAGATCGAACCGATCTCGGGATTTTAACCTTCGGTATCCTTTTCCCGCTTCGCGCGATCTTTGAGCACCTTGCCTCGCCACGAAACGGCCTTTTTGACCGCTTTTTCATACCCCAATTTATCCACCGAAAATTTCCGATTCACCGCTTTTCCGAGCTCTTCACGAGCCGTTACGGTAATGACTTTGCGCTTTTTTCCGGACTGATTTTCATACTTCGTGAGACTAACGCCCAAGTGACCTGTATTGGTCCTGGAAGTCCGTTTGATTTTCCAAAGCGGCCTTGCAAGATCAGCCATTTCTTCAAGCAGGCCATCGCGATAGGTTTTTGCCGCTTCAAGCGCTTCTTTTTTGCCGCTATGGATTCGGTCACTAAAAAGCTTTGTCTTCAAAACCCCTCCGCGCCGGACATGAACTTGCCAGCCGTGGGTTTTTGGGGAATCAATTCGCTTAATGTTTTTGATCGATTGGCGGTTTCGAGACCGCTTCGTAGATCCGTCTATTTTAGTTTCTGTTTTCATTGCGGGGAGAGGTTTCATCAAGGGCACAAAGTCTAAATTTCATCAAGACTCTCCGCCCTCTCCGCCCTCTCCGCCCTCTCCGCCCTCTCCGTAATTTGCAATTTCTTTTTGGGAGGGGGGGGGGGTGAGTATAAATCGCGAAAAAAGAGTGCAGGGAAACACTCGCGACTGATTCTTCCACAACTATCACGGTATTCCTTTAAAATCCATTTTAAAGTTCGGGGGCGTTCTATAATGAAGGCTTCCCGATTGTCACGATTCCCGAAATGCGGAATCAAGTGAAAGAAATAGTCGCCAATTCGGATTCTCCGTTTTATTATCAAATCATGCCGAGTCTGAATAAAGTCATGCTGATCGGGAATCTCACGCGAGACCCCGAAGTTCGTTACACCCCGAAGGGAACAGCCGTTACCGACATTGGGCTTGCCTGTAATCGCTCCTACACACTGGATAGCGGTGAGCGGCGTGAAGATGTCACTTTTATCGATGTGACTCTGTGGGGCAAGAGCGCCGAGTTGGTAGCCCAATACATGAAAAAAGGACGCCCTATTTATATTGAAGGACGTCTGCAAATGGATTCATGGGACGACAAGCAAACGGGCCAGAAACGCTCTAAAATGAAGGTCGTTGGCGAGAATTTTCAGTTCCTTGGTGGTCGTGATGATCAGGGAGGCGGCGGAGGTGGTCACCAGCAGGCTCCACCACAGCAGCAACAACAATATTCGCCCCCACCTGAGCAACAACAGCAATATTCTCAACCACCACAGCAGCAACAGGCCCCCCCTCAACAAGCCGCTCCCCCTCAGCAGCAGCAATACTCCCCACCCCCACAGCAAAACCCGGGTGGCGGCGGTGGCAATGCCGCTCCGAGCGGAAACGAGGAAGAAGATATCCCGTTTTAAGCTGAAAACGCGATTCGCGCGCAGTCAGTGACTCCGTGGACAATTTCGTCGACAGTTAAATCAGTCGTCGCAATTTCCATTTGGGCGGTTTCTTCGTAAAAGCCCTTCCGCTGCGCCAGGAGTTCGCGGATAGTCGCCAGCGGATCCTCGGTTTTAAGCAATGGTCGATTGTGATTTCGACTCACGCGATCATAAATTGCTTCCGGTTCTGCCGAAAGCCAAATAACGTAGCCGGCTTTTTTCAGCAGCGCACGATTCTCTTCGGTTGTGACAATGCCACCGCCTGTCGCGATAACTTGATGCTCGTTTTCAGCGCACAATTTCAGGGCCTCTACCTCGAATTCACGAAATCGTTTTTCCCCATGTTCGGCGAAGATTTCCGGAATCGATTTGCCGGCCAGCTCAACAATAACATCGTCGGTATCAACGTATTTAAATCCGAGGCTGCGGGCAGACAATTTCCCAATGGTCGATTTTCCAGTGCCCATAAATCCGATCAAAATCAGATTCGTCGGCTGTTTGGTTGCTTCGTTCACAGAGATCAGAATAGACAATGCCTTGGATGGGGAAACCTTTTTTTCGATCGAATACTATCATTTCGTCGAACAGACCCTGTTGGATCGAGAAACAGAGATCTTATGTTGATCAATGTGACACGCCAAAGCTCAATGATTTCTCTTCAGGAATGTCGGTCGGATCGGGCAGGAAATGGAAAACTCGAACCGGTTTGTCCTGTATCGATTTGACGGCATAAATCGCGATTTCCACTCGATCAGGAACCCCTAATTTAATGTTCTCGATTTTCTTCGTTTTCACCAAAACCGTATTTCTTCCTTTATTAAGACCGCCGATGACCAGTTCTTTGGCGCGGGCATTGACGATGGTTCCGGTTTCCCGACCGTTGACTTCGATTGTCGTTTCGTAGCCAACTGAGTTGATCCAGATTTCAGCAATATAATCAGGGCGACCAACGGGTTGTGGGAGATCAGGGAGCTGCGGTGGGGGCTGAAATTCAGGGCCTTTCAGAAACGAAAAATCACTGAGCCGAAGCTTGCCCATGATGTCAGACTCAGGCGGGATTTTCACGATGCGCAATTTGTCGAACCGCCAGCGGCCTTCTTCTTTCAAATAGCAAAGAACGATCAAGTTGTCTTTGACCTGAGCCGGATCACCGACCCTGAAATCCGCCTTTCCAAAATAAATCGAATTCGAGGTTTCCCGTCGGGTAAAGATATCGAGCAGTTGCATGTTCTCCAAACTCGGGGCGGAAAACGGAACCTCGAAAAGCGCATCGGGAAATTCGAGTTTCTGAGAAATAATTTCGTTCTTAACGTCAATTTGACGCGATTTGGACGTTACCCGAAGCCAATCCACCGCATTTTTTGTGAGGGAAGCTTTACGCCACGAATTGAAGACGGCCTCCAGCTCTCCCTTCATCGATTTTTCTGAAATCGACTCGGGCACGGTCGGTTTATCCTGCGCATGACTGAGAGGAGAAACGCACGGCATCGCGACAATCGCGAGCATGTTAAAAATAAATTGCAGCTGCCTCATAAATTCGGAGCGGAAAGTATCATCAAACGCAACTCGAAGCACCCCCGAAAAGTCATTTTGTGGCACCCCCCAGAGTTTGCGAAATTCGTTCCATCGCCACGGTTGACTGACGGGCATATTCCGTATCGGGAAATGCCGTAACAATTTTCGAATACTGCGCTGCACATTCGGCCAGCGTGGTGACGTAGCGATCTCTTGATTCGTAGGCGATCACTTTAAAAAATGCAGTTTTTGCCTGCTGTTCTGTTTGGGCTTTTGGATCTGACAATAGTTTGGCTTCCACCTCGGCAAGGGCATCGGTCCCCTCAGCATCAAGCAGTTTTGCAAGTGGTGAGGCCTTCATTCGCTGAATCAATTCCAGTTTTTCAAAAGCCGTTTTGTCTTCGTTTTTTTGAATCGCCGTCAGAGCCGGCTCCATCCATCCAATCGCCTCTTCCTGATCCGCCACGCCAGCTTGCACGCGAAGCCACTGTTTCATGGGCTCAGATGACGGCTCAATCTTATCCAACGGAAAACGATGGCCAATTCCGGGCCAGATTTCGTGGGTGATCTCCGTCGCTTTGTTGGCCGAAAATTCGCGAAGCGCTCGAAAACTCATCGCTAAATTGGGATCCGTCTCTCCGATTCCGATATAAATCTTTTTGGGATGCTGTGCGATGCCTTCGGTGAATGTTCCCGCTCCCAGAATCATCCCGCCCGCAAGCTTGGTGTCTGTCTGTAGAAAAAGCCCCGCGACCCAGCCACCTTTGCTAAAGCCGGAAACAAAAATTCGATTCAGATCAATCGAAACGTCTCGGGACACGGTCGCCAGTACTTCATCGAGAATTTTCCGTTCAGCAGCGAGATTTTCTTCAGAATGCTGAAACTGACCGGTTTTTAAATAGGTCATCCCGATGAGAACCCAGTCCTTACCGCCGGTGTACATCCGCATGTATTCGATCGTCGGCTCGCCGCTGGTGCCGTGGTAGTAGCACATCACTGGCCATTTTTTGGTAATCTCGTAGTTCTCCGGCAACCAGACGTGAAGTGGTTTTTCAAAGTGGTCGGTCTGCAAGTAAGCGACTCTTTCAGAACCGTAGTCGGGGCTTTGTGAAAAAGTAGCGGATGCGATGAAAACCAGCGTGGCCATTTTCAGCACATCACTCAATAAACAGAATTCGGTTTTTCCAAATCGCCTTAAAATTCGCCTTAGTGTATTCGATGATGGTCCCTTTGGGGTCGAGTATGCGGAACGTTTTCTGGTCATCGGAAATCGATTCTACCACGACCCAGTGATCAAGTAGATGCTGAAATTCAATCACCGCCATGAATGGTCGATTCGGCATTTTTAAAAGGGACTCAAAATCGAGATGTTCGATGACCACGTTTTTCCCGGTTCCCGCCAACTTTTCCCGAAGCCCCCGCCGAACATTGAATTCGTCCGTTGCGGTAGCTGCGTTGGTCCGGCAAATCGTCGCCATTTCTCCCTCGCTCGCTTGAATGCCTTCGAAATGGAGCAGCATTGCAGCGCAGGCTGCTCCGCAGGAATAAAGCGTTTTCTGGGCAACCAATCCGGTGTTCGGATCAGGAAAATTCTCCATTCGCTCGGAATGATCTATCATCAAGGACGCGACGACTGTCCGCGTTGCGACGTAAAAAACGATGGCTGCGGCTGCTTTCGCCAAGACGCGAACACTAAAACGTTTCACCTGAAAAATGGCCGCTCCGGTCAAAAACATCGCGGGAGGAAACCCCCACCACGGCCGAACCACAGAGTACCAATCACCTTCAAAAAGATGATATTCGATCTGTGGATTCCGCAACAAAGTGAACCGAAGCACAATTAAAAGCGTGGCGATTGCCATTCCCGCCTTGATCCATTTGGGAGCCCCTTTTCCCACTAACAAACCAATAGCGAATGCGAGCACACTGACAACGAGAACCAGAATGAGAGAAATATCGTGAGAAATCGACATGAGCGGGCAGGCAAAAAATGCGAAGTCCGCAACCTACACCGAAATACGATACCGTTCGAGCCATGCTTCAACGAAATCCTCGGTCCACGAGCAAACTTCTGTATTAAATTTGCCTTCCAGCTCGCCAATTCTCCAGTAACCATCGGGATTTTTCACGATGGACAACGTGCTCCGGGAAGGCTCTAACACTTTATAGATAAACGTTTCTCCACGTTCGACTTTTCCAACGTAACTAGCCACGCAATTGCCTTGTTCCTCGCCTTCTTCGACCAACGCTTCGGGACTGGTGATCGGTTCGATTTTTCCGGGAATTCCAGTGAGAGGTGGCATCTCAAATCGACGGGAATCCACTTTTCTCACCTCGTTCAACTGCCGCCACCGGCGTCGATAATTTTCCGCCAGCTGATCGTGGATCTGACGAAGCCTCCGAATATTCGGGAACGACGGCGTTTCGTGATGCGGATGAAGCTCGAAATTCATCCGCAACGTATTTGTGATGAGATGGACAATTCGGGCGCGATGATTTTCACTGGGATCGTTCGCCACCTCTGCCAGCAACGTTTGCGAAGCCGCGCCGGACGCCTGCGGGTGATTTAGAATTTCGAGCACGACGGCGTTGATTGATTCGAGATGAGCAAGGCGTGGCTTCTGCCGTCCCAACTCGGCTCGAATCGTCGCGATCAGCACGCCAGAATTATCACCATTGATGGAAGTCGGTTTGATTTTCCGAAACAATTTCACGGCGCTTGGCGATGACGGAAGCCCCAATGAATCAAGAATATCCCGCTGCCGCATCGAACCACAATTCAATGTCCGAATGAGTTCGCGGTCGCCATTCATCCGCTGCGCGAGGAGAAAGGCGAGGGCCGGATTTTGTCCTGCTAGTTCCAGTGCAGACTCATCGTATCGCAGTAAATTCAAGAGCGGCCACTGATGACTCACGAACGGTTCCAAACTTGCCGCGACCGGTTTTGGCAAAGAAAAACGAAAGCTGTCGAACGCTTTTTTCCGCTGCTTTGCAAGTGGAAGTAAACTGGATGGCTTTGGTGAATCTGCCGTCTCCAAAAAATTAAAATCAAGCTGTGAAGTCGGCTGTGAGGCATGTGCAGCAGTCTTTCGAGCGCGACTGGAGCGATAGGGGCGGACCAATCTGAACTCCGGAGTAAACGAATACCAACCCAGTCGTCTCGTCGTTTTACGAATGGCATTTGGCTCAGGCCATCCAGTGACAATCATTTCCGATTCCGGCGAAATGATACGGAGTTTTCCACCGGAAAATTGAAATCCCGGAATAGCTGGAGGGTCGAACGGCATGGGCGATCTCCACTCTTTTCTCTTTCCGCAAGACCGCAACGTAAAGTCGATTTCAAAACTGTCCATAATATCAATTCCCAACGAGCCGGAGATTGATTGAAACGATTGTGGATAAATTTCTAAAAAAGTTGGAAGGAAAATTGCTTTCCAACTGCCGAAAATTCTCCATGATTAGAATTCGAATCGTCTGACTCTTCACTCGATAGAACCGTTTGGCGGAAATAGACGGAATATAGAAAGTCCAAAATTACTTAAGAAATCTTAACCTTTTTCTTGAGTTCCTGTTATTTTTGTAGTTCTAGTAATTAGAATCAACCCATTCTGCTCTCTCTTTTCGCTATGGCGGATTACGGACACCCACACCAACTCGAGCTTTTCCCGCTCAAAGATCAGCCTTCTTCTGATCGCAACCTCTCGCCGTTCACACAGCGAGCCGCAGCTCCTGTGTCGCCTTCCATCACTCTTGACGAACCCTTCGTTGCCCCAACGGAACAGGAGTTGACCGAACAATGCCGCGAGTTCGCAAACGGTCTTGGCCTGACAAAGCTAGCACGTCGCGTCAACGTGATCTGGAATCAGCGTATGCGAACGGCTGCAGGGCGGGCGCATTATCGCGATTGCCGAATTGAACTGAATCCATCGCTTTTAGATTTACCGGGGATTGACGGTCCTGGCGAAATGGATCGCACATTGCGTCACGAACTGGCTCACCTCGTAGCTCATGTTCGTGCAAAAGGACGTCGCATTCAGCCGCACGGTCATGAATGGCATCAAGCCTGTTGTGATTTGGGAATCCCTGACGAATCCCGTTGTCACTCGCTACCGTTTCAGCCCCGGCAAGTGAAGCGAAAATTTCTCTACGAGTGTCCTTCTTGTAATTCAGAAGTTCCCCGCGTTCGGAAATTCCGTCGACCTGTGGCATGCTATGCGTGTTGCAAAAGCCAAGCACAGGGCCGGTATGATGCCCGGTTCCGCCTGCGGGAGGTATTGGACGAAAATCTGTCCAACAACGAAGTCGCCGCGCGAGGTGCTTCTGAATCTTAACGCACCGCCTTTGTTTGGCCTTTGACGATTGCGCGGACTTCAGCGAGAGTCGCCCGAATCAATAGGGTTGGTTCGTCTAATAGACCCTGTTGGTTCGTAGAAACCTGTAACGAATGAGTGATCCTGCCCCGAAACCGTCGAAGCCTTTTGGAACTGAGTTTTCCGAAAACATGGCGACTGCCTATTTTAAAAACGGAGAGTGGAGCAGTGCAGAAATTGGGCCGGTGCAGAACCTTTCGCTCCACCCGGCGTCACACGTTTTGCACTACGGCAGCGAGTGCTTTGAAGGAATGAAGGCATACCGCACCATGGAAGGCGGCGCCCAAATTTTTCGTTTAAACAAACACGCAGCCCGCATGAAGCGTAGTACAGAGCTGCTTTTTTTGCCATTTCCCGGTGAGGAATTTCTCAAGAAAATCGTGTGCGATCTCGTTGCTGAAAACCGCGAGAGCATTCCGGACGCGCCGGGAACTTTATATATTCGTCCGGCGATCATCGGCACTGAGGCGAACATCGGCGCAGCAGGAACAGGTTCTTCTGAGGCGTGCTTTTTCATGCTGACATCCCCTGTCGGTGCGTATTTTTCAGGCGACAAAGCGCTTCGTATTTTGATCAAGGAAGACGGAATGCGCGCAGTTCCCGGATTTGGTTCGGCCAAAACGGGCGGCAATTATGCGGCAGCTCTGAAACAAGTCATTGGTGCGCGAACTGAATATCAAGCCGATCAGGTTTTGTTCTGCCCGGGCGGCGATGTTCAGGAAACGGGTGCTTCAAATTTCATGCTGTTGAATGACGAGGAATTAATCACCAAACCGCTCAACGACACGTTCCTTCACGGCGTGACTCGCGACTCAGTTTTGACTCTCGCAAAAAGCCTCGGCTACCGAGTCACTGAGCGCGACTTCCACGCAGATGAAATCATTTCATGGATCGCTGACGGCGGAGAAGCAGCACTTTCCGGAACAGCGGCAGTTTTGGCAGGCGTCGGAACCTTCATCCGCAACGGCAAAGAATTTTATGCTGGAGGAGAAGGCGGCGCGGTTGGTAAAAACACCAAACGCATCCGCGAAGCGCTCACCGCGATCCAAGTGGGAGACGCAGAAGATCAATTTGGTTGGCTGACAGTGGTCTAAATCAGTTTTTTCGGCGAAACCATCTGGGGAATATTGTTTCTTACGATAATTTTCACATAATTCACGCCAATCGTAGACGTCTGCGAAAGTCTGTCGTAAGTTATCTCGATGCACGCGGTCTCAAAACTGGATCGGGTGCGTATCATTCTCTGCCGAAACATGAATTGCGACGTGTGCTCAACCGAAGATGCGACCCTCTTTTTTAGCCAATTGGTAGAGGGGAAGCTCAAAAGGGTAAACTTGTGTAAATCGTGCGCCGATGAAAAAGGCGTGACGGATCCGACAGGTTTTGCCCTTGCGGATATGCTGGAAGGAATGGGAGAAGAAGAGACCGTTTCCGAGGTTCCGGAACAGCCTGAAGAACTTACCTGTAAGGTCTGCGGATTTACTCAAAGTGATTTCAAAAAGACGGGCCGATTTGGCTGCTCGGCATGCTACGAAGTCTTTAACGAAGGGCTCGACAGCCTTCTCGAAGCGATGCACAAACATACGGAGCATCGCGGAAAAACGCCTCAGGGATTCGTCGAAAGCGGCGGAGCACCTCCTGAAGAAGTAGATCGCTTGTCTGAGTTGAAAACGAACCTGCAAGCATCGGTCGAGGCTGAAGATTACGAAGAAGCCGCCCGGCTGCGGGACGCGATTTCCCAATTGGAATCAGAAACCACCATCCCGCCGAAAATCGGAGATTCGTAATGTTTGTTCAACATTCAACGACTGACTTTTTCCTGTCATGATGCGCTTTTCTACCTTGCTAAAAAAACCTGCTGAATGGATGCGCGCGTCCGGGCCGCAGGATGAAATTGTGATGACGAGCCGCGTCCGTTTAGCGCGGAACATCGGAAACCGCCCCTTTCCCGGCTGGGCCGAGGAAGATGATCGCCGCATTGTGATGGACGAAATTCGGCCGGCCGTGGAAGAATTGGGAGACATGCGAGACGCGTTTTCGGAAGAAATGACGTCACTTTCAGCGATCGAAAAACAAGTTCTCGTCGAACGCCATTTGGTGAGTCGCGAGCACGCAGCGAAAGGCCCCGGTTGCGCCACGGTGATGAATCGTAAGCAGACGATTTCGATCATGATCAACGAAGAAGATCATCTTCGAATGCAGGCGATCCGACCGGGTTTACAACTTCTCAACGCGTTCAAATCTCTCGATAAAATCGATACTGAATTGGAGAGCGCCCTACCCTACGCCTACGACGGCAAATACGGCTATCTCACCGCCTGCCCGACGAATTTGGGAACCGGAATGCGCGCATCGGCGATGCTTCACCTGCCCGGATTGGTCTTGAGCGATCAGGTGAATCAAACGATTCAGGCCGCCAATAAAATCGGCCTGGCCGTTCGCGGGTTATATGGAGAAGGCACCGAAGCCCTTGCAAATTTATTTCAAGTCTCGAACCAGACCACTCTCGGCACCAGCGAAGAGCAGGTGATTGAGCATCTCGACAAAGTCATCAACCGGATGATCGAGAACGAAAAAAACGCCCGGCAACGCTTAGTAGAAGACCGCTCAACCATGTTGCAGGATCAGATTGGTCGAGCTTATGCCCTTTTGCGGTATGCCCACATCATCCCATCAAAAGAGGCATTGAACTTGCTTTCAATGGTTCGGCTGGGTTGCGATCTTGGAGTTTTTAACTCTGAAGAACGAGAATCGATTAACGTGTTGCTGACTGAAATTCAGCCAGCACACCTTCAAATTTCAGCAAAAAGAAAACTAAGCGCAGAAGAAAGAGACGTCCTCCGCGCTGACATCATTCGTAAAAATTTAAACGGCCTGACGGAGCCCAATTTCAGTGATATATTGAAAACTACTGATCGGGACGCCCAAGAAAATGAATAATTTTACCCCTCGCGCACAACAAGTTCTCGCCCTTGCCAGGAAAGAAGCGGATCGCTTTAACCACAACTACGTGGGAACGGAACACCTCCTTTTAGGACTCATCAAACTCGGCCAGGGTGTCGCAGTGAATGTACTCCAGAAGATGAGCTTGGACCTTGAGACGGTCCGGATGGAAGTTGAGAAACAGGTCGGCAACGGCCCTGAGACAAAGATGGTGGGAAATATTCCCTACACACCTCGCGTCAAAAAAGTTCTCGCTCTCGCTGGCAAAGAAGCCAAAGCGCTGAATCACAGCTACGTCGGCACAGAACACATTTTGCTCGGTCTGCTTCGTGAAGGTGAAGGCGTTGCCGCTCGCGTTTTGAAAAATCTCGAAGTCGATATCGAGCGCACTCGGAATGAAATCCTGCGTGAACTGGACCCTAATTTCTCAAGCGACGACGAAGATACCGATTTCGACGACAATATGGCGACTGCTAGCAGCAAGAAGGATGGCAAAATGCCCGCTCTCCGTGCCTTTGGTCGTGATCTCACCGAACTTGCTCGTGAAAATGAGCTCGACCCTGTGATTGGTCGCGCTCCGGAAATCGAGCGCGTCATTCAGATTCTCTGCCGTCGTTCGAAAAACAATCCAGTTCTCATCGGAGAAGCTGGTGTTGGTAAAACGGCGATTGCTGAAGGGTTGGCTCAGGAAATCTCAAACGGGAACGTTCCTGAGTTGCTTCACGATAAGAAAGTCATCACGCTCGATTTGGCGCTGATGGTGGCCGGCACTAAATATCGCGGACAATTTGAAGAGCGGATCAAAGCTGTGATGGACGAAATCCGTCGCTCGAAAAACGTCATTTTGTTCATCGATGAGCTTCACACCATCGTTGGTGCGGGTTCTGCCGAAGGCGCGATGGACGCTTCAAACATTATCAAACCGGCCCTCAGCCGCGGCGAAATGCAGTGTATCGGAGCGACAACGCTCAATGAGCACCGCAAATACATCGAAAAAGACGCCGCGCTTGCCCGTCGTTTTCAGGTTGTGAAAGTGGAAGAGCCATCTGTTGATGATGCGATCCTCATTCTTCAGGGTCTTCGCTCGAAGTATGAGATGCACCACAAAGCGGAATACACCAAAGCCGCAATTGAAGCGTGCGTTAAGCTTTCCGCTCGTTACCTCACCGATCGATTTCTTCCAGACAAAGCGATCGATATTCTCGACGAAGCCGGAGCTCGTTGCCGCATCGCTGCGATGACTCGCCCACCCGAAGTGAAAGGTCTCGAAGCGGAAATCGAAACCATCGTGATCGACAAAGAGGCTGCAATTAAAGATCAGGATTTCGAAAATGCGGCTGCCCTGCGCGACAAAGAGAAGAACAAGCGCAAGGAACTCGAAGACGTTCTCGAAGAATGGCGTGAAGCGAATGCCGAAAATATCGTGGCGGTCGAAGAAGACGACATCATGGCTGTGGTTGCCAAATGGACCGGCGTTCCACTTCAGCGGATGGAAGAAAAAGAAGCCGAGAAGCTTCTCAAAATGGAAGAAGAACTCCAGACCCGCGTCATTGGTCAGGACGAAGCCGTCAAAGCAATTTCCAAAGCACTTATTCGTTCGCGTGCCGACCTTAAAAATCCACGTCGTCCGATTGGTTCGTTTATTTTCCTCGGACCTACCGGGGTTGGTAAAACCTACCTCGCCAAGAATTTGGCTGAGTTCATGTTCGGTGATTCAGATGCATTGATCCAGATCGACATGTCGGAATACATGGAGAAATTCACCAGCAGCCGCTTGATTGGTTCGCCTCCGGGATACGTTGGTCACGAAGAAGGCGGCCAGCTTTCCGAAGCGGTTCGTCGTCGTCCTTACTCCGTTGTTCTGTTCGACGAAGTTGAAAAAGCACACCCGGATGTGATGCACCTTCTCCTCCAGATTTTGGAAGAAGGAATGATCACTGACAGCCTCGGCCGTAAGATTGACTTTCGGAACACCATCATCATTCTGACCTCAAACGTGGGTGCTGAACTGATCAAGAAGCAGACCAGCCTTGGTTTTGCGGCGATGGGAACCGATGCATCAGATGAAAATTACGATGCGATGCGGGATAAAATTCTCGATCAGTCGAAAAACATTTTCAAACCTGAGTTCCTTAACCGTCTCGACGAGAAAATCGTTTTCCATATGTTGGAGAAGGATGACCTCGTAAAGATTGTCGACCTCGAAATCGCAACCGTCCTGAAGCGTCTTGCTGAGAAAGAAATCATTCTCGAACTCGACACTACCGCGAAAGAATTTCTCGTAGAAGAAGGCTACGATCCCGCTTACGGCGCGCGTCCAATGCGTCGTGCAGTTGAGCGCCATCTCGAAGATCCACTCGCTGAGTTAATGCTTCGCGGCTACATCAAGCCAGGCAAAACCATCCACGTATCTCACACCGAAGACGAGAAAATGCTCGCCTTTGATACGGGTGATAATGACGATTCAACTCCCGAAGAAATCGTCGAAGAAGCAGCTGCAGTGACAGACGACAAGTGAGTCTGAAAGGACGATCGAGTTTCCAAGAATAAGTTTCGATAGCGCTTTGCCCTTAAAACAGGCAAAGCGCTTTTTCGTGAGATGGATCAATCAGCGTTCTATAATCGATTTTCCGGACTTGAGCGACTCTACGGCAAAGGTGCGCTGGAGAAATTTCAGGCAGCCCACATTGCCGTAATCGGCGTGGGCGGCGTCGGTTCATGGTCAGCCGAAGCCCTTGCCCGTACTGGGATTGGGAAGATCACGTTGATCGATCTCGACGAGGTCTGCATCACCAATACCAATCGGCAACTCCATGCCATTGAAGGCGAAATCGGGCGCACCAAAGCCTCCGCCACCGCAGATCGACTTCAAAAAATCAATCCCGACGCCGAAATTCACGCGTTGGAAGATTTTTTCCTGCCATCGAACGCCGATTCAATCTTAGATCTCGGATTCGATGTGGTGATTGATGGAATCGACAAAATCAGCCACAAATGTGAACTCCTCATCCGATGCAAAGAGCGGAACATTCCACTCATTATCTCTGGCGGAGCTGGTGGAAAAACAGACCCGGGTTCGATTACGATTTCTGACATAAACAATACCACCAACGACGCGCTCCTAAAACAGGTCCGACGAAAGCTCCGGCGCGAATTCGGATTCCCCCACGAGCACGATCGGACCCCATGGGGATTTCGAGCCGTTTACAGCACCCAAAATCCCGTTTTTCCATGGAAGGATGGATCCGTCCGAGACGGCCCCGAGCCGAGTAGCGACCTCGAAATGAATTGCGAAAACGGATACGGTGCAGCCTCCTTCGTTACTGGGACGTTCGGCTTTGCAGCAGCCGCTGAAGCAGCGGCGGAGGTTTTACGAACCAACAGGGTACGTTCAACGAATCAATAGGGTATGTTCGAAAAGCTGCTGCTTCGTGAAAAAAATTATTGAACCGGGGCCGGAGCAACTGCGGGACTTGGCGCTACGGCCGGAGTCGAGGGGCTTGTGTCACGGTCGCAGGCGCAGACGCTCCTGCGACAGCTGCTTGCTGAGCCTGATATTCCTGCAATGCTCGTTCCCGCGCAGCGCCTTGTTTTGCCGCGCAGCTATCGCATTTTAGGAGAGCACAGCTGGACAATGCGAACATCGAAACCGATGCGAGAAGAAGAAGTCGAAAAGTTTTCATCACAGGCGAAGGTAAAAACGAACCCCCGAAAGGCAAGTGTCGAATCCCCCGTTAGAAATTGATCCTGAAACCGGCTGGAAACTCTGCCCGCTGTGTCGTCGCCCCATTCCACCGGCGAAAGAAAGCAAACATCACCTGATTCCAAAACTTAAGGGCGGCAAACACGGGCCGGTCGCCATCGTTCACGAAATCTGTCACGGCAAAATTCACTCCGTTTTTACAGAAGCCGAATTGGCGAAAAATTTCGCAACGATCGAACTCATGCTCGAGCACGAAGAAATTCAGAAGTTCGTGAAATGGGTCAAAAAACGGCCCCCGGAATACAAATCAAGCAACCGTGGGAATCATCGGAGGAAGTGAGCCATCCCATTTACTTCCACGCCCAAATGTCTTTTTCGACAAGCAAGCCTTCATCCTTTTTTGGCTGATTCGACTGCAACCATTTTTTTGCTGACTCGTCGTTTTTTAAATACGCGTCCCAAAACTTTGTACTGATTTTCTGGATCGCGAGATGGTGATGAGGAATCCGGTTTTTCGCGCGGTCACCTGCGTCAGAAAACGCTGAGTGCTCTGCCCCTTCAAAAACGAGCTCGAATTTGTCTCCTACAGGAAGTGCTTTGTAAACTTCTCGGCGTGAAGCCGGAGTAGTCTTCGGGCTGATCGGACTTCCGTCTTTGGTTCCGGTCATACCAAGAAATGGTTTTTTAATCTCCGCAAAAGCTGACGCGGATGTCCCGCCACGAGGTTCTGACGGGCTCATTGCAAAGAACGCATCAAGTCGCGGATCTGAAACCGTTCGGCCTGCTCTGAATTTCTACCCCATCATGGCTTGAGTGGTCACCGCACCAAAACTATGGCCACACATTCCGATGTGCTCCAAGTCCAGCGCATCAACGAGCGGATGTTCTTTATCTGCGTTCCAACGTTCCAGCTGATCAATTACAAATGGCACGTCGTCGAATCGATCAAGCGTCGATTTCAGATTAGCCGCCCCTTTCATTGCCGACATCCGATCAGCCGGCCGCGCGTCTTTCCACACACTTTCATCGCTGCCATGATGTTGCATAAAAACGCAGACAAACTCCTGCTTTGCCCAATGAAGGCCGAGATAAACGCTGTTCATCCTCGAGCCACCCAGCCCGTGCGAAAAGAGAATTACTGGGAGTGGCGATTTTGATTCAGCGGGCAAATATACTTTTACTGGAACGACTCGATTCCTCTTGGAATCGTTGGGTTCAAAAAGCAATTCTTTGACCGACGAATCAACGAGCTCCTGAGAATTGAGAACCGCAGACAGAAAAACCAAGCAGCAAAATAGCAGAGACTTCATAATAACAAAGAACCCCTCGCTAGCTGTTTAGTTACAAATTTATCCCATCAACTCATAGCCTACGACGCTGAGCGCGTAGATTGCGGCAGTTTCACTCCGGAGCACGATCGGTCCCAGCGAGAGTGGAAGAAATCCTGCGCTGAAAGATTGGGAGATTTCCGCAGGAGTAAAATCGCCCTCCGGACCAATCATCATCGTTGCGGATGTCGGTCGATCGCCTTCGTGATCGGCTAGGATTTTTTTCAATGACTCCGCTTGATCACTGATCGCAGCGACCAGTCGAAATGGATCCGAAACAGAACTCAAAAAATTTTCGACAGACACCGGAGCGGCCACTTCAGGAAGCCAATTTTGACCGCACTGTTTGCAGGCCTCCAACGCAATCCTCTGCCATTTCTCCTGCTTTTTCGCGAGATCGTCTTTGCCGAGCTGCACCACCGTCCGCGCTGAAAGCAGCGGCACAATTTTCGAAGCGCCAAGCTCGGTCGATTTTTGGATGATCAAATCCATGTTTTTCCCTTTGGGAATCGCCTGCCCGATTGTTAAAATTGCCGGCGGGCGCGGCGATTGGCTTGTGAGAATCGGCTTCAGTTCAACCCGGTTTTTTTCCGAACTCATAATCTCAGATTCGGACTCCGTGCCAGCTCCGTTAAAAGCAATGATTCGCTCGCCCACCTGACAGCGCATTACGTCGCGGCAGTGGTGCGCTTCATCGCCGGTCAGAGCGAGCGCTTCAAGATTCCAGTCAGATTCGGGGATATAAAATCGGTACTTAGCCATTTTCTTAAAAGGGTATTTACGAGCGGGATTCGAAAAAAGACAACGTCCGTTTTTGATTCAACGCGGTGGAAAAATGTTCGCGAATGATATGCCGATTTTCTTCGGCGCGATCACATTCCGCCAGACTTTCGAAAGCCGTTCGAAGTTGATCAACGGTGTCATTGCCGATCGACACGACTTTTCCTGAAAGCGGCGGAATATGTTCGGCCAAGCCATTTCCATCACTGGTCACGACGGACAATCCATAGGCCGCGGCTTCGAGGCCCGCATTGGAAAATGGATCGTAAAGTGTCGGCAGAACAAAGGAATCAGCCGCTTCGTAAACCGGTTCGAGGTTTGAAACGGGCCCTGCGAAATGAATTCGATTTGTGTTTTTCACGCGAGGTTTTCGTTTGTCTTTTCCGGCCACGATTAGCCGGACATTTGCAGAATCCGGAAGCGCTTCGACGGCATCAATCGCAAACTGAAGCCCTTTCCGCTCCCACCCGGAACCCACGAAAAGGATCGCTTTTTTGTCAGGACCAACCGCCCACGAATCTCGCATTTCCTGACGCATTACGGCACGTTCATCAGCCATTCGTTCCGGTGCATCAAAGCCGTTTGGAATCACTGTGATCCGCTCTCCATTCATCCCAAATTGCGTTTCAATTTCGGTTTTCACCATCGTCGAATTGCAAATCACGCTGGTGTTTCCTTCAGGAGAAAAAAGCGATTTCTCAAGTTCGATCAGTTCACGGTGTTTTTTCTGAAAGCCGCGAAACCAGGTTTTACAGGTATTTTCAAACGGCGCCCGGCGCTCCAGCCACGCGGCATGGACGCCATCTCCAGCGCGGAAAACATCGCAGTTCCAAATGCGTTCAAGCGAGAAAACCAGATCGCAATGCGATTTCGGATTCGCCTTTTCGAGTGCATCCGCAAAGCAGCGCGGCGATTTCCCAACGCTGTCGAACGTGATCGTTTGCCTGTTTTTCCACACCGACTCCGGCCAGCGTTTATCGCAGAAAAGAATCACGCTGTGCCCTGCAGCTTCAACCGCATCGGCAAACCGAAGCAGGTATTTTTCGGCACCACCCGTCGCCGAGTAACCGCGTCTGACGAGACCAATTTTCACGTGCCAAAATATCGGTCACCAGCATCGCCAAGTCCCGGAACGATGTAGGATTTTTCGTTGAGACATTCATCCAGCGCCGCCGTAAAAATCGGCACGTCAGGATGTGCTTTGTGAAACTCAGCCACACCTTCCGGCGCAGCGATCAGGCAGACAAAACGAATTCGCGTCGCGCCCGCCTCCTTCAACTGAGAAGCCGCTTCGATTGCGCTTCCCCCGGTTGCCAGCATGGGATCGATCAGAAAGACATCTCCGTCCGTGATATTGTCGGGAAGCTTGCAGTAATATTTCTTGGGCTGAAGCGTTTCTTCATCTCGAAACAGCCCGATGTAGCCGACATGCGATTCCGAAACGATATCGGAAAATCCGTTTTGCAGCCCGATTCCAGCTCGCAGAATCGGAACGAAAATAATCGGCCGTTTCAGTTCATCTGCCTGCATCTTCGTAATCGGCGTTTCCACCTCAAGCGGCTTTGTTTCTAAATCACGAGTCACTTCAAAAGTCATCAACCGAGCGACATCGTGCAACGCCTCACGAAAAGCGGCCGTCTCCGTGCTTGCTTGGCGAATCACCGCGAGCCGGGTGCGGATCAACGGGTGATCAACGATGGTGAGATTTTCTGCGCTCATAAATTAACCGGTTCCACGATCTAACCCTGTTGGTTCGACGAATCAACCCTATTGGATCGTGGAAAGTTTTACGACCAACTCACCCGCATCGCAGGATTCTCCCTCGCGAGCGGCCAGATTTTTTAGAGAAACGGTTGGGAATTCTGATCCAACGATGACCGCGTGTTTCGCGCCGCTTTGCTCAGCTGATTGAAATTGCTTGCCGACTTTTGCAGGTGACAGCGGCAAACCGGTTCGGAATCCGGCATTGCGGAGTTTTTGAACGACACCCAATGCATCCGCCCGTTTTTCTTCGTCAGCGACGACAACAAATACGTCAATCGCGGACGCTTCGCCTACGGCGGCTTCAAGCTTTTCATTGGTGTGGGCAGTTTCACGAATGAGATCAGTGATGACCATGTCACCCATCGCGAACCCGCAAGCGGGCATATCGACGTTGCCGATAAGTTTTACGAGCTGATCGTATCGACCACCACCCGCGACGGCACGCATTCCTTTACTGACGTCGAAGACTTCGAAAACGGCCCCGGTGTAGTAGGCTAGGCCGCGAACGATGTTGAGATCAACTTTCACAAATTCAGCGAGTCCACGGCCAGTCAGATCAGCTTTGATCGCCGCAATCCGCTCAGAGGCAGCTTCGCCAGTAGCGATGAAATCGCGAATTTGTTGAAGAGACAGACCAAGCTCGCCGAGCAATTCATCTGATCTTTCAGGACGCTCGCGCTCGAGCTTATCGATAATTTGAAGGAAATCGTTGGCCTTTTCTTCCGTTACTCCGTTCAACGCAGCGAAATCTGTCCATGCATTTCGATCACTGAGACGAATCGAAAAATCATCGGGAGTGAAACCGAGTTCGCGCATCAAGTCGATCGAAAGGGCAATTAACTCGGCGTCTGCAGCGACAGATTCTTCACCCAGAATATCGCAATTGAACTGATAAAATTCGCGACCCCGACCTTTTTGGTGTTTTTCGTAGCGAAAAAACTGGCCGATTGAAAACCACTTGAGCGGCTTTTTAAAATCACGCTGACGAGCGGCAGCCATGCGGGCAAGCGTTGGGGTCAGCTCGGGGCGCATCGAAACATCACGCTTACCTTTGTCTTCAAAACAAAAGAGCTGGCCGGCAATCTCGTCGCCGCTTTTTTTACGATACAAATCAGTTGGCTCGAGAATGGGGCCTTCATATTCTTGAAAGCCGTAGCGGCTCGCGACGCGACGCCACGTGTCGAAAACATAGTTTCGTGCTGCGCAATCTTCGGGGAAGAAATCGCGAAATCCTTTGAGGGTCTGGAAGGTCTGAGCCATGAAAAATCGGGGTGTTAGTGAATGTGTGTAGGTTTGAGGAAAAGGCAACTTGAGGTTTCAACCATGTCATTGCGCCACCCGTAACAGGCTTGCAGTTTTCCTGTGCTTCCGTGACAGTTGCGGAGAATAAGAATTCATTATGGCACTTTATAAAAACCTTCTTCTTTCCGCTCTTGCAGGGGTGACTGGCTTCTCTGCGATGGCGCAAAATAGTCCCGCTGACCCGGCAAAGCCCGGCAACTTCCGGGATGCAAAACACGAAACGGTGCCGCTCGATCTGTTCACGGTTCCCGATGGGCTGGAGGTCACTAAATGGGCATCTGCCCCCATGTTTTTTAACCCCACCAATATCGACATCGACAAAGATGGTCGTATTTGGATTGCTGAAGGCGTTCGTTATCGCCGAAATCATGAGCGCCAGCCGGAAGGTGATCGCATCGTGGTGTTGGAAGATACGAATGGCGATGGAACTGCAGATTCGACCCACACGTTTGTTCAAGAGCCTGCATTGGTGGCTCCGCTCGGCGTTGCGGTGATTGATAATAAAATCGTGGTTTCGCAGCCGCCTCACCTGCTGGTTTACACCGACAACGATCGCGATTTGAAATTCGATGCCGAAAAAGGAGACACTCGCGAAATTTTGCTCACGGGTTTCAACGGCCAGAATCATGACCACTCACTTCACTCGGTCACCGTTGGTCCCGATGGAAAATGGTATTTTAACTCAGGTAACACTGGCGGGATGTTCACGGATAAAAGCGGCAAAACGTTCCGGATTTTCGGTGCCTACCGCCCCAAGCCGATCGGCCCTTTTCCTTATCCTCATGATGGTTCGAAATATGCAGGCCTTCCTTCCGATGACGGGCACATTTACGTCGGTGGATTTACGGTGCGGATGAATCCTGACGGAACGAACGCGGAAATCATCGGTCACAATTATCGGAACAGTTACGAGCAGTCGATCTCTTCGCTCGGCGACGTTTTCCAAAATGATAATGATGACCCTCCGGCATGTCGCGTCAGCTGGGTGATGGAATATGCGAACTTCGGTTTTGCATCGAATGACGGTCAGCGCTCATGGAAAGCTGACAAGCGCCCCGGCCAATCAACTCAGATTGCAGAATGGCGTCAGGAAGATCCGGGTTCAACTCCGGCGGGTGACATTTACGGTGGCGGCTCTCCAACGGGTAATGTGTATTACGAAAACGGCGCGTTAGGTGAAGATTTCATCGGAACGTTTTTGGCCTGCGAGCCTGGTCGAAACACGGTTTTCTCCTACCAACCTGAATTGAAAGGTGCGGGATTTGAATTGAACCAAAACGATTTTCTGACTTCGAATGCAGAGAAAGATTTTGCGGGATCAGATTTTCTCGGCGGCAGCGACAGTGTAAATAAGGAGGTGAAAACACTGTTCCGTCCGAGTGACATTGCGATTGGTCCCGACGGAGCGCTTTACGTTTCCGATTGGTATGACCCGCGTGTTGGCGGCCATTCGGATCTGGATGAAACTTGCTCAGGCGCGATTTACCGAATTGCCCCAAAAGGCTTTAAATCAGTAGTTCCGAAATTGGATCTGACGACTACGGAGGGACAAATCGAAGCTCTGAAATCTCCCGCAAGCAACGTTCGCGCGATCGGATTTACGGCCCTGAAAGCAAAGGGACGCGCATCGCTTGATGCAGTTGCCGAGCTTCTCACCGAAGACAATCCTTACATTCGCGGCCGGGCCATTCACTTGCTTTATCAACTGGGAATCAGCGGTCCTCGCAAGGCTGGTTATCCTGAAGAGCAGATTGAGCCTCAGATGAGAATCGCTGCATTTCGTGCGATGCGTCGGGCAAATCTCGATTTTACGGGCAGTGCGATTCGACTCGCCAATGATCCGGATCCGGCGGTTCGTCGTGAGGTTGCCCTCGCGATGCGGGATCAGCCGTTGGACATCGCGAAAGAGATTCTCCTCGATATCGCAAAAGGATATGACGGCGAAGACCGGAGCTATTTGGAAGCTTTCGGAACGGGCGCGACAGGCAAAGAAGAGGCTATTTATACGGCCGCGAAGAAAGAACTGGGCAGTGATGATTCACGTGCTTGGAGCAAGGCATTTGCTGACATCGCGTGGCGGCTTCATCCACCAAAAGCGACGAACGATCTCCTCGTGCGGGCGCAGACGGAAGGGCTTTCGTATGAGGAGCGGAAGCGTTCCATGGACGCGCTGGCATTTATCAATACCAAGACAGCCGCAGAGGCGATGATGACGATTGGACAGTTGGATGGCCCGTTGAAAGCGGATGCGGTTTGGTGGTTGATCAACAGGTCCACCAATAACTGGAAAGATTACAATTTGGGACCTGCGCTGAAAGATCGCGGAATTTATGATCCCGACAAAATTGAGATTCAGGAAATTCTGTCTGCCGATCCAAAGGACGGACCTGAAAACACACTCGATGTGGCGGCTGTTCTGAAACTGACTGGCGACGTAGAGAAGGGGAAGATTGCTGCTCAGCGCTGCATCATGTGCCACAAGATTGGCGAGATCGGAATGGAAGTTGGCCCAACTCTGGACGGATGGGGCGCAACGCAAACCAGCGATGTGATCGCCCGTTCGATCATCGAACCAAGTGCTGACATTGCTCACGGCTACGATGCGATTGTAGTGAAAACCAAAGGCGGCAAAACCGTTCACGGCCTGCCGCTTGCTGAGGGTGATCCGGTCATTATTCTGAGCAACGGTGGCATTCGCCAGTTGATCCCGAAGAAGAAGATCAAATCGAAGGGCAAGCTGAACCGATCATTGATGATGTCGGGTGCCCAGCTCGGACTGACTAATCAAGATGTGGCGGATATCGTTGCCTTTTTAAAGGACAACTGAGCCGCGAGAAATTGATCCACACCTAGATGAAAAAAATCTTCGAACACATCGACTTTTCGCGGGTGGGGCATTTCCAATCGATTCTGGAACACGCGGGAATCACAACACACATCAAAAACCTCGGGGCTTCAGGCGCATCCGGTGAAATTCCGTTCCACGAAGTCTGGCCTGAATTGTGGGTCGTCGACGAAGCGGATTACCCTCGCGCAATTTCCGTTTTGGAAAGCTACGAGCCCCCTGAAACTGAAGATCTCACCGACTGGGTTTGCCAAAAGTGCAAAGAAGACGTGGGAAAGGAATTCGGCGAGTGCTGGAATTGTGGAACGATCCGGCCGGAAACTGGACCGGCTGCAGAATCATAGATCCCAGAACATCGATAATTCAAAATCGCTGAATTCTTTTTCAACTTCGACGCGGTTGCGGAGCTCGACAATCGCATCACTGACGCGCATCAATCTATTCGCCAATACACGGGCAACTTCGCGGTAAAGCTCGGGATGCGCCGCCAATTCTGCTTTGGCTGCTTCCATGACATACAGTTCGCAATCGGAGAGTGCGATGGCAGTCGCTGAATGCCCCCGATCCAACAACACAGCAATTTCCCCTACAATGGAACCTGGGTTAGCGACCGTGGTCACTACTGTGCCGCTTTTTTGAATTTCAAGCGTGCCGGATTTCAGGATCAGGATTTCGCCGTCCTTTTCATCCTCCTTTAAGACAACGTCTCTTTTTTGAAACGAACGCACCGCAAGGTCACTGCATAAATCAAGTAGGTTGGCCATGGGCGAAATCTATATCGGACCGCCAAAATCCGCAACGATCAGATAGTATTCGAACGAAAAATCCACTACTTGGAAAACCGGCGAAAAGTCCGGAGAAAAATAAACGCAATCAAGAGACCCACTCCGAAAATCAACGGTTTCGTCATTATGGAACGAATCTCTTCTTCGGAAAGTCTCTCGGGAAGGTCCAATACGTAGCTGTCTTCTCCGGGAAACAGAACTTGAACTTTTTCGACAGCTTCGTTGTTCACGTGATTCAAAGGAATGACACTGAGAATACCCACTTTTTTTGTCTGGATCTGATAGGTTTTTGCAGTTTTAGGAAGAACGGTTTCCCAAACCAATCGCATCACCACCGGGTCATCCAGCTTCTCGAGCGGACGACCGTCATGAGTTGTAAAGTCGACTTCGTATTTTGGTTTCCGAACGCCCTGACTTGACTCAAAAGCGAATTTCAGACGCGTAGGAACAAACGCAATTGCGTCGTCGATCATTTTCTGCTTCTCAGCCTCGTCGCACCGCTGAAAATACCAATACAGCATGTAGAGCTCTTCGTTTGGGTCTTCCAGAAAACAGCGGGGATCGATTTCAACTTCAATCCGCGCTTTTCCACTACCATAAAAAAAAGCCCGAACCGGAATGTCCGGTATGGGATGAGCCATAACAACGGTTCCAAAGACCAGGGTAATAATAACGATGACAGTTAAGCGAAAATTCATCTGGACTCACCATACGCTATTTGCAACGAATGGGTTGAGGTAATTCTTAGCACCTCTTCGTGTGAAATTATTCTCTTGTTCGTCCTGTAATTTTTGAGATTATATCCTTAACGAAAAGCTGAGAAAATCTCTACTTTCACAAACCAAATCCAGAATCTCAACATGAAAAAAATTCTTTCAATTCTTGCTGTTGTTGCACTTGCAGCCACATCTTCATATGCCGGTTGCGGTAAAAAAGTCACAGTCGAAGGCAAACTCACTTATGACGCAGACGCAAAAACCCTGACCGTAAAAGGGGCTAAAAAGCCAATCACCCTGCAAGCTGGCACCAAAATTACCGGCAAAGACGGAGCTGAAGCGAAGATCGAAGATCTCGACGGAAAGCGCGTTGAAATCGTCCACGAGCACGAGAAGGCCGATTCAGTAAAAATCGCGGCTAAGAAGAAAAAAGCGGCGTAAGTTGATCGTCTATTGATCTAACTTTTAATAAAGAGCTCGACGGTGAAAATCGTCGGGCTCTTTTTTTGTCTCCATCGATTTTATCCGGCAAAAGGATCCGACTCAGCTTTTGTGGAAGGCCCCGACTTTTTAGGAATGGGAGCCAGCATACTTTTTAATGCGGAAAGCTTGGCCTCGCGAGCCATTACCTCACGTTCTGCTTGCTGAATTCTATAATCGTAACCCCTCATCGCCTTATCTTTGTCAGCCTGAGAAATCTTAATCTTCCTGGACCGGCCCATTTCGGATCGGTTTGCGGAGCGCTCTTTCGAGATTCTGGAGACAAGCGCTTTATAATTCCCGATTTCTTCCGTTAGTTTCGCAATTTTTTCACGATATTCGGTTTGTTGCTTTCGATGGGTATTTTCCCGCTCAGCCGCCATAGCTTCATGCATGGCTTTTGCGGCGTCCTCCGGGCTAAAAACTGGCTTGGTCGACTCCCTGGTGACCGGCTCCTGAGCCATTAAACTATCGGTCGAGACCATCGCGGGGCGAAAAGAGAATTTCCGCTGTAGATTGTCCGGCAACATGTTGAAATCGATATTGGAGATCCCTGCTGAATGTTTCAACGAGACCCATTCGGCGGCCACCTTTTCTACAAATGCGGATTCCAGAATCCGCCCGTCGCGAAGTTCAACGTTGCCGAGTTCCTCGCCTTTCAAATTCTGTCGCAGCTGATTTTCATACTTCGTCAGAAGCTCGTTGATCGGTTTCAGTTGCTCGATCAACTCTTTGTAGTCCCGATCCAGCGACGCGAAATCTTGTTTGATTTTATCGCGTTCAAGCTTGGCGCGTTCAAATTCTGTAATTTCTTCTGCGAATTGCTTCCGCAACGATTCAGCCTGCGATGCGTCTTGCTGAAACTTCTGCTTTTCGATCTCCAAGGCGTAGACTTGCCGTTGCAAGTCCATCGCCCGTTGCAACAAAGCCGTATCAGTTGCCGCCGGCGGAGGAGGCTCACTTTTTTGGCAGCCCGAAATCCCCGCTAACAGAACGCCCAAAGCCGCCGCAATCAGGCGGTGGAAAAATGGCGACTTCTTTGAAGGGATTTTCATCGAAAGGGAATAAGCCACGATAATATTTGGAATACAGGAATTTTTTGAGATTTAAGGCCTTCAAATCTGCCACCTCTTCGTGGGATGATATTTTATCCTCCCGATTAAGAAAAGTATGGATAATAAGACATGAATTTCCGCAGCTTTATTGCTCTCACGACCGCACTCATTTTTGTAGCTTTCGGAAACGGGGGTGCAACTGAAAGGCCAAACGTCATCATGATCATGGCCGATGACATCGGATACGAGTGTCTCTCCTGTTACGGCAGTGCGATGTATGAAACGCCTAACATTGATAAGCTGGCTGCTTCGGGAATTCGATTCAACCATGCCCATTCGCAGCCAATCTGCACTCCGTCCCGGGTTCAGATCATGACCGGAATTTACAACAATCGGAATTATATCAAATTTGGGCTTCTCGATCCTGAAGCGCACACGTTCGGGCACGCGATGAAAAACGCCGGCTACAAAACCATGATTGCCGGTAAGTGGCAGCTGGGCGGCGGATTTGAAGGCCCTGCTAAATTTGGCTTTGATAATTATTGCCTCTGGCAACTCACCCGTCGTCCAAGCCGCTATCCCAATCCAGGGCTCGAAATTGACGGCAAAGAACGGGATTTCAAAAACGGAGAATTCGGACCGAATGTAGTTACGGATTACATCAACGATTACGTAAAAACTCACAAAGATGATGAGGCACCCTTCTTCGTGTATTACCCGATGATTGCTCCGCATTGGCCTTTTGTCCCAACTCCGGATCACCCCGATTGGGATCCTGAAATGTGGCGTGATCAAAAAAACGAGCCAGGCGGTTTTAAAGATCAAAAATACTGGGACGCGATGGTTCGCTACACCGATAAAATGGTCGGAAAACTCGTCGATAATTTGGATGCGCTCGGGATTCGGGAAAATACGCTTGTCATGTGGACGGGAGATAACGGCACCTACACAGGAGTGACGTCTGAATTGGACGGGCGCGAATACAAGGGAGGTAAAGGAAGTCCAGTGGACAATGGAACCCACGTCGGATTCGTAGCCAGTTGGCCGGGAACCATCAAGGCCGGACAGGTGAAAGATGATTTAGTCGATTTCTCAGACGTCTTCCCCACGGTTGCTGAAATCGGTGGTGCCAAAATCCCTGACACCGCAGATGGCGTCAGCCTAGTCCCGCTTTTTAAAGGAGAGGATCGGAAAAAAGATCACATTTACTGCTGGTATGAGCGTGACGGAAAACGAGAGAAAGCCAGCCAACACGTGCGGAATCAGCGATTCAAAGTCTACGCCAACGGAAAGATTTTTGACACTGCTGCTGACCCTTTCGAAAAATCTCCACTCGAAAAAAATAAATTGAGTGACGCCGAACAGTCTGTCATCGCTTCACTCCAATCCGCGCTCGACGAACATGTAAAAACGACAATTGCGAGCGACCCAATTCAAAGCGCCAAAAGAGGACCGGACAAAGTGAAGGCGAAGAAGAATCAAAAGAACAAAACCAAGAAGAAAAATCCAGCGGCTAAATAATTCAGCTTAGCCTTCGTCCTTCACGACTTTTCCGCCCAAAGATAGAATTCGCGCATTGCCTTTCGCGAATTCGGCCTCCCCAATCTGCCCGTCTTGAACATACATTTGCGATAGCCCCGTCCATGCCAACAGATCGTTTGGCTGGAGCGTCGTCGCCTGAAGCCCTGCTCCGATTGCAGATTTGATCTCACCGGTCTTCATCAAAGCCATTCCAAGGGCGTGCCAGCCGTCAAAGAAATCGGGATCCAGTTCTACGCATTTTCGATACTTTGCCACGGCAGACTCCAAATCGCCGATCGCCAATTCACCATTGGCGTCGTCGAACATTTCGTCCAAATCGGGAGCGTCGGACATAATCGATTGCGTGATGCAGTTTCAGGTTCAGCTGGCAGGACTTTCTTCGTTAGGAATTTCTTCTTCAGGAACGATGCGTCCCCTGCGCTGAGCACCCGCTTCGGATCGACGCTGATTGAACCAGGCAGCAAAGAGGTTGTTCTGATCTTCCCGCTTCTGCGCTGAGCTCAACAGTCCCAATTTAGTTTCCTTGGAAGAATCTCCGTAAATCTCGATCTTATCAACGTAAGAGAGCAAATATCCGCCTCCGTTTGGTTTGGCGACCACTTCTCCAAGCTCACCCGCACTTGTTCCAGAAACTGAATACAAAATCGCATTCGCATCTTCCGTCTCTGCCGGTGGCTCTGACTGAGAAAAGTTCGGGATTTTACGAACTTCAAGTCCTGCGCCCTTGGCAGCTTCAGCAAATGACTTCCCTGCTTTGATCGCCTCGAGCAACGTGTTCCGAGCTTCATTAGCTGCATCTTGCGCCATCTCATTTGAAGTCCGCAATTTGAGAACTTTCACAATCTGCTCTTTGGCTTCTTCAAGAGAAAGCGGCCGTGGATCCATCTGATCAGAAATCAGGAAAACAGCCGAGCTGCCATCTTTCAGTTTGAACAACTTGGTAATATTACCCTTTCCAAGAGTCTTAGTGAACAATCCCTGCATCAGTCCGGACTCTGATGTGAAACGCTCAGGCGCGTCGCTTGCGGCCAGAGCCTCGATTTTTTTGACTTTCACCTGATTCACAGAAACGGCGTTCTTCTGAGCATTGGCGATCTTTAGGAAATCAGACGGAGTCGTCGCAATGTCACCGTAAACTTTGCCAACAAACTTTTCGAAATCGAGTCGGGCATTTGCCTTCTGCTCTTCCGTCGCATTCTCAGCAAGCGCTCCCTGGGTAAATGTCACCATTTCGAAAGCCCGCTTGAGCTCAGAATTGAGCGATTCTTTATTTTCGTCATAAAATGTCTGAATTTCTTCATCCGTAGGCTTCACTTTTTCTTCGAATGAAGCTCGCTTGAAATCAACCACCATCGCTTCAAAGCGCTGGTATTCATCTTTGTAGAGGCGCTCCACTTCACTTGGGACAGGTTCAACGCCTGATGCCACCAATTCGCGGAGTTTCTGCCAGGAAAGATAATCACTCACGAGGTCCTGAAAATCTCCCATAGTGAACCCGTTCGAAGAAAGCATGTTCTGGATGATATCTTCATTCATCCAAGGCTGACTTTTCAGCGCAGGCAAATTCGGGATCGCTTCCTGAATTTCTTGAAAACTCGGCTCAATGCCCATTTTCGCCGCTTCTTTACGCAAAATCACCAAACTCATGATGAAGTTCGTGTCATCTTGATCGAGGCGGTTACGTCCGAAAAGATCCATCGCAAACTCATACATACCGAACTGCATCGCAACCTTCATGGTATTACTGAGCTTCTGAGCTTCTTTCAGGCGATAACATTTTCCGTAGGCACGGAAGACGCATTCCTCGGTGCCTAGATTTTTTCTCGAGGCATCGTAAGAAGAATATGAAACGGTGAAGGCGATCACGATGATAATCGTAACAGCGATAAGGATCCCTTTTTGGAAGTGTCGAATCTGTGTAAGCATGATAAGGAGACGCTATGAAGCGCGGGCTGGAATTGTAGGAAACAGAAGGCCAATCATCAACTGCTTTTTGATGCGGCATTTGGCTGAGCCAATATTTTAGTGAACCATTCCAACACTCACATTGCTAACGCCACTGGTTGGAAGGTTGGGACCGGGGATTCGAGGCGGCGTGATGTCGGTAGGTTCAGAGGAAGAAGGCACGTTCTGCTGCTTGAGAAAGGTCTCAATCGATGCATCCCGCGGAATTCCGAGGTGCAGTGCCTTGAAATAGTGCTCCTTAGTTTTCAAAGCGTTTGCGTCATCCCGCGTTGCGAAAAGCACCGCAAGGTTGAAATGGGCGTCTCCAAAATCAGGATCGATTTTCACAGCCTCATTGAAAGAATCTTCCGCACGATCCACCCATCCCTTCTGACTGGCAATCACTCCAACGCAATTGTGAGCCTTTGGATTTTTCGGATCATGGGTCAATCCAGTTTCCAGACTCGTCAGGGCATCATCGTGACGACCTTGAACGAAGTAGGTGCGTCCCAGCAAATAATGAGCCGCACCAGAATTGCCATCGATTTCAATCGCTTTCTTGAGATGCTCTTGAGCTTCATCGTAACGCTTCACGGTGATGTTCACTAAAGCCAAGTTGCAGAGGCACGGCACATTGTTCGGGCGGTATTTGAGATACTGCTCGTATCCCTGTTCAGCCTCAAGAAAACGGCCCTCAACGAAATCAAGCCGCGCCGATTTCTGAATTTGTGAGAGTTCCTTGCCTAATTTTTGTTCTTCAACCCCTCCGTTTGCCGTAGGAATTTTTACCTTTGGAGTAGTCGGAGGCTGATAACTCAATGCCCGAGACTCAGCATCGGCAATCAGTTCAGAAATTTCAGGTCCCTTGAACAGGTTTTTCTGAGTGTCAGTAAACTGAGCGCCCGTTGCAATATCTTCAATTAGGGCATCGAGCGATTCCGTCCGGACACCAATTTTATCCAACTGAGCCAACAACAAATCGGTCGCCATTTTCCGCTGCGCCTGACGCTGAAGCTGTTTAACGACAACCCCTTGCAGCAAATCATTCTCCGCCGCCACAACTGGATTTGCATCCGCCAATAGAAGTGCTTCCTCTGAATTCAGCCCATTCTGGAACAACGTCAGCTTATTCTGCAGTTCTTCGATCCGAGTTTGATAAGTCTCATTCAACTCTTTCACCGATTGCCACTTTGAATTCACCGCTTCGAGCTCGTTTTTCAACATTGCGATTTCTTTACTCTTTTCGCGATCCAGTCCGTTGACGGTTTCGGCGTATTTTTGAATTTTTTCCAACTGATTTCGCAACTCTTCATTTTGCTGAACCAACTCACGTAACCCTTCACCTTCGTTGCCGTTGATCACTGAATTCCGGCTTGCTTTGAGATCACGAATTTGTTGGCTCAACGCAGCCACTTCCTTACGTGACGCTTTCAATTCCCCAATCAGAGCGCTATTTCGCTGATTCGCTGAATCCAGCATTCCCGTGAGTTCATCGACAATCCGGCCCCACTCAGCTGAATCCGTCGTCGAACCCGCGCCAGCCTTGATCTGTTGATTTGCGCTCAACGATCGATTCAATTCTACTCGCAGTTGCTCATAACGGGTGTCCCCATCTCTGACTTTTTGCTGCAATGCCGAAATTTGCTGATTTTGCCAGGCAATCTGCTGCTCACGCTGACGCTCCTGATTCACCAACTGCTCAACAATTGAGCCTCCCTGAGGGTAAATAGTCGCCGGAGCCGGATTTTGAACTTGATTGCCACCACCTTGAGGCGGAGCCACTTGCGTCCGCGGCTGAGGCGGCGTGTTCCCTCTCTGTGGATTCGGAACCGTTCCCGGTCCCGGAGTATTTCCTGCTGGATCATCCCACGTCGGCAATCCATCAAATTCTCCATTGTTCAAATCCTGCGTCTCCCCTGGCTTCGGCCCTTTTGGGACATTGGGAGCATCACTATTTTTCGGACGCGACTTCTCGCGCATTAAATTTCTCACTTCAGTCTGCCGCTCTCGAATCAAGCGAATCCGCTTTTTCACGATTTCCGGGTGAAACGTCGGATATTGCTCAGCCACTGCCCGCAGCAATGGTTCCGCTTGATTATAAGTGCTCAACGCCCTTACATAATCTCCGGCCTCGAATTTCTCTTCAGCCAGTTTATTCAGCATATAGCCGCGATACCAAATGTCAGAAACATCCGATTCCCCATCTCCCTGCCCGTAGGCGGGAGTCATCCCTGCTCCAACCATGGCCGCAATCCCCGCCATAGCAGCGAAAAGTGCGCAAATTCCACGGAAAGCTCGTGTTTCAGCAATCATGTTAACAGTGTGTTTCGTTTGGCAAATTCACCTAAATTTGCACCCGCGTTTCAAACGACTCGAGAGTTTAACACTTTGAGACACATTTGTCTCGCCTAAAAAACACCCTAAAAAGGGTCGCTAAATAACTGACAGTCAGCCATTCAGATTAAAATCGGCCACAAAGAAGACAATAATTTTATAAAATTTTTCCCTCAAAATCGGTTTGATCGCTCGAACCTACCCTACCAAATCGCGTCAGGGTTAACTCGTTGAATTTTAACAAAACCATTGTCGCGGTTAGGTGGGGTTTTGACAGGTGGTATTTCTGCTGTTGATTTGTAGAATCAATAGCTGATGCCGCTCGAACTCACAAAACGCTCTCATCTCTCCCGCGGCGGCCGCTTTGGAGTGGGCGTTGCGTTGGCCCTGTTGGGAGTCGGGGCAATGGTTGCCGAGATCGAGCCAAAATGGATGTCTTGGGTCTTTCTCTCGATCGCCGTTCTCGGAATCATGGTCCTTTCATTCTGGAAATCGGAGGATAAAGAGGAGCTCGCCGAAGAGGACATTATCGAAGTCACGAAAAACGCCATCCGGGCCGAAGCCGAACGAATGGATTCCAAGCGGTTGAAGCTCGAGAATGTGCTCATGGCCTACGGCGAGCTGATGGAATATCCTGACTTTGACTCGCTGCAGAAAGAAGAGTGGGCCACGGTTGAAAAAACGATCGAAGATAAAATGGTCGCTGACATGCTCGATGCCGAGGCCGACGCGATGTTGGCGCGCTTTTCTCAGGGCGTCTACTGGGAGGATAAGAAATTCCGGGCTCGGCCGCTTCTGCTCGATCTTTATTCCTACATCGAAAAAATATCCAAAGTGTACCGGCCGGAATCGGAGCGCCCGCTCTTGGAGACCAATCTAGAATCTATTTTCAAAGCCATTAACCGCGCTTCACTTCAGGTGATTTTGCTCCTCGAAGAACTTCCGCTAATTGACGTTAAAGAGCTCAACTTAAAGAAAATTTCTGACCGTGTCCGCAAAGCTTCTCAAGTCTATCGCAAATACGAAGAGCTTTCTCCCTACCTCGAGCCGGTTCGTTATTTGTGGCAGGGAAGTAAACTCCTGCTCGCCTCGAATCCCCTTCTCGCCGCAGGCTGGATCGCTGGATCCGAGCTTTTTTGGAAAGGCGGAAAAAAATACGGTAAAAAGACAATCGACGCTTATTTGCTCAGTCTCGTCCGGCAAATGCTCGGGATCATTACGTGGGAAACCGCAGGAATTTTCGACCGCACCTACCGCTATCGGAATCCTGATTGGATTTACGCCCTCGAACTCGCTCACCTCGTCAGCGTAGTCGAATTTTCCAACAAAACCGTCCGCGCCTCGCTGAAAGAGCTCGGCAGTTTGCCGCTGAAAAGCACCTACGACCGAATCTTCCTCTATCGCTGTGTCGCCCAACACGTCAGCCCGAAACCTGAACGTTTTGCGCAGCCGGATCTGATGACCGACGACGTCCGTGCGGAAATTTTACTTAGATTGAAAAAGTTCTTTTCCAACGAAGTTGAAGAAGCCACCGCCAAACAAATTGAGACGTGGCAAAAAGGCGTCGAGAAACGGCTGGTCATTGATCGTGCGGGTTAGCCATTCTTGACGGCGAAAACTCCAACCGTCACAGTCTTAGGAATGAAACTCACGTTCCAACTGTTCATCGCCCTCGTTGTTGGCCTGATCGCCACCTCCGGGTTTGCGCAGAAAAACAAGGTCTTTGCTAAAATCGAAGACGATCCCGCACTGCCGCGTGTCCTTATTATTGGCGACTCCATTTCAATCGGCTACACCCTCGCTGTTCGCGAAGAATTAGCCGGAAAAGTGAACCTTCATCGAATCCCGACGAACTCAGGCCACACCGGAATGGGCATCAGCGGTTTGCCAAAATGGCTTGATGATAAAAACGGCAAGTGGGACGTGATCCACTTCAATTTCGGACTCTGGGATTTGTGCTATCGCAATCCGGAATCGAAAACGCAAGGTAATCGCGACAAAGTAAACGGCACCGTCACTCACTCCGTTGAAAAATACGCTGCGAATTTAGAAGCGATCGTCAAAACGCTGCAGAAAACGGGGGCCACCTTGATTTTCGCTACGACCACCCCAGTCCCCGAATCCGAGGCCGGACGCATTGTCGGAGACGACGCCAAATACAACGCGGGTGCCGTTGCCGTCATGAAAAAACACGACATCACTGTGAATGATCTGCATGCAGTGATGGCTGGCAAAATGCCGAAATACGCTAAAAAGGCCGGCGACGTTCACTTCAAAGAAGAAGGCTCCGCTATGCTCGCCAAACAAGTCGCTAAATCCATTGTAGAGCACCTGCCTCCAAGGCCCGGAAAGCCATACGTCGCCGGGGCCTCCGTGCTTTTTGATGGCACCAATTTCGACGGCTGGATCGTTCCCGAAGGTTCGTGGGTCATCGAAAGCGATAGTTCCATGGTCTGCAAAATGGACTTCGTCAATGACAAGAAAACCGGCAAAAAGAAAGCCAAGTCCAAAGGCGATATTTTCTCCGAAAAGGAATATGGCGACTTCGAGCTGACGCTCAGCTACAAGCTTTCCGAAGGGGCCAACAGCGGCGTTTTCTACCGCTCCAACATGAATGATAAAGTTCAGGGCGGCTTCGAGATTCAACTGATGGACAACGTCGGATTTCAAAAAACGCACGGCAAAAAAGACGCCCGCAAACTGAACGGCTCGTTCTACGACTGCAAGGCACCATCCAGCGATCCGCAAAATCCCATCGGCGAATGGAACACGCTCACGTTGAAATGTGACGGGCCAATGATCTCTCTCAAAATCAATGGCACTGAGACTTTCTCCGTCAACGTCGACGATTGGGACACCGCAGGAAAAAACCCGGACGGCACGACCAACAAATTCAAAACCGCGAGAAAGGATCTTCCGCGAACCGGAAAAATAGGATTCCAAAATCACGGCCAAATAGTTTGGTTCAAAGACGTAAAAATCCGCGAGCTGAAGTAAATTTCACGATCCAACAGGGTATGTTCGAAACGGCTTTTCGATCCAATAGGGTATGTTCGATGAACCAACCCTATTGACTCGTTAAGCACGCCAAATTCCTTTTTGCGCCATATCCCTTCGAACCTCGGAATGGTAGAATCCCCGCATGTCGAAGTTGATTCCCTGTTTTCTTTTCCCCACTATTTTTTGTTCATTACTTTTTGCTGAGGACACTTACCAGCCGCGAAACACGCAGGCTCCGGACGAAGAGCCGCCGACGGCGCAGGAAGCGGCGGACATGATCACCGTCCCCGAAGGATTTCAGGTGAAGCTTTTCGCGGGTGATCCCGACGTTCGGCAACCCGTGGCGATGGCATTGGACGATCGCGGACGGCTTTTTGTTGCTGAAGCTTATTCGTATCACGAGTGGGAAAAAAAGGGCGAAGACCGCGTCATCATTCTTGAAGATACCGACAACGATGGGGTTCATGATTCGCGCAAGATTTTTGTGAGCGGCATTGATCACATGTCGGGAATGACGGTTGGCTGGGGCGGCGTCTGGGTGTGTTCTGCGCCGAATTTACTTTTCTATCCTGACAAAAATCGCGACGATGTTCCGGATGGAGAGCCGGTGGTCGTTCTCGATGGCTGGTCGTTGAAAGCGAAGCACAATTTTGTGAATGGGCTGACGTGGGGGCCGGACGGTTGGCTTTACGGACGTCATGGAATCACAGCGCCATGCTTCATCGGGGCTCCGAGGACACCAGAGGAAGAACGTGTCGGATTTGACGTCGCGATTTGGCGGTATCATCCCGTGACGAAAAAATTCGAAGTGGTTTGTCAGGGAACCACCAATCCGTGGGGCTTGGATTGGAATTCCAAAGGTGACCTGTTTTTCACCAACAACGTGAACGGTCATTTGTGGCACGGAATCCCCGGAGCGTTTTATCCTCGAATGGGCAATCGGGAAACGCCGTTTGCACCGTTCGTCTACGATCGAATCGGAATGTGCTGCGATCATTTGCATCATGCAGGCTCGCACACGGATTGGACAAAAACCCGCGACGGAAAAGGCGTTCATGACAAGCTCGGCGGCGGGCATTCGCACTGCGGCGGCATGATTTATCTCGGCGGAAAATGGCCCGAAAAATATCACGACAAAATGTTCATGAACAACACACACGGTCGTCGTGTGAATGTCGATCGGTTGGAAGAAGCTGGCGCGACTTATGTCGGAAAGCACGATCCTGATTTTATGAAGGCAAACAACCCGTGGTTTCGCGGGGTGCAGTTACTCTACGGACCAGACGGCGACGTTTACGTGAGTGACTGGGTGGACAACGGCGAGTGCCATGATCATGACGGAGTGCACCGGACTTCCGGCAGAATTTACAAAATCATCTACGGCGATCCGAGTCCGCCGATGAAGGAAAAATTGTGGGAGATGACGAACGAGGAATTGCTCGCCATGCATGAGCACAAAAATGAGTGGTACGCGCGGACGGCTCGCTGGATTTTGCTGGAGCGGGCGGCAAAAGGCGAGTTTACCGAAGAAGCCTGGACCAATTATTTCCCGCTTCACGACATGCCGAAGGTCGAGGATAAGTTGAGTGGAAAGTTTGCGCCTCGCTACATGATGACGAACTTCGGATTCAAAGCTGACGAATACTTAGCGATGAATGAAAAGAATGCAGTGGAGTCGATGGACGCTGTTGAGCATGCGGCAATCCTCCGAGTGTATGCATCGGAATTGCCTGATTACAGCCCCGAGAATCAATGGAAAATCGCCGGTTTGTTGCTCGGGAAAAGCGGGACTCACGAAAGCGACGTTATTCAATTGCTGATCTATTACGCCATCAAAGACGAGGTCGGCAGCCACCCGGAAAAAGTTCGAGAGTTGCTCAAAGCCGCAGCAGATACGAGCTCGGTGTTCACGAAAAATGTTTCGCAAAACCTTGCCGAAAATGGAGTGCTCGAACCGCTGATCTCGATTCTAAAAAACTCAGACAACGAAGCGGTCGCAAATTCAATTCTCACTGGCTTTGCGGCGGGAGTTAAAGGCAGCTCAGAGCTGAAACCGGTTGATGGATGGAGTGAGGTTTTTGAATCGTACGCCGATCATCCGGATTTCCGGTTGAATGCGTTGACGATCAATCTTGCTTTTGACGCGGCGGGTAGTCGTGGGAAAATTATTACCTTGTTAGAAAGTGATTCTGTCGAAGACAAGAAGACTGCGTTGGCCGTGCTGGCAGATTTACCGGCGGTGAATGTTTTAGAGCAACTTACCCCGCTGATTTCCGATCCGGTTCTGGGCTCGGATGCGATTCCGATTGCCGCCAAATCGAGAGACCCAAAAGTCGGAGACACTTTGATCACGAGTTACGAAAAACTGAGCGCTAAGTCGCGAATTCAGGCAGTAAATGCACTCAGTGGAAATCCGCGATACGCATCCAAACTTCTGGATGCTATCGAAGCCAAAACAATTCCGCGTCATGCCGTGACAGCGTTCCACGCACGCCAAATCTTGACCTACAAAGATGATGCGCTGAAAAAGCAGCTCGCGAAAACGTGGGGGAAAACCGGTTCAACTTCGAAAGAGAAAAGAGATGAGACCAAGAAGTGGCAGGATCAGTTGCTTCCCGATGTGTTGGCAAAAGCCGATCTAAAAAATGGGCATGCAAAATACCAGCAGCTCTGCATGGCATGCCACAATCTTCACGGCGAAGGCGGTGCGATTGGGCCAGAGTTGACTGGAGCGAATCGCGGGGAAGTCTATTACCTCCTCGAAAATATCATCGATCCAAGTGCCACGTTGCCAGCTGACTTCCGCATGACGGTGGTCACGAAAAAAGATGGCACGGTGGTTTCAGGAATGATCCAAAAAGAAAACGAATATTCAATTACGATCAAAACACTGACCGATGAACAGACCATCAATTTGGATGACGTTGTGAAGCGGGAGACGCTGGAGCAATCGATTATGCCGGAAGGATTGCTGAACGCGATCAGCGAAGACGATGTGCGTGACCTGATAGGATTTTTGCAAAAGTAGGTCCGAAAGCAGGTCCGTCGACGTAGTCTTAGCACTATGGCTAAGACATTTCTCATCGCTGGCGGAAACAGCGGTATCGGACTGGAGACGGTAAAAAACCTCTCGAAGGCAGGTCACACGCTTCATTGCGTGGGACGAAGCCATGAACAGATTGATGCCATTTCAGGTGTGTCTTTCGAAACGTTTGATGCGACTGATTCTTCGATCATTCCAAATGCGCTTCCTGAAGCAATCGACGGATTGGTCTACTGTCCCGGCACGATTAATTTGAAGCCCTTTCATCGTCTGACCGAGGAGGATTTCCTCAACGATCTCCAAGTGAATTTGATGGGAGCGATTAGGCTGATTAACAAAGCGCTGCCCGCGTTGAAAAAATCGGAGAGTGCGGCGATCGTGCTTTTCTCAACCGTAGCGGTTCAAACCGGGATGCCGTTCCACGCTAGTATTGCAGCTTCAAAAGGTGCCATCGAGGGGCTGACCCGTTCGCTCGCCGCAGAATTGTCGCCTGGCATTCGAGTGAATTGCATTGCCCCTTCCCTCACCAACACACCCCTCGCCGGAAATCTCGTAAGCACTCCGGAAAAGCTGGAGGCCTCCGCGAATCGTCATCCGCTAAAAAGAATCGGCGACCCGAAAGAGGTCGCCGCTCTGGTGGAATTTCTATTGGGAATCAACTCTGGCTTCATCACCGGCCAGATCCTCCAAGTGGATGGAGGGATGTCGTCTCTCAAGTTATTTTAATCACTCGTGTTTGTGATCATGATCATCATGATCTCCAGCGTGAGCGCAGGTACAGGCATACTCTTTGTACTTGCAGGTCGGACAATCGTTGAGATCGATATTGAACTTCGTCATCGTGGGCTTGTCTTCTCCACTTTTGAACTGAAGTACAACCGGAATCATTTTACCTTTGGGAAGAGCAGCGCTTGAGACGAGGCTTGTTCCCTCAGCAGCGAACTGCAATCGGGTTGGGTTTGAGCGATCGCCACCAGTAAGCGCCACTTCGAAAGCCGGAGCAGTCCCAGAAGGTTTATTGTCATCGTTTAGGGAGGTGAATTTCACTTTGCGATCTTCAGTGACGAGAAACTCAACGTGAGGCTCGACATCAGTGATGATGCGGCCGCCGTTCGGTCCAGCAGGACGAACATTCTTGCTATCAGCATGATCGTGTCCGGCATGTTCATCGCCTGCTTTATCGTGATCTTCGCCGACTTTTTCGTGATCATGGCCATCACCTTCGTGATGTTCGTGGTCATCATGACCGTCGTGACCAGCTTCGCCACAAGATGTGAAAACCACTGGCACAGCAGCGGCAAGGATGAGCACGGTGAGTTGTTTGAGTAATTTTGATTTCATTAAATTTTGGTATTTACGTTTGATTTTCAGTCGCTCGGGAAACGCATTTACAATCAAACAGGGTCGGTCCGATGAACCAACCCTATCTGATCGCAGATGTCGTTTTAAAATTTAAACATTAGTGTTTGTGGCCTTTGTGATCACCATGCCCGTGGTCGCAAGCGCAGGCATATTCCGCAAAGTCGCAAGTCGGGCACTGGGTGAGATTCAAATTGAATTTTTCCATCACCGTTTTGCCTACCTTGTTCTTTTTGATCTGCACAACAACAGGAAAGTCATTGCCCGCAGGAAATGCGATGGTGGAGACGAGAACATCGCCTTTCTTTTCGAATTTCATCCGGGTTGGATTTGACCGATCGCCGCCAATGACTTTTACAACCTGCTTATCAATCGGAACCGCTTTTCCATCTTCACCCATTGCGGTGATTTGGACTTTGCGATCTTTTGTCACGAAAAATTCAAGGTGAGGTTCGACAACATTGAGAACCCTTCCGCCATTGGGACCAGCTTCGATTTTGTCATGATCGTGCTTGTGATCCTTGTCTTGTGCCTGGATTCCAACCGAACTTGAGAGAGCTGCCGTGACTGCAAAAGCAACACATGTCTTAGTGATTCTTGAGATATTATTTTTCATTATAGTATTGGGTTACTTATTAGACGAGCCGATAGTTTGTTTAGCGGTTTTTATTTAATTATTTATCCAGCGGCAGAGGCCCCGCGTTCCAGTGCACGAAATGCGGATTTCCGGCAAAACGTGTAGAAAACAGCAGGCGTTACCGCCAGGCCCAGCAGCGTTGAACTAACGAGCCCGCCGACGATGACAATGGCTACCGGATTGAGAATTTCTTTGCCCGGTTCATCTGCTGCAAGCACCAGCGGAATGAGAGCAATACCGGCGGAGATCGCCGTCATTAAAACAGGGACGAGTCGCTCTTCGGTTCCCCGAATCACCATTTTCATGTCGAATTTTTCCCCTTCGTGCTCCATTAGATGCAAGTAGTGGGAAATCATCATGATCGAATTTCGCGCGGCGATTCCAGAGATGGCGATAAACCCGACGAGCGTCGCGATGCTGATGTTATCGAGGGTATATCGGGTCAGAAAAATTCCACCGATAATAGAAATTGGGATATTCGAGAGGACCAACAACACGAAGCTGAAGCTTTTAAAAAAGCTGAACAGAAGGAATGTGATGACGAGTAGAATGACTCCTGACATAACGAGAATCGTTCGCCGCGCTTCCTGTTGCGCTTGATACTCTCCCTCAAAAGAAAGCGAATATCCTTCAGGGAGTTTCAGTTTTTCGCTGACTTCACGCTCCAGCTGTTCAACTGCGGCATTCAAATCCGAAGTTGTAGGATTGATCGAAACCACAAACCGGCGGCGGGTGTTTTCCCGGAGAATTGTATTCGGTCCGGTGGCCTGACGAAGTTCAGCCACGTAACTCAATGGAATGCGCTGACCACTTTTAGTGTCGATGTAGAAATTTCGCAGGCGATCCGGATCTTCCCGCCATTCGACTGGTAACCGTACTACGAGATCGTAAACGCGCTGATCTTCGTAGACTTCAGCGACTTCACCGCCGCCAATCAACGTGGCAAGTTGTTCGTTCAACTCCCCCGGCGTGACGCCATATGCGAGCGCGCGGTCACGATCGATTTCGATGCGCAGCTGAGGAATGGCAGCCTGTTGTTCAGTGCGAGCTTCTTCAAGGCCGGGAATAGCCCGCGCAATGGTCACAATATCGGTGCCGATTTTTCGCAACTCATTAAGGTCGGGACCGAAGATTTTAATGGCGATTTTTGCAGAAACTCCGCTCAACATGTGGCCAATACGATCTGCCAGCGGAGTGCTGTGGGCGCTGAAAGTCCCAGGAATGCTTTTCATGGCCGCTTTCACATTCGCCATCACCTCTTCGCGATTTTCCTGACCGTATTCACTGAACAAAAGTTCAAATTCGACGGTAGATACGGGGACGACGTGATCCCCCCGTTCGGCACGCCCCACTCGATACCCAACAGTTTCAATTCCGCGAACACCGAGTAGGAGATCCTGTGCGGTTCTGGAAACCCGGGAGGTGGTCCTCAGGGAAGTTCCCGGTGCCATGGTGGTCGCAATTAAGGCTGAGGGCTCTTTGAATGCAGGGAGGAAATTCCCTCCCATTTGAGTGTATGAAAATCCGGCAAAGACCATCAAACCAACAGTGATTCCGAGCAGGAGCAAAGGCTGAGACAACGCAAAACGCAGCCATGTTGCGGTGAATAATTGTTTCAGCCACTGAACGACTTTGGCATCACCATGATCTTTTCCAGCCTTTGGATTGAGCGAATATGAACTCAGAACCGGGATTACCGTGAGCGAAACGACGAACGATGCCGCCATGCTGATAATCGTTGCGAGCGCAATCGGGGTAAACAATCGGCCTTCGACTCCGCTCAACGCTATGAGCGGTAGGAAAACCAGAATGATCAAAACAGTGGCATAGAGTATGGATGAACGGACCTCGGCAGAAGCTAAGGCAATGACTTCCAATTTTGGTTGAGGCTCATCCAGGTTAGCGTTTTCCCGGAGTCGGCGGAACACGTTTTCGACATCGACAATGGCGTCATCCACGACCATCCCGATCGCAACAGCGAGTCCGCCAAGGGTCATTGAGTTCACGCTCAAACCGAATACGTCGAAGACCAAAATGGTAATTCCCAGCGAGAGCGGGATAGCCGTCAGCGTGATCAGCGTGATCCGAAAGTTGAATAGAAAGAGAAACAGAACAATCGAAACCATGATAGCTCCGTCCCGCAACGCTTCACCGAGGTTTCCGATCGATAGATTAATGAAATCCTGCTGACGATAAACCGTGAGCAACTCAGCGCCTTCGGGGAGCGATTTTTGCAATTCCTCGATGGCCTTTTCGACTTCTTTCGTGAGAGCAGAAGTACCAAAATCCGGCGATTTCCTCACGCTCATGATGATCCCTGAATTCCCTTTCGCACCGGTTTCTTCGCCGCTGTGTTTGTTGGTTCCCATGCCCGCATCACCGCGCATCGGTTCGATATCCCACTTCACTTCGGCAATGTCGGAGATTCGAATGGCCCGATCGTTTTCATAAGTCACGACGGTTTTCCCGATCGCTTCGAGGTCGGTCGTCATCGCGAGATTTCGCACCATGATTTCCTGATCGCGTTCCGTTAAAAATCCGCCGGTCGTATTTTTGACTGAATTCTCAGCCGCTTTGTGAAGCTCTTCGAACGTCACGCCGAGGGCGAGCATTTCATTGGGGTTTGGCTGAATCTGCAACTGCTTTACTCCGCCCCCCATGGAGAGCACTTCAGCAATTCCGGGAATGGATTGGAAACGCCGCGCAACGACCCAGTCTGCGTAAACTCGCAAATCTCGCTCACTGGTTTTTCCCGTAGGATCGCGAAGTCCGACGAGCAAAATATCGCCCATCAATGATGCAACCGGCGTCATATACGGCGTCACGCCTTCGGGCAAAATTTCCGCCGCACCGGTGAGTCGTTCCTGCACGAACTGACGCGCCTGATAAATATCCGTTCCCCAATCAAACTCGACAAAAACGAGCGAGAGCGAAATATCATTGGTCGAGCGAAGCCGGTTTACGCCGGTCACGCCCATGAGGGTCGCTTCGAGCGGGACGGTGATTAACGTTTCAACCTCCTCGGGCGCATAACCCGGGGCTTCAGTGAGAATCGTGACTGTCGGCTTCGTCAAATCCGGCAACACCTCAACGGGAAGCTCGATTGTTTTTTTGATTCCGAGGACCAGCAAAACCAGCGCGATGGCGAGAATGAGCGCCCGCTGTGCCAGACTGAATCGTATGAGTGCGTTCAGCATGATAGATTAAGCGGTTGCAGTTCGGTTGCGATTGCGAAGGACAGCCTGAATCGCAATCAGAAACAGAATGGTTGCCACAATTGCCCACGCACGAATGAACCAATCGACAACCCCGGGCGTTCCGACGTTTCCATCTTGTCCTGATTTTTCCGCCTCTTTGGCCTTTTTATCGGCCTCGGACAATTCAGATCCATCCTCGTTGTGTTCATGGCCGTGTGCCATATCGAGCGCTTCCTTCAGTGAAATTCCACTACCACTCCCGGCGAAGCTCAATGAATACGCCCCCTCAGTGACCACTTCGTCTCCAGGGAATAGTCCATTCTTCACCTCGAAATAGCGATCATTTCTCTCACCGAGAACCAGAGGCACCTTCACGAATGCATTCGGAAGGTCGAAGTCTTTGACGAACACGACGCGTTTTGTCGGGTCGCCCTGAACAGATGTTCGGGGAACCGCCATGACGTCTTCTCTAGATGAAGTGACAATGGCGAACTCAGCACGCATTCCCGGTTTCATCCGTCCGTCCTTATTTTCGAGAATGAAAATTCCGTCGATCGTTCCCGCTTCACGATTTGCTTCGACACCATATTTCGCCATGGTCACTTCGAACAAGTCATCACCCAGCGACGGGATGTGAATTCTCGTCGTTGTCCCCGGCACAATTTGATCCGATTCATTTTCCGGAATTTTTGCGACCGCCCACATTTTTGTTCGGTCGGAAATATCAATCAATTCCTGAGCCGGCTCAACAGGTTCACCGAGACGAACGTGAGATTCGACGACTACCCCATCGATTGGGGCTTTTAAATCAATCACTGGGGGAGGACTCCCCGGCTGACGACTTTCAACTCGTGCAATGACTTGTCCTTTCTTAACCGCATCGCCAATGTAGGCATTCAATTCAACAACCCGGCCCGCGATCCGTGACGAAAGCACCGCCCGGTTTTCCGGCAACTCTTCAAGGCGGCCAATCGAAAAAACCGTTGATTCAAAATCCCGTTCCTCAACCATTTCGGTTTCGATATTGAGATTTTTAACACCGATGTTATCCAGAATGACCGTGTTGGCCGCACGATCCGCATCAATCGGACCTTCCTGAGCAAGCGCGACCTGATGCGAAAAAATAGAGGCAAGCAGGATACAAGATATTTTGAAAAGTGATTTCATTTAGCGTGAGACGTTTGGATTTCAGGATAATTCCCTGCGACAAAGCGGAGACGGGCTTCAGCGAGATGAAAAGCTTCGAGCATATCGACCGAGGCATTGCGCAATTCCAAAAGCTGCTCCTGAGCTCGCTGGACTTGAATCAGACTGGCCTGCCCTTGCTCATAGGCTGTCCGAAAATCTTCGAGATTCTTCTCGGCAAGATCAATAACTTCGCCAGTTGATTCAGTCGCAATTTCATAAGCGGAAAGGCGCTCTTGAAAGGCAGCTTCGTATTCGCTTCGGATATTAAAAACGTTGGCTTCGACCGTTTGATCAGCCACATCGATTCCAATTTCGGCCTGCTCAATCCCCTCCTGATTACGATCGCGAAGTGGGAGTGGAATTGAAAAACCAACGCCGGCAAACGTATTTCGCTCAAGCCCATCCGGTTCATCGACTGACTTTTCGCTTTCCAGAAAAACGCGAATCGTCACGTCCTCCCATGTGTCTGCTTCAGCGAGCGCGATTTCAGCTTTCGCAACATCTGTCTGTGCAAGCGCCAATAGATAATCCGGTCGGCGTTGTAAAATCGCATCCAGATCATCTCGATGATCAGGTTTTGAAACGGGAGTCGGGAGATTGCCCCCGAGTCTGATTTCCGAGCTGGGCTCGACGCCGAGAATTTTTTTCAACGCCAATGCTTCGCGCTTCGCCTCGTTGCGCAATGCCATCGCTTGTTGCTCCAGAGATCGTCCGCTGAGAATCGCTTGGGTCACATCCAAATTGGAAACTTCGCCGCGTTTAACCTGTTCCTTCAAGAAATTGACGACTTTTTTGTTCAAGGCGACCAGCTCGTCGCTGAGGGTGAGTTTATTTCGCGTGGCCAACAATTCGGTCGCCTGCTGATCAACTTCGAAAGCAAGGTGTCGACGGCGTTCCACGATTTCGGCTTCCGCCAGCATCACTTGCGTTTTGCGAACATTCTTCTCTTCGCGAAGTCGGGCCGTGAGCGGAAATTTTTGGCTGAATCCGATTTCGAGAACACTTTCGCTGTCGTCCAAACCGATGCTATCGTCGGTCGCGGAAATTTCGAGTTCCGGATTATCGAGGCGTCCAGCCCACCTGGCGCGAGACTCGGCCCGGGCGACTTCAGATTTTGCAATCGCTAGTTCACGATTGTTCCGCAAAGCCATTTGAATGGCCTCCTCGGGAGTGATGGTTGATTCGGCAAACCCGGCCGATTGTGTCGCGGCAAGGATGGGAATCAGGAATATTTTTTGATAAAATTGCATGGGTAAAAAAGTGTTTCGTGGTTGCAGAGGAACGGGTTTCGGATCGTTCCGGTCTGAAAGCAATCGCCCGACCATAGTGAGGCTTTGCTTTGATAAAAGCGTATCTTTAGAAAAGATTACAGGTGTCTAGACCTGCAGAATCAGCCCTGCGGAGGGTGATAAATCCCCTGTACGACCAGCACAGGGTTTTTGTTGATCAGGCTTTCAGAAATTTCTGAGAGCGAGAACATCGGCGCGCGAAACGAAACCGACGCAGAAAGTGGTGTCGTCATCGAAACACCGCACATCAAGCACGCACAGTCGTCATGTTGGTTCGAAGAATCTTGATCTTCGTCGCCGTCTTGATGATCGTGTCCAGATTGAGAATGTTCGCACGCAGAATGATGATACTCAGAAAATTGAGCGAACATCTGATGCGAAAAACCAGACATGACCCCAATCGCCACGAGGGCGTTGATCAGAAATCGAAACTGGAATTTGGAAAACATTTGGTAGGCTAAAGATAGCCGTATGAATTAGACGATGTCAAATCGCGTTCATTCATTGGTTTCGCATAAAGCCTGCCGTGGCGGAAAAAAACTCTAACAAAACAGCCTTCGGTGCATCGGCGATTTCCGCTTCGTCGAGCGAGGCTGACATCAGTTCCAGCCAGCGATCGCGCTCCGCCTCGCCGATCGAAAACGGCGCGTGGCGCATCCGTAAACGAGGGTGGCCACGCTCCTCAATATATCTTTGAGGACCGCCAAAACGACCCACTAAAAAGTCGCGAAGTCGCTTTTCGGATCCCTCCCAATCGTCATCAGGATACATTGGCCCTATCAAATCATCCGTTTTCACACGGCGATAAAATGCAGCAATCAGACGTTCAAAACCGTCTTCGCCAAGTTGCTGAAAAATCGTTTCTTCCATGAAAAATAAGTTTCACGAACCAACAGTAACATTAGACCGGCGATACCGCCTGCCAGAACCCCACCAATTCGCGACTACGTTTTTTTGTTCAAATACCGCAAGTTAACTCTGACGCGATTTGATAGGGTTGGTTCATCGAACTTACCTTATTCGATCGAAATCGTGTTTCGAAGCAACAGGGTTGGTTCGTCGAACGCACCCTGTTGGTTCGCGAGAAATCATTGTGCCTTTGGCTGCTCTTTCGGTGCCGCAGTCGGCTCTGGTTTCGGAGCCGGAGCGGCGGGTGGCGTTCCTTTTTCCTCAGCGGAACTTTTTGCAGCGGCAGCTTTGTCAGCCGCGTCCTTGATGGCTTTCGCCGCAGCTTTCTTTTCGGCGGCCATTTTAGCTGCTGCATCAGCCTTGGCTTTTTCTTCAGCGACTTTCTTGGCCGCGTCCGCCTTTTTCTTATCTTCCGCAGCCGTTTTCGCAGCAGCGGCTTTTGCATCTGCCACCTTCTTATCTGCAGCGACTTTATCAGCGGCCGCTTTCTCCGCAGCCGCCTTGTCTGCTGCTTCTTTTTCAGCTACTACTTTCGCGGCTGCAACGGCCACCAGATCAATGCCGGTATTCACTTCCAGATTCACGCTGCGCTCGAAAGAACGGGCTGTTGCCGGATTGATTTTAGTTTGCCAGACAAACAATTTTTGCAATTTCGGTATGCCCTGAAGGTGTGTGAACAACGCATCCGTGATTTCGGTGCCATACAAATTTAAATACTGCAGGTTTTCGAGCGGCTCGATCTCCGCAATTCCTGAATCTGTAATTTTAGTGCCCTCGAGGTGAAGTCGCTCAAGGTTCCGCATTTTATTCACCGTTTTCATACCTTCGTCGGTGATTTGGCTTCGGGCGATATCCAGCCAAAGGATGTGCTCGGCGATCGGCTCCAGCGTTTTCAGCTGCTCGTCTCCAAATTCTTTGGACGCGTTGATTACGTTTACGCGAAGACGATTGTCTTCGGCGGAAATCGGCATGAGCGAGAAATTGAACTGATCTGCGGCAACATGCGCATCGGCGAGGCGGGTTTCGCGTTCTTCATCGGAAAGAATTTCCCACTCGGGAAGCCAAACAATTTTCTCAACTTCGGCCCCTTTTCGTGTCGCATCCATCACGGCGAGTGCTCCGAGAATTTCATCTTCATGTCCAAGTTCGGCGACGGTTTCGTCAACAGATGCTCCGGTGTCGATCCACCAACTGAGAATCTTAATTTCCTCCGGAGTGAGCGGATCGTTTTCGCCCGGAGGCATGAAATCATCGTCATCTGGCTCCAATGTCGCGCGCACGATCATCTCGGAATTTTCCGCATCGCCCGGCTCTACCGTTGGGTAATCAGACCCCTCTGCCCCTGCGAGGAGCAACTCATGCGTATCCATTCGCAGCTTGCCTTTAATCTTGTCTTCGTTGTGGCACTCGGTGCATTTCGCCTTCAAAATTGGCTGAACAAAAGCGGTGTAGGCCACTTGTTGCTCGAGCGCGATTTCTGTTTCGGTTTCTTCGCCGTCGATCTCATCATTTTCGACTCCCCCAAGGCCAAGAAACATAATCGGTTCAAGGACCTTCTTGATCGGCTCCGGCGCGTTTTCGGTGAGGTAATTTTTTCCGTGGACCAGTGCGCCACCGTAGTGACCAGCAGCACCAACCGCTGCGATGGCTAAAAACAGCGACAGCGCGTAAGCACCGCTTTTTCCAGCAAGTTTGGTGATGAGCGCCAAAAGATTAAAAACCACCACGGCAATTCCTGTCCACATATGAAGCGGCATGGCCAGCCCAGCGATTCCCTCGCTCCGCATAAGCAAATAACCGATGATGGTTGACCCGATTCCGCCGAGGAAGCTGAACCACAACAGCATCGGGACGGAACCGCGAACGGTCTCGCCTTTTTTGCCCCGTCCAAAGATTTCAATCACTCCCACGACGACCAAAATGCCAATCGGGATGTGGACAATCAAGGGATGAAGGCGGCCGACGAAATTCAAGAAGCCACCACCCTCTCCGCTGGCATTCCGCATCGCGATCCAAAGTCCTCCTAGAATGGCCGCCCAAATAATGGCCAGCACCAAGGCGAATTTTATATTTTTCGCCGAGACTTCTTTGTCTTTTCCATGACTGATCATTTTGCTCATAATTTTCTAGACCATAACTTTCAGCAGGACGATGTCAGGGTCAAATACCGTATCAACGGCGCACTTTTGTGCGTAAGGTGCCTTTTTTATGAAAAATCCGACAACTGCTTTCCTCTTTGATATCGGCAATGTGATCATTCGATTCGATTTCAGGCTGGCGATCGGCCGCGTCGCGGATCGATGCACGCTTGCCCCGGAACACATTTTGCCGAATCTCCAGCCGCTGACGGATCAACTGGAAATGGGACAACTCGGTGTCCTTGAATTCGTCGAAGCAGCGGCGGAGGTGACGGGGTTTTCGGGAACTCCTGAGGAGTTTATTGCGGCCTTTGAAGATATTTTCGAACTTAATCAACCGATCGCTGACCTGATTGAAAAACTTTCTGAAGCGAAAACACCGCTGTTTTTGCTATCAAACACCAACGCGATTCACGTCCCGTTTTTTACGAAAAAATTCCCAGTTTTCGCGAAATTCGACGGTGCGATCTATTCTTACGAATCGGGCTGCATGAAGCCAGCTCCGAAAATTTTCGAAATCGCGATCAAGAAACTCGGCTTAGAGGCCGGCACGACAATTTACATCGACGATCTTCCAGCAAACTGTGAAGCCGGTAAAAAAGCCGGATTTCAAACGTTTTGCTACGATTTTCGAAATCACGACGCCTTGCTCGCGGCGATTAAATCACCAGTTTAGGATCACTTTTCCAGACTCACCTGATTTCATGACTTCGAAGCCTTCTTCGAATTCGGTGTAATCGAAATGATGGGTGATCACAGGCGTGATATCGAGTCCTCCTTGGAGCATCACGGTCATTTTATACCAGGTTTCATACATGCGACGGCCATAAATGCCTTTGATCGTCAGCATGTTAAAAACGACCGTATTCCAATCGATCGCAATTTCTTCCGGCGGAATTCCCAGCATCGCAATATTCCCGCCATGACACATGTTTGACAACAAATCGCGAAACGCGGATGGATTGCCTGACATTTCCATACCTACGTCGAAGCCCTCTTTCATCCCGAGTTCAGCCTGAACGTCAGCGAGGTTTTCCGTGCGAACATCAACGACGCGATCTGCTCCCATTTTTTTCGCTAAATCGAGCCGCCAGGGATTTACATCGGTCACAACAACGTAACGAGCGCCCGCATATTGGGCAACGGCTGCAGCCATGACTCCGATTGGGCCAGCTCCGGTAATGAGAACGTCTTCACCCAATAAGTCGTAGGTCAGCGCGGTGTGAACGGCGTTTCCAAAGGGATCAAAAATCGAAGCCAAATCGCGATCGATATCGTCTGCGTGATGCCAGACGTTGGCCATTGGCAACGACAAGTATTCGGCAAAAGCGCCGGGACGATTCACGCCAATTCCTTTTGTATCAGCACACAAGTGACGCCGACCCGCCATGCAATTTCGGCAGCGACCGCAAACGACGTGACCTTCACCCGAAACGACATCGCCGATTGAAAAATCGGAAACATTCGCGCCGGTTTCAACGATCTCGCCAACGAACTCATGCCCGACAACCATGGGGACCGGCACTGTTTTTTGCGCCCAGGCATCCCAATTGTGAATATGCACATCCGTCCCGCAAATCCCCGTGCGATCGACTTTGATCAAGACATCATTGATCCCGATTTTGGGTTCAGGGACATCTTCGAGCCACAACCCCGGGGCGGATTCTCTTTTGACGAGCGCTTTCATTGTTCACAGAAGATGCGTGACAGTGGGGATTTTGGAAATGCGTAATGTGTCATTTCACGAACCAACCCTGTTACTTCGAAAACCTCAATTGTGGTAATTCTAAGTGCTTCACCTTTCTTAAAATCCGGTTAAAATGGGTGGAAAGATCGTCCAACTCGCAACGCTTCTTTTAAACGCTATGATTTCCCGCATTATTTCCCCCGTTTTCATCTGCTGCCTGATTGCAGTTTCCGCGACTGCTCAAACGACGTTTCCGCCAGACGGATGGAAAGAACAGTCGTCACAGCTTGCTTCTGAATTTGCTGAGCCCGGCGGTAAAATTTCGATGTACTCCTCGCAGTATCCGAAAAGCTTCAACTACCAAATCGACGGTAATGTCTTCTCACGCGAGATCTTCCGACTGATGTTTGAGCAACTGCTGAAGATGGATCCAGTGACGCTTGAGGATGCTCCGGGGCTGGCCAACAAATGGGAAATCTCCGGGGACAAAAAGGAATTCACTTTTTGGCTCGATCCCAAAGCCAAGTGGAGCGACGGAAAACCAATTACGACAGAAGACGTGATATGGAGTTTTGAGGCAGCCAAAAACCCGGATCATTTAACGGGTTCTCTCCAGACGGTCATGAAACGCCTCACCAAAATCGAGAAGGTTGGTGGCAATGGTTTCAAAATCACAGCGACTGAGGTGCACTGGAAAAACCTTCTGGCCTGCACCTCTTTTTATGTGTTGCCGAAACACTGGTGGGAAGGTCAGGACTTCAACAAAGTGAACTTCGAGTTTCCCGTGGTGTCAGGCCCCTACAGTCTTGGTGAAGTGAACGAACCGAACTTCGCCCGCCTGGAAAAACGAGAGGACTACTGGAATGCTGGTGCTCCATCAATAAAGGGAGAGCTCAACTTCGACACGGTTGAGTATCGTTTCTATAGTCAGCGCGACATTGCGTTTGAAGCCTTCAAGAAAAACGAAGTCGACGTCTTTGCCATTTACACTTCGAGCCGTTGGGTGAAGGAAACGAAGGGCGACCGTTTCGATAAGAACTGGATCGTCAAACAATCCGTCTACAATCAGCACCCGCTCGGCTTTCAGGGCTTTGCCATGAATATGCGGAAAAAGCCGTTTGATGACAAACGAGTTCGCAAAGCGCTTGCTCATTTGCTCGATCGCAATCGGATCAACTCGACGATGATGTTCAATCAATACATTCTGTCGAACTCATTCTGGGCAGACCTGTGGGATGCCGATCACCCAAATCCGAATAAGCTGATCGAATTCGATGTGGACAAGGCCCGGGCTCTTTTGAAAGAATCCGGTTGGATAGTGAACGCCGACACAGGCAAGCTGGAAAAAGATGGCAAGCCGTTCGTGATCACCTTCCTCACTCGCACTCCCACTACTACGAAATATCTTCTGATCTATGAAGAAGCGCTCAACGATGTCGGCATCGATCTAAAGATCGATCAGAAAGACTGGGCGGCATGGACTCGTGATATGGACGAGTTTAACTATGATATGACCTGGGCGTCATGGGGAGCCGTCCCAATCAAAGACGCGGAGCCAATGTGGCATTCTTCGGCTGCCGATGTGAAAGCGAGTAATAACATCACCGGATTTAAGAACGAGAAAGTCGATGCTCTGATCGGAGAAACCCGGGAGATGTTCGACGTGGAAAAGCGACACGAAATCATCCGTAAGATTGACGAAATCGTTTACGAAGAAACGCCCTACGTGTTGCTGTGGAATATCGATTACGTGCGTTTGCTCTACTGGAATAAATTTGGAATGCCGGATCACGTTCTCGGAAAATTCACCGAGGAATGGGCCTCAGTTGATTATTGGTGGAATGATGAGCTGCAGGCAGAAGACCTTGAAGCGGCACGCGAAGACGGAGATGCTCTACCGGCACCTCCCCGCGTAGTGCGTTTCAGTGAAGTTTTTGCCCCATCGGCAGCCAAGGTTGATTTTGTCGAGCCGACTCGCTGATCCATGGAGCGCCTCAGCTATTTTATCCGGCGTCTGTTGTTGGTGATCCCCACATTTCTGGGAATCACCATCATCGTCTTTGGCCTGACGCAATTTGTCCCCGGGGGACCGGTCGAGCAGCAAATCGCCCGAATGCGTGGCATGGGTGGAGGGGAAGCGGGCGGCAATGGATCGCTCGTCACAATTTCAGAAGACCAGCGCAAGGCGATTATGAAGGAGTTCGGTTTCGATAAGCCGATCCACCTACGCTACTACGAATGGCTGATTCCCAATGTGGTTGGGATGAAATCGGTGTCCTACAAATATAATAACAAAACGGTCTGGCAGTTGGTGAAGGAGCGCTTTCCGATTTCACTGACCTTTGGCATCATCAGCTTTATTCTGACTTATCTAATCTGCGTGCCGCTGGGAATTGCCAAAGCCCTCCGCAATGGAACTCACTTTGACATGGCGTCATCGGTTGTTGTTTTGGTGCTCTATGCCATCCCGGCTTTTGCCTTCGGCATGATTCTGAAAACACTGCTGGCAGGCACCTCTGATAATTTCTGGGACATCTTTCCTATCGGCGGCTTCCGATCCGAGGACTGGGCTGACCTTTCCACCTGGGAGAAAGTGAAAGATCAGACGTGGCATATGTTTTTACCAGTCCTCTGCTATGTGATCGGTAACTTCGCGGTGCTGACGATGCTGATGAAGAACTCGTTGCTTGATCAGATATCGCAAGATTATGTGCGCACGGTTTTAGCAAAGGGTGGAACGATGCGCCGCGCCATCTGGGGTCACGCTTTACGGAACGCACTGATTCCAATCGTCACCGGCATTGGCGGAATACTCACAATTATGTTTGCCGGTTCGGTTTTGATCGAGCGGGTCTTTTCTATCAACGGTATTGGGCTGCTTACGCTCGATGCCATCATCGGCCGCGATTACATGGTCTTCATGGGCACATTGTCGCTCACGACAATCATGGGATTGCTCGGCAGAATCCTGTCTGATTTCTGCTACGTCCTGGTCGACCCACGCATCAGTTTTGGAAAGGAAGCCTGATTCTTATTTGATCCATGTTCCAAAAACTAATCAGCATTCTCGATCCCAATACCCGCCGGCGGCTTCGCCGGTTCGGGAAGATCAAGCGTGCCAAGTGGTCGCTCTATATTCTGCTGGCGATTTTTCTGGTCAGTATTTTCTCGAATTTCATCGCCAACGAAAAACCGATGATCGTGAAGGCTGACGGAAAGCTCTATTTCCCGGTGGCGAAGTTTTACCCGGAAGACGCCTTTCTTAAAAACGGAATCAACACGCGCCCGCGCTACAAGCAGTTGGATAAGAATGACTTGTTCACCCAGAACAAGAAGAACTGGATGCTGTGGCCCATGATTAAGAACGGCCCCGAGGAATCTCTCGCCCCTACCCAGATTGAGGTGGATCCCACGCTGACGCTGACGTTTTCCCGTGAAGCACGAATCGCGACGGTGGATGTGGATTCCTCATCGAACATTCAACGAAGCAGAGATGCTGCGGGATTTTTCGGAGTCGAATCTGAAACGGCATTGCGTCGCAAGCCGCTTGAAACTGAGGCAGTACCCATTCCAGAGTCCGTAAAAGTTGCGCTTGCTGCACGATTCGAGAACAAGCAGGCGGATGTGCTCTCGGTTAAGAACGCGAATGGTGTCGCCTTTGAATTGGATGCCTACAAGCCGCGAAGTCGGGCTTCAAAACTGGTACGCCTGACGATGAAACAAATCGCCGGGGAAGGGGCTGACCAGAAAGGAATCCTGACGCCTGAGATGGAGTTTTTGAAAGAGCCCGCGATTTGGAGCAAGCTGAGTGATGAGGGAAGAACTGCGATTCTGGAACGCGCCAAGCAAGCCATGGCCGTTCCCAAGGAAGATCTCGGCGTTAATTCCCCTATCGGAAGGCTTTCAGTGCACTTTGATCGCGAGACAATTGAATTCCCGTTTCGCCCCGTGAAAGGCCACTCCTTCGGCCTGGATAACAGTGGACGCGACGTCGGCGTGCGGATCTTATACGCCACGCGGACGGCATTGATCTTCAGTATTGCGCTGGTGATTATTACCTACCTGATCGGGATCTTTGTCGGAGCAGTGCAGGGCTATTTCGGACAAAAGATCGACATCTTCGGCCAACGGCTCACGGAGATTTGGGAATCAATGCCCTTCCTGCTTATCATGATTTTGATGAGCTCGATCTATGGTCGCAGCTTCTGGCTGTTGGGACTGTTATATGGCGGATTTAGTTGGATCGGAATTTCCTATTACATGCGCGCTGAGTTCCTGCGACTGCGGAAGCAGCCATTTGTCGAATCAGCCAAAGTCATGGGCATCGGGCGTTGGAAGATTATGTTTCGACACATTTTGCCGAATGCGCTGGTGCCAGTGATCACATTTTTCCCATTCTCGCTTGTCGGTGCCATTTTTATTCTCACATCACTGGATTTTCTCGGCTTTGGTTTGCCAGCCGGAACTCCGAGCTGGGGGGATCTCCTCAGCCAGGGCCAAACACAATCGTATGCCTGGTGGCTGGTCCTCTATCCGACGCTGGCGCTTTTCATCGTCAGTCTTCTGGGAATTTTCATTGGTGAAGGTGTCCGCGCCGCCTTCGATCCGCGAACCAATTCACGCCTCACCTAAATGTCCGATCCGTTGCTCAGCGTTAAGAATCTGACGATTTCCTTCGAAGTAGAAGGGAAGCGTATCCCTGCAGTCAATGACATTTCGTTTGATATTAAGCCCGGGGAAATCGTGGGCCTTGTCGGTGAATCCGGCAGTGGCAAGTCGGTGTCTGCCATGTCGGTCGTGCGTTTGGTTCCCATGCCTCCGGGAAATCTGGAGTCCGGCGAAATCCTCTTCGAAGGCAAGAATCTGCTCGAAATGCCGGTTGATGAACTCCGCAAGATTCGGGGAAAAGACATCAGTGTGATTTTTCAGGAGCCCATGACGGCTCTGTCGCCGCTGCATTCAGTTGGCAAGCAGCTGGCAGAGGTCGTGCAAATTCACGACCCGAACATTTCGAAAGAAGAGGCGTGGAACATAGCAGTGGAGTGGCTCGATAAAGTGGGAATCCCTGATCCCGAAGAGCGGGCCAAGGCCTATCCGTTTCAATTCTCGGGGGGAATGCGGCAAAGAGTCATGATTGCCATGGCACTCATTCTTCAGCCCAAGCTGATCATTGCCGATGAGCCAACGACTGCGCTTGATGTTACATTGCAGGCTCAGATTTTCGATCTCATTCTCAAAATGAAATCTGAGGACACTTCGATTCTGTTCATCACTCACGATATGGGTGTGATCTGGGAACTGTCAGATCGGGTGCTCGTGATGAAAGACAGCAACATCGTTGAACGCGGTGATGTCGAAGATCTTTTTGCGAACCCTCAGGTTGAATACACCCAGAAACTTCTCGCCGCCGTTCCGAGACTCACAGATGAGCCTATCCAACGCCGCACCTATTCAGAAGAAGATGAAGCGATCATCGAGGTGAAAAACCTGAAGACGTGGTTCCCTGTGAAGCGCGGCGTTTTCGCCCGAACGGTTGATCACGTGAAAGCCGTCGACGATGTATCGCTCGAAATTTTCCCCGGGGAATGCCTCGGGCTCGTCGGAGAATCAGGCAGTGGCAAGACCACCCTCGGACGCACTATTCTTGGACTGGATAATGCGCGCGAGGGCGAAATATTGTTCAAAGGCCAAAATATTCGCGACCTGGGTTATCACGCAATGCGTCCTTACCGGCAGGATCTGCAGATGATCTTTCAGGATCCGTATTCCTCTCTCAATCCGCGGATGACGGTCATCGATATTTTAACCGAAGGCCTCATTGAACACGGGCTATTAGGACCAATAGAGATGGACGGAGACGAAAAAACGAGTCGGCTGATTTTCGAAAATAAGAAGGATGCCGCCGCTCACTGGCTGGAAGAAGTTGGCTTGCCTGCTGACACCATGAATCGCTATCCGCACGAATTTTCAGGTGGTCAACGTCAGCGGATTTGCGTTGCCCGCGCCATCGCCGTCGAGCCGGAGTTTGTCGTCTGCGACGAAGCTGTTTCCGCCCTCGACGTCACCATCCAGGCGCAGGTCATCGACCTTCTCATGGAGCTGAAAGACAAACTGGGACTTTCGTATCTCTTCATTTCCCATGATCTCAGCGTCGTGAAACGGATTTGTGATCGCGTCGTCGTGATGCGGCATGGCAAGGTTGCCGAAGCCGGATTCACCACGGATGTGGTCAACAATCCGCAATCCGAATACACCAAATCTCTGATCGAGGCAGTCCCCATTCCCGGAGACACGAAAAAGCGCGCCAAGGCTCAAGCTCGCGGGAACGCGTGATTTACCAAGCACAGCAAACACGCTGTTCAGTGTAAATGCGCCCTTATTTTGTAGTTGGAGAAAACCCTAGTTTAATCCCATGAAAACGAGCAATAGCAAGAGTCGTGGATTAGCAGCAATTCTTGCTTTTTTCTTTGGTGTCTTCGGAGCTCATCGTTTTTACGCGGGGAAGTTCGGCACCGGCATTGTCCAGTTACTCACTATAGGAGGGCTTGGAATTTGGAGTATTATCGATTTCATAATCATCCTCTTTGGTGAATTTAAGGATTCAGAAGGACACAAAATATAGGTACAGAACGAGGCGGCGATGATCAATTCCAGGCCACTCTCAGTCGTCTATACATTCCGTTGACGTTGGTTCGAAAGTCCAATTCGCACGTACCCTATTGGTTCAGCGAACCTACCCTATCAGTTCGAAAACTTGATCTTCAGCCTGCGATCAGGCGATCTTTCCAGAGACGCAACGTTTGCATGAGCAGTTGGAAATCTTCCTCAGTAATTCCAGCTGGAATCATCGCGCGACCGGATGAGAGCGGCAGGTTCAAGCCCATTCTCTGTCTCTGATCCTGATTTCCCTCGCCAGCCGGAGAGCAGCCTCGATTTTCACGGGACGTTTTAGGTCCACGTTCCGGAAGATTCGCAGGAAGTTCCGAAAGCTCGGGAAGGTTCGCAAATTCTCTGTTTTTGGCATAAACCTTCGCGGCGCGTTTAGCTCCGTTTTCGGTGAATTCACGATTAAGAAGCCTTTGCTCAAGCTCTTCTTCGCTCACATAGGCATTGCGCTCCCAAATTCGACGGAACGTGAGAGGTGACAAAGCGGCTCGTTGAAGAAATGGCATCCGAACACTCTCGTTTTGGCTAGCTTCCAGAATTTTTAGCCCCGTTTCTGTAATTGAGAAACGGCGTTCGGAGATAGATGCTCCGGCTGATTTATCAACCAAATCATAAGCGCGAAAAGCAGCGAAGATTTTTATGGCACGACCGTGCATGCTGCTGAAGTCGAGTGCCTTCATCGCCTCATGAGGCGCGAAGTCTTTTTTGACACCAGCTTCGGAAAGCTTAGTCAAAAGACGAACGGCCTGTGGGAGTGGAATAAACGGGAATCGGGGGCTGCGGGATTTTTTCATGCCCGACTATGCGCTAAAAAACAGAAAAATAAAGAGCTAAATTAAATTTTAAGCTCTTTTTTAGATTTCTAGCTCTATTAAAATTCTTAGTTTCGATCTCTAAAAATCTTATTCCAAGGCCATCCACGCTTTTTCACGGGCCTCACCTCGCTAACTGGACGGGCCCTCGAATACGGAGTTTCGTCGCCTTTGGGAATGAGTCGGTTGAGTGGCCCTGGTTGGACGATATCTTCAGATCCAACGATTACTTCCGTACTCTCGATCAAGTCATAGTTAGCATCTGCCATATCAGCACCGTCTTGAACAATATGCGGCTCGATAAAAATAAGCAGTTCCTGACGGTTCACAGCATCGGACTTCGAACCCGCCAGGTGCTTCAAAAGGGGAATGTTGATCAGCTTTGGAATGCCCGCTCTCGATTCGCGAGAGTCTTCCGAAATCAGCCCCCCTAAAAGAACGGTCGCTTTATTTGGCACGATAACCTTGGTCACCAATTCCTGAGTTCCAATTGTGGGAATATCATTGCCGCTAATATTTGTCGAACCGATGATGTTGTCATTGATCTGCGAAATCGTCAGTGAAACCTCGTCGTCGGAATTGATGAGCGGCACCACTTCCAATCGCAAAACGACATCCTGATATTGAATGTTCGACGTCACCGCTCCCTGGTTGCCTGTATTCAGCGATGTCAGGGTGCTGCTTGGAACCGCGATCCGCTGTCCGGTTTGAATGACGGCTTTTTCGTTGTTGGTGCACACGACTGACGGTCGCTGCACGACTTTGAAACGACTGGTGGTTTCGAGCAGATCGACAAATGCATTCAAATGATCGCCGTAGGTCCCATAAAGCGCCAGTCCTTGAGCGGCCGGGAGAAAACTGGCTACGCTGGTGAGCGTTCGAGGATCAAGAATCCCCTGATTATCTCCTCCAGCACTCCGACTTCGCAAAACTCCCGCTGCATTCGCAAGTTCATTACCGATTTCGAATTGATCCACTTCACGAACGAGGTCGAGCCCAAAGTTCACGTTTTCACCAAGGGTGAGCTGGCCAATTACGGTTTTCAGATACACCTGACGTGGCTTCTTATCGAGGTGTTCGATCAATTGCTGAATGGCTTCCAAATGCTCAGGAGGACCGGAAACGAAAATTTCATTTGAAGCCGGATCAGCAATCAGGCGAGTTTCCCCAACTACAAAGACCTGGGGTTCTCCGACTTCGGTCGCTTGCAACGACGTCCCGCCTCTTGAACCGCTTGATGATGCGCCGCCCAGGCCGCTATTTGAGCCAAAACCGCTATCGCCACCAAAACCTGAATTCGAAACCGGATTGGATTGCGTGGTTGTTGCCGTTCGACTTGGAGTTGAATTTGAAGATCCGCCACCGGCACCTCCTTCAGCATCACCGCCCGAAAGGGCTTCGCGAGCCACATTCAAAAACTCAAGGACCGGCTTGTAGCGTAACCTGACCGTCATGTAATTTCGAGTTAATGCAGGAGCATCAAATTCAGTGACCAAACTTTCGATGAAAGACATCTGCGCAGGATGCGCCATGATCAAAATCGAGTTTGTCCGATCAATAGCTTTAATTTTTGGATCGCGGGCGATTCGCTGACCTCCAGCTCCGCCATCAACTTGATTAGCGCTATTTTCTGCAGAGTTCACCCGGACATTTCCAACATTGGGATTTCGATTCGCCTGCGGACTCGAAGCATTTCCGCCACCATTTCCTGCGGAAGAGCCACCAAGATCGAGAATATCGATCAACTCTTCAGCGACTTCCGAAGCCTTGGCTCGCTCCAAGACCACCGTTTTTACGGCTTGCTCTTCAAGAGGAACATCCACGTAACTTTGAAGTTCGATGTATTTCCGGATCACCGCCGTATTTTCAGTGATCGCCAGGGTTTTTCCGTCCGGCAATGCGGTGATCGCTCCATAGGTGTGATTCGGGGCGATGGATGAAAAAGAAGCCACCACATCTGCCGCCTGCACGTGGTCGAAGTGCATCACATAAGTTACCAGAGTGTCTGTTTCTGGAAGATCTTCTTCCCGCGTCACGATCGGAACGCCCTCAGCTCTGGGAGCATTGGCGGATTTGATGAGCTTCACTGTTTTTTCACCACTTGGAACAAAAACGTATCCGTTCAGAAGTAAGCTCTTTTCGATAAAAACAATCGCTTCGTCGTGAGGGATTTCGCCTCGAGTATCGATTGCAACCGCTTCCTCCAAATCGGCGAAATCTGTAATAACACGCTTACCAGTCAGCGCCTCGTAATCGAGAAGCGCCTCCTGCAAGGTGGTTTGAATCAGGTGAATCTTTTCGTCAGCAGCATCATTCTGTGCGCGGATACACTCGCTCCCGAAAATTCCGAGAGCAATTATCAGCCCAAAGAACGACGCACTCACCCAGCGTCGTGTTATTCCATCCATTGTCTGTGTTTTGGTTTCGCTTCTACTTAAAGAGAGAATTGAGATTTCAACAAGGCTAAAGAAACCCTCCAGCAGCCCTCAACTTTCTCTTTCGACCGGCGCACATCCGCACATGGTGGCTTTGTCGAATCGTGGAATCTTTAAAATCATGAACGGTCCGCTTGCCGAATATTCCCGCCGTAAGTTTCTGCAATCCAGTTATGGAATGGGAGCGATCGCGGTGGCGACTCTGCTGAAAGAACAGGGGCTTTTGGCTAACCCAGCTATTACGGGCGGGCATCAGCATTTTGATCTGAAACCAAAACCGCCGCATGGTTTTGGTCAGGCAAAAGCAATGATCTCGATGTTTATGCAAGGCGGACCGAGTCATATCGATATGTTCGATCCGAAGCCGGAACTGAATCGGCTCGATGGAAAAGATTTCCCCGGTGAAGTAAAATACGACGATGCAGCGGGAGCTTCGCGAGAAGTCATGGGATCACCCTGGAAATTTTCGAAGCATGGTGAGTGCGGCATGGACTTCAGCGAACTGGTCCCGCACATGGGTTCGATCGCGGATGACATCACGATGATCCGCTCGATGCATACCGGCGTGAACAATCACGGCCAATCGATCTACGCGATGCACAACGGAACGAGTCTGGCAGGGCGGCCTACGTTGGGAAGTTGGCTCACTTACGGATTGGGATCGGAAAATCGAAATTTGCCTGCGTATGTTGCGCTGACTGATCCACGCGGCCTTCCGGTGGTTGGGGTCGATAACTTTTCAAACGGATGGCTGCCGTCCATGTTTCAGGGAACCGTGATTCGCCCCACCGAACCGCGCATTCTAAACCTCGACCCGCCGGTTTCTTTGAAAGGCGAAGCTCAGGAGCGGTATCTTGGATTTGTCGATCGACTGAATAAAAAGCACCTCGCTGAACGTCCCGGTGAAACAGATTTAGATGCTCGAATTCAGTCTTTCGAACTGGCCGCTCGAATGCAAACGGAAGCCAAAGATGCACTCGATTTAAGCCGGGAAAGCGAGGCCACGAAGCGGCTTTATGGGATCGACAAAAAGGAGACCAATGATTTTGGAACCCGTTGTTTGATTGCCCGCCGATTGGTGGAGCGCGGAGTCCGATTCGTTTCAGTTTTTACCGGAAATCAGACGTGGGATCACCATTCAAGCATGATCACTAGTCTTCCAACCGCCTGTCGTTACGTCGACAAACCTGCCGCTGCGCTGGTTACGGATCTGAAGCAAAGAGGGCTCCTCGATTCAACCGTGGTTCATTGGGGTGGCGAAATGGGACGACTTCCGGTGATTCAAAATCGGGCGGGTGCCCCTAGAGGCGAGCGTGCAAAAGTCGGCCGTGATCACAACACTTACGGCTTCAGCATGTGGATGGCAGGCGGCGGCTTCAAAGGTGGTCACATCCATGGGGCAACAGATGAATTTGGACACAAAGCGGTCGAAAATGTTGTGAATCACTACGATTATCACGCCACGCTTCTTCATCTCTTCGGGCTGGAGCCTAACAAGCTCACTTACAAACGGAATGGTGCCGACCAGGGTTTGATTCAAAACCCCGATGCTAAAGTCGTTCACGATATCTTGGCGTAATCGAGAGCAATTACTTTCGCGATTGAAGGGTGACCTCCAATTTTACAGGTGTTTCGTCGGTGACCGTGAACGAACAGGCTTTAAAACTCGGAGGCCCAAACCTCATTTTAGGTTCGTTCGAAAACGCGACTGGTTCTGTTGGAATTCCCCACTTCCCGATATCGCAGGTTAGATTTTCGTTCAGATCGTGAAACGCAATGAAAGCGTAGATGCCAGGTTTGAGATCCTTAACGACGATAGTCATTTCTCCCGCTTCGATGACGGCATCTTTCGTTGATTGATCAATCGCGTCTTTTTTGAAGGTTTTTTTGCTGTCAAAAATCCCCACCATCAAGGTTCCTTCTGGCGTGGTAATACCTTTCACGACAACCGATAGCTCGCCGGCGATCAATCCCTGAGAGAGTAACAAAAGGATTGTGACGGTCAGGGCTTTCATCGCGGTTTTCATACGAAGACTTACGGCTGGGGAAGATTTTCAGCCGGTAAACTTATCGATTTTATCCAATAAATTGGTGAACGGATAAATTGGCTTTTCCTGAAAATCATCGCAACCCGCTTCGGAAATCCGTTTCCGATGATCAGCCATGGTGTGGGCCGTCAGAGCAATAACCGGCACGTCCTTGGTGGCCGTATCAGCTTTGATCAAACGCGTAGCATCGAGTCCCGCATTGGGATCCGTTGGACTGTTTGCATCCGTCGGTAATTGCAGATCCATCAGGATCAGCTCCGGAACTTCCTTAATCGCCAACGTGACAGCATCCGCCGCATTCTCTGCGGAAATAATATCGTGCCCCTTACGCGTGAGCAATCGCGTGAGGAGTTCGAGGTTATCGGGTTCGTCTTCGACTAAAAGGATGCGCGCCATGGTTGCTTTTATTTAAGAACAAAACCGACGAAGCAAAAAGCTATTTCGGAACTACTTCGTAGCTGTCTGCAGTGTCTTTGATGACCCATCCCAAAGCCGCAACTTCATCACGAAGCGCATCGGAGGCGGCCCAATCTTTGTCCTGTTTTGCCTGCCAGCGCTTCTCGGCCAAGGCCGCAACATCAGCAGGCACATTGCCGTCTACTTCAGCAATTTCAGGGAGTCGCAAACCAATTGAGTCAATCACCTGACGAAAACCCAGCCACTCCGTTTTCGCTTCCTCGGGAGAAAGTGAATCCAGATCGATCGACTTCATCGCGGTAAAAACCTGCCCGAGCGCCTCAGGAGTATTCAAGTCGTTCAATAGCGCACTGAATGCTTTTCCAAACGAACCAGCTTTCTCCGCGCCGACAAAACGAACCAACCCTATTGATTCGTCGAACGTACCCTGTTGGATCGTAAGAAGGGCCGCTTCAAATTTAGCGAGTTTTTCGAGCGCCTGTTTCGCCCCGGAAAGTGACGGGAAGGTTTCGTTTCCTGATTTATCTTTAGCAACGAAATTGAGCGGCTGCCGATAATTCGCAGCAATCAAAACGTAGCGAACCTCAGCCCCACTGAATCCGGCTTTAGCCAACTGATCGATCGTGTAGAAGTTATTTGCGCTTTTCGACATTTTACCCCCATCCACGAGCAAATGCGTCAGGTGAAACCAGTGGTCCGCCATCGTGCAACCGGTGCACGCTTCGCTCTGTGCGATTTCGTTTTCGTGATGCGGGAAAATCAAATCAACGCCGCCGGAATGAAGATCGAATGTTTCACCGAGATATTCACGGCTCATTGCCGAGCATTCCAAGTGCCAGCCGGGACGGCCCTGCCCCCAAGGACTTTCCCAGAAATTCTCACCGTCATCGTCTCGTCGCGCTTTCCACAGAACAAAATCGGATGCGCTTTCTTTGTCGTATTCATCATCAGTCACACCGCTGGCGCCGGAACGCAGCTCGCGTTTATCGAGATGAGAAAGTTTGCCGTACCCATCAAACGAACTAATTTTGAAATAGACGGAACCATCCTCTGCAGAGTAGGCGTGACCTTTACTGATGAGATCTTCAATCATCGCGATCTGATGCGGAATGTGCTCAACCGCACTGGGCTCAACATGCGGCTTCAGCAAATTCAGCTCTTCGCAATCTTCGTGAAACTTGTCGCGATGCTGATCAGTGAATTCTTTGAGCGTTTTCCCGTTTGCCTGAGAATCGCGAATCGTCTTGTCGTCGAGATCAGTCAAATTGCGCACGTGTAGGCACTTTTGGCCGGACAACTCGAGCGTCCGCCGAAAGACATCCTGGAGGACAAATGTCCGAAAATTTCCGATATGAGCGAGGCCATAAACCGTTGGTCCACAGCAGTAGAATCGAAACGTGTCTCCATCGCGGGGCTTCAATTCAAGGGGCTTTCGGGTCAGGGTATCGAATAACTTCATAGGGTGTCGAAATCGGCCTCAACATTGCGGACGAGCCACAAATTGCAACATTCGGGATGTTTGACTCGATTAATTATCAAATTTATAATAAGTTCGTATTTTTGCGTGTATGGATAAGGCTTCGAGCTTTTAAAATGTTCCGAATTTGTTATAATCTGAAGGCTATACCCACCCTCTCCAATTAGGCCAATTTGTCTTTTCCATGTTGAGACTTGCGATCAAGACCCAAAATGAAGATAAGCCAGTCGATCCGTGAAATGAAAACGGACTTTGACAAGATGCCCGGTGGACCTCGCCTCAATGGAAACACCGGGGAAGACGAAGCGAAACTTACTGAGCTTCAAGAACAGATTAAAGAATACGAGGATTATCAGAAGATCCTTCGTGAATCAATTCGGCCGGACAGCGCAACCGTTCGCGTTTTGAGTAGCCAGTTGATCAAGAAAATCGATCTTATCGACGACCTGATCTCGCGGTATTCCAAAACCAAAAAGAACAAAGAAGTTTCCCAACAACTCACGATCCTTCGGAAAAGCTTCCTCGATTTTCTATCCGACAATTCAGTGAATGCCTTTGAATTTGCGCCGAGAACAGAGTTAGAAATGGATCTTCGAAGGAAAATCAAAATCGTGTCGACCAAACAGCGGGCCGAGGATGGAATCACTCGAATTGTTGAAACGGTCACTCCCGGCTACACCTGCGCAGATGATGAGGGCGGCGAAGTTATTATCCGAAAGGCTGAAGTAGTCACTCATGCTTGACGTCTAAAGCTCAGGCACTACTGCCGGATGAACCGCAAAATGGCCACAAATCAGATTGCAACCTGATCGTTGCGAACGACTATACCCTCTCTCTAAACTTCCATTTTTAGAACGCTCTCCACTCGACGTTTTTTATGGCTAAAGCGAGATTTGTCGGCATCGATTTGCTCCCGGAAGACATCGACAACGTCGTTTTGGTTGGCGGTTCGAACCGTATTCCAAAAGTCTCCGATATTCTCGAAGCCCAATTCGGCAAGAAGCCTCTCACGTGCGGAAATGTGGATGAGTGCGTTGCTCTCGGAGCGGCACTGTTTGCGTAGCGTAGCCGCCGGGTTTCCGAAGTCTGCAACCACAGCTACGGTACCCTCGCTATCATTGAAGATGCAAAAACCGGCAAAGCGGTCGTGCAAAACTCAGTCGTGATTCCAAAGAATACACCGATCCCATGTTCCATGTCGCAGACTTATATTACGCCTGAAGACAACGAAGAATTGATCGAAGTCGAAATCCCCCAGGGTGAGGACAAAGATCCTCGCTACGTTGATATCGTTGGGAAAATCGCACTCGAAGTCCCCGCCGGACGAAAAGCGGGCTGCGAGGTAACGGTCACCTATTCCTACGACGAAAACCAGCGCGTTCGCGCTCAGATTTACGATGCCGAATCCGGCCTCAAAAAAGACGTCGCCATCGAGTATCGTGGAGAAGGCGTCCTATCGGACGAAGATGTCGAACGCAAAACCGCCTACCTCAAACAAATCAAGATCGCCTGATGTAGCGCAAACTTTCAAATTTTTCCTTTCGGACCCTCATGAGTATTCGGACAATGTTCAAAAAATTGCTTCACGGCTCTGCCGCCGGTGAAGACAAAAAAACGCCTCTGCTACAAAATCCACAGCGACTCCGAAGAAAAAAGCGGCCGCTGCAGGCAAGAAAAAGAAGCCCACAGGTCCGCCTCCAACGGTTTCGAACAAACCCAATTTGGCGGCGAAGACTCCAGAAGCCCTTTGCGGAATCGAGCCCAAAAAGATGAAGAAGGACGAGATCAAAGAAAAGCTCGCAGAATTTTATCGCCGCCATAACCACACGGCTGGAAGCCTCAGCTCCGAGCTTCGCGAAGAGGCAGAGAAAATGCTCGATGCCATCGTCGCTTGCCGCGAAAAATACATCGACGGCATCAAGAAGTGATTTTTCCGAAGAGCGCCACATTTTAGAATGGCGTTTTACGATCCAATAGGGTTAGTCTAACGATCCAACAGGGTTGGTTCGTGGAGCCGTTTCGAATCAATAGGGTTCGTTCGATGAACCGACCCTATTGATTCGTAAAATGAGCCTGAACGTCCATCACCTCGAACTGTTTTATTTCGTAGCAAAATACGAAGGAATTACCGAAGCGGTGCGCAAAATGCCTTACGGGATTCAGCAGCCGGCAGTGAGCGGTCAAATCCTTCAATTAGAAAAAAGCCTCGGGGTAAAATTGTTTCATCGGCGGCCTTTTGCGCTGACTCCCGCCGGCGACGATCTCTACGATTTTGTGTATCCGTTTTTCTCGCGGCTCGATCAAGTTTCAGAACGCCTGCGCGGCGAAGAAAGTCAGCATTTGAGATTGGCAGCTTCGGGAACGGTTTTACGACACCACCTGCCTGGCGTCCTCCAAGCCGTGAAAGAAAAATTCCCTGACCTACGAGTGACATTGCGGGAAGTAACTTCCACTGAAATGGAAGCCGCCCTGCAAAAACAGGAGGCCGACGTCGCGATCACAATTTTGCATCGGAAAACCACACCGGGAGTCAAATCCACCAAACTGCTGGAATTGCCTCAGGTGTTGCTGGTCCCCACCGATGCACCGGTCAAAAAAATCAAAGAGATCCTCGATTCAGCAGTCGGCGGAAGCATTTGCCAACCGCTCATTACCCTTCCGCCGAGCGAACGGCTCGCCCAACTTTTTCAGGATGGCTTGGCCAAACGCAATCTGGCCTGGGAACCTTCGATGGAAGTTTCAGAGGTTGGCTTGATCGAACGCTACGTTGCGAGCGGATTTGGCTACGGCGTGACGCTGCAAATTCCAGGAATTCCGTGGGGAGACAAAGTTCGAGCCATCCCATTGCCCGCGGCCGACTTCGGGCCCGTCGTCGTCGGTATTCTGCACACTGGCAATTTAAAATCGGTCGCCGCGAACTTCGTAGAAGTGGCAAAAAAATACGCAGCCACGTTGATGAAAGCGGTGTGAGCTTTCAGCCAATTACGCGGTAGATTTCCGAATTCCCTGGATCACAATTTGAATCCCGGTAAGCCCGCGAAATTCATTGCGATCAATCGTAAACGCCACGTCCCACGGCGGTTTAGGTAAATCGATGTGCGCCGAATTGAAATACATCGCCTCCCGGTGCGTGGCTCCCTGCATGAGACGAAATTTCTGGTGCTTCTCTTTGATTAATCGTCCCGGAATCGCAAGCTCCACACCGCGACACATGAAAACGGGCTGCGGATTGTTCGAACCGAACGGCCGGAGCAGCTCATAGCTGTCGAGTAAATCAATCGTGAGCTCCGCAAGCGTCGTCTGCGCATCAATGCGGAGTTTTTGAGTCATGACATCGTTCGTACTGACATCAGCGATGTATTTTGAAAACGCCTTGCTGAAATCAGCGAGATTTTCCTGCTTCAAACTAACGCCGGCAGCCATGTCGTGGCCACCTCCGGCAAGAATCAGTTCACGACAGGAATCGAGCGCTTGAACGAGCGAAATACCTTCAATACTGCGACCGCTGCCTTTTCCAATTCCATTTTCGTCAAAGGCGACAACAAACGTAGGGCGATGGTAAAATTTCGAAATTCGCGACGCAACAATCCCAACCACGCCGGGGTGCCAACCAGGCGCGCCCACCACGATTCCATGATTTCGATCGGAAGGATCGAGCGCTTCGATCATCGCTTCAGCCTCTTCCCGCGTCTTCATTTCGAGGTTTTGCCGCTCCCGATTTCGCTCATCGAGATCGGCTGCAAACCCCTCGGCATCGACCATTCCTTGAGACAAAATTAAATCCAATGAAGCCATCGCAGTATCCAATCGGCCAGCCGCATTCAATCTCGGCCCCAATTTAAAACCAATATCCGCCGTGCGAGCAGGCGTTCCCGCGCCTGAAATATTTTTCAATGCCTGAACGCCGGGATGGATCGTACGATCCAATTGCTGAAGTCCGCGACGAACAAAAATTCGATTTTCATCCACCAGAGGAACAATGTCTGCCACCGTTCCCATCGCAACGAGATCGAGATAGTCTCGCAAATCAAATCCGTGAGCCGGCGACTGCTTCAGCAAGGCGTGCCCGATTTTAAAAACCACCCCGGCAGTGCAGAGGTAGTGATAATCCTTACCCAGTTTTGGATTTACCACTGAAACGCAATCCGCAATTCCTTCCAGCGAAGGCTCATGGTGATCTAGCACAATCAGATCCACCCCAAGTTCGCGGAGCATCTTTGCTTCTTCACGGGAATTGGTTCCGCAGTCCGCTGCAATCAGCAGTGTCGGTGTCGAATCTTCCAAAACCCGTTCAATTCCATCGATCGAAAGACCGTAGCCTTCTTCGAGCCGAGCAGGTAAAAACTGAGTCGGTGACAGCCCGTATTGGGACAAAATATGATACAGCAACGCGATGGAGGTGACGCCATCAACATCGTAATCACCGTAGAGAGCAACCCGCTCCTTTCGCTGAACCGCGATGAGAATTCGATCCACCGCAGCTTGCATTCCCGGCATCAGAAATGGATCCGAAAGATCCTGAAGCCTGGGATACAGGAACTTTGGGAGCAATTCGCGAGTATTGTGCCCACGCTGACAAGCGAGTGACACAACTGTTTTGGCCAAGCTGAATTCTTCAGCCAAAGAATCAATCAGATCCTTTGGCGGCTTTTTAGCAATGACCCATTTTGTCCGAGAGGGCATTTTGCCACCTTAGACACAAGAAACGGGTTTTGCCGAAGTTTTTCGCAAACTTCCGTCAGAGAGGAGGATCAAATCAATCCTGCTTTCGTCAAAGTCTTGAACGCACCGTTTTTATCGATCGTTTTGAGACCGCGAGCGCTGACTTTAACACGAACGTATTTTCCGAGTTCTGGAACCCAAACGCGCTTGTTGCGAAGGTTTGGCTTGAACTGACGCTTCACCACTTTGGTCACGTGACGGCCGATACCACCCTTTTTCTTAGCTTTACCGCTACGATGAATCCGTCCACCTGAGTGAACTTTAGCGCCTGTGATTTTGCATTGTCTCGACATGGTATTGAGCCAGTTAAAAGGAATTATAAAATTTCGTGTCCCGCGTGAAGCCTTTCAGGCAGCAGGACGGGGAATTTCCACGGAAAATCCAATTCGTCAAGTCCGAACCCGGGATTTACCGAAGCCGTTCGATCGCCGCCAAATCCGCCGCCGCATCAAACCCTGCAATCGCTTCACGTTGAAGGACTGCAATCTCTGCGGCGCCTTTTTTGCTGTAGCGCAACATTTCAAGCATTTGCTCTTCGGTAAAGGTGGATTCTTCGCCGCTGCCCTGCATTTCGATCAAATCGAGATTCTCGGTCATCACGAAGTTAAAATCGACCGTCGCTCCGGCGTCTTCGTGATAATTCAGATCGAGAACGCACTCGTCTTCAAAAACTCCCGCGCTAATCGCCGTGGCGAGCTGCTTCATCGGAGATTTTTTGAGCTTTCCCGCCACCATAAGCCGCTGCACTGCCATTTCGACAGCAACGGATGCACCCGTGATTGATGCCGTGCGCGTCCCGCCATCAGCGCGTAGAACATCGCAATCGATCCACAATGTCCGTGAACCGAGCGCTTTCAGATCGATCACTGCGCGAAGTGAACGCCCGATCAGTCGCTGGATTTCCGAACTACGGCCATCGAGTTTTCCGCGGCTGATGTCCCGTGACTTCCGTCCCAATGTCGAATACGGCAGCATGCTGTATTCAGCCGTGAGCCAGCCGCCTTCGACGCCCTGATATTTCATCCAACCGGGGACGCCATCTTCGATCATTGCGGCGCAAATCACCTGGGTGTCGCCAAAACTTACCAAAACACTGCCGTGGGCGTGCTTGGCGATATCAGTCTGAAATGTGATAGGACGGGTTTCATCCACTTGGCGGCGATCAATTCGGCTCATAGGCCGCGAATTTCGGGGAAATGACGTCAGAATGCAACCGAGTCGTTCGGGAATCTTCAATTTCTGATGACTTGCGACTTTTTCTAAAGCCGCGACTTTACGCGCCGTCTTCTTCCCCTCAGTCTCTCAATTTTTAAATGCGTCGCCAACTCGAACAATTCGGACAGTTCGCCGTGGATGTCATTCTGGATCGCCGGAGTGGTTTCAAGGCCAACTGCATGCGCATGTTCTTGAGTTCGCTTTCGAGGATTTATCGAGTCGTCGTATCAGCCCGCCTCTCGCTTTACCGGAACCGGATCATCCGCGAGCGAAACCTCGGATGCCTCGTCGTTTCGATCGGAAACCTGACCGTTGGCGGAACCGGAAAAACTCCCGTCGTCGAAAAGTTTGCCCGCTCCCTTAAGGATGGCGGTCGTCGCCCCGTCATTTTAAGCCGTGGCTACAAATCAAAAAAGCCGCCGTTGATGAAGCGAATTATCGGCAAAATGAAGGGCGAAAACGAGATCAACCCGCCTCGAGTGGTCAGCGATGGAAAATCACTGCTGCTCGATTCCAAAACGGCTGGTGATGAGCCCTACATGCTGGCAGCCAACCTCAAAGACGTACCAGTAATCGTCGACAAAGACCGTGTAAAAAGCGGCAGACACGCGATTTCAGAAATGAACGCAGACACGCTGATTTTGGACGATGGGTTGCAATACCTGCGCCTCCGGCATCGTCTCGATATCGTTCTCGTAGATCGTTGGCACCCTTTCGGAACCGAGAAAATGCTGCCTCGCGGAACCCTGCGTGAACCCCCGAAAAATCTGAAACGCGCCTCCTACATTTTTATCACCAAATGCAACGGCGACTCCAATGAAGATCTGAAAAAGCGAATCCGACTTTACAATCGGACCGCAGAAATCATCGAATGTGAGCACCGCCCGATGCATCTCGAAAACATCGAGAACCGGGAAATCATGGCCCTCGACGAAATAAAGGGAAAGCACGTCGGAACCGTCAGCGCCATCGCCGTCCCCGAGAGTTTTGAGCACGGCGTGGAAAAGCTGGGTGCGACGATTGAACAAACGTGTCGCTTCATGGATCACCACCGATTCACTGAGCAGGAGATCCTTACGTTTATCAATGATTGCGTCGAAAAGGAGGTCGACATGATCATCACGACCGAGAAGGATTACGTTCGCTTTCCGCGACTCACGCGGATGGACGTTCCGATTTATTTCCTCCGTGTCGAAATCGGAATTCTCAGCAACGAAGAGAGTTTCGAAGACTGCATCGTTCGAATTTGCCAGCCACGGCCCATCTTGCCGGCTCGCCGCTTTTTCTGAGTGTCACGAACCAACCCTATCCGTTCATCGGTAAGTTCAACGTTCTGTTGCATAAAAGAGATTGGTGGAGAGCTGATGAGGTCTACTGCGTTGCCAGCCTCAAAATAAAGCCATGCAAAAGACCAAAACCTACAGCCATCTGTGCCGGAAAGACCGTGACGTAATCTATCGAATGAAGCAACGAGGGGAAAAGCAGGAGGACATTGCCGACACCATTGGAACGTCGCAGAGCACCGTCAGCCGGGAGTTGAAACGCAATTGGCAGCGCTTGAAGAAAAAACGCAGACGGGTCATCACCGAAGCAAATCGAGTCGTCGTGGAGGGCTTCAAATCCCTAACCGGGTTAGCATTGAGCATCGTCCAAAAATCGTAGATCAGCGCAGATGCTACGGCGATTGGGAGGTTGATTTGATCTGCGACCACAATCGTAGTGGATACATTTTGAGTGCCACGTTCAGGCGTGGTGGTGATTCCTCGGGTTACAAAAATAATCATACTCGGTAAATGGGGTGGTTACGGTTTCCGTCAGTCGGAAACAATGAATTCAGGTACGACTAAAACGCTCTATCGCAAACAAAGAACGTAATCAGAACCCCCACTTTAAAGCAAGCAACTTTCCTGAAATTGCGAGAATTATTTGCCGCGATCCAACAGGGGTGAATCCCGCCCTGCTTTTTCGTGGGCTCTACATCCCCTTGAATTCGATCACTCCCCTAAAAAGGCGCCCAACCCGTCCAATGTTGCCAGAAACAGCTCTTCGTCTGCAACCGTCGCCCGATTGACGACAAGACGAAGGCTACTCTTTCGCCCTATCGACAGGGATTGGCTTCAAAAATACAGACGGTTCACTCTCAAAATCTTTATCGATCACGAGCACAAGATCCTCATATCCCTCGTGACTGATTCCAAATTTGTATTCTCCGACAACAAGCCCTCGCAACCTAATATAATTCGGTTCCACTCCCATACTCTCACCCTTTCCAAACATCGCACCTAGGGTGATTTCCAAATGATGAACGAATAAAATTCCCCATTTTTGCCAACGGCTTTTTCGTGACCTCATCGAAAACGTAGATATCCGTTTCGAGCGCAAACACTGTATCCAAATCATAGATTCTATTCTGATAAGCGTAGATTTCATTCGATTGATAAAGAATCGAAATCAGGACAAAAACCCAAACCAAAGCCCGATTCAGCTGCTTCACTCGATCAGTCTGATTCGGTTCGAAATAACTCGCGTATCTCTTTATCGACCACCACGAAGCACCTAGAAACAAAACGATTCCGAATGTTTGGAGAACAAATATCCATTCGATTGAATTGTCCAGCTGAACCTCTTGAGCAATCAGAACGGGTCCGATGAAAATTGCTACCACAAACGGAATTCCCATCAACCAAAGTGCACACCCACGCTTTTTCAACTGCCTTACGATTAGCCCAACGGCCACCGGGAAGAAGATCACATTCAGCAAATGCGGAAGTTCCTCGAGTTCTATTTTGAAAACGAGTTCAGCAATCAGACTGACAACTTCACCGACTGATACCTCAATCAGAAAAAAGGCCGTCACGAGGATCGCAATCAACGCCAATGCCGGAATTTTTTCGTCCGTCAATTTTTCAGATTCCTCATCCATCAGAATAGAATGTGGAAACCTCAACCTTACTTCAACCAAAATCGGGGCACGTCGTCACTTCACAAAGAAACCCCACGTTTCCACGGCAGGAAATCGTCCTGCCCGAGAAGCTGAGCCTTGGTTTTCACGCGTCCTGATGCCACTTCGATCACGAGCTTCAGCATCGCCTCGCCCAAGGCTTCGATCCCCTGCTCACCGCGAATAATCGGGCCACAATCAAAGTCGATCAGGTCGCTCATTTTTTCGGCGAGCTCCGTGTTCGACGCCACTTTGATCACGGGCGTCACCGGATTTCCCGTCGGCGTTCCCATTCCAGTCGTGAAGGCGATGACGTTGGCATGAGCCCCGGCCATCGCCGTGGTGGACTCGACGTCATTCCCAGGGGTATTCATCAAATTTAGGCCAGGAGTTTGCACCCAGCCTGGATAATCGAAAGCTGCCGTCGCGGGTGATGTCCCCCCTTTTTTTGCGGCTCCCGCTGATTTAATCGCATCGGTAATCAGACCATCCCTGATATTCCCGGGGCTTGGATTCTCAGATAATTTGGCGCCAACCGCTTCAGCCGCGCGATTGTAGGCATCCATCAAGGTGGTGAAATCACGTGCGACCTCGTCCGTGACACAGCGGTTTACCAGCTCCTGCTCGACGCCGCAAAGCTCGGGGAATTCGGACAAAATAACACTGCCCCCAAGAGCGACTAACAAATCGGAAACTTGACCGACCGTTGGATTTGCTGAGACTCCGGAAAAACCGTCGCTCGCCCCACATTCCGCTCCGAAAATCATCTTCGAAAGTGGCGCAGGCTTTCGTTCCAGCTTGTTCGCCTCGGCCATCCCAGCAACCGTTTCACGGATGGCGGCTTCCATCATCTCGCGTTCAGACGGCCAACTTTGTTGCTCGAAAATGTGAAGTGGCTTGGAATAATTCGGATCCCGTTTTTTGACTTCTTCCTGCAACGTTTCGACCTCCGCATTTTGGCAACCGAGACTCAACACGGTAGTCCCAGCCACATTCGGGTGGGTCGCATATCCAGCCAACAGCGCACAAAGCGCAGTTGAATCCCCACGCGTCCCGCCACACCCAAGCCCGTGAGTCAGAAATTTCACGCCGTCGACATTAGGAAACAGCTGTCGTGGACGAGTGATGTCTTCGCTTTCCGTGGAAAACGCACGAATCGCTTCGGCATCCAGATCCCCCTGACAGAGCGCCGCAATTTTTTCACCAAACGCTTCGTAATGCGACGTCGCGGCGTATCCGAACGGCTTTAGCAAAGCCTCACGCATCACACCCACATTCCGGTTTTCGCAAAAAACCATTGGGATCACGATCCAATAATTCGCTGTGCCAACGGCTCCATTCTCACGGTGAAACCCATCAAACGTAAGCGCAGAAAGATGCGAAACATCCGGGGCTTCCCACTGAGTCATTTTGCGATCCGCCAACGAATAGCCGTGTGCATCATGAACCAAATTCGCAGTGGAAATCCAGGCACCCTTTACGATTGGAGTTGTCGCTTTTCCGACCGTCACCCCATATTGCGTTGCCCGCTCATCAATCGCGAAATCGTGCATCGCGAATTTTTGCTTTGCTGTGATTTTCTCCACAACCGTAATCGATTCGCCATTCACCGTCACTGTTTCGCCCGCCTCCAAATCGCGGAGGGCAACAGCGAGATCATCTTTTGGATCGATAGTAATAGCAGCATTCATTTTGAAAAAGGGAGTCTTGCGAAATGGAATTGATCAGTCCAACATCCCGCCATGCAATGCAATCTCTTTAATCTAAAAGGACGGGTCGCAGTGATCACGGGCGGCAGTAAAGGACTGGGAAAAGCAATGGCTCGCGGCCTCGCGGAATGCGGGGCTGATATAATGATCAATTCGCGAAGCGAAGGCGAGTTGAAAGTAGCCGCCGCAGAAATTGGCGAAGGACTCGATGTGAAAGTCGAATATCGCGTCGTCGATATGCTTGATCGCGCCGCGACCGACGCCTTTGCAGCTGACACGTTGGAAACCACGGGGAAAGTCGATATCTTGATCAACAATGCCGGAACCAATGCCCCGCAGGCGATTGACGAAATTGACGATGAAACGTGGGATCGCGTGATGGAGCTGAATTTGACCTCAATCATGCGCCTGACCCGCGCCTTCGTTCCCGGCATGAAAGAACGCTCGTGGGGGCGGATCATTCACATTTCATCAGTCCTCGGCGTGGGTTCAAAACCTGGACGAAACGTCTATTCAGCGACCAAAGCCGGGCTCATCGGCTTGGCGAAAGCCAGCGCACTCGATCTCGGGCCACACGGAATTACCGTGAACTGTATCGGCCCCGGCCCGTTTCTAACCGATCTGCCGATGAGCCTTTTGGACGACAAGCAGAAGAAAGAATTCTCCGATCGAACCGCCCTACAACGCTGGGGCAATCCACCCGAGCTCGCCGGACCCGCGATCATGCTCGCGAGCGATGCCGGAAGCTACATCACTGGCGAAATCCTACTCGTCGACGGCGGAGCCTTTGCCCGAGCATTGTAGCACTTTTTCGAACCAATAGGGTATGTTCGATGAACATACCCTATTCGTTCGTGGAACCGTTTTCTACTCTAAGAGGAAATCGAGTTCGCCCGGCAACACTGGAATTTCACCGTCGATTTTTTTCTGAAGGATTTCTTCTTCAGCAAGGTCTTTTGCCTGTTGACTATTGGAGCTGGTCGCGAGCAGATAGACTGAATTTTTCTTGGGATTGAGTTGGTCAATTTTTAGAATATTAATCTCAGCTGGAAGGACCGTCACTGGGGTATCAGCAATCTTTGTGAGGACATCGAATTTCGTATGTCGCATCCATTCCTTCAGATACTTTTTTGGCTGATTTTCCAAAATATACTCAACTTTAAAACGCCCTTTTACAAGCAGTGTCACTTCCACCTCACCTTCGTATGGCACAATGACTGCAGGGTATTTTTGAATAAACGCCTTTTCGTAATCCTCGTGTTTTTCCGGCTTAAAGTCATCAAATCCAGCAATGGCCTCAGAGAATTTTCCGGTATCCGTGATGGTAACACGCGTAACAAGAACCTTCTCGGGCTCATCCGGCTTTTTGGGATCGATGACTTTCTTTTCGAAAATGCGCTGAACACGGGATTCAACCCACCCAGAATAGCTGCGAGTTCCAATCGACCGTTTCAATTCCCATGTCTTCGGATTTGCCGGAAGCGCATCAAAAAGTTTCACAGGTGAAATTGGAATGATTCCCTCCGAGTCTTTTTCCGGTTTGTCTGGTTTTTCCGTTTCGTCCTGAGCGCGAACTTGGGACATCACCAGAGTGAACATGAGAACAGCGCTAACAATTTTATTCATCGAGGTATTTAAAATAGACGACACGGTACTTGATGACAGGCTGAGGTGGATTCATTGCATTTTCAAGAGTGGACCGTTCCCATGCCACATTTCCCAACGCGTGTCGGGTATATCTGCCCATGAGGACTTCCTGAGGACCATCAAATACGGGATAAGTGCCTTTAAGGTCAAGTCGCAGCCGTAGATTTTCCCCTGCTTTAAAAAGAGGTGGTGAACCGGGAAGCTGAAACAGGGTATCCGTGTTGCTTCCGTTTTTTGGAATAACGGCTCGCTGGATAGCCAGCTTATCCCAGATTCCCTGGCTATTGAAATGGCCATTTCCCGGAATGCCATCTTTCCCGGGCCAAATATAACGCTCGACGATGGCGTGATATCGCTTTTCAGCCAGCACAGTGTCGCCGTCTTCAAATTCTCCCCATTCGGTATGTCCCGGAATTTTTTTGATCACTTGGGAAACACCCCAAACGCTAAAGCAGTTCGACTTTGTGGTGAGACACCCCGCCATATTCCGAAGCGGAGCCTCGTTGAAGAACTCGGTCGCATCAGTCCCCTTAAGATTTGCACTCGCCACGGTTCCGATTTCGCCGATGTATTGAAAGGGTCCTGACTCTTGTTTATCGACGATATCGTTTACGAAATCCCGGATTTCAGAATCGCTTCTCAGATGTTTGAAAACCGCTTCAAGGGGTTTCTTGCGCACCGGCGCATCAAAGTAGTTATTCACAGGGTAAATTTTGGAGTTCACGTTGATTTGACCTGCCGTACTGTGCATGAAGGAAATGGTGGAAAATTCATCCGGCAAGGTCGAGTTGATACGCCACTGGTCGTGTTGCATCGGGTAAGTGGCGCCAAGCAAATCGAGCATGACATAGTCCGGAGGCGATTGGGTATCGGGGGTTACACCACCTCCCAAATTCATGGTTCGATAGGGGGCAAGGTTCTGGATTCCTGTATGAATGGTCGACCAATAACCAATTGATGAGACCCGTGAGCGCGAATTGTATTCATCTGGACGATTGATTCCAAATGCTCTTCCTTTTCCCGGATTCGCAGGATCAGTGATGCTGCCAGGACCACGTTGGATGTATCGAAACTTGCTTTTCTCTGACGAAAATTCCCCCGGCTCACCTGTGTTCAGTTGCCCCGGAGTCCCAGCTGTTCCGTCTTCGGCCTCCTCTTTGACCCATTGATCCCTGCTCCAACTAAGACGCGGGTCGATGATTTGCCACGAAATCGAATACTCTTCACCAGGGCGAAGATCGAGATCAATACTGGCATCCAGCGTATCGACTTCTTCCTCCCCAAGAGGAATCATTTGGCGGGGGCGGTCCCAACCAGGGTTCACTCCCATTCCAAGTCTCCATTTGAGATCAATTTTGACTTTGCTCCCCTTTTTTCGGTCGAATTCAACACCACCACTTGCCGGCACCCACGAATGCCCATTGCCAATTGCGCGGGTCTGTGACGTAACCACGATTCGATTACGCGAATTTTGGCGTCCTCCACGTGGACCGATATTAATTGGACGAGGAGCAGTCGCTCGCAAACGCCCCAGAGTATAACCATGATTCCAATTCCGACTTGGATTTGTTTCTGCATCGGGTGCATCAGGAGAAATTGGTCCGAACCGTTGCTCGGCCTCAGTTCCGCCTCCTTTAGCCTTGATGTGGAAGTAATCGACTTTAGTGGGAAATCGCCAGAGTTCCAAAACGGGGCCACCCGGGTTCATGTAGACTTCGGTTTCGTGGCGGTATTGAATTCCGAATTTTGTAGGGTTGTTTCCTTGAACTGCTTTGAAAATCATCCTCACTTCCATGATGTGCGGACCGGGTGTTTGTGGAAGCATCGGCACTTTTTTACCGGGCTGGCTTTCAGGTTCTATCTGCCAATAAAACCGCTCGGGATTCGATCCTTTCCTCTCCTCGGAGTGAGGCGAGTAGTTCACGCTCGTTGTCCGCCACGCCCAATCTCGAGAACCGATATTGAGGCTGTTGTTCATCGTTGTCGTCGCCATTCGAGACATCAACAGCATGTTCAACGCCATTTGGTAAGCCTCGAGTTCACCATATTTTTGAACGAGAGACGCCCCATCGTAACCCGGCCATTCACGCCGAAAATACCGCATGAGCATTTCAAGTTGAGCTCGATTGACAATATTTGCAGCATTGACCCTGCCATCAACATCGTCATCAATTGTATGAGTAAATCCTAAACTGCCCAGCAATGAGTGAAGGTGAAGGGTTCCATCTTCTAGTTTGTCGATCGTGGCGGCGCTTGGGTCGTCATAAACAAACGGAAGCTGATAAAGCGGCCCTGCTTCAAGCGAGAGCGGAATGTCTGTCGTGAATAAACGGGGGCGGCCAAATGCATTGAACTCAGGGCTACGGCTGTAAAACGTGAGATTGAATTTATTTCCAGCATACCATTGGTCTCGATCAGAAACGTGAACGAAGTCGAGTATTGCTTCGGGGTAACGACTAAAACCACGAAGCCAGGCATGGGCCAGCAGCTGATTGTAATCCAGATCATTAGGATCATCGAAAAGCACGTCGAGATTGACGGAACGGAGTTTTCCGAGCGCCCACTCACGATCGCCACTCGACTGATTGAATTCAACATCACCGGCACCCCGACGAAACAATGGTGTCATCAACCCCATTTTGTATTGTTTGTGAAATTGCTCTGGATCATCTTCTGTCGGTGAAGGCTTTCCCAGAGTGGCGTTGAAATTAAGTTTGGAGCTTTCGTCATCCATCCAAAATGCATATCGCCCGATCAAAGGGTTTTCGGCTCCCGGTTTTTCGCCCGGCTTTCGAAAAATCGGCGCCCATTTGACTCGCATCTCGGGATTCTCTTGTCCGTAGTCCGGAGCCCCCTCATCGTTCAGCGCCATCGCGATCATCGGCTCTTCTTCCCCGGGAAGCGGCTCGTTTAAATCGACTGAATACACATTGGGATCCGTCGTGCTTTTCGGATCCCGATCCACTTCGCCGGTATGGAGCGGAACTTTTTTCTCACCGGATTTAGTAAAAATTGTTAGCTGGCCCGGATTACTCACCCAGTTTTCACCGGGAGCTGTTTCGGCATTTTCCCCGATTTGAGCCGGTTCAGGAATGTTGGAGCGAAGCAGTTCGACGGCATGACTAACCGAACCCTGCGCAATCATTTTCGCTCGCTGGGTGTTTGCATAAGCGTGAGACGCTCGCTGCTCGACTTGCATGCTCACCAAAAAAGCAACGGCCAGGATCGTCATCATCGCAACAATGATCAATGTCATGACCAGCGCCGCACCGCGATTCGAGGTATATGGTTGTTGTTTCAATCCCTGACGAATTATTTTCATACCCCTTTTTTATCCCGCCCCATTCACCAATTTGACTCGTGTCGAGAAAACCTTCGAACGGTTGATACCGTTGGCTTTCAACTCTTCCAAAAACAGATCGACCGATTCATCTACGTCGAGAGATCCGTCGGCCCGAAGAATCAACTGCATCTCAGGAATCTCGGGATCGCGCGCCATTGTCGTCCGATCAATTGTCACCACCGAAATTTCGATTTCCGCCGGAACTTTATTTCCCTTCATCACCATGGGCGATTCTGAGAGGTAAGCGAACGACTCGCCATTATCGAATGGGGTCGTCGTCGCCATTTGAAAATAGGCTGCCGAATTGTAGATCAGATCTGAACTCGGATGATTTACAGATTCGGACACCCAGGGAATCGGATTACCAAGAAGATCATATGCTTGAACCCAAAAGGCAATAATCCCGTCGGCCGCAGATGAAACAATCGCTTCGTAATTATCCGGATCCTCTTCGTCGAACGCCTGTGGATCCCAGCGATCGAGAAACCATCTTGCGGAAGTCGGATCCGTCCGCATTTCAACATCACGCGCATTGTCGTAATTCGTCAGCTTCGGAAAATACAGGTCGTTGTCCGGCTTTATAAAAATACGTTTGAGACGATAGAATTTCCGCTCAGTGTCCCGGTAAAGGTAATACCCCACACAACGCAATTCACCGTTCGTTCCGATCGGCGCCATCCACAGCATCGCCGGAGAGTTCGGCACCACATGGGTCGCGCCAACATCAGCCAGCAAATAACTCGGCAACATCACAAATTGCATTCTGGTATCAACCACTGCCGGAGTCAGTTCCCGGGCGACCAACTCCAACGCACCCCGAGCACGTTGATGCGTATCAATTCGGCGCTCACCATCAATCCAAGCACTCGATACCACTTCGAGCGCCCCAAACAGCAACACCATCACGACCGTCGTGATCGCCATCGCTACTAGCAATTCGATAAGCGAAAACGCGCGTTCAACTTGCCTGGAAAGTTGTGATCTTGTAATCAAGGGTAGTTTCTAAAATTCGATTTTCGGAACAAATTCAGGTTCGATCAACTGCCAGTCAGGGCCGGTAAAAGTAGTAACCGGATAGCTAATCGTTGTTTTCGGCCTCGATGAACCAATCGGATCGCGGCTCTCATTGAGCGGCCAATAGACCTCGACAGACAGCCCTAGCATTCCGTTAATATTTTCAATCTTCGCCGCTTCGGAAAATTCCGCCAGTTCCAGCTCGACTTTGAAAAAACGGCGCGACTCCAATGTGTCCGTATGATCGTCGGAAACAAAGCGGCCCTGCTGATCATAAAAAAGCGGACTGATATCAGGAACTCCCACCTTCAATGGCGAGCCTTCCAATCGATCATGCACATCTTCCAACACCGTTCCGATTGCAGTCTGATCCGCGCTGTCTCTTGCCGAAGTGAGCGCCGGCGGCAACAGCCCAACAATCAAAATTAATGCCACCGCTGCAATAGCCATGGCGATCGTGACCTCAATCAAAGAGAAAGCTCGAGCCGCAGGAGCGTTGCGATTGGTTTTCATGGACGGTAGACCCGGACCCTCCCTGTTAGTCGATCAACATTGATCTGAGCCCAGTTCGGCGTATCGTTTACGCCCCGATTTCCAGGCTTCAACACAGCAATGATATTTCGCTCTTCACCATTCGGAACTCTCGCCCGGCCCGCTGCTGTATATTCAAAGAAACGCACTTCAACTTCACCGTTTGGCGAATCAACAAGAAATTTTTTGCCGGGAACGAGATCCACAAAATGATCACCGCGAACCGATGCCGCATCAAAGTGAGCGTATTCTGACTGACGAATCAGGGCACTTGTTTCAGTTGCGAAAACAATATCAGAAGTCACCTGATGCCACTTAGAACTTTGCTCAAATTGCCGGTTAATTTTATTCCAACTCCAGGAACTGTAGGCTCGGTAGGCCGCATCTGGGTCGCCAGTCACAGGTGGGACCACCACGCCGAATCGAACCACCGTATGCTCAGCGATCGCCCGACTTCGGCACAAATTCATGAAATCCGCCACTTGCCGAGTCGAGGTAGATAGGCCAGTCGACGATAAGCTCGAAAGCGCCACCGTAGAGAGGGCGATCAGCAAGCCGATCACCGCAAGCACCGTCAGTATCTCAAAGAGAGAGAAGGCGTTTCGCAGATATCGACCGTTGCTGTTTATGATCAT
>CALAHF010000161.1 GCA_937891465.1 uncultured Verrucomicrobiales bacterium | reverse complement strand
TTATTCAAGGATTTTTTACCGGGGCGTCGGTCCGGCCGGGTTTGAGGGGGTCCACCCAGTTTGTTCGGGGATCACATGATCTTGCAGCAAAAAACATCCAATGCGATCTGGGGATGGGCCGAGGCTGGAGAAACAGTGACGATCAAGGCGAGTTGGGGAGCGAGCGCGAAAACGACGGCTGATAACGAGGGTAAATGGAAGCTTTTCCTGGAGACACCCGAACATGGGACAGGCCACTCGATCAGCGTTCGGGGAGAGAATGAAATCACGATCCAGGACGTCGCTATCGGCGAAGTCTGGCTTTGCGCGGGCCAATCGAACATGGGTTGGTCGACCGGCAATTCCTTTGAGGCCGAGGGGGAAGCGCAGGTGGACCTGCCGAATCTGCGTCTCTTCAAATCCTCCCGTGAACACTGGCACGAGCCACTTGAGGAAAACCGAGACCGGCTCGCCCGATGGAAGCCATGCGATCCGGAGTCGGCGGCAGAGACCTCGGCGGTGTCCTACTATTTTGGAAAAACACTGCATGAGAAACTCGGAGTGCCCATCGGGATCATTCAGCGGGCCTACGCAGGCACCCCCATCGAAGGCTGGATGCCTTGGGCACTTCAGAAGGACGATCCGCGTGCCCTCGCGCACAAGCAGTTGATGGATGCGAACGCGGAACGCCAGAGAGAGAAGCAGGGCAAGACGGACGCGAAGGCGCTCGCGGAGTTCGACGTTGAACTGGAGCAATACAACACATTGATCAATGCGGGCGAGAAGATGAAGAACGCCTTTCGCCCGCTGGCACCTCCCATCATCACCCAGCCGGCCGACCTCGGGCATCAGTATCCGCAGAACATCTACAACGCTATGATCGTTCCCGTGCGCCCCTACGGGATTCGCGGCATGATCTGGTATCAGGGAGAGCGCAATTCGAAGAACGCTCCGCAGGCGGCCCACTACCGGAAGCAGCTGCCGCAGATGATCGCTCACTTCCGGGATTCCTGGCATGAGCAATCGGCTGGACATGTTGCGAAGGACTTTCCGTTTCAGTTCACGCAGTTGCCAAGCTGGAATCCTCAGCAAACCGAGCCTGTCGAAGGCATCGCAGCCTCGTGGGCGGTGAACCGCGAGTCGATGCGGCTGGTTGCAAGCAAAGTGTCAAACACAGGTATGGCCGTCACCATCGACACCGGAGATGCAGTCGAATTACATCCGAAGAACAAGAAGCCCATTGCACCCCCTCAATCCCGCTAGGACCGACGCACCGATAAGAACTCCTTGAAAAAGCGAATTCCTGTCAGTAGGCAACCCTGACAGACTACGCCAATGCCGCCGAAGCGGTGGCGGAAGAATTGAATTTGCCATTCATCGACCTGCACGGAGCCAGTATTGCGCACCACAACAAGATCGGCCGCGAGGCGAGCATGACCTATAATTTCAAAGAAGGCGACAAGACCCACTTCAATAAAAAAGGGGCGGAAGCGATAGCAAATTTGCTACTCGAAGAACTCAAAACAATCGTTCCAGAGCTGGCGGCCTATGTGAAAGTGGCGGGGTCTGCAGAGTAGAGGTCCGCAGGATCCATGGAATGCGCGTTTGTTCTGCGCTCTCCCATCCTCCGGCTCTTCCCCTTATACCAGCGCGTGCCCTTGCCGCGCGAAACTGCTAGAAAATCGCTCTTGTTGTCGCTGTCGCTCGAATCCGATTTTGACAAACTTTTTTGTCCAAATCGAGGTCGTTTGCTGGACCTGATGTGGAGATAACGTTGCAGCCTTTGCCAGCACAGCGCCGCAGCCTGCATCCACGCAGATTGAAAATCCTCCCCCAAAACCTTTACCTTTCACATGAAAACCCCCTTTAACCGTCGCCACTTCCTCCGCGGAACCGGAGCGCTTATCGCTCTGCCTGCCCTTGAGTCCCTCGGCTTTCGACGCTTTGCCTCGGCTGCGGCGACCACGCCATCGACTCCGCCTAAACGCGCGGTTTTCATGAGCATGGGCTTTGGAGTCACGCAGGAAACCTGGTACCCGGATCAGGCTCAACAAGGGGCCGACTACAAGCTTCCCACCGGTCTGGCGCCTTTAGCCCCTCACAAGGCGGATTTCACGATCGTGCAGGGTTGCTACAATCAATTTAATAATAATGCGCACGGAGGAAGCACGTTTTGGCTCACCGGGGCAAACCGTTATGCCATCCCCGGGCAAAATATGTCCAACAGCATCTCAGTCGATCAAGTGATCGCCCAACATTTTGGACACGCTACGCGCTTTTCTTCCATACCGCTGGTAGGTGATGACCCATTTAACGGGGGGCACGGGCCGGGGCTTTCCCTGGCGTGGGATAAAAAAGGCAAGCCTGTTGGAGGGATTAAGGATCCGGTGAAGGTGTTTCATAAACTTTTCTCGGCCGATGACATGCCACTTGAGCAACGCCAGGCAGCCATTGCTGACAATCGCAGTGTTTTAGATGTCGTTCTCAAGGATGCCAAACGGGTGCAACGAGGTCTATCCAAAACGGATAACGATAAGCTGGAGGAGTATTTTCAAGGGATTCGGGATATAGAAACTCGTCTAAGCAAAGATGAGGACTGGCTTGATGTCCCAAAGGCCAAGGCCCCTGTCGACGAGCCCAAACCCGGCTTGAAAGGCAAAGACGAAATCGAGATCATGTATAAGCTCATCGTTGCCGCTCTACAGACTGACACCACACGTGCAATGACTTATCGTATGCCGGTTGGAACCCTGTTGAGCAGTCTGGATACCGGGATGAATCCACACACAGTAAGTCATTATAGTCAGGGCCCGCGAATGGATGCATCGCAAAAAAGGGATAAGGCACATAGCGAATTGTTGGCGGGTTTCATCGATCAACTCAAAGCGACCAAAGAAGTCGATGGTTCGAGTCTTTTTGATAATACCACAGCCGTCTTTGGTGGGGGAGTCAGGAGTATTCATTACCTGGATAACTTGCCAACCTTGATAACAGGTGGAGGATCCAATCTGGATCTGGGGCAAAACCTTGTCCTGCCGAAAGACACACCTCTCTGCAATGTGTGGCTCACCATACTCCATGGAATGGGAATCAAACTGGACCGCCACGGTGACAGCACGGGTGTCGTGAAGGAGCTGCAGGGGTAATTAATAGATCGGTCCCATCCGACCGATCAGACAAATCCGACCGATGAAATATCTACTTTTCGCAGCGATTTATTTAGCCTGCACTTTTGCGGCTTTCGCACAATCCCCAGCCCTTCCGGAAAAACACTTCGACTTTCTGGAAAAATACTGCCTCGACTGCCATGATGCCGCTACCGAAAAAGGTAAAGTAAATCTCGAAGACCTACCCTTCCAAATCTCTACTCTTCCCTCTGCCGAGCTTTGGCAACAGGTGCTTACTTCCATTAACTCGGGCGAAATGCCACCGGAGGATAAGAAGCAACCGGAGGATGATGAAAAAGCCGACTTTCTCGACGACCTCGCCAACACTATGGTTCTGGCTCGCAAGGCCCTGTCAGATTCCGGTGGCAAAATCACCATGCGCCGACTCAATCGTCGCGAATACCAAAACACGATCAAAGAACTCACCGGCACGACCGTCGATGTACAAACCCTGCCGACGGATGAAAGTTCAAACAGTTTTGATACCTTTGGCTCCTCACAGTATATTTCCGGTGACCAGTTCGAAGAATACCTGAAACTCGGTCGCGCCGCGATTGATGAAATGTTTTCCCGCCGCCTTTCCGGGGAGCAGCAGCCAAAAACTTACCGGGTTGAACCCGAGAGGGTGTTCAACCCCGAGATCGACAAATTTATCAATAACAAGGAAGAGACCTACGCTCAATTTAGAAAGTGGCAAAAGATAGTCGATGAACTTGCTGCGGCACCAGAGAATCAGGCAATCGTAAAAGACATATACAAAAAAAGTACCAGGAAAAAGGGGGGGGCACCTGAGTATACTTTGTATCAGAATGCCCACAAACTGAAAGGAGCCCCGAATCACAAAGATTTTGGCTTCAGGGAAGCCTGGCATCCTGCGACAACCTACCGTTTCATCCTCACTCAAAAGGACTTTGCCCTATACAAACATTTTGCTTCCTTACCCCAAAGGGATCAGGGGGCCTACTTGATGGTCGGAAAAGGCTATGGTCGCGTTGACGTTGGGTCAGAGGGCTTGGCACCGGGACACTACACGCTTCGCGTCCGGGCTGCAGCCGTCGATGGCATACCTGCACATAGGGGCTTCATCGATATTGGACATCCACAGATTGTTACGGGCTGGCAATTTGGGCTGCTTCCCGGCCCTCCAATAGCGACCCACCAGGTTACCGGTACCATGGAGAATCCTCAGATCATCGAAGTGCCGCTTGAGATCAGGCTAAACACCACAAAGAAATTCGGCGTGCAGGAGAAGCAGCACAATGATAATCTAAAGGCAGCCTGGGGGACAATAGGTCAATACGCCAAGAAAAACGGCTACGGGATTCCTCCAGCCATCTGGATTGACTGGATCGAGTTGGAAGGCCCACATAGTACTAACCACTCACCTTCTACAACAATGGGCTGGTGGATTGAAGAAAGCGCAGGATTGAAGGAAACAGATCGGGCCAGTAAGATTCTTGAGCAATTTGCCCATCAAGCTTTTCGCAGCCTGGCACCTGCACAAGACTATATCGATGGCCTGGTAACTATCTTCACAAAAGACCGCTCTGCAGGAGATGCCTTTGAAGCCGCCATCCGCAAACCCTTGAGTATCATCCTGGCTTCTCCGGGATTTCTCTACCTGAATGAACCCGCCAAAGAAGAGCAGCGTCGAACTCTAACCGATCGTGAACTGGCCGTGCGCCTGGCCTACTTTCTCTGGAGTGCGCCGCCGGATGAACAGCTGCTAACCCTTGCAGACAAGAATCAACTTCACGAACCGGCAGTGCTTCGCCAGCAAGTCAATCGTTTGCTGGCCGACTCCAGATCGAACGAATTTGTCTCGGGCTTTCTCCATCAATGGCTGGATATGGAGCGCCTCGATTTTTTCCAGTTCGATACCACTTTGTATCGGGAATTTGACGATGCGACTCGTACCGCTTCCCGTCGTGAAGTCTACGAAAGCTTTGCCTACCTCATGCGTCATCCCTCAGAAGGGCAAATCGGTAAGCTCCTGAATAGTGACTATGTCATCATCAACAGCCTGCTAGCTTCCTACTACGGCATCGAGGGGATAACCGGCGATGAGTTTCGAAAAATCAGTCTTCCGAAGAATTCTCCCAGAGGAGGTCTGCTTGGAATGGCGGCGATTCATGCCATGGGCAGCGACGGTATAGAAAGCAGCCCGGTCGAACGCGGGGCGTGGGTATTACGCCACCTGCTGAATGATCCACCACCACCGGCTCCGGCGAATGTTCCGCAGTTATCACGACTGGCTGATAAAAATCTGACGACTCGGGAAAAAGTGGCCGCCCATATGGAAGAAGCGCAATGTGCCAGTTGTCATCGAAAGATAGATCCCATCGGATTTGGTCTGGAGAACTTCGACCCCATTGGGAAGTGGCGCGAGCTAGAGCACACGATGGCAATCAAAGGCAGAACCAAAGTCAAAAAGGGTGCCGGTCATAAAATCGATACCTCGGGTGCCTTTCACAAGGGCCCCGTTTTCGCTGACTACTATGCCATGCGCGAGCTCATTGCAGACCGTGAAGAAGACTTCGCCGAGGGTTTCACCGAACACCTGGTTGAATACGCACTCGGTCGTCCTGTTGGCTTCACTGATCAGGACCTGGTCACTAAAATTCTTGCCGCAGCCAGGTTGGAAGATTTCAAGGTCAGCGCTTTCATACAAGCCCTGGTAAACAGTGCTCAGTTTCAGCAGAAATGATGCTCCAGACGATAGATATAGATAAAACAATAGATATTATGATTCATTCACAAAGACTCACCATTGCTCTACTGACATCATGCTTCATCGCCATGACCGGCCCGGCCCTGGCTGCAGAGAAGAAAAGCAAGAAGGCGCAAGGCTCCATGCTGATCGGCATAGTAGAGGGCGCTCACGATGATCACCTGATGATTGCCACCACAATGCACAAGCGGCAGAAGAGAAAGCTCATTTTGAACGAGCAAAGTGACATCAAGTATGTGGGCTATGATGAAAAGAAAAATGAAATTGAAACCGGGTCTATGTTCCGCGCACAAGTCTCAGGGGATGTCATTACTTCTATGTATGTGACTCCAGCTATAAGCGAGGCCATTGTAGAGCCGACCCCGGAGATGCTGAAAATGACTCCTGCCGAGTTATTTAAAATGGCTGATAAAAACCAAAACAGCAGAATTTGTTATGTCGAAATGTCGCAGACAATCAAACCACATGCTCCAAAACATGGGCCGGTCATGTTCTACAAGGCTGACACAGATAAATCCGGAGCGCTGAACCGG
>CALAHF010000160.1 GCA_937891465.1 uncultured Verrucomicrobiales bacterium | reverse complement strand
GAAGGCGGAGCACCAGCAGGAGCTCCGGCTGATCCTTTTAGCGGATTTGGTGATCCAGGCATGGGCGGAGCAGCGACCCCACCTGCAGAAGCTCCAGCAGCACCTGCGGGTGGAGCTGAACCTGATCCATTCCAGTAAGATTAGTCGGATTAGAATAACTTCGAAAGACAACGTTTAAGATTTAAACCGAGAAAGTTTAGACATGAAAAAATTTGTAATGGCACTCTCAATTCTGGCAATGGGCGGAAGCGCATTAGTTGGAGTTCTCAACAAAACTGGCCTCGAGGAGGAAATCGTTCTTCTCGAAACCACAAAGAAGACCCTCACTAAAGTGGTCGCCGATCTTCGAGAGACCGAAGATAATCTGGCAACTGCTCAGGAAACGGAAAAACAGTCTAAGAATGCACGCGACCAAGTTGCCGCAAACGTATCTGAGACTGAACAGAATTTGAACCGCACCACTGCCCAGATCGAAGGCACCAGCAAAGAGTTGGCTGATGCGCAGCTGAAGAAAAAAGAGATCGATCTCGCAATTCGGAAGCTATTTCCTGACGGAAACATCAAGACTGTTGATGACGTTCGTCGTGAACGAAAAATGCAGCAAGATGCACTTGCTGAAAAGCAAAATAACAAATCTGAATTGGAAGCGCAGCTTGCTTCAGTTCAAACTGAGCGGGGAGCACAGGAAACTCGCGTGAAGCAAGGTGAAGCTCATCAGATCAAGCGCGCTCAAGGAGTTGCGCTAAATGGTTTAGAAGCAACCGTGATCGCTGTGAACCGTAACTGGGGATTCGTCATGGTAAATACCGGCAAAAACTACGGTGTGTCCGCAGAGTCCTCACTGCTCGTGAAGCGCGGCAATGAGCGAGTTGCTCGCCTTCGAATTGTCTCACTTGAGCCAAGCATGGTCGTTTGCGACATCATTCCGGAGTCACTGGTTGCAGGAACGAAAATCTCTCCCGGCGACAAAGTTATCTTCGAAAACACGAAGTAACAATTCAATTAGAAAAAGATCAATTACTTCAGGACTATGAAGACATCACGTATCTTTGGATTTCTTTCTGCACTCGGAATTCTTTTTTGCAGCGTCAGCTGCGCATCGAAAAAACCTGAGCCTCCACGCTCAAAAATCAGCAGCATTCCATTCAACAAGCCCGCGTCTTGGGAAGGAAGCGGTGGCCTTCCCGGCATGCCGACCGGCCGTTGATTCGTTTTCGAAACAATCATCTTCCACGATTCAATAGGGTTCGTTCATCGAACAAACCCTGTTGGATCGTTTTTTTGTGTCCGCATGAAAATGCGCGGGGCGATCAGTTGCCTGACGAAATTTGAGAGATCTGCAGCATTGTCAGGAAACCTGCAGTCCCCACAAAAACAGCCGTTAATATTCCAAAGAGCCACCATTTCGGAAAGTAGATTCGCAATCGAAACGAGATCGCCCACCATACGAGGTTGGTTAAAATGGGCATGATAATCCCCCATCCGAAAATAAGCTTGGGATCAATCGGCGCTTCCGCTCTTGATACCGCTATTCCGTTCATTGCCGAGTAAATAACCATTACGATTATCCAAATGGTCCAAACCGTTGATTTTTTTGGTGCCAGCATGATTTCAGATTTCGATCGTTGCCCAAACCGAACCGATCCATTTCACCGACAAGATCCCCGCCGTCGCAAACATTGCCGTTGAAAGAATTCCGAGAAGCCACCACTTCCCAATTTCTCCACGGTTGCCTGACGCAACCAGCCACCAACTGACAATCATCAGGATCGGCATGATGATGCCCCACCCCAGAATCGAAGCCATGCCAGGCACTCCCGGCTTCAGAAAAAGCCCCAGAGCGTTCAACGTGAGATAGATGAGCGTGAAAACGCCCCATGCGATCCAAATCCTCATGATATTTCGAAGAATTAGTCGTGCGATACACGAGCCCCGTCTACAAAATTCATCGAGCGAACACGCGCTTTACTCAGAACTTTTCGCAATGCAGTAGAGCGTTTTTTCAGACCGCAGAAAAATTTGCCCGTCGCTAATCGCCGGTGTCCCTTGAAAACGCGTTTCATCACCTTCGATCACGTTTTTTCTAACCAAATTGAAAGCGGGCTTCGCCTCGATAACGAAAGTGCCAGCCGTTCTACTCACGGCCAACAGATGGCCATTCACAATTACTGGCGATGCATAAAATGGTTTTCCTTTCCCACGAGTTCCCGATGCGTCCGGCAATCGCTCTTCGTAAATCAACTCACCCTTAACTGGATCAGCGCAGCAGGCAATTCCTTCGTCACGAATGAAATAGAGATGTCCGTTGTGAAAAATCGGAGCGGTCATGTAGGCCTTCACTTTTGTGTTTTCCCAAAGGGTGGCTTTCCCGGACACATCCCCTTTCAAACCCAGTTTCATGCCGAGCCCCATCGTTCGGGGAAAACCGCCAAACAAAATCAATTGATCTCCTTCAAGCACCGGGCTCGATGAGATATTTCCTTTCAGCCCCATTTCTGAAAACCAGCGCAAGCCCCCAGTCTCAGGATTCATCCCCCACACTTCACCAGTCCCGGCGACGATCAAATCCGTTCGCGAATCATCTACTCTATGCACAACGGGCGTTCCATAGGTCTGCTCCAGAACACTCCCCTCAGCTTTCCATTTCTCTTCCCCTGTACGTTTGTCGAAACCGTAGACTGCCCGGGATTCATCCCCTGCTTTCACGATGAGCATATCTCCAACGAGAATGGGACTGGAAGCGGATCCCCAGCGTTTTTGGGAATGCATCGTTCCCACCGGTTTGCGCCAGAGCTCTTTACCATCGAAATCAAAGGCCACCACACCCGCTTTTCCAAAAAAACAAAATACCGATTTTCCATCGGTCACCGGAGTATTGCTGGCGTAGCCGTGCTCCCCAAGAAACCCAACAAACGGATCTTCGCTTTCTCCCGCTCCGGCAACATCTGCCGTCCACACGATTTCACCCGTTTCGCGATTCAATGCAACCACATGTCGCTTCAGGTCAGCAATGCTGTTGCTGCCGTCAGGTAGGCCGTAACCGGAATAGCAGGTCACGAACACCCGATCACCCCACACGATTGGTGAAGAAGACCCCATTCCGGGAAGGTCTCGAGACCACGCCATATTTTTTTCGGCACTCCATTCCAAAGCGACCTTCTGATCTGAACTGACGCCGGATCCATTTTCACCACGGAATCGAGGCCATTCCTCCGAACGTCCGATTGAGGGAATTAAAAGTGCGGCGGCGAGTGCAAAAAAGGTCAGCGGGGAGTTCATGGAAATTCTATTTGAATAGAGAAACACTACCCGAAATCAAACCGCGCTGGTCAAAGAAGGTTTTGCTTAAGTAGCTTTTTCTGCCGAAGACTCGTCCTCATCGTCATTTTGCGTGAGGTCCGAAGAATCTCCAGAAGAGGCGACACCCGGCAAAATCAAACTGACAATGAACAGCAGTCCAAGAAGCGAAACGATCGCAAACGGAGGTGTCCACGTCAGGGACGCTTTGAAAATAACAACCAACACCGCCAAAATCGCGAGGGAACCCAGCAGGCTGAAGGTGATGGATTTCGCTCGCGGCAACGAAAACAGGAAAAAGGCCAGTGCCAATATCACGGCAATCGCCACCCAGCGGAGCCAATACGGCCACCAATCGATATAACGACCACTTTGAACCGTTGCAATCGCCCGCGCAAAAAGACCGGCGCGCGAAAGCTGATCTCCATTTTCCAGATTAAACTGGCGATCAATACTCCGATCAAATCCAATCAGAACCGTATTTTCGGAAACCGAATCGAGCTCCCGCCGAAAATTGGAGATAAACTCTTTCGCAACTTCATCGTTTTGTTCTCCCGGAATATGGATTTGATCAATCGTCAGCGTCGCAAAATGATGTTTCTCAGAATCTTTTCCTTGATCGGAAACCATCTTTGTCTTCACGCCGGAATAGGCGGGAATGGTCAGCATCCCGTCTCCGGAAATTGGAATCGCCTGCCCTTCACCAATCTGAATGGAACTTCCTTCTCCTGCGAGTGTCACCTTTATCTGATCGACTGTCGCCCCGGCATCATTAATCAATGCATTGAGGACAAATGAAGGAACCACTTTTTTCCCTTGCCGAGCTAACAGTGGAATCCGCACCACACCTGAACCGGAAGACTGTTTTGCATCTTCGAAAAAGGTAAACGCCAGGTCTCCATTGACCAGAAGCTGGTGATCTGAAGATTTCACCGTTCGCTTGATTTCTCGAATCTCAGTGGCATCCCCTTCAAATGATAACGCCGGATACTCGGCCCCGCCTGCATCGCCATCCGCACTCACCACCGCTCCAAGCGTCATCCGCGGTAGAGGAAGCGCGGCATCTTTTAGCGGTTCGATGTCCGTTTGATTAAACATCGAATCTTTATCGAATTCAGGCACTGGCTCAAACGCGATTGATTTCGGGTTCAGTTTCTTCAATGCACCGAGAATCGTGGCGTAGTCGAGTCGAGTCAGCTTCTTAGGAGCATCCGGATCGGCATTCGGATCATCGTTCAATCCGAGATCGAGCGGCTTGTAGTCATCCGTGATCCGGATAAACGTCACCGCCGGATCTGAAATCTTGTCGCGAGAGTTGGCGACGCAAAACTCCAGCCACCAATCGTCGAGTGCCATTCGATCGCTCTGTTTTTTACGAAGGTCCCATTCGCCAATCCCAACAAGGATGGCACCAAAGACAAGAAAAGTGATTAGACGGTTGCGCATTTGAACGAGGGAACAGTGAAGCAGGAAAGACGTGCCGACGATAGGCGTTATTGCGCGACTTTCAAAATGTGAAGCGGCTTTGTGCGGGGATCCAAAGAAACGAAATTTGCACTGCCATTCCAGTGGTAAATTTCCTCAAACATCAAATCCTCAGCGGCAAAACGCTCACCTTCAACGATACCCATGGAGTCCAACGGCAGGTGGATCAAGCTCTCCTGCGTCGCGTGCGGATCGAGGTTCACAATCACCAGAATCACATTTTGGAGGTCGTCACTCCATTTATAGAAAGCCAACACACGGCCATTATCCGATTGGATGAAACGGATATTCGAATACTCCTGAAGCGCCGATTGTGTATTACGGATGTGATTCAAACGGCCGATAAACGGTTTGAGGTTCCCGGCTTTGTTCCAATTGCGCTCTGTAATCTGATATTTTTCACTATCTAAATACTCTTCGCGCCCAGTCAGGGGCTCATTTTCGCAAAATTCGTAGCCCGAATACATTCCCCAGGAAGTCGACAACGTTGCTGCCAGCGCCGCGCGGACTTTAAACATGGCCGGAGGCGCATGCTGAAGATGATGCGGCAAAATGTCCGGCGTATTCGGCCAGAAATTCCCCCGGTAATACTCCCGCATCTCACCCTGAGTCAGCTCATTCACATAATCGATGATTTCCTCAAGGCTCTCACGCCACGTGAAATAGGTGTAGCTCTGGGTAAAGCCCACTTTTCCCAGAGCCTGCATCATTTTCGGCTTTGTGAACGCTTCCGCGAGAAAAACCGTATTAGGATATTCCGCATGGATTTCCCCGATCAGCCATTCCCAGAAAGAAACCGGCTTCGTGTGCGGATTATCCACCCGAAAAATCGTTACCCCACATTCCTTGATCCAAAATCGCACCACATCCAACAGCTCGTTCCAAAGTTCCTGCCACTCATCACAGTGAAAATTGATTGAATAAATATCCTGATACTTCTTCGGAGGATTTTCCGCGTATTTGATCGTGCCGTCCGGGCGATGAAAAAACCATTCCGGGTGCTCCGTCACATAGGGATGATCCGGCGCACACTGAATCGCAAAATCCATCGCCATTTCCATTCCGCGGCTGCGCGCTTCGTCCACAAGCCATTTAAAATCAGCCACCGTCCCTAACGCAGGATCGACCGAACGATGCCCACCATGCTTTGAACCAATCGCCCAGGGCGAACCCACGTCACCCGGCTTCGCCGTTGTCGTGTTGTTCTTTCCTTTCCGAAACTTCTCTCCGATAGGATGAATCGGCGGTAAATACACCACATCAAAACCCATTTTCGCCGCGTCATCGAGACGGGGTAGACAATCTCGAAAAGTCGCATGCTTGTCCGCGATCCCTGTCGCCGAACGCGGAAAAAACTCATACCACGATGAAAAGCGTGCCTTTGGAGACTCCACAACCACCTTCAACTGCTGAGAAAACGTTGTCGACAGCGTTCGGTTTGGCCAGCATGCCAGCAACGCTCTCACCTTATCCGAAGCGAAAATTGAAGGCACCAATTCCGCCTTCGTTTTCATCAATTTCTCAGCAAGCTCGTCAATCGCCCCGCTATCCTGTGGCTTTTTACCTGTTGCAGCGCGAACGGCCGCTTCATTTAAAATCACTCGTCCTTCTTCAATTTCGGTCGCCAACGAAGGTTCATCTCCCGTCAGCCGACGTTCAAAATCGTGCAACCAAGTTCCAAACTCATCCGCCCAGGCCTCAACCGTAAACTCGAAAAGGCCCATTTCCGTAAAGACCGTTTCTCCCTTCCAGCGATCACTTTCGCCACTGGTCATTTCCGTTTCTGACCACACCCGTTTCTTCCCCTTGAGTTTAACCTTCCGCCATTTCAAAAGTGCCCGCACTTGATCGTGGCCATCTTTAAAAATATCTGCACCAACAACAAGGCGTTCTCCAGCCACCCGTTTCGCCGGGTAACGACCTCCTTCAACTGAAGGCGTGACATTGGCAATAACAACAGTGTCCGGTCTGGTTTCGAAAATATCCATTTTACGAGTCAATAGGGTTGGTTCGACGAACCAACAGGGTCTGTTCGATGAATCAACCCTGTTGTTTCGCAGAACGTGCTTTTTTGCGCAGAAAAAGAGTCACTGAAATCGCCAGCAAAATGATCCAAGCGAGGAGGGATAGGCTGGCGATGACTTGAACCAAATCCAATGGGGCAGATGGGACATATCTTGGTGGAGATTGTTGGGGAACCATCAACCCTGGGGTGAAAAAAAATGGTACAATGAGGCCTACGGCCAATAGTCCTGCCCACAAAAAAAGACCACACCAAATCGCCACGGATAGAACGATCCAGTTAATTACGCTCTTGGAAAATGTCTCTTTTTTTCCACCAAATACGAATGATTGCCAATGCCAAAAATGTAACGCCGAGAAACATGGAAACTTGATTCCTAAATTCAAGAAGAGGATGAAGATGGGAATACACATCGATGGGAAAACGCGTGACCGCAGGAAGAGGCCTGTCGCCGAAGCTGTCAGAATATATCTGACCAGCACGATCAAAGAGAAATACCATCTGGAAGGCAATCCCCACTGCAATCGCTTGCGGGATTGTTAGCATCAGCAGCAGAATTCTGAAATTGTTCGAAATCGGCTGTTGCTCCATTTTGATTTTTTTGAATCGGTTACGATCAATCCCGCAAAATCGCTGGCAAGCGATGCGGGCGAACGTTGTCGTAGCTGTGAAGAGCCGCAAAACGAGTCAGCGAGGCCGGAATACCCACTGCGGTGTGACCTGGGTGAGCGGTCGCGGGATACGGCCCGCCGTGATTCATCGCGGGGGAAACAGCGACGCCGGTTGGCATTTTGTCGTTGAGAAGTCGGCCGACTTTTTGGCGAAGGCTTGGCTCGATTTTGTCGTAAGCAGCGTCGTCGGAACCGGCTGTGTCTGAGTAAACGCACCCCGTCAGATTTCCTTCGAGCGCTTCAATCACTGCCAACACTTCGTCGACATCTTTGGCAACGACGATCAGAGAAGCATTTCCGAAGGCTTCCGTCTGCATCGTTTCTGGATCTGCGATGAACTGTTCACCGGAAACACGAAGCAGCGTATTTGCCGCAGAATAGCCGTTGCCACCGCCTGCTGAATTTCCAGTCAGGACTTCAGCACCGGCTTTCTTAAGCGTTCCAAGATTTTCGACGAGCGATTTAGCGACGCTTTTTGAAAGCAGAGTTCCAATCGGCGCTTCCGCAAAACGCTTGGCGACATCCGCAACAAACGCGTCAGTCTTTTCGCCGGCGACGAGGAGGACCATTCCAGGATTAGTGCAAAATTGACCGGCACCCATGAGGCAGCTTCCCGCAAATTCTTCAGCAAGGGCTTCGCCACGCTCTTCGATTGAACCTGGCAAAAACACCACTGGATTCACACTGGAAAGCTCGAGGAAAATCTGTTTTCCAGCAGCGTCAGCCGCATGTTTCAACGCGAGACCTGCGTGGCGACTGCCGGTGTATCCCGTTGCAGCGATGCGAGGATCGCTCACGAGTTTTTCGCCATCGAAATGGCTCGTGCGATAAATCAGCTGTACGATTCCCGCCGGCATTCCGGTCGATTCCGCAGCTTTCTGAGCGCATTCTGCAAAAATTCGAGTCGTTCCCGGATGTGATGAATTGGCTTTTGCGATCACTGGATTTCCTGCGGCGATCGCTGCGGCAAAATCACCGCCCGAAGCGGAACCAAAGGCGAAAGGAAAGTTATTGGGCCCAAAAACAGCCACCGGACCGAGCGGGCCGTAGCAGGATCGAATCCCCGCCGCTTCATCAATAACTGGTTTTCGCCACGCTCCCTCGCGAGCGGCAGAGGCACCCAAACGAAGCTGACCCGTGGTTCGCGGAAGTTCTACATCAGCAAGACGAGGAGCTTTGGGAAGCGCTGTTTCGAGATTTGCCATTTCGACGAGCTCATCTTTACGACTTTCGATTTCTGTCGCCATTGCTTCGAGAAAGTCGGCAATTTTTGCTCCGTCCATCACACGCATTTCGCGAAAAGCGGCGTCCGCAAAATCAAGCGCCGCATCACAATCTGCCCATGAACTGACTGGATATTCGTCCGGCAAGGCCGTTTCAGTGGCGGGGTTTTCGGACTGAAACGTGCTCGTGGAATCGGCGTCGCGCCATGTTCCGGCGATCAAAATTTTCTGCAAACTCATGCCAAAAGGTTCCGGCAGAATCGTGGCAAGACAACCGCGAAATGCCGCTGGATAAGGTCACCAAATCTCAATGATCGTTTTGTAAACCGTCCAGGCAAGGACGCCTCCACAAACAATCGCGATAGCCTGAGTGACGACATTGGCTTTTTGATTCCACCAATCCTGCCGGTGCGGCCCGATGATGGCGCCGACAACAATTCCGGTAATCAAACCACCAGCATGGGCTGCATTATCAATGAATTTGGCTCCTAGAACCCCGATCAACGAAATTAGAACCACATTGCGAATCAGCATGTTGGTGAGATCGAACGGAATCGTTTTGCGAAATCGGAGCGCCACAAAAAGCAGGTAGCCAAGAAGACCAAGGATTCCGCCTGATGCTCCAACCGTTGGGCCTGAACTGATGGTTTTAAACGCGAGGCTGGCTAGTGAACCTCCCACTACACTGGCCAAAAACACGATCGTCAGAGTATAAACATTCGAAAGCGAAGTGAGACATCGTCCCAGAGAATAGAGTGCAGAACCATTAAACCAGATGTGGAATATGAATCCATGCAGCATGCCGGACGTGAGAATTCGCCACCATTCTCCAGCTATAACAGCTTTTTTTTCGAGTGCGGCTTCACCAATTTCAGGTGCCATGAATTTCCCGAATACACTGAGTTGTTCCGATTTAAAAACCTGCACCAAAAAAACAATTCCAAGAACGACAAGAAATCCGATGAGCGGCTTAATACTTCGACCCCGTTTTTCGAGCCATTTGTGAAACAAGGTGATGTTGATTCCTCTGTTCCGAACTTCTCTCGCCAGGAGATTTTTCGGGAATGCCAGCCAGGTCATCAACGCGTCGAAAACGGGCAAAATCAGGAAAATGGCGAAAAAGATCAGGAAAAATTCCTTTTGATAAATCGCAAATGCTAAGAGCCCCAATCCAAGCAATCCTTTCGATTTTGCGACCGTACTGAAATAATTCCAAGCGCCTTCACGGCCGCGAAATTTAGTTGATGGCAGCAGTTCCCATGGGATTCCAAACTCCGAACCGGGAATCCAAACAACTTCAACGTTCTGCGACTGCTTTCCGATAATTTGCTGAATCTCAGTGAAATCCCGACAGCGAACAATGCCGCCATCAGCTTCACGGGTTTTCTTTAACAGCACGCCGAATTCAACTCCGGCAGGGCGTTCGGGAAAAAGCTGACTTCGCTCTCGATCTCGCCACGGAGTTTCGCCGTCAAGGAATTGCTCAACATCCGAAAAATCCCGCGGTGGCTCGGGCGGCTTTTTTGGCTGCTGAGTCCCCGAATTTTCTGTGTCGTCGTTTTCCAAAAAACAAAAGGGAGGCTGAGATTTATTTACTCAGCTCAAGCATCCGCAAAATCGGTGCTTCGGAAGCCTTGCGCAGCTTCTCGTCCATCTCAACCTGTGGGCTGAGATTGCGGAGACACGCCGCCAATTTCTCAAGCGTGTTCATCTTCATGTAACGACACTCGGCACACGCGCAGCGATCGGTTGGACCGGGGATGAGCGTTTTTTCAGGCACGTCTTTCTGGATGCGGTGAAGCATTCCGGCTTCGGTCACAACAATGATCGTATCGGCTTTTTGATCGCGGCAATAATGAACCATTCCCTCAGTCGAACACACTTCGTCAGCAAGGAGGCGAACTGCAGTGGTGCACTCGGGGTGAGCTACGACTGGCGCGTCAGGGTGCTCTTCTTTGATTTTTGCGATGCTCTCGCGGGTGAACTCAACGTGGACGTAACAATTTCCCTTCCACATGTCCATCTTCCGACCGGTCTGCTCGGAAACCCAAGCTCCGAGATTTTCATCCGGCGCGAATAAAATCGGGCGATCTTTCGGCGCAGCTTCGACGATCCGAACGGCATTGCCGCTGGTGCAAATCACGTCGGACTGGGCTTTAACGCCAGCCGAGGAATTGATGTAAGTGATGACGTAGTAATTCTTCGCTTCGTTCTCCTTCAGGAACGCGGCGAGTTCATCGGTAGGACAGGATTGCTCCAAAGAACATCCGGCGTCTTTATCCGGAAGCACCACGATCTTGTCTGGATTCAAAATTTTCGCGGTTTCAGCCATGAAATGCACTCCGCAAAATGCGATCACTTCCGCGTCGGTTTCCTGCGCGCGAAAAGCTAGGCCGAGAGAATCTCCCACGTAATCGGCGATATCCTGAATCGCTCCGATTTGGTAGTTGTGCGCCAAAATCACGGCGTTGCGTTCTTTCTTCAGCGCGAGGATTTCTTCGCGTAGATCAATGGAGGCATCAGCTAGTTGAACCATAGTCTAGCAAGAAAATGCCGAAACGAGGTCGGCGCAAGTATTTCGGTGGGAGTGAACGAACCGGTGGCTGGAGTTGGAATGAGGCCGCACGCAGAGACCCGGAGGCGCGGAGATTTTTGGGTCGGGCAATTCAGGTGAAGGGATTGAGGGGATATTTGGTGCAGGTGGGAGTCGGTGGTTTTTAATTTTCAAAGTTAAATTTTGAAGTTTAAAACCGACAATTGAATCCCAATTCCTTACTCCTTGATTCGTGGGAACCTGCTTTTACGGTCGCACCGATGTCTGCCCCTCACGAAATTCCCGATGAATCGCTGCCGCCACTGGATCGATTGCGACAGATCATGCACATTCTCCGCGCCCCCGGTGGATGCTCGTGGGATGCTGAGCAAACGCACGAATCGTTGGTGCCGCATTTGATCGAAGAATCCTACGAAGTCGCTGAAGCGATCCGAAAGGGTGACCGCGACGAAATCGTGGATGAACTCGGTGATTTGCTCCTTCAGCCGGTTTTTCACGCTGAAATCGCTGCTGAATCAGGTGCTTTTGATCTAGATGATGTGGCTTCAGCGATTTGTGAAAAGTTGATTCGGCGGCACCCTCATGTTTTTGGCGATGGCGATGCCGACAATCCCGATGCGGTGTTGAAACAGTGGGATGAAATCAAAAAAACGGAGAAAAGTGATGATGAAAATGCTGTAGCTGAACCGTTTTTGAAGAAATCGAATGAGGGCATGCCAGCACTGATGGCTTCTCAAAAAATGCAGCGGAAGGTCGCGAAGATCGGATTTGATTGGCCGGACGCGAAGTCCGTTTTGGAGAAACTCGATGAAGAATTGGACGAAATGCGTGAAGCGCTCGACGAAGACGACCGGGATCATCTGGCTGACGAAATCGGTGATGTCTTGTTCGTAACAGTGAATCTAGCTCGGAAGTGTGGATTCGATGCCGAAACGCTCATGGCCGCCGCGAACGCGAAATTTGTTCGCCGATTTCAAGGCGTCGAGAGGGTGCTCGTTGATCAAGGAAAAGCAGTAGAAGACTCCACTCTGGGGGAAATGGAAGCGGCGTGGCAGGAAGTGAAACGGATCGAACAAGAAGGCTGATCAAAGCCGATCACCACTCGATTTCTTTTCGATCGCGAATAAATTTCCCAGTCAACGAATGCGGCGCTTCATCGGCAAGCCAGACGACTGAATCGGCCCCTTCTTCAACCGAAAGATCCGCGTTTTCGCCGCCCATATCGGTACGGACCCAGCCCGGTGAAACTGAATTCACGGCGATCTGTTTTCCACTGAGTGCCGACGAAAGCTGACGCGTCACCGCATTCAGTGCGGTTTTCGAAATCGAATACGTCGGTGCAGTGTCATCCATTTCGGAGAGCTGTCCGAGCTTCGACGAAAGATTGATCAAACGACCTCCCTCGTTGGAGTTTTCGAGAAATTTTCGAAACGAACGCGTCACCAAAAGCGGGCCGAGCGTGTTGGTGAGCAAACTGTGAAACAACTGCGTTTTTCCAACTTCGAGAATGGATTGGTCATCATCGGGATAAATCCCCGCGTTGTTCACTAATACATCGAGGGTTTCGCCAAAGCGTTCTTTAAAATCCGCCGCAGCCGCCGAAATACTCTTTTCGTCAGCAACATCAATTTGCAGAAACTCAACACCGAGCTCAGATGCGGCCGATTGACCTTCGGTGGCATCACGAGCCGATAACACGACGAAAAAGCCGCGTTCTTTGAGCTGCTTTGCCGTTTCGTACCCGATCCCGCGATTTGCGCCTGTAATGAGGACTTTCCGCTGTTTTGAATTCATTCCACCCGTGTAGACGCAGAATGAACCCGATTTCTTAACATTTTTTGTGAAGAAAATTGAACTTATTTTGTAAGCGGCTCAGCCAAGCTGCTGCTTCACCCGCTTACAAACTTCCTCAACGTTCGCGCGACTGTTGAATGAAGAGATCCGAAAATAGCCTTCACCAGCAGCTCCAAAGCCCGCTCCGGGTGTGATGACGACATTCGCTTCGTTGAGCATTCGATCGAACATTCCCCAGGAATCGGTGCCTTCAGGACATGCCACCCACACATAAGGAGCATTCACGCCACCAAACACGGTGAGCCCAATTTCTTCGCATGCTTCACGAAGCAATTTCGCATTGCCCATGTAGTGCTTGATCAATTCAGCCACTTCCGCTTTGCCTTCGTCAGTGAAAATCGCGGCCGCACCACGCTGAACCGGATAGCTTGCTCCGTTGAACTTCGTGCTGTGACGACGTGACCACAACGAGTGAATCGAATGCGGTGTGCCGCCTGCCTTTTGACCCATGAGAGTTTTCGGAATAACAACGAATGCACAACGAACGCCGGTGAAACCTGCGATTTTAGAAAAACTGCGGAATTCGATAGCGCACTCACGAGCCCCTTCGATTTCAAAAATGGAATGCGGAACGTCTTCTTCCTGAATGAAAGATTCGTAGGCTGCATCGTAAAGGATGATGGCTTTGTTTTTGAGCGCGTAATCCACCCACGCCTGAAGCTGCTCACGAGTCGTGGCGGTTCCGGTAGGGTTGTTCGGGTAGCAAAGGTAGATGAGATCGACTTTCTCCTCAGGAATCGCAGGCACAAACTCGTTCGCTGCGTTGCACGGCATATAAACAAGACCCTCGAACGAACCGTCCTCGTTGGCAGCGCCGGTGTTTCCGATCATGACATTGGTATCAACGTAAACAGGATAAACCGGATCAGTGATCGCAATTTTGTTTCCCGGTCCAAAAATATCGAGAATGTTTCCGGAATCACACTTTGAACCGTCAGAGACAAAAATCTCATCCGCTTCGATTCCAAGACCGACGAACTGGTTTTCGACGATCGCATCGCGAAGGAATTCGTAGCCCTGCTCAGGACCGTATCCGCGGAAGGTGTCGCGATTCCCGAGTTCATCGATGGCGTCGTGCATCGCCTTGCGCGTCGCTTCAGGGACCGGCTCGGTAACATCACCAATCCCGCAACGAATCAGGTTTTTGGCAGCGTCAGGATTCGCTTCGGTAAAAGCGGTTACACGGCGTGCGATTTCAGGAAAAAGGTAGCCAGCTTGCAGTTTTAGAAAATTATCGTTGATACGTGCCATGATTCTGTTGGAAAGTAGGTTTGAGGTATTCGAATTGAGTAAGCGATGAAAATTAAAATCGGCAACGGATTTTTTGGAATGATGGCCGCACTTGCCGCCACAACGGTTTTAAATACCGCATCGGCGCAACGTCCTGAAAAGCGGGTTTCTTTCCACGACAACAAAGTATCGGTGGTTTTACAGGACGGCTGGGTAAAATCGGAACGAAAAGGCGATCAGCTGATCGCGGGCTTTGTATCATCCGACGAACGCAGCTCGGTCTTCTTCACGCTCGCAGCGGCAGGGAACCGAGCTGAGATGAAGGATATCATGGACGGCGCGGTAAAGAATTTTGAAAACGCATTTGATGTCAAAAAAGTAAGTAAATACGCCACCGGCCAAATTCAGGGACCCAATAAGAAATGGCCGGCTATTTACGCGACGATGGAATTGGAGATGAAAACGAATCGCGATCCCATTCCATTTCGCTTTTATGTTATAGTTTTCGAGACAAAATCCCAAATCTACATGATCCAAGGCAGCACGATGTCCCCGATTCGGGAAGTGCGGGAGAAGGAAATCATCAAGATGATGAAGTCCGTAATTGCCCAACCGTGACACCTTAGTTGGAGTCGATTGGACGTGTTTCCCCATTTTTTTGCGAAAAAACGCAAATCTTCGCAAATTTAAGACCAATTTTTGTGAAAAAACGTAGCAATCTACAATTTATCTGCCATAATTTACATTTTCCAGAATTCCAATAACCCAAATGTCGCTTTACCTGCCAAAATTCGGTGTGCTGATCTCCAACGCGATTCTCGCTGTGGGTGAACCACCTGCGATACCCTGGTATCAGTCCGATAAGTTTTTTTTGGTCCCCTTGTTGTTTTGCTTCGGGGCGGGAGTTCTTCTGGGATTCATTCTTCTTCTCGGGTTTGTAAACAAACGCAATGCAAAAAAGCTCATCGCAGGTCCCCACGCTGAAAGCGACTTGGATGGCGATAATTTAGAAGCAACTCCTGAGCAACATACCGCGCAGCTTCGTGAAGAAATTTCGGCCGACTTCGAACGGAGTCGAGCATCATTGCAGGGGGAGATGGATGCCGCTCAATCTCTGATTTATCGGCAAAAATCCGAAATCGAACAGCACGACGAAAAACTGGCTCAAACAGAAGCAGAAACCGAACGTCGAGTCGACGAGTTGGTCTCCCAAACAAAAACGGGAGTCAGTGATTCTGGAGATCCCAATGCGATGACTCATGCTCAAGCATCGGTCATCAAATTATCCGAGACTATTAAAAGTGAGCGACTTCACATTGGTTCAGGAATCGCTCGACTGGAACAAATCGAAGACCGAATCACCGATCAGAAAACTCAAGTGTGGAGTGGGATCGAAGATATCATCAGCCTGCGCTTATCCGTTGCCGAAAAAGGAGGTCGTCGTGACCGCGATTTGGCGACCCATTTGCTGACACTCGAAGATCGGATGCGAACACATCATCAGAACGCATCCGGTTGCATTCAGCAGGCTGCCACCGCTCGGAAGCGTCTGCAAAACAGACAAAGCCGACTGGGAAATACCGTTGAACCGGTCAACTGCGTCGAAAAACGAATGGCTTCGCTCGATGAGCTCACCGGCAATGATTTAAAAGACGAACTCGAAGTTGCCATTGAAGAACTGACGGTTTCGAAAGAACTGATCGCCGGTCAGAAGAATGGAATTCAACAGGAAATCGGAGAATTGGACGGGCGCGTCGACTGGCTGCTCAACGATTCCTCGAAAGGCTTTTTTGCATCGTTGGACGGGTTGAAAGAGACAAAACTCCCACGGAACAAGGATCTGCGGGGAGAACTGACGACCACGGAACGGAAACTCTCCGAGATTCGTTCGCTTCTGACTCGGATGGCTGATCCCGATTCAACGGCACCGATTCCCGCCATGCCAACCATCCGCCGGCGGATCGAACCTGCGTTTACAGAAACCCTTTCAGCGCTCCAATCTGCCGCGCTTGCTCCGCCGCTTCCCATCGCGCCGCCGGAAGAGTCGGTCGATGTATCGGGGCTCGAGGCTGAAGTCGAAACGCTCAAAAGTAAACTCGACGACGAAAAAAAAACCACCGAGACCCTGCGGGGGTTACTCGCTGAAACGCAATCGTTGGTTCAGGAGTTGGAATCGAAAACGCAACCTGTCGAGTCTTTCGCCGCACTGCCGATAGGCGGCTCCAATCTTATGCGCCGACTTCTCCGGCTCGGACCCGGTCGCCGCGAAACTGCCGTAAATTCGCTTGCAGAATGCAATCTCGATGAAGGATTGACCGGCCCCCAAATCTCCATCCATGAACTGAAATCGGTCGCCGCAACTGTCGACACCGGTCCAGTGAACGGGACCGAAGACATTCAGGAGATCGAGGGTTTGCGCCAATCTCTGACGGAGCGGGATTCAAAAATCTCCGAACTGGAATCCGAGATTCGCCAACTCACAGGACCGATTCCCCTTCCCTCCGAACTGCCTAATTTCGAGGAAAATGCGGCGGAACAACCCATTCCCAACGTCACCATTCTTCCGTTGGAACTCGGTCGATTCGACAAAGACGAGCCGGAAACACCCGCCGCCAGCACCGGTTTCATTCCGGCGATGTCACTTTCGAACGGAGATAAGCAGAAAACCACCTTCCTCGTGTTCCGCGGCGACGACCCGAAAATCTGGAATACCAAATTTCACGATTCCCGTGGAAATATTGCGGTTCCTCTCGATCAGCTTTCCGATTCCATCGAATTTCTTCGCCTGAAGCGTCTCGATACCGGTGATTTTATCGAAATCCCCATCACCCGCGACGCCTTGATTCAAGGAAGCAGCCGAAATGAAAATCGCGGCTGGTCCGGAAAAGCCGAGCATTACTTTGGCAGCATGCACCTCGGGATTTTCGACGAAACGCTTCCGCACGATGTGGAAACAAAATTCGGCGCAGGCGGCTGGGGATTTGGCCATCGTTACGAAATTGGGTCCGGCCAGGCATACTCGTGGGAAGGCAAAGAAATTGATCCTATTCGATTCGAAATCACCGTCGGAAAAGCCGGCGCGGACAATTCTACGAACCAACAAGGTCTGATCAACGAACCAACCCTATGGGATCGTGAAGCCGATTCGAACCAACAGGGTACGTTCGACGAATCAACAGGGTCTGTTCGTGAATCGGAATCCGAAACGCTTCCGAAAGAGGGGGTCATCATCTTCCGATCGAACGACCCATCGCTGTGGAATCGGACGATTTATCGCGGAACGAATCAGCGCGCACGGTCGTTGGATGAACTTGGCGGCGCTGATCAAATCAAGTGGCTGAAATTGAAGCAATGCGATTCAGGAGAGTCCGTGCTGCTGCCAATTTCGCAGGATCAACTCGCCCAAAATGGCGACGGCGCGACCTGCGGATTTAATGGAGCGAACGAGCTTTTTTACGGCGCGCATCACCTCGGAGTTTTTGACAGCAATGCGAAACTCGATGTCGAAACCCGCTTCACTTTTGGCGGCTGGGGATTTGGGCATCGCAACAGCATTGCGGCTGAAGAATCGCAAGCCTGCGGCTGGGGATTTGGGCATCGCAACAGCATTGCGGCTGAAGAATCGCAAGCCTGCGGCTGGGCAGGAGAAGAAATCGCGTCCGACACCGTTTTTGAAATCACGGTCTTTAGTGAACTTCCCGATGCCGGCCCAAATGACGTCGTCCTCGGCGGAATCGAGAACTGAACTTCACGATGGCGGCTTTTCCCCGGGCGCTGACGATGGCGCATCAACTGATTCGTGAGCGACTGGACACAGGGGACTCCGCGATTGATGCGACGGTCGGAAACGGGCATGACACCCTGTTTTTAGCAACTTGCGTCGGCGCAACGGGCCATGTTTTTGGGTTCGACATTCAACCCGAAGCGATTGCGGCGGCAACAAAGCGAATTGCAGATGCGGGTTCGGAAAACGTCACCCTATTCACCGAAAGCCACGCGGATGTGGCGGATCACGTTTCGAATCCAGTGAAAGCCGCAATGTTCAATCTGGGCTACTTACCCAGCGGCGACAAATCCATCATCACGCGCGAATCATCGACGATTGCTGCGCTGAGATCGATTTGCGATCTTGGAGCCGAGATCATCACCATCGTAATCTATCATGGTCACGAAGGCGGGAACGACGAAGCCTCCACCGTGATAGCCTGGGCTGAATCGCTCGATCAGGCGGAATATTCCGTGATCCGCTACGGATTTATCAATCAGCGAAACGCCCCGCCGTTTTTGATTGCGGTTGAGCGGAAGACGAAGCGATAGCCGAGATCACTTTGCAGCAATCGTATCAGCGATTTTCATCAAATTCTTGAAAATGTCTTTTTCCAAAGGATCGAAGATGGCAACTTTTCCATCGATGGCTTCGGCAAGAGCATTGGCGCTGCTCTGATCGTATTGCGGCTGCGAAAACACCAATTTCACACCGTCCTCTTTGGCTTGCTTCACGAACTGAACGACTTCTTTGGGTGTCGGATTACTATTTCCTGATTGAATGGCGATTTGTTCGAGTCCGTAATCTTGAGCAAAGTAGGCGAATGCCCCGTGATAAACATAAAATCGCTTTCCTTTCACAGGCTCAAGGGTCGTTTTCAACTTGGAATCGAGGGTTTGAAGCTCAGTTCGGAACGCCGCCAAATTTTGGTCGATCTTTTTAGCATGAACGGCTGGCAGCAATTTTTTTAACACTTTTGCAATCTCCTTTGATTGTGCAGAAAGCATTTTAACGGAAAGCCAAACGTGAGGATCTTTTAGGTCGGCGTGATTGTGCTTATGCTCTTCAATTTCTCCATCTCCTTCTTTGGGATCCTCAAAATGGCTGGGGTGGTCGCAGTGCCCTTCCAGTAAGGAAAGGCCGTTCAGCAAATCGATTTCGCCAAGCCCATCTTGTCCTTCCTTTATTTTCACAAAATAGTTCGACTCAAACCCCAATGCGCCTGAACAAATCAAGTCTGCACTGGCCAACTTCATAATTTGTTTTGGCGTGGGGGTGTATGAATGAGCGTCATCACCTTCTCCGACAATCGAATGGACATCGATCAGGTCGCCGCCGATTTTTTCGAAGACGAACTCATATGGCAAAACCGGAACAAAAATGACCGGCTTCTCGCGCTCATCGTCTGCAGAGAAAGAGACCGTTGCGGCAGTGAGAAGGGCTAGGCAGGAAAAAAGGGCACGTTTCATGGGACCGTTTATCAATTCAATTAGGCGTAACTCAGCCCTTCGATTTTGACCAACTATGGATTTGGTAGTGTTCGGCTTTTTCAAGCGCTTTGTTGGCGTCAGCTTTGGTGATCGACTTGGAGCTATCGGTGACGACTTCGAGGCGATGGGTCTGATCTTTGTTTTTCACGATCCGAATCGTCTGAACGCCTTTAATTTTGGAAAGCGATTGAGCAATCGTTTTCTTACAAGCCGTGCATTCGACACCGGTTAGTTTTCCGACATAGGAGGTTTCTCCAGCAGTCGCGAGAGGAGCCGTGATGCAAAGGATTGCTAAAATTTGAAGAAGTTGAATCAGTTTCATGCTTGTGGATTTCGGGTTGGAGAAAAATTTATTTTTTTGACGCAAATTACTTGCATTAAAGATTAATTTGGAATAAATGCAAGCGAATTGCATTAATTGAAATCATGAAATCCGTATTCAAGCCCTTACATTATTTATCGCTCGCCGCGCTCGCCGTTTTCTCCATTGGGGAAATCAATGCTCAGGAAGGCGAAGAAGTCTTCGAATATGAGGTGGGGAAATTTAATCCCATCACTGGCGAAGGTGCGAACATCGGCGGTTTCATTTTCCCTGAGATTTTTCTGAATCTTACCGGAGGACTTTTCGAGCCAGGAACGACTGCAGCAGATTTGGCAACTTCAGAACACGACCCACAAAATGAAGCGGGCGTTCAGTCAATTGAAGTCCACCTTGATATTGATCTCGATGGCGTTGTCACCGGAGCAGTTTATGGCTCAGGGTTTCAAGGTGCAGAGGAGTGGGAGGCGAATCTTGAAGAAGCTTATCTTCACTACCACTTCAATGATCAGGTTGCGATTGGTGGTGGTCAGTTCTTAAATGCATTTGGCTTTCAGTCGGAGAAGCACCTTCACACATGGGATTTCGTGAATCAAAACTTGGTGAACAGTCGAATGCTGAATGAGGGCGAATTGATCACTCAGGGAGGCGAAGCCGTCTTTACGTTGCCTGGGTTAAATAGCGTCGCAACTATTGGTGGAGGTGGTGTCAGGACTCACGGGCATGACCACGGTCACGGTGAAGAAGAATTTGGACATGAAGATGAGCATGACCACGAAGAAGAAATCGGCGGTGGTCATGACGAACATGAAGAAGAGGGAGAGCACCATGATGAAGAAGAGGGACACGAAGACGAGCATGGTCATGAAGAGGAAGGCGAAGAACACCACCTCGAAGCAGACGACGCGAACTTCAGCGCTTGGGTGCTGAGCGCGGATTGGAAAACAAAGCTTCCTTTTGATGAAAGTGCTACTTTTTCAGCATCACTCGCAGCGGGTGAGAACGGCTTTGGTCGGATGACTTATGCTTACGGAGTTGGTTTGGAAAAAATCTGGGGCGCGCACGACCACGGTAACGGCCCTGAATTTTGCACTGGTGCAATTATGGTTCGTTCCGAGTTTATCGGTCGTCACATCGGGGTTGCTGAAGAAGATGGTGAGCGTTTCGACGCAGACGATTACGGATTCTCGACTGCAGTGTTCTATGGTCTGAGCGACACGACCACGATCGGCTTGCGTCATGATTGGGTTTCTGAGCTTGAGGAATTCGAAATCGAAGAGCGCCACCGAATTTCACCAGC
>CALAHF010000159.1 GCA_937891465.1 uncultured Verrucomicrobiales bacterium | reverse complement strand
TTGAAGCCTGCTCTGACCCGCCAAAAGGTTCCGCAGATGTGAAAGAGAGCCTTTTTTTACGATCGAACAGGGTAAGTTCAATGAACATACCCTATTGCTTCGTTAAGGCATTTCGATCCAATAGGGTCTGTTCAATGAACCAATAGGGTTGGTTCGTTGGATCCTTTATTTGGTCCAATCGTGAAGCACTTTTCCATCCTGACCAAGCAATTGCAGACTCCCAATCAGAGCAGCGCCTTTGCCGTCTGAAACGTCGATACGAAGTTGTTTCATTACTTTTTGAGTCTTCAGCTCAATACGAATTTTCTGCGCTTTTTCTCCAGTGATTTCGAACTCAACACGCTCACCAACGGGGATATTTTTTTCATCGATAGTGTAGTAAATGTCTCCCTTTCCCTTCCAATCGGTCGAGAGCTCAAAACTCACCACGTAGGGCCCTGCCGGTAGATCCTTCTTCGAACGCAAATCCATTGCAATTCCGGGATCTTCACCTGTGAACGTCAGATCCAGGGATCCGGGTTTACGAATCATTTTCGTATTCTTCCGAGCCCGAATACCCGCGCGGGGTTCTGCTTTCTTTTGTTGGAACACCGGAGGTTCCACCGAATCGCTATACGTCGTCCATTCACGGTTGGCTTTAGGTTCTTGCGCTGGTTTGATCTCCGTGTTCGCCAGTTTTTCGGAATGCAAAACATTTTCGGTCATTTCCTTCCACTTCTCGACCATTGCTTTGAGGCGCCCCGGTTCTGCCTCAGCCACATTGACCAATTCAGTGCGATCAGTGGCGATATTGTAGAGTTCCCACTCCTGGCCTTTGAAGCTCACCGCTTTCCAGTCGCCATCCCGCAGTCCGAAGTCGGTCGCGAACTGAAAATGAATCGGTTCGCTACGCTTCAATTTCTGCCCCTCAAGAATTGGGCGGAGAGACACCCCTGAAACAGGACGAAGCTCGCGCGTCGGATGTTCACTCGGGATTTTTGCACCCGAAAGATCGGCCAGCGTAGGCAGGACATCGATCAGATGAACTGGTGTATCCACGATCGCCCCGGCTTTCGTTTTCAATCCGGCAGGCCAATGAACAATTCCGGGCGAGCTGATTCCGCCTTCGAACTGGTTCTGTTTGTAAAATCGAAACGGAGCATTCCTTGCCCACGACCAACCGGTAGAATCAGCAAGCGCAATATCGCCATTGGTCGGCTCCACATTCAACAGAGGCTTCTTCCGATCGTAAGGGCACGCCCCGTTGTCTGACACAAACAGAATCATCGTGTTGTCGAGTTCGTCGTGACTTCGTAAATCAGCCACGAGTCGCCCAATTTCTTGATCCACCCGATCAATCATCGCCGCCAGCGTTATCATTCGATTGATCTCGTAATCCTGTTGCCACGGAACCATTTTGTCCCATGCCCGAACGTGAGACGGACGCGGACTCTGTTTCAAATCGGCAGGCAAAAGCCCCAGTTCTTTCTGCTTGGCAATACGCGCGTCACGAATTTTATCCCACCCAGCATCGTAACGCCCTTTGTATTTTGCATAGTCATCCGGCAGCGCATGAAGCGGGGCGTGCGGGGCATTGAACGCCACATACAGATAATACGGGGCTTTGGCTTCCCTCGCTTCTTTCAGAAAATCCAAGGCAAAATCAACATCCGCTACCGTCGTGTAAAAGTCGGATTTTGGAACCTCCCAGGGCTTGCCATTGAGCCGAAACGTCTTGTCGCCTTTGAAAAAATTGCACGCGCCACTGAGGTGCCCAAAATAGCGATCAAATCCAAAATCGGTTGGCTCTTCATTGAGATGCCACTTGCCGGTCATCGCCGTGAAATAGCCAGCACCCTTTAGAACCTCAGCTGAAGTGACCGCATGAGACAACTTCACGTCTCCCGCCGCGATGCAATACTGCCCGGTCAGAAGCGAAACCCGTGAGGAGTGGCATTTCGCCGTGTTATAAAACTGCGAAAACCGCAGCCCGTCTTTCGCCAACGCATCCAGATTCGGGGTTTCAATCTCCCCGCCGTAACAACCAATGTCCGAGTATCCCAAGTCATCGACCATGACGACGATCATATTGGGCTTTTCACTCGCGATAACGGTTAAATGGGAAGCGCAGAGGAATAGCGACAGGATGAAGAGGTGCGGGGCTTTGATCATGTTTAAAGTTGGCGGGATAAATTCTTTTTTTTCAGAGCGTGAGCTTAGTCTCACTGGCCGAATTTTGAAAGGCTGATGGGGATGGCCGTTTTAATCCTCCAACAACTCAACGCGGCTACCGCGAAACGCTTAGCTGGAAATTCGAAGAGGCTGGATCGAATCCCAAAATGCATTCAAGAATGCTGATTACTCGGCGCGAATCAAGGGGCTGTCGAAGACTGCCGCAATGGTATCGACAATCCGATACGCCTTTTCTACCGACTTTTTGAGGATGTCATCAATGGCAACCAAGTCCATTTCCAACAGCTCGCCCCCAATCACATTGGGGTTTGCCAGGTAAAACGGTGACGAGCTACGAGCGCGTGTTTCATTCTACGATCTCGTTCAATGCGCCGGTGCTGCTGCCAAACACATCGGCTTCGATACCCAACCGCTGCAGCATGGTGACGTAAAGATTGCTCAGCGGTTGGTTATGGTCGCGTTTGAAGGCGATGTGCCGGCCATGTTTGAAGCCGCCACCGGCAAGGAGGATGGGGAGGTTGCTGTTGTCGTGAGTGTTCGAGTCGCCCATGTTGCTGCCGTAGAGCACCATAGTGCGGTCGAGCAAGCGCTGGTCTCCGTCGGGTTTGTTGGCAAAGTTCTGCAGGAGCTTGTGAATCAGCTGCATCTGCTGGTGATCGGCGTCTTCGAGCTGCTTTACTTTTTCGACGGCCTGCCCGTGGTGGCTGAGACTGTGGTAACCATCGGTAGTATTTTGATTCTCGTGCAGTCGGAAGGAAGGCGTGGCAAAAGCATCGATCATGAGCGTGACGATGCGGGTGGAGTCGGACTCGAGTGCAAGCTGGGCCATCGAGAGTATCAGCTCGAACTTCTGGAAGAAGAGCTTCTTGTCCTGAATGTCCTCAGGCGCTGTGTGCGTGGTCGCAGGCTTCAGTTTCAATTCCCACTCGCGCGCAGTGTGGAGCCGTTCCTCAACTTCGCGCACGGAGGTGAAGTATTGATCAAGCCGCTGTTTGTCATCCGTGCCGAGGCCGCGGCTGAACAGTTTTGCACCGTCGAGCAGGGTGTCGAGGATACTGCCGCGCTCTTCGAGGCGGTGGAGCTGCTTTTGCACAGACGCGGCATCGCCCTGGACAAACATTTTCCGAAACAACGCGGGCGCGCTGTCCTCGGCGGGCAAGAGGACCCCGTCGCGAGTCCAGGAAAGGCTGCGGTTCGCTTTGTCGATGTTCACGCCGAGGTTCAGCGTGGGAAAACGGGTGTCCTGCCCGAGGTTTTCGGCGGCAAATTGATCGAGTGAAATGCTATTGCGAAAACCGCTCTTGGTCGGACCTCGCGCAGCGGTGAGGAAACAGTTTTCCGTGCTGTGCCCACCGACCACATCGGGATGCGAAAGTCCGCTGAAGACTGTGAAGTCATTGCGAAAATCCTCCAACACAGAGAGGTAGGGAGAGAGTTTGTAGTCGCGACCCGCGTCCTGCGGGAAGAACGGCTTCGGGAGCACGCCGAGATTGTTGGAAATGAGCAACATCCGCTGCGGCGGCTGTAATCGAGCCGCGCGGGCAAACACGGGTGTCATGCATTCCAAAATCGGCAGACCGAGGCTGACGCCAATGCCTCGCAGAAAGCGGCGGCGCTGAATGGAGCCGCATGATGAGGTTGAAATGTATGGGATATTCATGGCGTTATTGGCATCCGGCTTGCCCAAGGAAGATCTTGCTTTGCACCAGTGCGAGGATCAGGTCGCGCACGCGATAGTCTTCGCCAGCGCAAGCATCGAGCATAGCCTCGATTTCGGGACGGTCGGAGAAACGCACTGGTCTACCGGTGGCGTAGAGGGTGAACTGGTGAAGAAGATTGCGGGCGAGTTGGCGCGGATTGGCTGCGAGAACGGATTTGAGATCGCGAATGTTTTGGAAACTCGTTCCATCGAGCAACTTACCACTGGCATCGACATTGGACGCCAAGGTGTAAGCGAAGTCATGCCCGGCTCGGTCGATTCCCGTGACCTTTTCGCCCTCTTCCATGCCTCGATAGCGGGTGCGCCAGCCACCGAGGATGTCGAAGTTTTCCAACGCCAGCCCGACGGGATCAAACCTCGCATGGCACGCTGCACATGATTTCGATTTGGTATGGAGTGCCAGGAGTTCGCGAATCGTTTTTGCGCCCCGAATGTCCGGCTCCACGGCGGGAACGTTCGAGGGTGGCGGCGGCGGTGCATCGCCCACCAATCGTTCCATGATCCAGGCGCCCCGCACCACCGGAGAAGTCGTCGTGCTATTGGCGGTTACTTTCAGAACCGCGGATTGCGTCAGGAGTCCTCCGAGCGGACTGTCCTTTGGCAAGGTGACCTTGCGCATCGTGGAGCCGCTCAGCGGGGGAAGACCGTAGTGCTGCGCGAGTCGGTCGTTGGCGAATATGAAATCAGCATCGACGAGCACGCTGGCAGGCAGATTGTCGTGCACCATCGAGGTGAAAAAGGTGCGCGTCTCTCGGTCCATGCTTTCAATGAGGTAGTCGTCGAAGCGATATTCGGGGTAGAGACGAATATCCGGCTCGTCGCGACGGACGTGACGGAGATTGAGCCAGTAGTCGGTGAAGTTTACCACCATACGAGAAAAGTCATCTCCAGCGATGAGGCGCTCGGTCTCAGACCACAGGGTGGTCGCATCGCGGAGTTGCTTGTTGCGGGCGAGTTCAGTCAGCCGGGCATCGGGCCGCGTGTTGGTGAGAAAATGCGAAAGCCGCGAGGCAATTGCGAAGTGATCATCCGCAGCTTCCGGTTCGTGCAGGTAGAGAAAGTGACTGGAACAGAGGAAAGCTTTGTAGCCCGCCAGCAGCGCTTCGGCGAAAGGCGCGCCGTGGTCGAGGCGGGTGAGGATGAGCCGCTCGAATTTTTGTAAGGCCCCCTCCGGCAATGGTTCGCGGGCTGCGAGACTTACAAAACGTCTCAGCAATCGCTTTGCATCCTCGTCGGGTTGACTGGATGTGGGCTCAATGCCGAGATCATCGAACAGCACGCGATGTGATGAGGGAGGCCACGTTTCCGGCGCGAGCGGTCCTTCGATTTCCAGCCACTGAAACGCGACGCCCGGCTGTCCGCCTTCGGGGAATGGCGGGTAACGGTAAGTCGGAGGGCCACCGTTGACGTTGCGTGCGAGTGGCACGGGCAGGCCCAGCAAACTGTATTCAATCGTTTCGCCGGGTAGCAGCCGCACCGTGGTTTCATAGACAGCAACCTCGGGTTGGATGTCGATGATGCCCCCTGTCGCCCGCACGTCACCGGACACGTCGGGACCCGAAGGCTTGCGTGCCCGGAACGTCATCGGCACGGGCTGCTTAGCCGGAGTGAGTGAATGACCCGACTGCTGCAAGACCGCCCGCGCTGAAAAACGCACTTGGTATTCTCCCGGCGGCTTGGCGACGAAGCCCTTCGGATAACCGTAGTAGGGCCAGTGCGCGGAGCGAAACAGCGCGAGTTCAAGTTGGTCGTCCGTGGCCGCCGCGGCTATTTCCTCCTTCGGAGCCTTTTTGTTGAAAGTCACCGCCTCATTGCTCTTCGCAAAAAACATCGCCTCGCGATTGCCGAAGGTGGTGTTCGATGGAAACAACGCTGTGCCGACTGCTCGAAACTTCGTCTCCGGCGGCGGTTTTGATTCCCTGATCATCGCCTGACGCAGAGCAGCCTCGGCAGCATCGAGATAGGCGGTAAGCTGGACCCGCGACATGTCGAGAGTCTCCGTGGTCTTGTTGAAATGGTGGCCCTCGCGGTCCTCCGGCAGCATGTCGCGAACGTCGAGGTTCGGGAGCTGCAGCACATCGCGGAGATTTTGCTCATACTCATCGCGATTCAATCGGCGCAGGGGTCCCCGACCGTTGGTGATCACTTCCGCGTGATCAGCGTCATAGATCGAAGCGGCGAGAGCGTTCACAAACTCTGTGCGCTGCTCCTTAGTTACGTCTTCCGCTTTGGGCGGCATTTCCCCCTTACTGACACGGTCATGAATAAGAATCCATCGCTCTCGGATAGCTTGATCCTTGAGGTCAAACGTCAGCGCAGTAAGATCAAGAGCGCCCTTCGCGCTGTCCTGATCGTGGCATTCGAAACACGACTGATCGATGAGAGGAGCCAGCTTCCCAGGGAGGTCTGCTTTGGCAGAAACAACTGCCATCAGAAATGCAACGACGTGAAAGGCGGCGTGCAGTAATTCATCCCCGGGGTCGAAGAATCGTTTTCGACTCAGTTTCATCCGCGGAGCATACGATGAACCAGGCCACTCGTGAATGGCGAATTCAGGGAATAAATGATCAATAATTCAACTCCAATGGATTCGAACGAGAGCTGGCGAATATCGAAAATTTTTACGCAACGATATTGCTTATCACTTCTCCAAAATCTCGATCGAGACGCTTTCTTCCCGGCACTTCCAAACGCCTTGGATCCAGCCCTATTTAGCTCATAACCGTTGCGTGAATATCCGTCACATAGTAACGCCCCTCGACGGCATGAAATCCCAATTCGTCGGTGGCGCCTTCCACGCAGCCTTTCTTCAAACCTCCACCGGCCATTACTGCGGAAAACCCGTGCGGATGATGATCCCGGCCCGTGATTTTGGCTCCTTTGCTTCCCTGCCCTCCCGGAGTGCGTCCAAATTCGGTTCCCCAGACGATCATCGTGTCGTCGAGCATTCCGCGTTGCTTGAGATCTTTGATTAAGCCGGCCACGGGTTGATCCACTTCTTTCGCCAGACCGCTGTGAAGTCTCTTAATATCCCGATGGGAATCCCAGGCGCCTGCGTTTCCCCGATACCCGTGAAATATTTGAACAAAACGCACACCACGCTCGACCAAACGGCGGGCAGCTAAACATTTCTCTCCAAACGCTTTCGTTTCTTTGCCATCGATCCCATACATTTCGCGCACATGCTTAGGCTCGTTATCCAGCCCCATCACCTCAGGCACAGAAGACTGCATTTCGTAGGCCAGCTCATAACTCTTGATCCGCGCCCTGAGCTTTTTGTCGTTCGGATATTCAATCCCCGAAATTCGATTGAGCTTCCCGAGCAATCCAAAATTCTCCCGCTGCTCTTCCATCGTCATTTTCACATCATCCGGTCGCACAAAGGAAATCGGGGATTTCGGATCGACCTTCAATCGCACGCCCGCATACTCCGGTCCCAAATACGCCGAACCATGTGTCCAGGCCGCGCCACAGCAATCTGCACTTGGATTTCCCAGCACTACGAACTCCGGCAGATCCGATCACCGAAATCGCCATGGATATGAGCCCCGCCTTTAAGAAGGGTGCCGCCGAGCATTTCCCCAATGCAGTGAAAGTCTTTGATCGGTTTCATGTCATGATGCTGGT
>CALAHF010000158.1 GCA_937891465.1 uncultured Verrucomicrobiales bacterium | reverse complement strand
CTTCTTCAGCATGATCAGGACGTCATTTGTTTGGATAATTTATCGACAGGTTATGCTTCTAATTTAGACGCGTTACAAGTTAATTTGTCCACAAGCCAAAAGGAACGACTCAAAGTCACCGTAGGTGATCTCGCTGACTACGACGTGTGCGTATCGGCAGTGAAAAATGTCGATTACATACTCCACCAGGGAGCGCTGGGGTCGGTTCCTCTCTCCATTGAAGATCCCATTACCAGTCATCGCAGCAACGTCACTGGGACGCTCAATCTGTTCACGGCAGCGAAAAATGCGGGAATCAAAAGAGTGGTCTATGCGTCTTCGAGTTCTGTTTACGGCGATGAAACCAGCCTGCCAAAAATCGAAGACAAAACAGGGAATCTTCTGTCTCCGTATGCTGCGACCAAGGCAATCAGTGAGGTTTACGCCAATGCGTTTGCCCATTCTTACGGGATGGAATTTATCGGGCTTCGTTATTTCAACGTTTTTGGTCCGAGACAGGATCCAGACGGTCCCTACGCAGCGGTGATTCCGATCTGGGTAAAAGCGATGCTTCAGGGGAAGCTCGTATTTATCAATGGAGACGGCGAGACAACCCGCGATTTTGTATATGTCGCTGACGTGGTTCAGGCTAATTTATTAGCCGCTTCGGTTTCTTCGTTGGCGGAACCCAGCAGAGCTTTTAATGTCGCAATCGGTGATCAGATTTCATTGAATCAATTATTCCATCAAATTCGGTCTGCCTTATTGCGCATCCGCCCTGATTTGAATATCGCGGATCCTGTCTATCAGGATTTTCGGTCAGGCGATGTTCGATATTCGACTGCGGATTTTTCGCGTGCTCGAGAAGAACTTGGCTTTGAGCCGATTCATAGCGTGGCGGACGGAATTGATTTGGCTGTGCAGCGGTATTCTGAAAACTCCGGTTAACCTTTTACACGATGTCAGGACTGCACATACTCTGGGTGAAATCGGGTCCGCTTTTTCCGTTGGATACGGGTGGGAAACGGCGGTCACATGCGATTTTGAATGAGCTGGCACGTTCGAACCAAGTCACCTACCTGGCATTGCTTCCTGAGGGGCAGGAAATTTCCTCTGATGAGAGCGCGGCTTCCTATGCGCAGGAAAAAGTTTGGATAGCAAATTTGGAGGCGGGCAAAAAAAGCCTGCGCTTTTATGTCGAAGTGCTCAAAAATTTATTCTTTTCGTTTACCCCTGTGGTGCTGGATCGCTATCGAAATGATAAACTCTCTCAAAAAATAGTTGAATTAGATGCGAGTGGCAGATTTGATCTGATTGTTTGTGATTTTCTAACTCCTGCAATAAATTTTGATTTTCATCAGATTGAAACTCCGACCGTACTTTTTCAGCACAATGTAGAGGCGCAAATTTGGAAGCGAATGGCGCAGGAGAAAAGCAATCCTCTCAGTCGTTGTTATTTCCAATCTCAATACCGCCGGATGTGGGAAGCTGAAAAACGCTTGTGTGCCGAATTTGACGGAGTTATCACCGTCTCTCCCGAAGATGCCAGTCGATGCCGTGATGAGTATGATTTGAACAACGTTTTGGGGGCGGTCCCAACTGGTGTCGACACAACGTTCTTTTCTCCTCCGTTAAATCGCTCTCCCCAAAAAGGGGTGATTGGTTTTTTGGGATCGATGGATTGGATGCCTAATATTGACTGTGTCCAGTATTTCGCTCGCGATATTTTTCCTTCAATAACAGAGCAATATGAAGGTGCGCGATTCCGTATTATAGGTCGCAATCCAACTCAGGCGGTGAAACGTCTTGCTGACAACTGTCGCCAAATTGAAGTCACCGGAACCGTTGAAGATGTTCGCCCTCATTTGGATGATTGTGAAGTTCTGGTGGTGCCTTTGCGATCTGGTGGAGGGACCAGAATAAAGATTTTCGAGGCTATGGCGCAGGGCGTGCCGGTGGTATCCACTACAATTGGTGCCGAGGGCTTACCAGTAATCCATGGGAAAACGATCATCATTGCTGATACGCCCGGATCTTTTGCGGATGCGGTATTGGAAATGCTTGGTTCTCCTGAAAAAGGCGAGGCCATCGCTCTCAATAGTCGGTGGAAATTGGTTGAGGAACACAGCTGGGCATCTGTTGCTTCGATTTTTGTGACTCTTTGTGAGAAAGTAATCCCCGCTACAAATTGAAAATCAGTCATGCCTTCAGACCCTCGATCTCCAGAACGTATCCGTCATCATTACGAGGTGGAAAAAGAACTTGCGGCTCGAATGCGGGATTCATCGCGCGAAACTCGAACGGAACTCTTTAAAACGCTTTACACGGAGCTTTTCGAGCGGGTCCCTGATCATCCCCGCTTAACGCGGAGGGATACAGAAGAAGACTCGCGAAGGAATGTCGAATCCCAATTGCGCTTGATCCGTCCTTATCTGGACAACGATACCACATTGCTGGAGATGGCTCCCGGTGATTGCCGCCTCAGTTATGCTGCTTGTGACACATGTCGAAAAGTAATCGGCGTTGATATTTCCGATCAACGGGCAGTTGATGATCCCGTTCCGCCCAATTTCGAGCTGATCGTTTATGACGGCTATGACTTGAATTTGCCTGACGAAAGTGTCGATGTCGCTTTCAGCTACCAGTTTTTGGAACATCTTCATCCCGACGATGTTTCTTTGCATTTCTCCACGATTTTCCGGCTTTTGAAACCGGGTGGTGTGTATGTTTTCGATACCCCTCACCGCTATTCCGGTCCGCACGATGTGTCCCGCTATTTTGGTGATTCACTGGATTGTTTTCACTTCCAGGAGTGGACCCACCGCGAAATGCTGGCATTGGTTATGGCACACGGGTTTTCGCACGGATCGGTCATTCTCAAAGGGAAAGAACTCCGACACTCATTGTTAAAAGCCTTCCATCAGTCGGTGGAATTTCTGGTGGGTAAATTGCCATTCCGCTTGCGTCGCAAAATCTCATCACGCCTCTTCTGCTCCGTCACGCTCGCGATTAGGAAGCCCATGAGCATTTCGTAGTGAGTCAACTACAAAAGACTCTTTTAAAATGACCGACGATCCTTTGGTTTCCATCATTATTCCGGCCTACAATTATGCCCGATTTTTGCCGTTTGCGGTCGATTCCGCCCTGAACCAGAGTTATTCAAATGTTGAAGTGATCGTGGTCAATGACGGCTCAAAGGATGAAACCCATGAGATTGCGCAATCCTACGGAGATCGGATTCGATATATTCATCAGGAAAATCAGGGTCTCTCAGCGGCACGGAATTCCGGGATTCGGGCGGCAAACGGGGAATATCTGGTTTTTCTGGATGCTGATGACATTTTAGCATTGAATATGGTGGAACAATCTCAGGATACACTCAGGGAATTGGGCCCGGATTTTGCGGTGGTCGCCCATCTCCCTGATCTGATTAACCAAGAAGGTGTTTTGATCGATAAATCCTGGGGTTTCCCGAAAGGAGACACTGAAGTGACGTTTCTGGATCTTTTAATTCAAAACCGTTTTCCGACGATCGTTCTGGTCTTGAAGAGAGCTCTTGACGAAGTAGGTGATTTTGATCCTGATTTGAAAGCCAGCGAAGATCGCGATATGTGGATTCGGATTGCTAGAAAATTTCGCATTTATCGCCTCAGTAACCCTCTTTCATCTGTCCGGCGGCACGGAACCAATATGTCTTCGGACGGAGTTCGCCAGTCTGATGCGATTAAACAAGTTCATCAAAAAGCCCGGCAGCGGGGCGATCTAAAAGGACGAAAATCAATCTATTGGCTGAAAATCGCTTCATTTTTCCAGTTCCAGAAAGCCATGATGACTGGGCATACCACCCCTATCAATGCG
>CALAHF010000157.1 GCA_937891465.1 uncultured Verrucomicrobiales bacterium | reverse complement strand
TCGGCATGCGGCCGAATTCCGTGCACCAGACCACCAGGGTGTCTTCGAGAAGGCCTCGTCGCTTCATGTCCCGGAGTAAGGCTGCGCAGGGCTGATCCAAAACCGGTCCATGTTTCTTATATTGTGATTCAATCGATTTGTGGCCGTCCCAATTACTGACGCCCTCCCCGCCAGTTTGGTAGGCTCCGTTAAACAATTGCACGAAACGCACGCCGTTTTCTAAAAGCCGACGAGCCAGGATACAGTTTTTCGCGAACGCCGCTTTGAGTGGGTTGCTCGGATCATCGGCTCCGTATTCTTTCAAGATGGAAGCCGGCTCTGTCGAGAGATCACTGACTTCCGGCACAGACAACTGCATCTTTGCGGCCAGTTCGTAGCTGGAGATCCGGGCGGCCAACTCACTATCGCCGGGGAATTCCTCGAGATGTTTTTCATTCATCCTTTTCAGAAAATCCCGAGTCGCGACGTCGGTTGCAGCATTAACTCCCGGTGGTCGAATCAGATTTCGAAGCGGATTGGATGCGTTGAAGTCAGTCCCTTGAAAAGCCGCAGGTAGAAAACCGGGGCCCCAGTTGTTAACGCTCGACTGCGGCGTCCCGCGTGGATCGGGAATTGCCACATAGGCAGGCAGATTATCGTTTTCCGAACCGAGCGCCCATGTGACCCATGCGCCCATACTGGGAAAACCATCAAGCGTATTCCCCGTCGCCATAAAGTTCTCACCCGGTCCGTGCGTATTAGTTTTCCCCGTCAGCGAATGGATGAAACACATGTCGTCGACCAATTCACCAAGGTGCGGAACCAGATCAGAAACCATTTTCCCGCACTCTCCATATCGGCGAAATTCCCAGGGGCTCCTAGTCAAATTCCCTTGTTCCCCTTGAAATGTTTTCAATCCCTCGGCGCCCGGCAACGGCTCACCATTGCGTTTCACCAACTCCGGTTTGTAGTCAAATGTGTCGACTTGACTGACAGCACCTGAGCAGAAAATCACGAGCACTTTCTTAGCGGCGGCATGTTGATGGGTCCGCCGTGGCGAAAATGGACTTCCGGGATTAATCACCGGACGCATCGGTCCCTCCGAACCTAGCAGACCTTCCTGCTTCAGGAGACTGGCAAGCGCAATTCCACCGAGCCCGCGAGCGGTGTGATCGAGAAAATTACGGCGATTTAGAAGAGGATTCATTGGAGAAATACAAATTCATTAGCATTCAGCATAGCCCGGGCGAACTGGGTGAGGCCTTCAGCTTCGATAAATTCAGATGCACTTTCAATATCTGAGGCAGATGCGGATCGACCGAAACAACGTTGATACGCCGCCTCGACCTGACTCTTTATTGATTCGTGTTCAGCCTTCAGGCTCTTCGCAAAAACATCAGCCTGCTGCATCACAAAGCTGCTATTGAGTAGATTCAACGCCTGTAGTGGCGTGGTTGAACGGCTGCGTTTCGGGACTGCCTGACTAGCATCGGGACAATCAAACACGCCAAAAACCGAATCCCGTTCCTGCCGCACCTTTTGCATGTAAATCATTCGGCGCCAGTCTTCCGGTCCGTATACTTTTTTTGGATGATAGTGGCGTACGTTTTCCATCTCCACTTCGAAAGGCGAGAATCCAGGGCCGCCTGATTTCTTTAGATTCAGGGATCCTGTGACGGCAAGGATCGAATCGCGGATCCCTTCGGCTTCGAGTCGTCGCGGCGGGAAGCGCCATAAAAATCGAGAGGTCGCATCGACGCCGATCGCAGTTTCATCAGGCCGACTGTCTTGTTGCCAGGTCTCAGAAAGTAGAATCTTACGGTGTAGCTTCTTGAGCGACCATCCATCTCCGACTAACTCGAGGGCAAGCCAATCGAGCAGTTCAGGATGGCTGGGAAGGTTTCCGTTTTTTCCAAAATCACTCGGAGTATCCACGATGGCTGCCCCGAAATGAAACTGCCAGATTCGATTCGCAATAACACGTGCGGTCAGCGGATTATCCGGGGAGGCAATCCAATTCGCCAACAAAACGCGGCGCTTCTGTTCTGGAGCTGATTTTTCCAAATCAAGCGTTGTAAAAACTGCAATGGCATTCGGGCTGACTTCTTCGCGTTTCGCGTCCGGTTCACCACGATAAAGGCGATGAGTCGGTCCCGGCTGATTGAAACTCCCGGCATAGATTTTAGTGGAAGCCGACAATGTTTTGATTTCCGCAGCAGCGTTGTCGAATCGCTTCTTCAATTCTTTTCCGAAGGTGGTTTTTTCAGGGCCGAGGCGCGTGAAATCATAGACAGGCTCATCCGCTTTTTTACCGGAAAACGGTTTTCTTGTAGCGGAACTGGAAATTGACTTGAGATCGCCATTCGATGTCGCAGAGGCCTCGATCCGGTAGCCAATGGCGAGTCGATCTTTGTATTTCCCCAGCCGGTCCCTGCCCCATTTGATTGAATGAATTTTTGTCGGCTCTGCCAACTCGATCTGCACCCACCCGTCAGAATTTTTGCCCGAAATCCAACTGTTCGCGTTTCCGAATTTGCCGTCGTTAATCTGTTCGAGCTTGTGAAGCGGATGTACAAAATCTCCGTTGGATGTTGCCTTTGCACCTCTGCTGGCGAGAGCGACATTCTTATTTTTCGAATCAAACACCTCGATCTCATCGATGCACGCTGGCGCTCCGTTCGACTTTTCGATCGTGAACCGGACGACTTTTGTCAAGACGGGTTCAAAAGACTCGATGTTCTCCTTGAAGTTCACAGGTGGTTTGGAATTCGGGTCGACCGGTGTCTCGTAGGGCTTCAATTTGGTGAGCAATTTATTCATGCCCTTTTCAAACACCGCAATTTTTTCTTTGGTCAGAACGGGGAGAGGAAGTGCCCGTTCAGCATGCTGCACGCCTGCAAAAACGGCCTGCATCGAATAATAGTCAGCCTGAGTGACTGGATCGAATTTATGATTGTGACATCGGGCGCACCCTAACGTGAGCCCCAAAAATGCCGTCCCGGTGGTGTTGATCATGTCATCCAGCTCATTCATCCGCTGCGTTTGGCGGAGCTTTGGGTCCTGCCCTTTAACAGTGTCGAAGGGACCCGCCACAAGAAATCCAGTTCCAATATCCGCCCCGGTCGCATCCCCCGCGATCTGCTGACGAACAAATTGATCGTATGGTTTGTCGGAGTTAAAAGATTCAATCACCCAATCACGAAACGGCCAGGCGTTGGGCCGTTCCCGATTGGTTTCGAAGCCATTCGTGTCTCCGTAACGAGCTATATCGAGCCAGTGGGTGGCCCAGCGTTCGCCGTATCGTGGGCTCGCGAGAACGTCATCGATAAGTCGTTCCCAGGCGTCCGGGCGTTCATCTCTGGTAAAATCCTCAACTTCATCCGGCGAAGGAGGAAGGCCGTGCATGACCAAATACAGACGGCGAATCAGCGTTCTTCGATCTGCTTTTTTTGATAGAGCTAGATTCGCGGCAGTTAGTTTCTTGCGGACAAAGTCATCGATCGTTTGATTCGATTTTTCGCGCTTCGGCGGAATGAATGACCAGTGGGTCAACTCGATTTTTTCGACGTCACCGCCAAGCCGTTCCGGAGTCTTTGCCCCGTCATCGATCCATTTTTTGATTCGTTCAATTTCATCCGGCGACAATGGCGTGCCCTTCGGCGGCATTTCAAGATCCGGTTCGTTATGAGAAACCAGTTTTATCAGAAAGCTGTCTGCGGCATTACCCGGGATGACTGCCGCTTCGCCTGAATTGCCTCCCTTCAATAGCCCCCAGCGCCTATCCAATCGGAGCTGCCCCTTCTGCTTTTCACGTCCGTGGCATTCAATGCAACGTTCCTGAAAGATCGGCTCGATGGATTTCTCGAAATCAACAGCATTGGCCAGCGCCGGAATCGTCGCAGGGAGAAGAACAAAGAATGGAAAAAGCCAACGCATTTTATATTTCGAGCCACTGTATCGAATTTCTTGGGATCGATCACGACCTAATCGATACGTTGATACGGTGGCTTTAACGGGACCATTCCGCTTCAGATGGCAGCCGCAACTGCGTGATCAGAATTCAATTCTCCAATCCGGCAAGACGTGAGATCATTTTGCTGTTTCTTAACCTTAGAGGAATCACGCTATGCTAACCTTGACGAATGGGGGGCGGCCCCGCAAAAACGAACGCCACCTCGCCCGGCGTTCCGCTATCAAAGTGGGAACTCTCGGCGCGTTCGGGTTTTCCCTGGCTGATCTGATGAGTCTCAAGGCGTCCCAGCCGTCGCAGAAATCAAAGCTCAATGACAAATCGGTCATCCTAATCTGGCTCGATGGCGGGCCGACTCAATTCGAAACCTACGATCCTAAACCAGATGCGCCGAGTGAATATCGCGGCCCGTGGGGCGACATCAAAACCAACGTTCCGGGGATGCGGTTTTCGGAAATGCTACCGCTTCAGGCGAAACATGCCGACAAAATGGCGGTGATCCGCTCGGTTCATCATTCCACCGGTGATCACTTTGCCGGAGCCCACTGGATGCTGACTGGAAAATTTGGAAGCACTTCGGCGAACAAGGCTCAGAAGTCGCCCTCGGTAGGTTCTTGCGTCGCAAAGTTGACGGGTGAAAGGGTCAAAGGAATCCCTCCTTACATCGGGCTTCCTGCAGCCGAAAGCGTCTATTTGTACCCCGGCTACCAGGGCGCTGCTTACCTTGGCGCAAGCTACAACCCGTTTCAGTTGAACATGAAGCAGAAGTATCTCGCTTCGAACTACAAGGCGGCGATCAAGCCACCGCCATTTCTGGGGGGCATGGACGACAGTGTTGCCAAACGTCTTACCGAGCGCGACCAGTTGCTACAGAATATTGACGGGATCAACCGGCGGATGGATCAATCCGGGCTCATGGAAGCGATGGATACCCACCAACAGTCGGCCATTGAAATGATGCTCAGTTCCAATTCCCGCGAGGCATTTGATATTGAGAAGGAATCAGATGCCACCCGGGACCGTTATGGACGGGGCCCTTGGGGGCATTACACCCTGATGGCCCGTCGTCTCGTGGAGAACGGATCGCGATTTGTAACCGTCGATATGCCTCACTGGGATACCCATTCGAAAATCAAGTCAGCGATGGAGACACGTCTCCCGGTCTATGATCAGGCGGTGGCGGCTTTGTTGCAGGATTTGGAAGAGCGGTCTTTGATGGATGATGTCTTGGTGGTGATTATGGGGGAATTCGGGCGGACTCCAAAATTAAACAGCGGCCAACCTGGGATACCTATTCCAGGGCGGGATCATTGGGGCAATTCGATGAGCGTCGTGATGGCCGGAGGCGGATTAAACTGTGGTCAGATAGTCGGCGCGACGAACGCTAAAGGGGAACATCCTGTCGAAAGAGCCCTCGCGCCCTCCGATGTTCTTGCGACGATTTACCATGTGCTCGGGATCGATTTGAATACTATGCTGCACGATTATTCAGGACGTCCTATTCCAATCCTCGATAGCGGGAAACCGATCCGGGAGCTTGTTTCATAAATTCGAATCAGTCTTTCGCAGGCCGATGGCGCGGAATCGTGAGCGGGCCCTGCTGCACGTATGGATACATGTCGCGAAGCGTTTCGTAGGGAATCCAGTTTTGAAGCCCGTGAACTTTCGCCACACCCTCTTTTTCGTAGCCGAAGAAAAGTGGTTTTTGATGCATCACAATTTTATCCAGATAAACATCGAACAGGCACCAGCCAAAGGTTCCGCCTTTCACGATGGCTGTACCGCCGAGAACCAGATAATTCGTTTCCTCCTCTTTGGCGCCCCACAATCCCGTGTGATAGTGCCCACTTAGGCACAGCAGAACTTTGTGTTCTTTCATCAGTTCGCGGAGTTTGTCACGACCGGGACCGATTTGGTTGTATTTCCCCTTTCCCTTTTTGTTGTCTTGCCAGGGTGAAACGTGAAGTGCCAGAATGATTTCTTCACCGCCTTTTGATGCAGCAGAAAACTCCGATTCGATCCAGGCAAGCTGTTCTTCGGTGAGACCACGCTCATTTCCTGTCGCATCGACGACAACAAACCGAAGCCCTTTGTGAACTGTCGAGTAGTCTGACTTCTCATTGAAATATTTCAGGAACAAATCGAGTTCTTCATGATTTCCCCGGACGTAGTTTGGAATTTTCAGTCCTTTTCCGAGATCCGCGATATCTTGATACGCTTGCTCGTTTTTGTTATCATGAACCATGTCGCCCAGGATCAGCGACAACTCCACGCCCGCTTGGTTGATCTGATCTACGGCAAGGCCAAAGCGAATTTTGTCCGCATCGTAGCCGCCAAATCCGATTTGTGGATCGCCAAGGCCAGCGAAGCGAAAGATAAGTTTTTCCTCTGGATCAGGCAGCAATTTGGGCGCTTTAAATCCTTTGGGAGCCTCAGTCGTTACGATTAAGTCATCGATAAATGCGGGCGTGTCGGCAAGCCCACCGAAGCCAATATAAAACTGTGAGAATCCACTTGCGGCAGAAAGTGGCGCTTCTTCACTGAGAACCTGATCGTCGAGCCAGGCAGCGCACGTTCGGCCATCGAGATCGAGTCGAGCGGTGACAGTATACCAACGCTCGGCGTCCATTTCTGACAAGGTGTAGAGACGCCAATGCGGTCGTGACCAGGTGCAATGCCAACGAAGCTCGGTATTTCGTGTTGATGGATTTTGGAAAGGAGAAGCAGCGAGGCGCGTTAGAATTTCACCGCGTTTCGGTCCGCGCGCGTCAAACGTGAGACCGCCAGCCCACTTTTTGGGTGGCTTGAATCTAAACTGAATCCAGACGGCGCCTTTTTCGTAAGCCTGTGGAAGTTCAAACTGCAGGCCCCAATTGTCTGTGCGGAATGCTTCGCTATGCAAAATTCCCAGCGCTTTTGAACCATCAATTCCCTTGCCGGTCAGCACCGCTGCAGTTGGTTTTGTATCCCCTCGAAAGCCAGCAAATCCAGTCCAGCCCTCGCTTTCTATCATGAGATACCCAGAGTCATAGGTTTCGAAATTCTCAGCCCAACTCTCATTCGATTGAGAACGAACCGTCACTGAAATCAGCACTAACCCGATCATTCCACATTTGAGGATTCGTGAGGGCGACTGCTTCATTTCAAAGGAGACGCGAGGAATCGATCAATCACAAATCCGCAGTCACGCACTCCAGACGACGAACGTGAATACGGGAATCCAAAATAGCCAGACTTCGTACAGACTAATCGGATGCAACGGGCCTCACTTTTTTTCTTTTCGATTATTACGTTCACCCTCACTTCGTTTGCGGAGGAGCGCGTCTTTGATATCACCACGTTTGGAGCAACTGCCAACGACGACTCTGACGATACGCTTGCTATTCTAAAAGCTCTCGACGCCGCGAAGGAGGCGAGCGGCGGCGTCGTTTTTGTGCCTTCGGGAACGTTCACGGTGACACGGCAAGGACCCGAGAGCCCTATATTGGAGATTCCTTCGAACACCGTTTTACGAGGCAACGGACCGACATCGACTCTGAAGTTTGCTGCAACGGTTACCAATTTTTGGAGAATGCTGGGAGCGCCGCCCGAGGGTTGCGAGAATGTGACGATTCGTGATTTGCGCCTCGATGGAAGCAATACTCACGAAAAGTATGTGAAGGGCGAAACGCCGGAGCACAACCACGGGATCTTTTTTTACTGCAAAGACGGTGTGGTCGAGAACATCATGATTCGCGATTTGTTGGTCGAGAATTTTAGCGGCGATTGTGTCGCGGTCGGTCGTGGCTGTCGGAATATCACGATCCGCGATATTTCGCTGAGAAATTTCGTTCGGCAGGGAATCCAAATGGGCGGCGATGAAAACGCGCGGGATTATTTGGTGACAGGATGCCAGGACTTGAAGCACGACGTTCAGCCGGGCGGATCGACGATTCACGTAGAGCACGCTCGTGGATTGAAGAATGTCATCATCACTGGGAATCGCTGCCGGAAATCAATTCTCGCTGGCGGAGTTGATGGAATAATCATCCGTGACAATGTGATCGATGGACGGCTCGAGGGGAATGGAAATAAAGACGCCGTGGTCCAGGGGAATATCATTCGTGGTTTTGCTAAACAGACGAAATCAGTGGCTCAGTTTGGCTACTGCGATGGGCTGATTTTTCGGGACAACGTTATTTCCAGCGGGAACGAAAAAGCAAACGGGGTCTACGTGTGGGGTGCGTCCCGCTACAACCCGAATCCATCTCGCCATGTTCTGATCGCGGACAATTTGTTTCGGGTTCACGGAACGCCCGTGGTTTTGAACGGTGCCGAAAATGGATTGGTTCGTGATAATTTGAATCAATTGCCCATTGAGAAATCCGTCAAAATAAGTCGCGCGGAAGGAATTGAAATTCGCGAATCTAAAGCGGTAGCGAAGGAACCACTTTTCGTTGCGAAAATATTGACGGAAGAGGGCTCATTCACCAGCGGTGTTGAAGGGCCAGCTTGCGACACACACGGAAATTTATTCGCCGTGAATCTCGAGAAACAAGGCGCGATCGGCTTGGTAAAACCAGACGGCGAAGCTTCCATTTTTGTGAATCTGCCGGAAAAAAGCGTCGGAAACGGAATTCGATTCGATAGCAAAGGGATGATGTTTGTGGCGGATTATCCGCAGCATAATGTGTGGAAAATCGATCCCAAAACCAAAGAAATTACATTATTCGCGCATGAACCAGCGATGAATCAGCCAAACGATCTGGCAATTGGCCCCGACGATGTGTTGTATGCGAGCGATCCGAATTGGAAGGAAAAAACGGGCCAACTCTGGAGAATCACCCCGGACGGAAAAGTCACCAAACTTGCCGGTGACATGGGAACCACGAATGGAATCGAAGTTTCTCCTGACGGGAAAAAACTCTATGTCAATGAGTCCGCACAGCGAAAGATCTGGTCATTCGATCTGACTGCGGATGGGAATATTGAAAACAAAACACTGCTCAAAGAATTTCCGGATCACGGATTCGATGGCATGCGATGCGATGTCGATGGCGATCTCTACGTGACGCGTCACGGAAAAGGAAAGGTCGTGAAGTTGAGCCCCAAAGGCAAAATATTGAAGGAGATCAATGTGTTTGGATCCGGCCCTACAAATCTCTGTTTCGGGGGCGAAGACGGTCGAACCGTCTACGTGACCGAATCAGAGAAAAAACGGATCGTCAGTTTTCGCGTCGATAAGCCAGGCCAATCGTGGCAGCTGGCACAGGATCGGAAGAAGCCGTGAATTCCCCTCGATATCCCACATTGTATTGACCTTTGCTACTTCCCGAAACAACATCCGGACATGCTCATCATCCGATTCATCGCTGCGATCGTCGCCTCGGGTTTCCTCTTAGGGAACCTGCGGGCAGAGAACGATACGGGCTCGGCTCACAACCTCATCTTCAAACACAAACTCGAAGACGGTTGGTTTCTCTCCTCGCGGAATCTGTTCACGTCGCGGGATGGTTTTGACGACTTTTTCTTCGGCTACCTGGATATAAACCTTGGCTACGATCTCGGCGACGGCTGGGCTGCGGAAGCCGGCTATCGCCATGCATGGCTCGAAATCGGCGACGATTGGCGGGACGAATACCGGCCCTCCGGGATTGTCAGCTATCGAACAAAGCTCGGCGACTGGTCCTTTTCAAATCGGCACCGGCTCGAATACCGGATGTTCGAGAGCGGCAGCGGAGCCAACGATCGAATCCGCTACCGGAACGAAACCCGGCTCATCGCCCCCTGGGAGTTTGGACCGATGGACGCAAAGTTCTTCATCGAGGAAGAGTTTTTCTACGAGTTCACCGACGACGGATTCAACTTTAACTGGCTCACCTACGGTCTTCGCTGGGAGTTAAAACCCGGCGTCATCGCCAAACTCGGACATCGCTGGCAGGCGTTTAAGTTCGGCGACGAATGGAGCCACCGGCATCAATTGGTGACGGGTGTGTTGTTTTTCTTCTGAGATCGCCCGAAAGAAGCCCTCATCTTCCTCTGTGTTCTCCGTGTCTCTGTGCGCCCCTTTTAAGTTCAAAGATTCAGCAGCAGAGCCGAACAAAGCCCATCCGAACGTAACGCCAGGGTCTCCGCCCCCGGCGACGAGTCCTGACAATGCATCGGCAGGCAATCAAGCCAGCACGCGCGTCAATCACCCAACGCACCGCAGCACACCCACCGGCAGGACTTGTCGCTCGGGCCGGAGACCTTCGCATTACGCATGACGCACGAGCAAATCAGCTCCTGACCACCTTGGGCACCGGAATGCTTGCTCACGCTCGCTTCTACATTCCCCGCACGTAGCAGCGAGCGTGAGCGAGCAGCCGAACCCAAAATCGCGTCTCTGGTCAAAACGAAGCAACAGGGTATGTTCATCCACCATACCCTGTATGTTCGAAAAGGCGTTTCGAAGTGATAGGGTATGTTCGTCGAACCAACCCTATTGGTTCGTGAAAACCGATTTTTTGATATGAAACTGATTTCTTTATTACTGGGCGTGTTTTCGCTGAATGTAGCGTTTGGTCAGGATGCTGACTGGCCGGTTTATCTCGGTGGCAAGGAGCGAAATTTGTATTCAAATTTGGAGCAGATCAATCGCGAGACGGTTTCGAAACTTGAAGTCGCGTGGACTTTTGAAACGGGGGAGAAGGCGGAGTATCAGGCGAATAACTTGATCGTGGATGGCGTCCTTTTTACGCCGACACAGACTCGAAAAATTGTGGCGTTGAATGGAGCAACGGGCGAGGAAATCTGGACGTGGGATCCGGCGAAGGAGCGATCAGGAAAAGGGCGGGCCCGTCAACGCGGCTTCGTTTATTGGGAAAATGACGAAGGCGGGGAAGCGCGACTCTTCACAGCGGTGGCGGGGATTTTGTTCGCGGTAGATCCGAAAACCGGCAAAACAATTCGGAGTTTTGGAGAGAACGGTTCGATTGAGCTGGGATCGGGTCTGAATACGCCGGGTGTGATTTTTGAAGACAAACTGATCGTCGGTGGGGTCGGCGGAAAAGGCGCCGTTCGGGCATTTGATGTGCGGACAGGTGAACAGCGATGGATTTTTCATCTGATCCCGCGACCGGGCGAAGTGGGACACGACACCTGGCCGGAAGATGCGTGGAAAACGGCGACGGGCTTGATGCCGTGGTGCGGTCAATCACTCGATGAGGAACGTGGCATCGTTTATATCGCGACGAAGACGGCCGAGCCTGATTTCTATGGAGGTAAACGTCATGGCGAGAATCTGTTCGCGAATTGCGTGCTCGCCCTGAACGCGAAAACCGGGGAGCGAATCTGGCATTTTCAGATCGTGCATCATGATCTGCTTGATAAAGATTTACCGTGTCCTCCAGTGCTGTTGACGGTGACTCATGAAGGCAAAAAAGTCGATGCGGTCGCGCAGGGATCGAAGCATGGCCTGCTGTTTGTGTTTGATCGGGTAACGGGTAAACCGCTCTGGCCGATCGAGGAGCGGCCGGTTCAGCAATCAGATTTGAAGGGTGAGAAAGCGTGGCCGACTCAGCCTTTTCCTACCAAGCCGAAGCCGTTGATGCGGCAAAAATATACGGAAGCAGATGTTTCAAATATTTCCCCCGAGACGAAACAACTGACGCTGGATCGCATTCGTGCATCGCCAAACTATGGACCGTTCCCCGCACCGAGCTTGAATGAAACCGTGATGTTCCCCGGTTATGACGGTGGCATGGAATGGGGCGGCGGCGCGGCTGATCCCGATGGAATCTATTATGTAAACATCAATGAAATGCCGTGGCTGCTGCAGATGATCGAAACGCGGCGAGCCGATGGATCGAAGCTCGTGCCGGGCGAAAAAGATTACATGGTTTATTGTGGTGCCTGTCACGGACTGGATCGAAAAGGAAATGCGGCCGCAGAGTTTCCTCCGCTCACCGATATCATTAAACGCAAAACGCTCGAAGAAATCGAGAAGATCACGCGCGTGGGAGGGGGGCGGATGCCCGGCTACGCAACGATGCCGGAGGCGAAGCGGAACGCGATTATCAAATATCTCGTGAGCGAAGAAGCGGAGGCTCCGACCGCGAATCGAAAGGAGCCGGGTATTCCCGAATCGGCAGCGAAATCGGATCAGCCGACGGATTATGCCTTCGGTGGGTTTCGGCGCTGGCTTGATCCAGAAGGTTACCCGGCAATCAAGCCACCCTGGGGAACGCTCAATGCGGTGGATCTGAACACGGGCGAGATCAAATGGAAGGTGACTCTGGGTGAGTATCCTGAGTTGACCGCGCGCGGTATTCCACCAACCGGAACCGAAAACTACGGCGGCCCGCTGGTGACTGCAGGCGGCTTACTATTTATCGGAGCGACGGCTGACGAAACTTTTCGAGTATTCGATAAGGAAACCGGCAAGGTTTTGTGGAAAGCGAAGCTGCCATTTGGCGGGAACGCAACGCCAAGCACCTACATGGTAGACGGTCGGCAGTTTGTTGCGATCTCAGCAGGCGGAGGCAAATCCGGAAGGCCAAAAGGCGGGAGTTTGGTGGTGTTTGCGTTGCCGGAATGAGGTTTTTTTCCGGCAAAACATCTACTTCTCTGCACGACGGCGATACAAAAATGCATCGGAGGTCACGAGCGAAGTTATCAACGCATTCATGCTGCCGCCGTTGTCGCGGTAAGCTTTGTGAGCCGCTTGCAGAACGGGAGCATCGTTGAGGATCTCATTCCTGCCCATCCAGAAACGGAAGGCGTGCCGAACAAACACCTGCTCAACGCGCTCGCTTTCGGAAAGTTTTTGAATCATGTCGATTGCGTTTTCAACCGGACCGTCCAATGCGGGATCGCCGGAATCAATGATCTCGCCACTCGTGTCTACAGGTTTGTCGAGCTCGGTCGTCCGGAAAAGCCCCGCGTGATTATACATTTCGAAAGGCAAGCCGAGCGGATCCATTTTTTCGTGACAAGTCCAGCAATATTTCTCGCGGGTGACGCGCATCCGCTCTCGAAGGGGCGTGTTCGGTTCGTCGGGAAGTTGGGCGTCGACGGTGATTGGCACATCAGGAATGCCGCCACCGAGCAGTCGAGTGCGAATCCAAATGCCACGATGAATTGCGTGATTGTCCATTGCGTCGGAATGCGAGACGAGCCAGGACGGATGCGTGAGAATTCCCATGCGTTCGCCTTCAGGAGCCGTCGCGAGTTTGCGCTCGGGTTTCATCGAGCCTGTGCCGAAGGAATTGCGGCTGACGCGGGCGTAAATGTTATCACCAGCCAGTTTTGCCGGAGCAACGTCCACATTGATGTTGCTTTTCATCCGCTTCTTATCCCGCTCAGCATTTTTCTTTTTGGCGACGAGTTTCTTCTTTTCGTCGTTCAACGTTTTCGCAATTTTAGCTTCTGGCTTTTCTTTGAGCTTGGCTTCTACGTCGGCGAGTTGTACTGCGATTTCTTTCAAATCGACCTCGATCTTTTCTTTAATTTCCTGATCTGCTTTCTTTTTCGCAGCGATCGCAACATCTCGTTCTTCTGGCGTGTGTTTTCTGCCGAAGTAGGTGCTATCAGAATTCGTAGCGACAAGCTGCTGGGTCGTTAATAATTCTTTGAGAACGTCTTTGTCCTTTTCGAGAATGAGTTCGATCAAACGATCTGTGCTCGCGGCAGCATCGAACATGGCGCGATAGTGGCCCGTGCCTCCTTTAGCGCCAGTGGTGGCCTGCGCTTTGTCATCTTTACAAATATAGCCGGCGAGATCGTGATCAAAGTAATCGCGGAAAAAGCGCAGAACGCGTGGCTTGCGAATCGTGTCATCAGCAAGCATCCGAGTGACTTCACGCTCGACGTCTTCTTTTGTTTTCATGCGCCCGTCGGTAATCGCCTGGCGAAGCTGATCGTCGGGTTGGAGGTAACCCAGGGCATGATTCACAGCCAACCCGAGCTCCCAATCCTGCAGCATGACCCGGCCGTGTTCGTCGGCTTTGCTGTCTTTCTCCTCAACTAACTCTGGGCGAAACAACGCGTCACGGTCAAGAAAGATGGCAGATAGTCCCATGAAAATACCGTCTTCTCTTCCAATTTTGGCAATAGAATCTCTGACAATTTTTTGATAGTCGGCGGATTCTTTTACTGTGGGAGGTCGGAAGGTGAGGGCTTCAAAAAGATAATTGATCGCCGCACTCAAACTCTTGCCCGTGACCTCCGCTTCAGGATCTTTCATCAGATCATAAACCGGAGTCAGTTCACGTGTCACCTTCGTGCTATAGGTAATCGCAGTGGGCAATCCGCGGAGATCGCCCTCGGGTTTTACCGCGTCGTAGGTTTTGCGATCGTCAGTGATTTGCTCCGGCATGCCGACCAAGCTCAGCGGCCCGTAGGCCATGTATTCGAGAATGTCTTCGGCCTTGTTTAAAATCTGAGTCGCCTCGGAACTGTTGACCGAGTAAAAGTCAGGGTAATTTTCGAAACCATGTTTCCGAGCTGAAGAGAGGACCACTGGCACGCTTTTGACAGCCGTCGCATAAGCAACCGTTCCGCCCTCCCAACTCGTGATTCGATCGGTGCCAAAGTAGAGTTTCAACTCGCCGCCATGGTTGGTGGGAACGACATCGCCGTGAGTTCGGAGCCCCGGTTTTTTCGGATCAAATGCCGCTTCGGTATTGATCAATTCGTTGAGCCGCGTGATGTGCTCCTGCGGCGTCACTCGCCAGATACGGGCTGGCGAAGATGTCGGCACCAGCTTGATACCTTCGGGCAGAGAACCAAACAGCAAATCATGATCGATAAAATTACCCTTGTTTGGGTCCAGATGGGCGCTAAAACCGCCTTTGTCCTCCATCGCCTGCGAAAGATTATTAACGATCCAGTCAGTGAATTTGAGACGTTCGATGACTTCCGGCTGCGTCTTCTTTTTCGGCGGCATTTCGCCGAGCGCGACCTGTGCCCAAATTGCCTTCCAGAGTGCCCCATTGGTTTCGTCAACCGCCCCTAGGTCGAGCAAATTGAGATCGCCCTTCGTTGAGAGGTCGTCATGACACTCGTAACAATGCTTATCGAGAAAGCCCTGCGCGAAGGTTTCAAAATCTCCGTGGATCGGATCGCCCGGTGTGTAGGGATCTGCAGCACTGGCTATGTTGCCAAGAATCGTACAACCAGCCACAGCGAGGGTGTAAGTGAACTTTCTCATTATGCCAGAATCTCTTTCAAAGGACCTGTGCCAGAATCAAACTTAGCAGCCATCTGATCACTCATATTAAAACGGTCAGCCTCAACACCTGTTGTTCTCAGAATCGAGTTGTAAAGTGCGTTGATGGGGCGGGTGCCGTCGAGCTGCGTGAACTGACCTGTCTTGAAAGCGCCACCGCAATTACCTAGAAGCACCACCGGCCAGTTCGCACCATTGGTGTGCTGAGCATTAGCGTTGTTACTCGTGTATACGATCAGCGTGTTGTCCATCATTGTGCCGCTGCCTTCGGGAACACTTTCCAGCTCTTCCATCAGCTTCACCAGCATGCGACTATTGTATTGGCGAATTTTGACCCAGATCGGATTGTCCGGCTGCTTCATGTGCCCAAGATTGTGACCTTGTTGCTCAATGCCGAGACCTTTCCACGCACCGAAAATTTCACCCCGCCCCGAGCCGATCGTGAGTACGCTGGTGGTGCCGGATTTTAGAGCAGAGATACCGAGATCGAGAATGCGATCGTGCCAATCCGTTTCGAATTCGGGATTGGTGTAAGCGTCATCAACTGTGGGTGCAAAATTCTTGAGGTGATCTGACACTTTGCTGAGCCGCTCGCGGAGACCGTTCATGTCATTGAATCCCTGAACAAACTCACCAAAACGCTGTTTGTCGCCGCTCGGCAGCGTTTTCCCCTCTGTCGCAGCCATTTGCTCGATGCGATCATACATACTCGACTTCGCCTCGTGCTGGTTACGAATGTCACCCTGAGAAATCCCACCGTAGAGCATCTGATAAAGATGATTCGGATTCGAGTGCATGAAGATCGGGCTACCCGCGCCGCGCGCCGAAAGGTTCGCAACCGTTGGCTTGGCCTTCATGTTTTCGATGGAATCCATGCCGACACACAGGTGAGGCAAAAGCGTCTCGGGAAGCGCTTTGCTCAACTCGTAATCAATCGTGGAAGCGCTGGGAGCAACACCGTCGCTGCCGCGATAACCGCCGAGCGCACCAAAGAACGCACTGTGGGAAGGGCTCGTATGCTTGCCGTGCAGACCGGCAATGATATGCATTTGCTCCTTGAAAGGCTCCAGCGCTTTGATCGGCTCCGGAAGAACAGCCTTAGCCAGCGAACCGCCAGTTTTCATTCCAGCCGGGATACAGGTCGCCGGATCCATTCCCTGGTTTTGCATGAAAAAGATCACCCTTTTTGGACCTCCCGATGCAGTCGAAGCGGCTTGGCTAATATCGGGAAGCATCGAAGCTCCAAAGGCAGCACCGAAGCCGGATGCGATCGTTTGTAATGATTTTCTGCGACTGATCATAGAGAGAGTAAAAACGAAATTTTCGAGAAGAGCAAATCACACTTTCGAGGCAAATTGTAGCCTTTTCGCGTCTCTTTTAGATCAATTTTACTGAAAAAACGCGAGGTCAGCACTACGAAACGTGTCGGATCGCTTAGGGCGGATTTTTAAACAACAGTGAAGACTGAAAAACGCGAGCTTCAAACCCAATTACGACGCTTGTAGTAAAATAAGCTCGACGTTTATGACGTTTGTCGTAAAAATGGACTCATGGCTGGAAAATCCAAACCGATTAAACTTTCCCAGGGCGAGATGGAGATCATGAATCTTCTCTGGCAAAACGGTCCGCTTTCCATCTCTAAAGCGCACGCTGCATTCGATCGCCCGATCGGATACACCACGATTCAGACCCGGCTGAATCGACTGGCTGAAAAAGGAACGGTCAAAAAATCCGCTGAACGGCCCACCCGTTACGAAGCGGCCATCTCTCAGGATTCGGTCAGCGCCGGTCACCTTGAACAACTCATCGAAAACGTGGCTCAAGGCAGTGTTGTCCCGCTGGTCGCCCAGCTTCTTTCCGACCGAAAATTCAGCGAAGCGGAAATTGCGGAGCTGAAGAGATTCATCGATGCTGCCGAAACAAACTGATCCCTGCCTTTTGCGAACCAACCCTATTGGTTCGCCAAACTTACCCTGTTGCTTCGTAAAACCGTTATGAACGAATTTTTTCCTGACTACGATTGCCGTTCGAAACGCTTCGTTTCGAGATGCGGATTTATTGGCGGAACGGCCTCCGGATTTTTCGGATTTGCCGCGTCGCATTTGGGAATGCCCCCGGTTTTTGCGAATGAGAAATCCCGCGCTAAAAAGCTGCTCGTGATCTGGGCCGAGCCAATTCGAGACGTTTGATCCCAAACCGGGGCAGGCAACAGGCGGCGGCACAAAGTCGATCAAAACAGCCGCCAGAGAAATCGAAATTTCTGAGAAGCTGCCGCTTCTCGCAAAGCGAATGGACAAGCTTTCCGTCGTGCGGAACGTGACCTCGCCTGAAGGTGATCATGATCGGGCACGCTATTTTTTGCACACGGGTTATCCGTTTGTAGAGGCATTTCCGCGGCCGTCGCTCGGTGCCGTAATGTCGAATCAATCGCCCATCAGTGATCTACCGAATTACGTAAGTATCGGCGCGGGCCAGGGATTTGGCCCGGCGTTTCTCGGATTGGAAAATGGTCCCTTCGCGATCGAGAATCCGAAGGAATTGCGCGCACTGTTGCAGACACTCGAATCGCGCCGGAAGCGAATTCAGCTGACGCGAAATTTGAGCGAGCATTTCAGTCAGAATCATCAGGCTGCTGCTGATCCTGAAGCGCGTTTGGCGGTCCTTTCAAAGATCGAGCGGCTCATCGAGACTGATTTTTCGAAAGCACTCGACATCGAATCCGACAAGGAGAAGAAACGCTACGGTGACGATCCGTTCGGTCAACGAGCGCTGCTGGCAAGGCGTCTCCTGGAATCGGGCGTGCCGTTTGTCGAGGTCGCGCAGGGAGGTTGGGATACCCACACGCAAAACGCGAGCACCACCAGTCGGCTCTGCAAGCAGTTGGACCAGCTTTTTGCCGCCTTGATGGAGGACTTGAGTTCGGGCGGGCTGCTGGATGAAACCGTCGTCGTTTGGATCGGTGAATTTGGTCGCACCCCGCAGATCAATTCCACAGCGGGCCGTGATCATTTTCCCACGGTGGTGCCGATCGTGATTGGCGGGGCTGGCTTTGCAAAAGGCGAAATCGTCGGTTCAACAAACAAAGACGGAACGGCAATCGAGGGCGATTCGTATTCAGTTCCCGATTTGTTCGCGACCTTGTTTTCCAGAATCGGAATCAAACCCGGCCACGAATTCGAGACTCAATTCGGCAGCATGACGACGGCGACTGATTCCGGAAAAGTTATCTCGGAACTGATCTAATGTAGCTCTAAGCACTTTGAGCAACCTTACTTCAGGTGCTCGGCGAATACCGGGTTCGCGACCAGTTCGGGCAGAGCGGATCTCGAGATTGAATTGACTTCTTTAGCGGGAAATCTCATCCAAATGTATTCCAAGGTCCCGGAGTGAAATCACGCGGCAACCACTTTTTTTAAGGTGTTCCATGTAGTTTTTGAATTTCTTAGGTTCTGTATTGACCCACGGATGTTTGATATCGGGAACTCCATGGAAGGTCATGATCGCAATCTTTCCATCGCGAGCCATCGCTACCGCCGCTTTGAACTGCTCCAGTGTGCTCTCAGGTTTTCCATCAAAGGCCTGAGGCATCGCAAGCGGATCATCAGTTTCCGGGTCAAAGGCCCGCGCTCCACCGGCTCTCGCAAATCGATATCCCCGCTCCTGCAACACCTTGGTTGCTGTCTCGCTTGTTTGATAGGCAGGGTAACAGAAACTCGTCGGGTGCGGAATCCCATACGTTTTGCACTGCTCTTCGATGTAGGCAATGTCCCCGGTCAGCTGCTCCAGAGTTTGGCCGCCGACCCGTGAGTGCTGCTTGGTGTGATTTCCAATTTCAAAGCCTGCGGCGTCGAGCACCTGAATCTGTTCCCAGGTCATGTAGTTCTTTTTGTCGATCACAAACTGAAACCCTTCAGTAATGAAAAACGTGGCTCCAAAGCCGTATGTTTTCAGCAGGGGAGCCACAAATGTCGCGTGACTGGCAACCGAATCATCGAAAGTGAGGACGACGATGGGCTTATCCTTTGCCGCCTTCTTTACTTCCTTGCCGCCACCAGAGTTGCTGAGCACAATGAGCGACAAAAGGGCGAGGCCGAAATAAATGGATGTTTTGATCATGAAAACGAACGGTTAGGTTCCAAACTGAGCAGAACGAATCAATAGGGTAGGTTCATCGAATCAACCCTATTGGATCGTGCGGTATTCACTTCGCGCTCTCAGTGGTGAATGCCAGAGCAGGCAAGCCGGCTTTGTTGAACAGGTTTGCCCACTGTCGCTTCTGAGCATACCCGAATCGCACTTGTGTCGGCTCACCAACCGCTTCGCTTGCCATTACCACGGTGTCGTCCCCGTCGATTTTTGCGATGGCCCAGTGCCAGATGCCATTATCTCCAGCAAGGGCAAACCCTTGCAATTCATCGCTGTGTTTTGTCACAAGCCCCTCCCCTGTGTCAGAAAATGTCACAGTGACTTTGTCTCCACTGACGGCGTGGGATTTATAAATGGGACCGTACCCGACTACGCCTGCTTTTTTGTAAACGCGCTGCTGTGCAATTTCTGCGGCACGGTTTCCGTATCCCCATTTATTGATGGGATGAACACTAGAACCGAGATCGATCGCGGGAACCATCCAGGCATTTTCATTGTCCAGCATGAGTCGGGTATAAAGAAAACGACCTTCGCCACCGCGAGCTTCGCTCACCGTTTTTGGAAGTTCTGAGAATTCATTAGCCTCGCGCGTAATCGGATTTTCGTTCGAAAAGGCATTGCCATAACCGCTTGGCTTTTGAACAAATAAAAACGGAAAGTCTCCCTGTCCCCACAGCTCACGCCACCCGCGAATAAGTTCGGTCATGGTCGCGTGTTGCCCAAGCCCTACGACACCTGTGCCGGATTCCCCCTGATCCCAAAGGACCCCGCGAATTCCGTAGCCGACACTGGAACGAATATAACGATCGAACAATCCGCCAGACTTTCCTCCGCGCGAAGCCCCTCCGGGTGCAACCAGAGGCAGCGGCTTTCTCCCCCGTGGCTTTTTCCCTGCCGCCTCAGCTTCAGCCGCCTGCTTTTCCCACGCGGCAACTGCGACGTCGAGCCGGGCTTGCGCCTTCTCTCGATCCCACGTCTTGGCAAATTCCTTAATTTCAGCCTGGCACAATTCGCTCTCCGCCAAAATTTCGGCAGGAATCCACATCCCCGACGGGGTTCCTCCGACAGCTCCTACGATCAACCCGATAGGAACATTCAGATCACGATGAAGTCGTTCGCCGAAAGCAAAAAGAATCGCTGAAGCCTTCGGAACCGTCTCGGGCGTTGCTTCCTGCCACGTTGGTTTGGGCCCGCCATTCATTAGCCGGATCGAAGGAAAGGGTGCCTTGGTGACCAACTCGGCGAGCGTTGGGTCATTCTTCGCATAACTTTCAACACGTCCCGCCATATTGGATTGCCCCGAGCCAACCCACACATCACCAATAAGCGCATTCTTAATTTCCAGGTCTTTCCCGTCTCCCGAAATCGTCATGACACGGCCTTCGCTGGATGCTTGGAGCGGTTTCAGAACAGCTCGCCACTGGCCTTTTGCATCGGCTTTCGCATTGACTTTCTGTCCGGCAAAGGAAACGAAGACGTCCGAATTTGGTGCCGCAGTTCCCCAGACAGGGACATCCATGTCTCGTTGCAAAACCATGTGATCACTGAAATGTGAATCGGGCTCAAGGCCATTGGCCGAATGAACAAAAAGCGAACTCGTGAGAGTTAACGCGAAGATTAGAATGGGAAACTTCATCTCCCGATCCTGCCAAATCAGAGGCGCCCAGTCAACGATCAGGAACGGCGTATTCGAGACTTACTGCGAATTGATAGGAGTTTGATTTTTCAAGGGGTTTTAACGGCGCGCCGATCCGGCCGGGTTTAAAGTCTTTCTCTTTTGGATTAGAAGGTCGCAAATCGAGGCATTCGAATCTTTAGATTACATAGTCTTTGACTAACTCGCCCGGTTCGAAATGACTCGTCAGGCGGGTGGAACTGTCCATACTCGCACCCTTTTGATCTCAATTTTTTGTTTACGCTTCCCATGAAAATCACCAGAGAACTTATCGAACGTGTCGCAGGCGACATGGAAGTGTCTTTCGAGGAGTCGAAGAAATTCGCGGCGCTAGGTAAGGAGAAAACATTTCCTCAGGGCGATTACCTCTTCCATGAATCAGCCCCTCGTCGATGGTTCGGCATCGTGCTGGATGGAAAAATCGACCTTCACCGCGGCCTCGCAGGGCGGAATGTCACGATCGCCTGCCTGAAGGAAGGAGCGGTCATCGGTGAGTCGCTTTTTATTGATGACCTCGACCACAGTGTCTCGGGCCTCGCCCTGGAGGAAACCAGCGTCTGGGCGATTCCCAAAGAAGCTATCGAGAAATTTCGGCAGGAAAATCCGAAGACCTACTACCATTTTCTACGCAGGGCGGCGCGGCGCACCAACTCACGACTTCGGGAGACGACGGAAATGTTACTGCAAGGTGAGAACAAGCGGAGTGACATCAGCGGTTACCGGCGCGAGCACGACTCCTTGGGCGACCGCGAGGTATCCAATAGCCACTACTACGGTGTGCAAACGACTCGGGCGATGGAGAACTTTACCTTTTCAGGGATCAAACTGTCCCACTTCCAGCACCTGGTGAATGGGTTTGCCTATGTGAAAAAAGCAGCGGCCACTGCAAACTCAATCCTCGGCGTGCTCAATCCGAAAATCGCGGATGCGATCTGCGTGGCGTGCGACCGCATCCTCGCCGGTGAATTTCACGAGCATTTCGTGGTCGATATGGTTCAGGGAGGGGCAGGCACCTCCTCCAACATGAACGCGAACGAAGTTATCGCGAACGTCGCACTTGAGATTCTGGGACATCGAAAAGGCAACTACAAGCACTGCCACCCGAACGATCACGTAAACTGTTCCCAGTCGACCAATGACGCTTACCCGACGGCGGTAAAGATCGCGGTGGTGGCTTCAACTCACGAGACGGTATCAGCACTGAGAGTATTGAAGAAGTCTCTTAAGGAGAAAGCAGAGGAGTTCGCAGATGTCATCAAGATGGGCCGGACTGAAAATCAGGACGCCGTCCCCATGACTCTCGGCCAGGAGTTCGCCGCCTACGCTGTCATGGTGAATGACGGGATCCGTCGACTCGAGCGCATCACCGAAGAACTCCTCGTCGTCAACATGGGGGCGACCGCGATCGGCACCGGGCTCAACAGTCCACAGGGTTACGCCGCCCTTTGCACGCGCAAGATCAATGAGATGAGTGGTCTGCACGTGAAGCTTGCCCACGATCTCGTTGAAGCCACTCAGGATGCAGCGGACTTTGCGGAGATGAGCGGCGCTCTCAAAGTCACCGCGATTCAGATTTCCAAAATATGCAACGACCTGCGTTGGGGATCGTCGGGACCGCGCTGCGGTTTAGGAGAGATCAATCTTCCCGCCATGCAACCGGGCTCGTCCATCATGCCGGGGAAAGTGAATCCGGTCATTCCGGAAGTGGTGAACCAGATCTGCTATCAGATTATCGGATCGGACCTGACCGTCTCAATGGCGGCGGAAGCGACTGAGTTCGAGTTGAACATGGCTGAACCAATCATGGCTTACAATTTATTGAGCAGTCTGATGTTGCTAAAGAACGCTGCCATTGTCCTGTCGACCCGCTGCGTCAACGGCATCACCGCGAATCGCGAGAAGTGTTCCGACTACGTCAAAAACTCCATCGGAATCGTCACAGCGCTCAATCCAGTGCTGGGCTACGAGAAGTCCGCCTCCATAGCGAAAGAAGCGCTCGCGACGAATCGCAGCGTCTATGACCTCGTGTTGGAAAAAGGCTGGATCTCCAGGACGCAGCTCGATGATTTGCTGAGTCCGGAGAAAATGGCCAATCCCTTGTTGAGCGAGTGAATGAACGAAGCAACTCAGTTACGCTGAGTGAAAGCCGCAATGAGTAAAGCGTTTCTCACCATGTAGGCGTTCGAAGTAGACCCGATCGACCTCTACTCTGAGTAGTCTTCGCCGGTCAGACTCTTCAGAACAGAGTCCTGCCAGCGCCTGAGATCTTTTTGCATCGACTTCACCGTGTCCGGTTCGCTGTCGGCGAGGTTTTTGGTTTCCGCTGAGTCCACACTGAGATCGAACAACTCGACTTTTGCGTCGTCTGCACTCTTGCCGTCGTGGATGACCAGCTTGTAACGGTTCCCCAACATGACGCAGCCGCCGAGGTAGTCGGTTGGGAAAATTTCCGGGTGATGAAAGTTACGGAAATTCCGCGTCGGTATATTGCCGCTCAGCTTCACCAGCGGCGTGGTTCCCTTCTGCCACTCTGGATCGATCCACGGTTTTGACTCGACCTTCGGTTTTCCTTTCGACATAAAATTCCAAAAGAAGATGGGAGTTGGGCGCTCGTCGAGTTCTCCCTCGAACAGAGGCAGCAGGCTCAGTCCGTCGAGCGGACGATTGTCAGGAATCGGAGTGCCAGCCAGTTCGCAGGCCGTCGGGAGCATGTCGCTGGTGACAGCATTGAACTCCGAGGTCCGCCCTTCGGGAATGCGGGCGGGCCACTCGATCACAGCCGGCACTCGGATGCCACCTTCATAGACTTGACCTTTCAGAGCGCGTAAGGGCGAATAAGCTTCCAAGGCCCCGCTCGGCGGCGTGCCGTTGTCGCCGCAGTACCAAACGAGCGTGTTGTCCCGGAGGCCTTCTGCTGCAAGAAAATCCCGCAGCGTTCCAATGGCACGATCCATGGCGGTGATCTCCGCGTAGCGTTCGCGCAGCACATCGCCCAGAGGACGCTTCGTTTTTCGCCCGGTTTCGTTGGAAGTGAGGCTCACCGTACCACTATCAGCATATTTCTCTGGAAGATGATCGTAGAGGGCCAAATCATCCGGGAGCCCGCTGTAGGGTTCGTGAGGCGAACCGAACCAGACCACGGTGAGGAAAGGCTTCTCCCCGGCTTTCGCCTTTTTAATGAACTGAATCGTCTCGTCGATGACAACGGCCGAGCTTTCGCCCGGATGGATCACCGGAGGTCCACCGTTGTCCGAAAGTGGTGGATCGAGCTCGAAGAAATTGTCGTGAGACACCCATTCATCAAATCCCATCGCACCAGGATTGGTGGGCGATCCCGCCTTCACCGTGCCGACATGCCATTTGCCGAAGTGGCCACGAAGGTAGCCGGCTTTCCCCAGCAGTTGAGCGATCGTCACTTCCTCGGGGCGCAGAGAATATCCCGGAGAGAAGGTGCCGTATCGATTCGGATGCCGTCCGGTAAGCACACTCCCCCGAGTCGGCGAACAGGAAGGATGAGCAGCGTAGAAACGATCAAGCCGAAGCCCCGTCGCCGCCATTTCGTCGAGCACCGGAGTTTTTAGGTCGGGGTGACCATTGTAGCCGGTTTCTTCCCAGCCGTGATCGTCCCCCATCAACAGAATCAGGTTGGGCTTTTCGGCTGCTTGAATGGTGGGTGCCAGCAGCAAAAGCAGAACAATTGCGAAGATCGAGGTTTGGGGTTTCATCATATTCATTCTATCGGGCCGGGATTATGGAACGCCTGAATCAAGCCTTCGGCTCAGCTTTCCAAATGCGGAGGTTGCAGAAGTGAACCCATCCATTGAGCCCGGCTGCCTGAATTCCGAAGTTTGTTTTGCGCTCCTTCAGTCCGGGATGCTTTCCGCGTAACGTCACATCGCCCAAGTGAGCCACCATCTGGTCGCCCACCAACTCGATCGTCACGGTGCACCATTGTCCCTTCTCGATCGAAATCTCCTCACGGGCGAGAACGACATTTTTCTTTTGCCAATCGCCTTTTTCCACCGGCTTGCCTTCTGCTTTCGCCAGAGCCTCCATTTGCTTGCGCTTGTTCACCTCGTTGAGCTTGGAGATCGAAAACTCCTTTGGCTTGATGATACAGTTTGCGAGATGGACCCGTTCGTAGTTGATCAAGAACTTCGCGTAAGCCGTGTCTTCCAGCATGATGTCGAATTGGTAAATCACATCTTGATGATCAAGAAACATCTTCCGGAAAGCGGTATGCCCATCCTCTTTCTGCTGCATCCCCTTGATCGATGCCCCATCGACAATCTGCCACTTTCCCTCGCCTACTTGGAGGCGTTTCGTTAGCTCTTCAAAATTTTCCTCATAGATTAATTCACCTTTGGACGAAAGAGTTAGGGAATCTTCGGCAAACAGACTGGCCGAAAGAAAAACGAAAATACTGAGAAAAAGAAAGAGACGCATCCCCTCTTGTTAACAGCGGATCGATGCTCACGGCAAGGGGCACTTTCAACTGATAGGAATTCCTTTCTCAAGGGTTTTAAAAGGCGCATCGGTCCTGCCTTCCTACGCGACTCCGGCAGTTGCCGAATCCGAAGGACGAGTTTTCAATCAAGTGAATCGCATTTCTTTCTCATGTCTTTAACAAAACACTGTGTTCTCACTACGATTCTTCTATCGTTCGCTTCTCTTGTAAAAGCGGAGGACAACCGTCCAGCTGAGATCGAAATCCTCCAACTCGGCGTCAAACTCTCAGTGGTCGCCGAGCACCCTGACATTGCCACGCCGACGGGCCTAGATGTCGATGAAAAGGGCCGAGTCTGGGTGGTGTCCTGTCACACTCACCTGCCGCCGAAGGACTATCAGGGGCCGAAGCAGGACGAAATTCTCATCTTCGATCCCGACGGCACGCGCCACGTGTTCTACGCCACAACCGAGCAAACCATGGATCTGGAACTCGGTCCCGATGGCTGGGTCTATCTTTCCGAACGCGACCGTATCCTTCGGGTCCGCGATAGTGATGGCGACGGGAAGGGTGATGTCGAAGAAACGTTGGTCGATCTCGTCTCGGAGGCAGTCTACCCCCACAACGCTCTGTCGGGATTGGCTTGGGCACCGGATGGCGATCTCGTTTTCGGGCTTGGGGAAAACTTCGCGAAAGCCTGGACACTGAAGGCGAAAGACGGTTCTGCTATTAAAGGCATTGATCGAGGTGGGGTGTTTAGGATCAGTGCCGTGGGAAGCGATCTTCGCAAAGTGGCGGAAGGTCTGTGGAATCCGTTCGGCGTCACCGTTCGCGCGGATGGGGAGATTTTTGTCGCTGAAAACGATCCCGGGGAATATCCGCCCTGCAAGGTGCTCCACATTGTCGAAGACGGAGACTACGGTTACCGGCGAAAATACGGCGGAGCGACACCTCATCCTTTTGTCTGCTGGAATGGAGAGATGCGCGGGACGCTGCCGATGATTCACCCTTCCGGCGAGGCTCCCTGCGGATTGCTTCCGCTCGGGCGAGGTCTCCTGGTGCCGTCGTGGGGGGATCACCGGATCGACTTTTTTCCGCTCACGCAAAAGGGTGGCAGTTTCGCAGCGAAACAAATTACGCTGGCGCACGGTTCCCGCTATTTCAGGCCAGTCGGCATTGCCCGGGACGACCACCGAAAAGACGATGCTAGTGTAGTTTTCTATCTCACCGACTGGGTCGACGGACGTTATCCGGTGCACGGTTATGGGCGGCTTTGGAAGTTGGAAATCGATCTCGAAAAAGCAGGCTGGGTCGGCCCGCTCGATCTTGAGCCCAGCAACGAAGTGGCCTCGCTCGCCACCGAACTGCGACGGGGCGAGACTGATTTGCCGCGGAGCAAGTTGATGGAGTTGAGTCGGGACGAGGACCCTTTTCTTGCCAGTGCAGCACTTTCGTCTCTCCGTCGGCTCGCGGATGCCTGGAATGTCGCTGATCTGCAGTCGTGGCCTGACGCCGAACGCATCGAGGCGGTTCAGGCGTTGAGGCTCGCTAGGGTGGACCCGCAGCCGTGGATCGATGCATTGCTCGGCGATAAGAATGCCGGAGTGCAGTTCGAGACCTTGCGCTGGATTGCTGATGAGGATTTGAAAGCTTACCTTCCAGCCGTCGATAAACTGCTCAGCCGAAGCGATCTTGAATACGAAGTTTTCGAGGGAGGCGTCGCCGCTCACACCGCCCTCAGCGGACAGCCCGAATTAGGTCTGCGAAATCCTGAGCTGCTCCTCGCGCGAGTGAAAGACGATTCAAGTTCCCCGACGCTTCGCGCCTTTGCCCTGCGGCTTCTCCCTATCCGTTCAATGAGCCCGGTGAAGGATCAATCGACGCCGAAAGCTCATTTCCCGCCCGGGCTTACACTGGAGCTTTTAAAAGAATTGCTGGATGTGAACGACCCCATGCTTTCCTTGGAAGTCGTCCGGGTGTTAGGCGGAAATCCGGAGGCCACGCAAAAGATTCTTGCAGCGACAGCAGCGGATGAAACGGCAAATTTACAGATCCGCGCTGAAGCTATTCTCGGACTCTCCGCCGTCGCAGAAAAGCAAACCGCCCTGTTTATGAAGCTTTCCGTCAATCCCGATTCAACCATTCGCGAGGAAGCGCTCCGTGCACTTCGTCGAATTGAACTCACTGATGAACAGACCAAAACACTCAGCGCCACCGCCGAGCAATTTCCGCAATCAGCAGTCCTCGTGGCAGCCCTGACCGATCCGGCTTCCCTCTCCACCGATCGCCCCGCCTTGACCGATACCGCTGCCTGGCAACAGCGTCTCGCCGCGATCAAAGCCCCCGCTGATCCCGCCGCCGGCGAACGTATCTTTCATAATCCAAAGATCTCCCTGTGCGCCAACTGCCATCGCTCCGATGGGCGCGGCAACGTCGTCGGTCCCGATCTCAGTCATGTCGCTGGCCGCGAAGACAGCAACTGGCTGCTCGGCGCAATCCTTGATCCCAACCGAGACATCGCCCCGCAGTTCATGCCACGAGTGATCACCCTCAACGACGGAAACACCTATGTTGGCATTCGCTTGCGCTCCTACATCAACGAACAGATCCGCGATGCGCTGGGCCGAAATCACACCTTCAACCGCGACGATGTAAAATCGATCGAGGATTTGCCGATGTCCTTCATGCCGACCGGCCTGCCAATGGCCATGACGGATCGCGAACTGCGTGATCTGCTCGCATTTCTTGAAGCTTCGAAATGAAGGCCCCGTAACTTTTTGAAACAATGCGCAGACTAACTTTGCTAAATACTGCTTGGCTTATGTATCGCGGTCCGGTCATGTAGTTATCTGCGGGTAGAATTGACACGGCTCGAAATCCTTAAACGTAAAAAATTTCGCCGGTGACAGATAAGAATTTTCTTTTTCAACGGTTCTTTAACGGCGCGTCGGATCTTCCGGAATCGAGGGGAGCATTGGTGGTATCAGCCGGGTGGATTTCAATGATTTCCATCGCAATTCGAAATTAGCAACATTTCATCCTACCTACACCATATCATTTCCCACCATCATGGAGTCAAGGAGCAAGGCGATGGTTACGATGGTGCCGGTCTGGTCAGGCCGATTGTCTATTTGGATGATTCCTTCGTGAAGATCGATTACCTTCCGGGCAATGGTCAGTCCAAGCCCGGTCCCGGATCCGGTAGGCTTCGTTGTGAAAAACGCATCAAAAATCAAATCGAGATTTTCCGGGGGAATCCCCGGGCCTTTATCCTTTATGGTTCTAAACGATTTTGAGTGGGTGGATGGTTCGACTTGGGTAGGTTGATGTATGAATTTTGAAGAATTTCATCTCAAATTGTTGGGTGTTGTTGAGCCTTGGTATGTGACCGGGGTGGAGGGCAACGATGAACTGGAAAACGAAGAAGTTCGTGTGAGTCTTGCGCATCGGGACGATGCAACATGGGATTGCCCGGAGTGTTGCAAAGCCTGTCCGCTTCACGATCATGGCCGGGAGCGCGAGTGGCGGCATTTGGATACCTGTCAGGCGAAAACATTTTTGGTCGCTCGATTGCCGCGGGTTCGTTGCGGTGATTGCGGGGTGCGTCAGATCGAAGCTCCATGGGCTGAGGACGGGAGCCGCTTTACGTTGCTGATGGAGATACACATTCTGCGAACCCTTCATCGATGCCAAACGGTTAAAGGCACCGGCGAAGTCATCCGCGCCAGCTGGGATGCAGTTTGGGCGGTGGAGAAACGCGGAGTGGATCGTGGGCTTTCCCGCCGCATGGAGATGGGAGCGACTCACATCGGAATCGATGAGAAGGCCTACAAAAAAGGGCACCGTTACCACACCTTGGTCTATGATTTGAAGGAGCGTTGTGTTCTTTTTATCAATGAAGATCGCAAGAAGACGAGCCTGAAAGCCTACTACGACATGCTTTCAGACGAATAACTGGCCTCGATTGAGGCGATCGGAATGGATATGTGGGAAGCCTATTTTACGAGCACGCTGGAAGCGGTGCCGGAGGCAAAGAAAAAGATCGTCTTTGATTTTTTCACGTGATGCAGCACGCCGGGAAAGCGGTGGATCAGGTGCGTCGCGCTGAACATAAAGAGTTGAGCGCGCTTGGGGATGATCGGCTTAAGGGAACGAAATATGACTGGCTGCACCGGAAAGGGCCGCCGAAATTCCACCGGAAAAAGGCATTCCGAGAACTCACTGAAAGCACGCTTTACACGGCTCAGGCATGGGCGGTGAAGGAGATGCTGCGCAAGCTCTGGGAGTATCGCTCAGTCACTTGGGCGCGGAAGTATTTTGAGCGCTGGTATGAAATCGCCTCGACCAGCGGAATAGGTCCAATCGTGAAGCTCGGCGAGTTGGTCAAACGTCACATCGAAAATATCCTGACATACTGCACCCATCGCATCACCAATGCAGTGGCGGAACGGATTAACAGTAAAATAATGTCAATCAAACGCCAATCAGGCGGCTTTAGAAATCAGGAGAATTTTAAAACCGCAGTCTACTTTTATTGCGGTAATCTGGATGTCAGCCCACTCAAAATCGTGTAGGGCCGAACAAACAAACGACCCATGATACTCGCTACTTTGACGGAATTCGGATCTCGTTGCAATCCTTAAAACCACAAGAAAATGGTATATTTTAAACTATGCATTACTCAACTCTTCTTCGATACAACGTAATAAGACATCAAGAGACACTGGCTTAGGCAGCATCGTCTGTCCCCCGGATTCGAGCAAACCAGTGCCATGAGTATCCTGGTCAGAGACAAGCGCCGTCAACATGATCACCGGAAGATTCTTAAGCTCTGGATCAGCCTGAAACTCGATCATCAAATCGCCACCGTCTTTTTCGGGCATGATGTAATCGAGAATGATCAAATCCGGTTTAAACGACTTCGCTGCCTTCGTCGCCAGAACGGACTGGTTCTCCACTAACACTTCGTAAAGTCCTGTCGCCTCCAGATTTAATTTCATTAATGTCGTTAGCCCTGTCTCATCATCGACCAGCAATAATTTTTTCATCAGATATGGATAATTCCCTTGGTTCTGTGTTTTGGTTCTGTGTGCCCTGTCCGTTCTTCTGCCGCTAGGATACACCCGTTTCGTTTGCGAGAGGAAGTAAAATTTTCACCCTTAAACCGGGAGGATCCACCTCGTTGTTGAGACCGATCGCTCCGGAATGTATCTCCAGGATATTACTTGCTACCGAAAGCCCCAGGCCGGTGCCCTCACCTTTTGACTTGGTCGTGAAAAAAGCTTCAAAAACCCTTTCGATTTTATCTTCAGGGATACCGGTTCCGTAATCACGAATATTAAGGAGTTAAGTCAACGATTTGTACACTCCGCGGAAAGCAAGAGAGCCAGGAAAAATAGAGCCGCTCACTTTGCCGCTTTCACTTTCACCACGTAAACACTGCCATCCGCACCACGCTGCATTGCTTCGGGGCGATCGACATTGGCTTCCGCGACAGTGACCCATGATTCGTTGGAATTGATCACGGTGACGCCCGAATTCCCCAGGGTCGCGCCACGCTCCGGAACAAGAATTTTCTCGGTCGCCCGAATCACAACCATTCTCCGGGGATCAACTTGCGCGATGAACAAGGGTGCCCGATGCCGAACCACGTGATCGTTGTCGGCTCCGGCGCGAGTGTAGACGAGAAACAGTCCGTCACCCAGAGTGACCCAATGAGCCTGGGTGTTGTAACTTCGCAGGATTTCGCCGTCGTCAAATTTCCACTTCCGGACCGGCTCGAATTTCAAGCCATCGTCACTAACACTGCAATAAGCTTGTAGATCATTGCGCATCGTAAGGAAATAGCGTCCCTCAAAACGAACCAGCGACGGCTCGTAGAGGCCTCTTTTGACAGGTAACGCCAGGACATCGCCGTGCTCCACATAGCGAAGCTGATCCCCGTCAAAACTGGCGCGCACCATTGTAGAGGAAAAAGGCACTCCAACCTTGGGGCCAATGTAACAGGGTAACAGGAGTGAACCATCTTCCTCGACAAGCCACTGGGCACAGGCGCATCGCGCAAAGTTAAACTGAACGCCTTTTGGCATTTCGAGGCGACGCCATTTTTCCCATTTTCCGGTGGCGGGATCAAACACCGTGTAAGAGGTCTGATGTGCCCGCGGTTGATCCTCCAATTGCTTGCCCTTGGGGCTGTATCGAATCCGGGCTCCAATCGCGATCAACTTTTTCGATGGCCCGTGCCATCCCGGAGTGACGTCGGCAACCGCGATGTTGACCTCGCCGTCACTGACCCAATCCAATTCGGTCTCCAGCTGCGGTCCTTTCCAGCTTTGTCCCAAATCATCACTTCGCATCGTGTAGACGCCGGAATAAAAATCGGAGCGACCGAGGAATTTAAAGAGCACCATGAGCGCCGCCGGAGTTGTTTGATCTTTCAGGGCGGTGGCGGGGATCAGTGCGGCACGGGGATGAATCCAATAGGAACCATCTTTAGTATCCGGAGCTCGGCGCAGAACAACATCTCGCTCAATCACAAAGGGAACGTTGGCCACGGTTGACTGCGTGTCGTTGACTTGTTGCGCGAACAGCTCGTTCGAAATTGAAAGTAGAAAGAGAATGGCGAGCAGACGTAGCATCATGAGAGAATGAACGATCTTTCGATGGTCATCGTCAAGAGACGCCTCACCGCCTTATTCAACCAATTCTCCCCGAAGGGGTCCAAAGATACCCTTGCCAAGTTGAATCTCGGGAAATTCGAGGCTTGATTGCCATGCTTCGGGAATGGTGAAACGTCCCAGCTCATCGTCATCCTGGGAAATCCTGACTTCACCTCCGTCAAATTCAAAGGCAAAGGTGGTGGGCTTTCCGGTCCATTTCGTCGACACGCTGAGGTGCCCCGGAATCGTAATGCGATATACCTTTCCATACGACTTCCACTGATCCAGACTGAGCCAGGGGGCTAATTCAGAACGCCATTCCACGGGAGACTTCGCAGACGTGGCGACAAACAAATCGGAACCATTTACGACGAGACTGGTAACCCGTTGCCCCCAAAGATTGCGCGGTTTATGGTTGGCATTTTCCATGTCGTAAGGATGAACGGTTTTGGAAGTGGTTGCAGGATGATCAAACATTCGCTGCTGAAGAGACCAGCTTTTCCGGTCCGGGTGAAAGCGCCACAACTCGCCCCAAGGCCACACTCCCGCGAACACTTCGCCCGCGTATAGAATCGTGGTTTGGGCTTCCCTTGCACTTTTTGAAACTCCTTCCGGAGTCGGCGGCCAATCGGGGATATCCCGGATCGCAGTGCCATCAAATTCAAAAACCCGGCCAGTTGGGTAGTGCCCCATCAACAAGCGATCCTCAAGAACGAGGCTGGAATAAAGTTGGTAGCTGAACCCAAGGCTCGGCTCCACGATCATTCGCCAGATGGAATTGTTAAAAACATAGACGCCTCCGACATTCGAACCGGTTGTAATTTGATCACCAAGCACCCCCCATGCAAACGTAGTTTCACCGACCACGGGCAGGGTTTTCACGGTTGCTCGTGACAAGTCGACTGCACCCTGCCCCGGTTTCCAGGGGCAGGCATACAACTTGCTGAATCCGTCTTCATCATTTTTCCAGGGACGATAAGGGCCGTCCCTTCGTTGGACGTGATAAAAACAAAGATAGCCGTTGGCATAGAAAAAGAGTTGATAATTGCCAACCTCCGGAGCTTCGAGGATGACTTCATCGTTAAACGAAACCGTGCCATCCCCAAATTTCATAATTCCATCGCCGACTTGCATGGTTTCGTTGGTCCCGCCTCCCGTGCCACTGGTTTTTTCCCAGGAATTAGTCGCTGAATCCCATCTTTTGACCCCTCCGTATGTCGAATAAACCACTCCTCCTCGACTAAATAGATAAGAGCCCGCCAGGGTTTCATTGGGGCGGGGCAGTTCTGTTACCTCGATTTCACGATCCTCTTTCACCGGCCGGATAAAAAACTGAAGCTCATGCCGATCGGCTCGGTAGCGCGTGTTATAGGCATTTTGAAACCCGGCTCCGATCACAAAAGCACCATCTTTACTCTTAGCTTCAAACAAAGAACCAAAAACCTGACCAATATCATCCCCGCGATCAATCGTGATCTGAATTTTTTCCGGTTCCGCAACAAGCGGAAATGACAGAAATGTGGAACAGAGGATCAGGCAAAGATGTTTCATAAGAAGCCCGCGGGTTTCGGGATAATTTACGCACGCGCGTTTAACTTCCAAGATTGAGAAAGTGCAGCAGCGTATTCAAAATCATTGAAATAAGATCGTTACTCGACCGTGAAATCTGCAAGGTAAATAGCGGTGATGACATTCCCCTCAGCGTCTTTTTCATGACTGGAATACCAGGACACGAGCCCGTGACTGGCGTCAATTTCGACAAAACCGGGGTAGGAATTATCTCCCCCACTGGGCAATTCGGCGAAGGGATTCAGCGTATCTTTACTCAACCAGTAAAGAGTCGTCTTGGGGCCCTGTTTCGTATTCCGCCGACCACCAACGATCCAGCGATCGCCCCATTTCGCGAGTAAAGGCCCCCCAATGTATTCATCCAGTTCCGACCTTTCCCATTCGAGATAGGGTGGATGCGACTTTGCCAGCTGGGCAGTTTTTGAACCTTCGCGGCTGACCGCGACAATGGATTTGTCGTCCAGAACTTTGAACGCGGTTTCATTTCCCTGGTCCTGCTGAAATAAAGAAACAAATCTCCAGTTCCACCCATCGATACTTTCCAACATAGCTGATTCCACGATTCGCGCGCCACCCGCACCGGTTTCTTTTTCTGTGTAATCTCGTTTACGTCTGGCGCAGAGGTAGGCAGTCTCCCCATCGGTGGCAGCACGCCATATATAGTGACCATAGGTGCCTTCCATTGGCCGCGGCTGACTCCAGTTGTTGCCATCCTCCGTCGCGACGGCATAACCGAGGTGTTTATTCAGATCATACTGCTCCCTTGGTAACTCCGAATCGCCACTATACCAGGTCCCGGTAAAAACGAAGAGTTTATCCTTAAAAGCAAGAAAGTGGGGATCACGGGTATCGCGTTGAGCGACCGAAAACACGAAAGATTGTTTCCAGTCTTTACCGTCCTCGCTCGACAGGACAATAATACGGGAAGTCGGGAAAACCATGTGACCGTCTGGACAGGAACGAAAGGTAAGCCAAAGCTTCCCATTCCATCGGATCATATCAGTAAAAGCGTTGTGTTCCCCGTTGTGAAAAATGCGTCGAATGTTTTCGACTTTGACCGCAGGAAGGTCCTGAGCCGGAATAAAGGGTGTCGTCAGAAGAATGACGAAACAAAAAGCAAAATAAAAGGGGGGGCGTAATGGGTTCTTCATGACATTTCCAAAGAAGTTACTAATTTGGGTTTCCTTCTTCAATGTTTTTCAATGGCGTGCCGGAATTGAAGGGGTTTCCACATTTATCCCACTGTTGATGATCTCGCTGACCTTCCGCTCCATGGCGGAAAAAACCATGAGATTGGCCGCTAGATCGCGATAGAACGTAGACGCAACACCGAATAGACGCACGGTGAACCCGAGTCGTAGCCAACGATTTTCTTTAAGGTTTGGCATTTGTGAAAGCGCCGACTGTATCAGAAAATGCCGCACAAATAGGAGCTTTTTGAGCGTTGAAACGTGTGCCGATTTCCCGCCACCATCACGTGATATGGAGATGGCAACAAGCCTCCGACGGCAGGGAACCTGGGATTCGGATTCAAATCATCTACCAGTTTACCTTTCAGTTCTCTGCGGCATGGTATGCCAATTTCAATCTCTTCTAAAAAGAACAATCTCATGACGAATAACGACATCTTGCGCCGCGTGCGCCACACTCTGGACATCAGTGACACCAAGGTGGCTGAGATCATTGGACTAACAGGGGAAGAAACAAGCCGATCCCAAGTGAGCCGCTGGCTGAAGCGCGAGGATGAGGAGGGCTACCAGACGATTTCAGATAAGACACTTTGTCGTTTCATGGATGGATTCATTATTGAAAAACGAGGGGTTCGCCCCGATGGCACGGTTCCCGAGCCTGTGGATGTTCTTAGTAATAATGAGATCCTCAAAAAACTTCGAATCGCGCTGGAAATGCGCGACGAAGAAATGACAGTCACGTTCGAAAAAGCTGATTTCGTTGTCACTAAAGCCGAACTCGGATCATTTTTCCGAAAGGAAGGACACCGGCACTATCGACCCTGTCCCGAACAGGTGTTGAGAAAATTCATTCAGGGCCTTGGCATGAAATAGGATCGAACTTTTGTCCATGAGGCTGCCAAATTAATGAATGACAAAGCAGTAAGGGATGCATCGGTCGGCTGACGCGACCATACTCCTCAAGGTAACCAAGCCCGATTCACTGACGCTCAAGATTGGCCTTTCCGCCGCGAAGAATGTATTTCTGGATTTTCCCAGTCGCGGTTTTGGGTAGCTCCGTCAGGAATTGAAATTCATGCGGCACTTTGAAGTTTGCCAGGTGATCGCGGCAAAATTGACGCAGGATTTCGGGCGTCGTTTCGGCCCAGGGTTTGAGGACGATGAAGGCATGGGGAGTTTCACCCCATTTTTCGTGCGGCATGCCGACTACGGCGGATTCCTAAATAGCGGGATGACGCAGGAGGCTCCCCTCGACTTCGACAGAAGAGATGTTTTCGCCGCCGCTGATGATGACATCTTTCCAACGGTCACGGATCTCTATGTAGCCGTCAGGATGGACGACTGCGGCATCGGCGCTGTGAAACCAGCCGTCGCGGATACTCGCAGCGGTGGCTTCGGGGTCGCCATAGAGGCGGCGGGCACGGCGTGCGAAGTCAAGGGGCGAGAGGGGGCGTTTCCATGTTCAGTTGGCGATCATAGAGGCAGGCGTTCTCGCTTGGCGATGAGAAAGTGTTTTCAGCAGGTTTGACGACATTCGCCTCACCAATCTCCGACGCTTCCATCGGGATAGAACACTCTTTCCACGATCTCCGGCTCGGGCGGGTGCTTCCTGATCTCGGTTTCGTTCAACTCGATGCCGAGTCCGGGACGGGTATTCGGACGGACGATGCGACCTTTCTTCTCCATCGTGAAACCTTGATCGATAATGTCGTCGCGCCAGGGCACGTCGTTCATGACGGTTTCGCATATGATATAGCTGGGCTGGGAAAAGCCGAACTCGAGCGACGCTGCGGTGCTGACAGGTCCCTGGGGATTGTGCGGTGCCAACGCGATACGGTAGGCATCGGCGAGGGCGGCAATGCGGCGGGCCTCGGTGAGACCGCCGCAGTGGGTGATGTCCACCTGGCAGACTTCGCAGGCGCGCGCCGCAAACAAATCACGGAAGGCGGCGGAATGGGTGATCCGCTCTCCGGTAGCGATCGGCGTTGAGACGGCGGCGTTGATCATCGCCAGCCCATCGATACTTTCCGGCCAGCAGGGTTCTTCAAAAAAGTAGAGACCATATGGCTCCAGCGCCTTGGCGAATTGCAGTCCCATCGCCGGTGACGGACGCGCGTGGCAATCCACCATGATGTCGATCGAATCACCAACCGCTTCACGCATCGCGGCAACGGCAGCTTCGGCGGCACGGATCGGCTGGAGTCCCTCGATCGGCATGGTCGGTGGCACCGCCATCGTCTTGAAAGCAGTGTAACCATTTTCGACTGACTCCTGAGCGAGTTCGGCAAAGCGTTTCGCATCGTCTGCTGAGGTGCGGTAAAAATCCTCGAGCTTGCCGCCGCCGAGATGGCAATACGTGCGGACATAATCACGAACCGGGCCGCCCCAGAGCAGGGAGCACGGCAGATTGGCTACCTTTCCAAGGATGTCCCACAGCGCCAGATCGATCCCCGCAATGGCAGTGGATCGCACCACACCGTGCCCATGCCAGAAGTGCTGCCGATACATCATCTGCCAGAGATGCTCGACCCGCCGGGGATCTTCGCCGATGAGCAGACTGGAAATGTCTTCGATGGCCCCGGTCACACTTTTAGTATGCCACTCAAGCGTTGCCTCGCCCCAACCGTGGAGTCCGGGTTGATCGGTGAGGACTTTGACGAAGATCCAATTCCGCATCCGGGCATGACAGACGTGAGTTTCGATGGCGGTTATTTTCATGGTAGGCGTTCGCGGGCTTGCAACGGTCAGTTGAATCGCTACAACATGAAGGGGTGACAATGCAATACAAACACGCGGGTTTCTCAGGATGGGCAGGTGTCGCCCGGTCGGACATCACACCGCCCGTCGGCATTTATGCGCGAAACTGGGGCGCGGCGAAACACGATGTCGCCGAGGGCATTCACCGGCCACTCCAGGTGACAGCGCTCGCAATCTGTGACAATGCAGAGGGCGAAAACCCGGTCGTCCTCGTCGACGCCGATCTCGGCTGGTGGCGCTCCCTGGTCTCTGAGCGTGACTTTCGCCAGCGCCTCCTCGATCACCTCGGGCTTGATGAGTCGCGTTTCCTTTTTGCCCTAACACATACTCATTCCGCACCGCCGCTGACCGATCGAGTCGAACCCGATTGGGAAGGAGGCGCCTTGCTCGAACCCTATCTCGAACAAGTCTGGCAAGCGACTGTCGATACCGTGACGCGAGCTATCGAAGCGATCCGACCCGCCGTGCTCGAATGGCGCACCGGTCGTTGTGATTTGGCTTCGGCGCGGGACCTTCGCGATCCGGATAATCCGGCGCGGCGAGTGTGCGGTTTCAATCCCGACGCGCCGGCGGACGACACGTTGCTGGTCGGTCGAGTCACGGAAACGGAGTCCGGCGAAACGCTCGCGACGATCGTTAACTACGCCTGTCACCCAACCACTCTAGCTTGGGACAACCGCCTGATCTCGCCAGACTACATCGGCGTGATGCGTGAAACGATCGAACAGGGTCTGAACGGAGGCTTAACCCTGTTCACTCAAGGCGCATCCGGCGAGCTGTCGCCTCGATATCAGTATGTAGGTGATCCATCCGTCGCGGATGCTCACGGCCGCGAACTCGGTCACGCCGTGCTTGCTACGCTCGCGGGGATGGAACCCCCGGGCGAACAACTCGTGTTCGGCGGTGTCCGGGAATCCGGTGCGCCGCTGGCAATGTGGCGTCGGGAAAAGGCCACCCTTTCAACGGAACTGAAGGCTGTCCGGCTCACGGTCGATTTGCCGGTGAAGGACTGGCCAACAGCTGCAGAACTGGAACGCGAGTTCGAGGCCACGATCGACCGAGTCATTCAGGAACGGATTCGGAGAAAAATATCGATCCGCCAGGGGCTCGGGGATGGCGAGACTTTCGCTTTCCCAATCTGGATTTGGAAAGTGGGTGACGCCCTGCTCGCGGCGAACATGGCGGAAGCCTATTCCCAGATTCAGCAACACCTGCGCGCCGCGTTTCCTGACGCTGCCGTGGCCTACCTGAATTTGGCCAACGGTTCGATCGGTTATCTGCCGCCGTCGGATCTCTACGACGAAGACCTTTACCAGGAGTGGCAGACGCCATTCGATCGCGGCAGCCTCGAAGCCCTCGAAGCGGCTATTACCGAAGCATTCCACGCCATCCGATGAACGAGCGCCCCACATTCGTTCGCTACCGGGTGCTGACCTGGCTGACTCTAGCCGCCGCGCTGGCTTATCTGTGCCGGAATGCCGTCGGCGTCGCCGAGAGCGCCATTCGCGAGGATCTCGATCTCACCCTGACGCAATCGGGATGGTTCATGGGCGCGTTTTTCTGGACCTACGCCATATTTCAGGTCCCGGGAGGCTTGCTGGCGCATCGACGTGGCACTCGGGTTGCGATGACGGCTTTTGTTCTCATGGGAGCGCTTGCAACCCTGGCGCTCGGCGCGGCTCCCGGCTTCTGGTTGCTCATTGTGGCTCAGTTGATCATGGGAATCGCCCAGGCGGGACTTTTTCCCGCATCCTGCCTTTCCATTTCCCACTGGATCCCGCTCGCGCGGCGTTCTTTTGCCTGCGGCGTTCTCACCACCGGCATGCAGGTGGGTGCGATCATTTCCGGAGCCTCGACCGGTCCGCTCATCGAAGCAATCGGCTGGCGCCTTGTGTTTGTCCTGTTCGCCATCCCGGGGATCATCTGGACGATCTGGTTTTTTCTGCGATTCCACGACAATCCCCGGAAAGATCCCGCGGTGAACCCATCTGAACTGGCGATAATTAAGTCCGAGCGCGACGAGTCCGATCCCACGCCGATCGAATCGGAATCACAGGTGCCGACTCCGTGGCTGGCGATGCTGCGAAATCCCGCGATCTGGTTCCTCTGTGGCCAGCAAATCTGTCGGGCGTCTGGATACATGTTCTTTGCGAGTTGGTTCCCGACCTTTCTCCAGGAGACCCGGGATGTTTCGGTCAAGGATTCCGGCTACCTTCAGTCTCTCGTTTTCGCCGGCACGCTCGCCGGCTGCCTGTTTGGCGGCTTGCTGACAGACTGGATCTGGAAACGGACAAAAAGCCTACGCCTCAGTCGCAGCGGAGTGGGCGCAGTGTTCCTCGGCGCCTGCGGTTTGCTCATTCTCGCAGCGTGGTTCGTCCAAAACGTCAGTCTTGCGGTGACCCTGCTGGCGCTTGGATCGTTCTTCGCAGCGCTCGCCGGGCCCTGTGCTTTTTCAGCGTCGATTGACATTGGGGGCCAACGCACGCCCCAGGTATTCGGCGTCATGAACATGACGGGCAATTTCGCCGCAGCCGCCACTCCGATTCTCGTCGGGGCTTTGTTCGAACGCACCGACAACTGGAATCTTGTGCTCTTGTTGTTCGCCGCTATTTATCTGGCGGGGGCAGTCTGCTGGGCCCTGGTCGATCCTTCCCGCCACCTTAGACGGCGCGACTCCGGCGAATCTGATTCTCGACCGATGAATCTGAATAGATAGGATATCGCATCATGAAGTCCTGCGTATCTATTTTGACCTCCTCATTTTTCGTTGCTGTTCTGTTAGGCGTTTTGCCTGGATCAGCCTTTGCTGCTGATCCGGCCCCGCCGGAAGGCTTCCAAGCCCTCTTCAATGGTAAGGATCTCTCCGGCTGGTATGGCTGGAGCACGAAAGATCCGACGTTGCTTTGGAACATGACGCCGGAGGAACGGGCGACGTATAAAAAGAAATCGGTCGAAGGTGGTCTGACAGATGCAAAAGGTAAGGACTCAGGGAATCACATCAACGCCCATTGGAGTGCGCAAGACGGAGAGCTGGTCAATGATGGCAAGGGGCTCTATCTCACGACCGACAAGGATTACGGCGACTTCGAGTTTTGGGTCGAATACAAGGCATTGCCCGCAGGAGACAGCGGGGTGTATCTCCGCGGCATCCCGCAGGTGCAGATTTGGGATCCTGCCGAGCCCGACCCGCAAGGTCTCGGTCGGGCCAAAGGTTCTGGTGGCCTCTGGAATAACCGCAAGGGCGCTCCCGGCAAAGACCCGAACAAGAAAATGGACAAGCCCCTTGGCGAGTGGAACCAGTTTAAAATCCGGATGATCGGTGAACGTGTCACCATCGTCTTCAACGGCGAGACCGTGGTCGACAACGCGGTGCTCGAGAACTTCTTCGCCAATAAAAAGGCCGGCTACCTCGCTTACGGAAAACAGAAGAAAGGCGACGAGGCGAATAAGAAAAAAATGCCCAACGGCTGGATGAAAGATCCTGCATTCGCCAAAGGTCCGATCCAACTGCAAACCCACGGCAGCGAGATTCGCTGGCGCAATGTGTATGTCCGCGAGATCAGCGCCGAAGAAGCAAACAAAGAACTCGCCGAACGTGATGCCGATGGATTTGTTGAGCAGATCAACGGAAAAGACCTCAGCAACTGGCAGGGCGCAGAGGACAGCTACGAGGTCGTAGACGGCAATATTCGCTGTAAAAAAGGTAAAGGGGGTGACCTGCTGACGATGGAGGAATTCGAGAACGGCAAGATTCGGGTGGAATTCAAGCTCCCGAAAGCGGGCAACAACGGCATCGCACTGCGCACGCCGCTCGGTGGCCACTCAGCGTCGGATGGACTTGAGCTACAGGTCATCGACAGCGATGGCTACAACGAGAAACAGGCCGCCGCAGGCAAGAACGGGTTGGCGCCGCATCAATACCACGGCTCGATTTATCACTGCGTCGGCGCGAAGCACGGCTACCTGCGTCCAGCGGGAGAGTGGAACTTCCAGGAAATCGAAGTGCAGGGCCAGCGCATCATGGTGACGCTGAATGGAACTAAAATTCTCGACGCCGACATCGCCACATTCGACCGCAGCCAGATGAAGAATCCGCCAAAAGGCCTTGATAACACCAAGGGCCTGATTGGTTTCGCGGGACACAGCGATCCCGTCGAGTTCCGCAGCTTTAAGGTAAAGCGGAAGTAGTTGGTAGGTCTGATAACAAGCGGGGTCCGAGGTCAGTCGATACATGTTAAAATTTCAGCTTCTTCCATTTCCTGAGATGTTGGCCCTTGGGGCGCCAAAAGTGTTATTCTATCACCTGCCCCCAATCCCTTGCCATGAAATCTTCGCCCGCCTCCCTTCGCTTATCACTAATCTTTCTGATCCTGGCCCTGTCGATTCTGTCCGGCGAAAAAATTGAGTCAGCTATCGGGCAAGACACACCAACCGCTGAAGAGCAAAATCCCAACAAGGGAGAGGCGTCTCCGCTCTACCTGACCGCCAACGATCTGTCGATCGCCACGGGTAAGCCTTCGCTGGTAGTCATGTCGAAGGGATCCACTCACATTCCGGTGTGGTCGCTGTCGGGTGGCACGACGGGGCAGTCTGTCTCCGGCGTCGTTGGTGGCCTCCCAGAGAATTGCGTCGCGGTAAAAGTCGAGATCGTCGTGACTTAAAACGACGCGGAAACGAGCCCCGACTTTGAGGATGTTTCCCGAGTTCACCTCTCGCAAATGGTGGAGGATACTCCGTTTACAGATCGTTATTCTCTGGGCAAGCCGGTGCGCACACCGCTTCCTGCGGCTCCGTTTCATTCGCGAACGATCGTTTTGGAATCCTTTTATGAGGTAGTTCCCGACGCGCCCCTTACAGTGCGGATTCAACGGGACCCCGGCCTCCCCGGCGACACGTTTACCCGCCCCACGGGCCTAGCTCTGGTGAAGGTGACGCCGGTGAAAGCGCTCAAGGAGGCTCATGTCGTGCAGGACGTGAGTGGCTACAACTCGTGGCCGATGACCCAAGCCATCGGCGACAAGTTGGTCGGCACCTACAGCCGGGGCACAAAGCATACGATCGGTGAAGACGCCCGCGCGCTGTATGCGCGCACCTCTACAGACGGCGGAAACGGTAGTCGCGAACACAGTGGGCTACGGCGAGGTCACTGTCGGCAAGGGACTGGATTCCACCGGGGCCATGCTGCTTTGGGTGCGCAGAATCGGGAAGGAGTGGAACCACGACCTCTACCGCACCGCGGACGGGGTGACGTTCACGCTTGTGGCAACGCCAAAACTCGCCGTGCAACCCATGCAGATTACCGACGTGTTCGCCGTCCCCGAGGTCGGGCTTTGTCCAGC
>CALAHF010000156.1 GCA_937891465.1 uncultured Verrucomicrobiales bacterium | reverse complement strand
TCGACCTTGGAACAACAAACAGTGCTATCGCATTCCTGGATGGCGTTACTACGGAGATCGTAAAGAACAACGCCGAACAGGACATCACTTCTTCAGCGGTGGCCATCGACAAAAGAGGCGTCGTTCATATCGGCAGTAGTGCCAAGAATCGCATGGAGAAAATGCCCCGCGATGTGGCAACGGAGTTCAAACGCAGAATGGGCACGGATTTTCGTTACGAGTTCCCCGCCTCCGAAAAGAATCTCTCTCCGGAGGAACTTTCCGCAGAAGTAATCAAAGCGTTACGCTCCAGCGTAGAACAGCGCCGAGGCACTCTCATCGATTCAGCCGTCATCACTGTTCCCGCAGCTTTTGAGCTCCACCAGTGTGAAGCCACTCAGAAAGCGGCAGAGTTGGCGGGACTCAAATTGGCACCATTACTTCAAGAGCCTGTTGCTGCGGCACTCGCTTACGGATTTCAACAAGATGAGAACAAGAGCTACTGGCTTGTTTACGATTTTGGCGGAGGCACCTTTGATGCCGCACTGATCAAGTCAGAGGAAGGGATGATCAATGTGGTCAACCATCACGGAAATAACTTTTTGGGAGGAGCTGACATCGACTGGGCCATCTTGGAAAAAGCTGTGATACCGGTGTTGCAAGACGAATTCGACCTTTCGGGATTCGAGCGTGGTAGCAAGCGGTGGTCGCAGGAGATCAACTTGCTGAAGAACGAGATTGAACGAGCCAAAATTGATCTTAGTCGCATGGAGAAAGTCTATCTGGATTGGCCCGCATTTAAAGATGATTCGGGCGAAGAAGTCTCTAGCGACGACATCGAGATCGAACTCACCCAGTCGCAAATCGCTGATATCGCTGAGCCCCTGATTCGCAAATCAGCCAAAATTTGTGAGCAGGTGATCAAGGAGAAAGGCCTAAACGCTTCCCATGTAGAAAAGATGATCCTCGTTGGTGGCCCGACTTTGGCGCCCTACTTCCGGGAGATCATTGCGGATGCTCTTCCAATCGAAGTTGACCATAGCGTGGACCCGATGACGGTAGTCGCCCGGGGAGCGGCTATCTTCGCCGGAACTCAACGCGCCGACGTAACACCGCCCAAGGCAAATAAGGAAGGTGAATTCGTGGTCGACCTCAAGTACAAGCCGGTGGGGCAAGAGATAGACCCATTGGTGGGCGGTCGTGTTGAAGCCCATGGAGGTTCATCTATGGAGGGCGTTACCATCGAAATCACAAATACAGAATCTAAGTGGTCTAGTGGCAAGGTTCCTCTTTCCCCGGAGGGAGCTTTCATGACTAATATTCTCGCCGAAAAGGGCAAGCGAAACACTTTTTCCATCAGCCTGAGAAGTAGTTCAGGCGGTAGTCTTGATATACAACCTGATCAATTCAACTACACGGTCGGCGCTGTGATCGAAGAGCAGCCACTTGTGAACGCGATAGGCGTTGCCAAAGCCGACAACACCGTGGCGAAATTTTTCGACAAGGGGACCGGGCTACCTGCAAAAAGGACCGAATTACTGAGAACCGCGCACGAATTATCTAAGGGAAGTAGCGGACAGGCTCTCAAGATCCCAGTCGTCGAAGGAGGAGGAAATTCTCTAGCGGACCGCAATCGGGTGGTCGGTAGCCTTGAAATCAGCTCCGATGATATCAGTCGTGACCTCCCCAATCACAGCGAGATTGAGGTGACTTTGAAGGTAAGCGAATCGAGAGGCCTCAAGGTAGAGGCTTACGTCCCCCTTCTCGATGAAGAGTTTGAGGCGGAAATTGAATTGGGTCGTCCACAGGCGAGCACTGGATCCATCGAACAGTGGAAAGATGATTTCCGGAGAGAGCGGGAACGCTTTCGCGAATTGAGGGAGAAGGCCGAACTCGCTGACGATCAGAGTGCATTGCGTTTGCTTGGCCAGCTGGATCAGGATGAGGTCATCAACGACCTCAGAGGCATGCTTAGAGGTGCGGAGGGCGACCAGACCCTCGCCGAACAATTCGATAAGAATCTTTTAGAATTCATGATCGCACTCGATGAAGTCGAGGGAGTCCTCGAATGGCCTACCCTGGTGAGCCAAGCGGAAGAAGCGGCTGAGTCTCTGGAGAATCTGATCCAGGAACACGGAACACCGGAACTTGAAGCGGAAGCTAAAGAACTCGTCGATCGCCTGGATGACATCATCGATCGAAAAGACGTTGAGCCTTTGAAAAAGCACACAGGCCTCATCAAAGATCTTCATATGCGAGTGCTTACCGGCAATCCGGCATTCTGGGTCGCCATGTTCAAGGATATGGCAAATAACCAGGCGCAAATGAATGACCCGGCACGAGCACAACAGCTAATCACACAGGGAAACCGCTGCATCGTGGACAACGAGATCGACGGACTTAGAAATGTGTGTGTTCAACTCATCAGAATGCTTCCGAGAGATGTTCAGGACGAGGTCCAGCAGAGCCGTGGTTTGGGAGCCGGGGTTATCTAGAATATTCCAATGCCGAGCCGCAACGCCAGAATTTTAGGAGGCCGGGTTAGGCTTCACGGTATTTTGAATAGCTATTGAGACGAAGATATGACGATAGATGATACTCAATCGAACGAGAAGAAGATTCCATTAGCTCGCTTTCCACCTCCATCCCCTAAAACGGAAAAAATTCCTCTATCCAGTAAAACCAAGAGAATCGCCGGGAAAAGAACGAAGGCCGATTCACACCCACCTCCGCCGCAAAAAAAGACTTCCAATACCCAAAGAATCCCCCAGCCGCCTCCACAACTGGTTCCTAAGACGGCAACTCCGGACATACCACCATTGAAACAGGCGGCTCCAGCCTCTCAAATTCAAAAGGGACCTGTGGGGAAGAGAAGGCCAACGGTTCGCCTCAACTCCCGCCGACCCGCCTCTAAAGAGACCGTTTCGGAGGTAGGATCGCCCCCGGTTGCCAAGCAGGCTGTTCCAGCAAAAATATTACATCAGCATAAAGAAGGTCCTATTCCTGTTGAGGGGAGACCGTGGAGCAACTCACAGGGAATGGAGTTTTCCGCGATAGAACCGGGTCTATTCATGATGGGGTCGCCTCGGTGCGAAGCTGATCGATGGTCAAACGAGATCGAGCACCCTGTCCGAATCACCCGTGGGTTTTGCCTGGGAAAGTATCCGGTTACCCAAGGTGAATGGAAACAGGTGATGCATTCAGATCTAAAGCGACAACGCCAGAAATCGATCGTCGCGAAGCTAAGAGATCGCAGTAAAACAGGGAATCGGGTGCCGATGACCTACATCAACTGGAAGGACTGTCGGGCTTTTTGTAAACGCCTGACCGACCTGGAACATTCCGCTGGAAGTTTGGCGAGGAAGTGGCAATACGACCTCCCGACTGAGGCCCAATGGGAATATGCATGCAGATCCGATTCAGATATGCCTTTTAGTGTCGGCAATGGTTTTAATCTTACCAGGAAGGATGCCAACTTCGGTCGCCTGCAGAGCAGCCCTACTGAAGTCGGAGCATATTCACCCAATGCTTGGGGTTTACACGATATGCAGGGAAATGCGTGGGAGTGGTGTCTGGACTGGCATGCACGTTACCCGAAACAGGAGCAAATAGATCCCATGGGACCAGCCAAGGGCGATGACCGCGTGATTCGCGGAGGCTGTTTCTTCTCCAAAGGACAGAGAAGCTGTCGCTCGGCAAATCGCGGACAGGCCGAGTCATGGTCTCGGAACTGGCGAATCGGATTTCGGGTAGCAATCGTTCCGAACCCTGCCTACTGAGTCCGTAGCGTCATACTTAGCAACAGGATAGGACAGATCTTCCGGCGCTGCGAACCTACTGACTGTAAGCGTCAGGCCAAGTCCCCGTTGACAAGAGCCCTCTTGCATATCCGTCATAGGATATCTCTATGACTGCTATGCAACGCGAACGAGAGGATCTCGACCGGCGTTTTGATTTGCTGCCCATTTCTCAAATTCTGGAAGCAATCGAGACGATGGGTTTATCAGGTTTCCCGCCTCACTTTGCGCCATGCATCGAAAATACGGCTATCGTTGAGATCCCTGAATTAGAAAGGTTGAGCCGAACCTTAACCCTCGCCAAGTCAGAAAAAACAACCAAAATCCGTCCTTCAATCCTTGATGTTATTGAGGTGTTGCGGAGTTGAATTCTAAATCTCCACCACCATCCCGATACACTCTCGGTTGATGTCATAGCTAAAAGAAAACCCACCCATGCGAAGCGTGGATTTTCCCGACTCACCTCAACCGAACAATCGGGCTCGTTGATGTTGATGTCACTGCCAGCGTTCAAAACTGGTCGGATGGCGATGGCAATTTCGGGTGGGTTTTTGTGGGCAATGGCAAAGATGCGTGGGCGGCCATAGAAATTTCCTCAAAAACTCTCGCCGCCCGGCCTCAGTTGATCATCCATTACACCTCGAACGGCGCAGTGGAAGCTCGTTAGTCGACTGATTCCGAAACGGTGACCAACCGTGGGGAGGTGCGTTTCATGTGTTACACCTCAACGATGACGCAATCGAAGTTTATCCTGTTTCTCTCAAAGCTCATTATCTCCACGGAAGGTCCGGTCGTGGTGATCACGGATAACTTAAGCGCCCATCATGGGAAGCGCCTCGCGAAGTGGGTCAGTGATCAGGACAAAGTAATCGAATTGCATTTTATCCCCAGTTACTCTCCGGAACTCAACGCGGATGAGTATCTCAATCGTGATCTCAAGAAGAATGTAAACGCAAAGAAGACGCCAAACACGGTTCAGGAAATCAAAGCCAATGTGATTTCGTTTATGAGAAGTATTCAAAAACAACCTGCCCGCGTCATGAAGTATTTTTCAGGTAAACACATTAACTACGCTTTCGAAACTATTTGAGGGCCGAATTAATATGAAAGAGAATGATTCCACAAAAGATAGTCCCAACGAAAACAAGGCAGTCGAATACGTCGTTTGGGTTGATGATAATTACCATTTCATGGATGAAGACGAGCGTTACTGCGCGGGAAAGTTTAGCACCTTTGAGGCAGCTTTAGAAAAAGCGACATCCATTGTCGAAGAATCGCTGAAACACTGTTGGGAACCGGGTATGACTACTGGAGAACTGGAAGGGCGCTACAAAATGTTCGGCGATGATCCATGGGTGATGCCCATCCCTGAAGACATTGAACGATTCTCTGCCTGGGGTTATGCAGCGAGAGAAGTCAACCGGATCGTGAAGGAAGAAAGCGAGGCTTCAGCCGCGAAGTAATCGAATAGCCTCATCAATCACGGGCCTTAGCTCTCTTTGCTTGGGATTCCATGCAAATACCAGTTGTCTCTTCAGGTTTTCAAAACCGGATACCTCGTAATTGCCAATCTTCGCTTCCGGTAGCATCCGGGTAGCGAAATTTGGCAGGAAACCTCCATATTTTCCGCTAAGAATCGCGGTGGCTACTTGAGCATGAGAGCTACATTCCAATCGGACATCCAGATCAATCGAGGCATCTTTTACCAGCCCATCAAGTTGTCTGCGAAACTCCCCTTGCCCACCAATGAGAGCCAAAGGGATCGACGCCAACTGGCTGACACTGACCTTTTCCTCAAGCTTCTTCCTCATTCGCCGAGGAATAAAAAGGCGATAACCATACTGCCATTTCCCGGTGCTTTTGAGCGGTTTCACCACTGCCGTTTTGCGCACGAACCCGAGATCGACATCTCCATCGATCAGACCTTTGATAATGTCCAGCGTCCGCAAACTCTTCATCGAGATAGAAGCATTTGGTAAATGATCGGTAAACTTTTCCAGCATGGGCAACAGCAGCCACTGAATCGTGCCTTCGCCCGCACCAATCACCAGCTTTACAGGGCGATCCCCGCACCTCGCTTTGAAATCAGACAAACCGCCAAGATAGTCTCGACTGAGTTTCGACAACTGCCTTCCCTCTTCGCTCAAGCGATACGGTCTCGATTCCCGATTCAACAATTCTACTCCGAAGAATTTCTCCAGCTCACTAATCTGGCGACTGAACTGTGTCTGTCGGTTAGTATCGCCCTTGGTCGCCTCCCCTATGCTTCCTTTTTCCGCAACCTCACACAACGTCTGCAGTCTATCCAGAGACAGCCCGCCTTTTCCAAACAATTCGTTAAACATGATTACACAATCATGTATCATGAAACTAGCCCCTGTGACAAGCCCTGTTTCATCGGGCACCTTCCCGTATGACAAATCAAATGAAACAAGGCTACGACATCATAGGCGATATCCACGGGCATTGCGATGCGCTGGAAGAACTCCTTCATCGGATGGGATACCAACACAATGGGACATCCTACCAACATCCAACCCGCAAAGTAATCTTTGTCGGCGACTTGATCGACCGCGGCCCCAAGATCCGGGAAACCCTTCAAATCGCAAAAGCCATGTTCGACAACGGTCAAGCACTGGTGATTCTGGGCAATCACGAATACAACGCAGTCTGCTATTGCTCAGATGATGACGAAGGAAAGCCCCTGCGCGAACATTCAGAAAAGAACGTCGCACAGTTTAAAGCAACAGATCAAGCCTTCGCCGAATTCCCCGAAGAGCGGAACGCTTATCTTGATTGGTTCAAACAACTACCTCTCTACCTCGACATGGGAGATTTCCGTGTCGCTCACGCTTGCTGGAGTCAGCGGCACATAGATGTGCTGGAGGGCAAAACATTGGGAGATAGAAATTTCTTACTCAGCTCAAGCATCAAGCAAACACCGGAATATTGGGCTATCGAAACCGTGCTCAAAGGAGCGGAGTTCACTCTCCCTGATGGCATTTCCTATGCTGACAAAGAAGGCACAGTGAGAACGAAAACCCGAGCCAAATGGTGGATTTCAATGGAAGGAACGACTTACCGATCAGGTTCGTTTCCTGAGCAGCCAAAACTACCTGATGATCCCGTAGCTGCATCAGCTATAGATGATTACTGGGACATTTACCCGGCCACCGAGCCACCCATGTTCTGCGGTCACTATTGGTTACCGCCCGAAACCCCTGAACCGCATGGGAACATTATCTGCCTCGATTATTCCGTAGCAAAAGGTGGTTTTCTAACCAGCTATCGCTGGGGTCATGGAGAGCAGATAGCATCCCGAAACTTTGTCACCACCGTCGATTAACCATGAACACGATCAAAGAATCATCCAGAGCTACCCCAAAAAGTTCCGCAGGGAGGCACTCATTACCCTCCTCCAGATTGTGTCTCGCATTCTGTCTTCCGTCCCATGATTGCACCCCCTCAATCCCAGCAGGACCGACGCGCCGATAAAAAACTCTGAAAAAACAAATTCCTATCAGTATGACAATGGGCGTGCAGGAGCTGTATGCTCGCCCCTTAGAATTCGCCGAGTCGGACCCCGAGTGGTTCCGCTTTACCATGGCCAATCTGCGTGGGGAATATGTGGACGACAGCATTCTGGATAGAGCCAGCAAGGAATAACAAAATAATAAAAAATGATACTGATGCAAAACGACAGCTTTACCGTGGAGATAAACCAGCTACTGGATGGGGGCTTTGCGCTGGCCATGCGAGACGCGGCAAAAGAGCAATTACTTAGTTCCCCCTCCCTTATATCGCTGGAGTCCGATATCGAAAGGAGCGACATAGCCTTTACACTACGGCAAGCGCGATCCGGTCCTGACATCCCCAGTAGCGAGAACGAGCAGGCGCAGTTATTGGGGCAACAAGGATACAAGGTAATTTCGCGCAGGGAACCCGAGGAGGATGATCCAGGCCCCTACGATGTTTATTGAATTGCCCCCCTCAATCCCAGCAGAACCGCCGCCCAGATAGAAATCCTTGAATGAGCAAAAGGCCAGATGGAGCAATCAATCAGACCACGTTGAATAAATCACAGAGTCATCAATAATATCCTTCCGAATTTCCGGCCACGCCTCAATCGCCAAGCTGACTTGTGAATTCCCGTTCTCAATGTCGCCAGCTTGAATCAAATTTCGAGCATGAGCATGGTGGAAGCGAGCGCAGGTCTCACGACATTTCTCGGGTTTGAAATCTGAGCAGATTAAGATATTTGCTAACGCCTGCCATCATTATCAATCGCGACGGCGGCTGTGAGAGAGCCAAGGAGTAACAAACAAGCCCGTGTAATCGTGTTCATTTTTTGCGCTAACGTGTAGCTCACCCGCCGATGCGCCAACCGCGACACACCCCAAACGGATGATTCTGCGAAAAGGCAACGGACTAAGGACGGTTAACGTTCGGTTGTTCGCTTAGATTTATTGGAGCGGCATTTGCCTTTATGCCGTGATAAAGTGAACGACCACATAAATGAGACCTCCAAAAACTCCAGAGACCAATATAAATGGAATGCTCATCAAGGAACCAATCACGGTTATTACGGCTATCCCAAATTTGTCTGAAGTCGTCGCAACCCCCTCCGCGACCTTTATTGTCGTCATGCCGACTCCGCTCAATCCTCGCACTGCTATCTCCCTCTGTGCGCCTCTCTGGGTAATGCCGCCAATAATCGACCAGATAATCAAGCATACAAAAACCCCTATAATATATACTAATGCACTCATAACATTTTAGACTGTGGTTAATCCTTAATTTCCTTTTATTAGTGAACGTCACAGCATAACGCCCCCTTTCGGGAGAGTGATTTTGAATTATGGTTTAAGTGTTTAGCAGCGTGAAAGCAAAGCAACCAGTCTCAGATGGGGGTTAGCTACTGCGACTTGCTCGACATTTCTATTGTTTTGTTCTAGCCGCCAAAGAGTTTTCTGAAAAATGATTTCTTTCTCGGTTTTTTTTGGTTTGGAGCAATCTGATCGATAAAGCCTTTTGGAAATTTTCCAGTTTCTCCGTGCATCTCAAAGGCAGAAAAAATCTCATTCATCGAATTGTCTAGTGCACCGAAAAGGGCATCAGTCCTTATACTTGCTTTATCTCCAACTTCCATCAATTGCTCTTTGGCTATTTCTCCTTGATCGTAAGAATTGATGATTGGAACTATCTCCGTCAATTTATGGATCATATGAACCCTTGTCCCATTGCTTCTTAGATTCATTGTAGCAGCTATGACATCTTCCAACTCTTCTGCTGCATCAGAGGGGAAGTAGTAGATCATATAACGGGTTTTGCCTACGGCATCGAAATATCTAAAATCTTGGGGAACCTCCGAGAAACCGATGCAATGAGGGCATTGAGTCACGAAGGCTGTTGAATTGAGGACTTTCGTTTTGAGATCAGGGTAGTGCTGTCCATCAATTCTGAGGTGAACTGTGTGAACTATAGTTTTGTTGCAGTGAAAACATGGAGCCTCGATTTGGTTGATTATCGGTTTCATCGATGTGCTTTTAGTCGAACAGCAGAGATCACCAGCGGACACCCTAGCGTCGGTTTGGTTTGAGTGCATTCATACCCATTGGTTTCGGAAAATTTAGCAAAAAATAGGAATCTCGTCAATAATGAACATATCCTATCATTGCGGCAATTTTAGTCTTAAATCACTTTGTGAGATTGAGAGATATGAAAAACCCCGTCTTATTTCTCGACGGTGTGAACATGAGTCAAAAGATGCTGGATGAAGGCATCGCGAAAACCCATGACCGGCAAATTCGAAAATGAAGACGATCATTGCAGCCGCAAAAGGCGTGGACGCCATGGGTGAAGAATGGGCTGAGAGAAACGTCGTCGCAGTGAAACAATTCAAAGTAGACTGGAAAACCTACGGCAGAGCAGCGGTACCGAAAAGAAACGAGCAAATGGCGGATTATGCGGAGGCATTGGTGGTGATCTGGGACGGAAAAAGCAAAGAAACCGCGAACATGATTAAAAATGCCGAAAAGAACGGCTTGGTTGTTCACGTTTTTAAATTTGAAGGGTGAAGAACAATCGGAATCGTTCTTACTTTTGACGTAATTTTCTTGACGCAATCCTATCACTTAGCGAAAATCCGCCAACCCCAACGGGGGATTCAAGAACCGACGCGCCGATAAAAATCCTTGAAAAAGCAAATTCCTATCAGTTCACCCGGGCGATCGAATCGACGGTTGGCTGACTCAAGGAAACCACAACCATTTGCGTCTGACGCGGATCATGCTGTCGCTGTGGACACATGGTTGCGAAGACGGAGGTCCGGGCCACAAAGTGTTTCTCAACGACGATCATCGAAGCCATACGCCCGCACAACGAATTCCTGGTCCCTATTTGACAGCTGCTCTACAAGAAAAGCAGATGATTTTTCCTCTGACGACTTTAAAACAACGACCAATTTGGCACTGCCAGACAAGTAAACCTTAACATACCTTGCCCGGAATTGTCTTCCATTCGAAAACGTCCAGCTGCGGAGTCCGTAGGGTCGAAAGTCTGATGATTTCGAATTCACTGCTTCGCCCCCAAGCCGAATAACTCCCTCTTGGCCCTCCTTCTGCCCCCCTTTTTGGCCGAGCTCCACGTCATTTACTGATTCAGTATCCTTCACTTCCTTTTGTCTGGCCGAGAGCAGTTCATTTGTTTTAGACTGGAAGGTTATCTCCCAAATCGACTCGACAATTCTGCCTTGATGAAAATACTCGAAGTTCCCCCTCATTATCGTTCGTTTGTCGCGAATACTAAGCTCCGGCCTACCAACCTGTTCTACATCGCTTCCCATTATGGATCTGACTTTCCGAAGAGCTTTTTCCTCAAGATCAGAACCATTGCCTTTACTGGGATCAGTCGGTGGTTGAGAAGATATATTTGATTTGATGGCTACAGAATGCTCGGGAACAACTTCTGGCGGGGCTTTATTAGCTAATGATTTGCCAGGCAGTTCTGTGGGAAAAGAACTTATGGCTGAATCACTCTTTGGGTTTACTGGCGAAACAGAAGGTCGGTAATCGGGTTGCCGTGAGTTCTTTTGTGTGACTTTCGGTTTCGGGTGTGTGACCGGTGATTGCTTGGAAGTGAAGGTCGTTGACTTATCGGCTCCAGAATCAAAAAAAATCGGAAATGTGACAAGAACGAAGAGGATAGCAATGATCAAAATCGGTCCAACCGGGAACTTTGGGCTATTCTCCGCTGTGACCGACGATTTTTGAGAAGAAGTTTTGGGTGTGCCCTCATTTGCGGTTGTGCGCTTTTGCTGTAGTTGCGAGCGTCGCTTCAACTCATTCGATTTCCCTGTCTTCTTGGCCGGTCCCTTCGCTGTCTTCGTAACCCTTTTTGGAGACGGAGGAGGGCAACGGGCCAGTGAGATCTCATCTTCGAGATCCCCGAGCGCGTGCGATTTTTCGCGCGATTTTTCCTTTCCATGATTCATCGGCACCGCTGCTAACTACTGATAGGAATTTGCTTATTCAAGGATTTTTATCGGCGCACCGGTCCTGCGGGGATTAAGGGGGTGCCGAGCGTCATTCCCGCGCAGCTTGCACCGTTGCGATTTCAGTAGTAAACCGGTGAATCGCCCGCACTCCGTTCACAGCGAAAATTCAGCGAGATTTGAATTTGTATCTCATTTGTATCTCATTATCAAACCGAACTGATATAAATGCACACGCACCGTTACGCACAGCCCCTTTAAATTCCGTAACCAATTTACAACCAATGGATTGCACCGGTCTTCAAAACCGTTGTCGGTAAGTGAACCTTGCCGAGGTTGGTTCGATTCCTTCCCTCTCCGCTTTCAGTGGATCTGAGTCGACCTATTTCGAAAACGGCTCAGCCGTTTCCGCGAGTGCCGCACCACCACGTTTGGATTCGCCTAGATCACGTTTTTTGATTCGAACTGATCGGCTTGGAACTCCCAAAACTCCAATAGATTCCAACCTTTCGGTGGAGTTTCCATTTTCCAGATCAAACTGTAATGAGCACATCTTACCGGTGAAAAACGGAGGCAGCGCGTTCGGACACCGGGAAATTGACCTAGGGGCCGAATGACAATTGGGTATCGCAGCAGAATCCCACCACATGGACGACTCTATCGATTGGTCACTATATAATTAACGCAAAACACATAATTTAAAGACATTCTAGAAACACCAATTAACACACATCTTAAACCATTGACATAAATTACATTTAAAGATAATCCTAAAATCTCCTACGCAGCCTATAAATAGCTATCACTCCTTGGATGATCCAATGGATGGAAAACTGTATGGAAAAACGAACCACAAAAAAGGCTCCTCGCTAAATCGTGTGGTGTTTAAAACGTTTCAGGAAGTCGGTTAGGGAAGTCTGTTGCGACTTTAATTTCACCAGCGATCCAGTAGGCAATCGCCTGAAAGGACTCGAAATTCCGATAAC
>CALAHF010000155.1 GCA_937891465.1 uncultured Verrucomicrobiales bacterium | reverse complement strand
GCTGATTTGTAATCTGCAGGTCGTCGGTTCGAGTCCGACAAATGGCTCCACTTTAAAATCAACGAGTTACAACTTCTGTGACTCCGATTAAAGTAAGGGTGTTGTAACACTTGTGTAACACTTGCGAGGTCCTGAATTGCCTTTGGATCGCTGACTAGGCTGTGAGAAGCCTTATTCCAGCAATCATATTCCAAATGCCGGGGCAGTTCTTTCGTGAGCGTTCCTGGACGCAATTTCTCACCTCGGTGGGTCTGCCTCGGCGCCAGGAAAATGCAAATCCAATCCGTTCGACATTGTCGAACTCAATTCAGATCAAGTCATGCGCAACATCGCGCACTATTCACAGGCGCTGTCTGTCAGGCCTCTCATTCGCTTCGCTGGAGATTTTACAGCAGCGTTCTCGATGCCTTTAGCGCGACAGAATTCATCTGTAATGGAAAGGAGGTGTCGCAATGAAATGGCTATCCTGGATCTCCGGAATTGTCGTCCTGACAATAGCTGCTCTCTCTTTTGTTTTGTCGTTTCATGCGCTGTCAGTGCTTGGTGTTCAATCTAAAGCATTCCCTCCAGAGTTGGCGTGGATTTTTCCGCTCATACTGATAGGAATTTGCTTATTCAAGGATTTTTATCGGGCCGGCGGTCCTGCTGAGTTTGAGATGACTGTTTCCTCCTCATGGCCTTCTCAGAGGGGCTGTTGCCTCAGAGTAATACAGCGGCTATGGTGCACCCCGAATGCCTAAAATTGCCATTTTGTCTGATATTCACGGAAACCTGCCGGCGCTCCAGGCCGTTCTCAAGCGCGTCGCAAAATCGGGAGCGGAAGAAATCGTTTTCGGCGGCGATCTGGTCGGCTACGGCGCTTCCCCCCGGGAATGTGTTGAACTGGTTCGCGGGCTCGGCGGGCATTGTGTTCTGGGAAATCACGACGCCTACACCAAGCAGGTTGCTGACAACGGCGAAGAGAGCCTTTATGATGGCTGGCAGAGCAATCCGGTCTGGGCAGGAGTCGCTCATGCGGTTCGCCACATGGATAAAGAGGCGCTGGAATGGCTTTGGGAACGTCCCTGGTTTCTTCATCTCAAGGGAGCCGTTCTGGCCCACGGCAGTCTGCACGACCCGAACCAATGGCCTTACCTGGAGGATCAGGAATCGGCCGAGCCTACTCTGGCTATTCTCAAGGAAAAAGGCTTCGGTGTCGGATTTTTCGGCCACACCCATCGGCTCGGACTTTTTGCAGATGACACCGCCGATGCCGTTCCTGAGAAAATCGATGAAGACCGGTATCTCATTCCCGAAGGATCAATTTGTGCGGTGACTGTGGGATCGGTCGGTCAATCCCGGGAAGAGAACGATGAGCGGGCCACCTGGGTGATCTGGGATCCGGAGGAACGCATTGTCGAGTTCCACCGTTCTTACTATCCTCACCTGCAAGCGGCGAGAGAGATCATGGAAGCGGGACTCCCCATGGAGTCTGCGATGAGATTACTGCCGGATTTGGCATCACGGGAGGACATCGCTGAATCCTGATTGGATGTCGCGTCTGGTTAGCGGCGAATTCGTGAGTGATTCAATCCACTGGGACTGTGGTTGTCCCACTCCCTGTGGCAGAGTGATAAAATTGATAACAGCGGTTTTGCATTGCCTCACCTTTTACAATCACGTCGTGGGCGCGTTGCGGCTTTTCGTTGTCAGATCTTATTGACGTTATTTGCGCTCTCTCACTAAGATTTGAAATCCCAACCGGGATGGACAGAAACCAAGTCGGGGGCTCGGCTCATCACCCTGAACTATTCGACATAAAAATGGCCTCCCCGATACCAACGTTCGTTGATAGCGTCCTCCAGGAGTGGGACTTTATCGCCTTCTTTGCCTATGACGGCTTCGAGTCATCGGGTCGAGGTGCGGTTGGACTGATGGAGAGCGATGACGGCGTGCAAGCGATGTATGGGGATGCCGATTACTTTCACCAGATCGGCGACGAGAGGGTGATCAAAATGATTGAGGACTACGACCCTGAAAAGGAGTTTCTTGTCCACTTCGACGCGGCACAAGGGACGAGGACAATTCGAATCAAGACCCCCGAAGGTGGCCGTCACCCGAAGCGAGTATGGTTTTTTGAGATGATCCGGCACGTATCAAAAGAGCCGGAAGCTCTGCCAGACAAGCTTCCGGACTGGTTCGTATCGGCATGTGAGAAACTTGATGCATTCAAGAATAACGAAGACGAACAAGCGCATGGAAAGTAACGACGGCACCGCTCCGAGTCGAAGGATGAACTGAAAATTCACCCCCTGCTTTGACTGGGACGGCGGTTCCGGCTGGCATGGGCCTGACCCAAGAACAATAGGAGGATCTAAAACTCTCACAGGCGGACTACAAAAAGTTCTTCGGAAAGGATCTTCCGATCGAACACTTCTACCGGGAGCAGTACCCCGACCTGGCCGCGGAGCAGTAAAACGGCCGAGCGACGTTTCTCACGCCCCCGCCCGGATAACGCTGACTGGTGCCGGAGGATCAGGCGTATCTGAAAGCGG
>CALAHF010000154.1 GCA_937891465.1 uncultured Verrucomicrobiales bacterium | reverse complement strand
CGGGGACCTCCGTTGATGGATTTTTGCCGTTTTTTAAAACTCAAAATTCAATCAATTGATAGGAATTTGCTTTTTCAAGGGTTTTTATCGGCGCATCGGTCCTGCCGGGTTTGAGGGGGTGCATTTTAAATCTTTGCTCTGCTTCTACTCGAAGACTTCTCGCGCATGCGGATTATTTGGCTCATTTCTTTCGCACTGATGATTGGTGCGGCTTCGTCGCTTTGCGTTGAGGAGACTCGTCCCAACATCCTTTCTTCTTTGCGACGATGAGCAAAATGACACGCTGGGCTGTGCTGGTCATCCCTGGGCCACAAGCGGCTTTGATTTGTCCCTTGTAAAAGCAAATCTCTATCAATACGCTCGGCCCATGAAGCATCGACCTTTTCCAAATAGACATGGCAAACGCTACGGCATCGAACGCCGGGATTTCCTCCGCTATCTAGCAGCCGCCTCTGCGATTCCTCACATTCCCACCTTTGGCGCGGCAGAGACAGCCCTCAATAAATCACCGAAATTCAGCAGCAATCCTTTTACGCTCGGCGTCGCATCCGGCGATCCAGAACCGGACGGTGTCGTGATTTGGACGCGGCTTGCTCCCGCGCCCTTGGAGGCAAATAGCGGGATGCCGACCGAAGCCGTGGAAACACGCTGGGAAGTGGCAGAAGACGAAGCTTTTTCCAAAGTCGTAAAAAGCGGAACAGCCCCAGCCATGCCACAACTGGGCCACTCCGTTCACGTCGAAGTCGACGGACTTAAACCACATCATTGGTACTATTACCGATTTCACGCCGGAGAGGAAAGCAGCCCAGTCGGGCGCTCTCGAACGACTCCACCAAAGGACGATCTAACCAAACAATTGCGTTTCGCTTTCACCTCTTGCCAACATTACGAATCCGGCTTTTTCGACGCTTTTCGCCACATGCAGGAAGAGGATCTCGATCTCGTCGTGCAACTCGGTGATTACATTTACGAGGGAGCCGCCGGGGCTAACCGACCGCGAAAACATATCGGCAAGGAATGTGAATCGCTGGACGAGTATCGGCTTCGCTATGCCCAATACCGCTCTGACGAACACCTGCAAAACGCACACCGTCTTTTTCCCTGGCTCGTTACCTGGGATGATCACGAGTTCGACAACAACTACGCAGATCTAGTCTCAGAAGAAGAAGGCATCTCGCCAGAAGTTTTCCTAGCCCGACGCGCCGACGCCTACCAAGCCTACTACGAGTTCATGCCCCTTCGCCGTCGTTCCTTCCCACAGGGGCCTCACATGCGCTTGTATCGCTCTTGTTCTTTCGGACGGCTCGCCAATTTTCACGTTCTCGACACCCGGCAATACCGGTCCGACCAACCCAATGGCGATCATCAAAAACCGATGAACGAAAATGCGCTCAATCCTAAAGCAACGATGCTCGGAGCGAAGCAGGAGAACTGGCTGACAAGCGGACTTCTGCAATCCCCATCGACCTGGAACATCCTCGCACAACAGATAATGATCGCTCCGCTAAATCGTGGCGAGGGCGACGATGCCCGCTACAGCATGGATCAATGGCCGGGGTGCGAAGCCAGTCGCCGTCGACTGCTGCGATTTTTCCACGAAAGGAACATCCCGAATCCGGTTGTCCTCACCGGCGACATTCACATCAATTGGGTCAATGATTTGCAGCTCGATTTTCAGGATCCCAAGTCTCCGCTCGTGGGAACTGAGTTTGTGGGAAGCTCCATCACTTCTGGTGGCGATGGCGGAAAAGTCATTCCCGAATATGATCGAGCGTGGAAACAAAATGACTTCGTGAAATGGCACAACACCAATCGCGGCTACGTTACCTGCGAAGTCACTCCACTGAGTTGGACGAGTCACTTTCGCACGACACCTTTCGTAACCAAACCCGGATCTCCGATTGAAACGAAAGCATCGTTTCTGGTCGAGGCGGGAATACCTGGAGCTCAGAAAATCGCGGGATGAAATTTCTTTCTGCACCCCATCTAATCAAGGCCACAAACAGGTTTAACTTTCCCATTGTCTGAAATGAAATTTCCTATCAATAAAAGTAGAAAAAGGGGTGAAGAATTGAATCAGAAATTTTGATTTCGCTGGTCTCAGGACGGCTTTGTGGCCCGCGGAATATGTCCGGTAGAAAGTTAATATTTTTCGGCAAATGACGGGTAACAATGGAAATAGTGGGTAGAACACTTTATATGGCCGAATCCGAACAGACCTCAAATCACAGTGAATTCCTCCGCCTGCTCGCCGAGCACGAGGCGCCGATTCGTGCGTTTCTGAGGGCCATTCTCTCTTCGGTGGCCGACGCTGACGAAGCCTTCCAACTACTGATAGGAATTTGCTTTTACAAGGATTTTTATCGGCGCATCGGTCCGGCCGGG
>CALAHF010000153.1 GCA_937891465.1 uncultured Verrucomicrobiales bacterium | reverse complement strand
TCGCCCATCAGATACGCGCGAATCAGATACGCGCGAATCAGATACGCGCGAATCACGACTTCACCTTCGTGAGTGAATTTCAGGGCATTGCCAACCAGGTTGGAGAACACCTGTTGTAGACGCAAATCATCGGCATAAACGATGCCAGGAAGTTCAACATCTGCGCTGGTAAATAGATCGATATCTTTCTCTAAAACAGTCAGCTCAAAGTTTCGCATGATATCCCCAATGAGCTTGGTGACTTCAAAATTGCGCGGTTTCAGCTCCACCTGACGACTGCTCAGCTTCGAGTAGTCGAGGACGTCATTTAAAATGTTAAGCAATAATTCAGTCGATGAATGCGCCGTTTCAAGATAGTCGCGCTGATATTTTCGAAGGTCGTCGGATTCCAGAAGCAGATTCACCATTCCGAAGATCCCGTTCATCGGGGTTCGAATCTCATGACTCATGTTGGCGAGAAATTCCTCCTTCGCCTTGGCTGCGGCTTGCGATTTGGCCGCCATTTCAGAGAGCTCTTTGTTTTTCCGTGAAAGGGATCCAACGAGCTGTCGAATGACTCCAATCAGGGGATTCTCACCCGGTCTGAGCGTTGGGATACGCTGAGTATGCTCAGGAAAAACATCAATGTAGCCTTCGACAATTTCGCTGAGTTGAGAAAGCGTATCATCGGTTTCCGAACTGCCTTGATAGATTGTTTCAGATTTTTCTCGGGCTTCAGAACTGCCCCGATTTAGTGACCTCGTCTCTTGCTTAATTGCCGTGAATGGCAACGGAGACAATGCACTTACACTGGATTTTTTGAGTGGAACAAGCATCGGAGCCTGTTCATCTCTATGGACAACTTGAATCTTCATATTCTAGAATAACCATTACAAATATAATTATCATGTTTATGTCAGCCAAGGGATTTTTAATATTTTCTGTATTCTTCTCGGCGCCTGCCTAAGATTCCAAAGATTCCCGCATTTTGTAATCGTTTCTGACTTGTTCGACGGAGAAGATTGGTGTCATTCTAAGAGAGAAGCCGAATAACGATGTCAGAACCCGCAAAAGATAGCCCTGAAGCCCCTCGACGGTTTCCAACACCCTTCCAGAAAAAGACGATGTGGAATGCGCTGACGGCGACCTCCATCGTCGTAATCGGCTTCATTGCAGTCGGACTCATTGTCCTAATGGGCATAGTATTGGGCTTTCTTCAGCCGGTATTGGTCCCAATCGCCGTCGCAGGAATCACTGCATATTTGCTGGAGCCGGTGATCGTGTGGCTGACAAAGCGCGGAGTGAAACACAAGAAAGCAATGATGTCTGTTTATGTGACGTTCATGCTGCTGGTCGTCCTTCTAATCGTTTTGGTCGTGGTCCCAACCGTTGGACAGGCGAAGAAATTGAGTTCCGTCGATTGGCCAACGTATCAGGAGCAAGCCGTTACGTTGGTAAAAGTCGGCTACGCTGAAGTTCAGCAGAAACTGGAAATCCCTCAAATTCAGGTATATGTGGATAAAGGAATCGATGCCGTTTCGGAGATTGGGCCGAAAATTGGAACGTGGTTGTTGGGGAAAATCAGCGGGATTTTCGGAATCTTTGGCTACCTGCTCGGAATGTTACTCGTGCCGGTCTATTTGTTTTTCTTTCTCCGCGAAGGCCATTCGATATCCGAGACGTGGTCAGATTACCTGCCGCTGAAAGCCTCTGATTTCAAAGACGAAGTGGTCTCGACGCTGAAAGAGGTCAATCAGTATTTGATCTCATTTTTTCGAGGGCAAATGGTGGTCAGCATAATCGACGGGGCTCTTGTAGCTATCGTCCTCCAATTTGTCATCGGCCTGCCCTACGCACTCTTGATTGGTGTCTTTCTCGCAATCCTTGGCCTGATTCCTTACATCGGAAATTTAATGGTCATGGTTCCTGCCATGCTGATTGCGCTGGCTTTTTTCGGGGCGAGCGCAACCGGGACCTTAGTTCCCGGCCAAACCGCAACGGTTGGCGAATATGCCGAAGTTGAAGTGATCGAGAACATTTCCAAAAAGGACACGGTAGAGAATCCACCTGAAGCAGAAGCAACTGATGAGGAAGAAATCGCCCAACCCGCTCCTGCACCAGCGAAGAAAAAAGAGGCAGCAAAGAAAGAGATCAAACGAGTGTTAGTCACCTCAGTTTCTGAAGACGGAAAATCTGCCGGAGGCCTCACCCATGCTTGGAAGTGGCTCCCGAACGTGTGGGCTTACCCACTGATTGTGCTGGGCGTTTTTGTCGTATTTCAGCAAATCAACGGTCTGGTCACCGCTCCAAAAATTGTCGGTGACTCAGTCGGGCTGCATCCGCTGACCGTTATTTTCTCGGTGCTGTTCTGGTCACTCATGTTGGGCGGCTTGCTGGGAGCTCTACTTGCCGTTCCCCTCACCGCAGCGGTGAAAGTTCTGTTTCGGCGATACATTTGGGAACGTCGAATTGAGTCAAAGTTGTCGGGCTCGAAAAAAGCGGAGGATTCCGCCGACTCCTCAGACTCGGATGATCCCGGCGCTCAAGGTGAACCTGGCGAATCCACTTCGCCCGCGACCACTTGATCCGCTCTGCCCTTTGTGGCTAAGATAGGATCTTTTTTGATTTCCAAAATCAGAATTCCGCGCAATTGTGGCTATCACTGCCACTGATGAAAATCCCTTGCCTCGCCCTCGCCTTTTTCTTTTCCGCCACCTTCGCAGCCTCATCTGCTGATAAGCCAAACATCCTTTTCATCATGGTCGATGATCTCGGATACGGCGACCTGTCCTGTTACGGTGCGACAGATCTGCGGTCCCCCAACATCGACGGGCTGTTTGAAAAAGGCATGAGATTTGATAATTTCTACGCCAACTGTCCCGTCTGTTCACCGACGCGCGCGGCTTTTCTTACGGGGATGTATCCTGATAAAGCAGGGGTTCCCGGCGTGGTTCGGACGGAAATCGCGGGGAAACATCACAACTGGGGAAAACTTCGCGAAGACGCGGTTTTACTTCCCACTCAGCTGAAAAAAGCAGGGTATCATACCGGCATTGTCGGCAAATGGCACCTCGGCCTCGATGAACCGGATCGCCCGACGGATCGGGGATTTGATCACTTTCATGGCTTCCTTGGCGACATGATGGATGACTATTACAAGCATCGTCGTCACGGAAATCATTACATGCGTCTCGGCACCGAAAAAGTGGATCCCGTCGGCCACGCCACCGACATTTTCAGCGATTGGGCAATCGATTACATGACCGAACAAGCTCCAAAAGACGATCCGTTTTTTCTCTACCTCGCCTACAATGCTCCTCACACTCCCATTCAGCCGCCAAACGATTGGTATGCCAAAGTGTTGGCTCGGGAAAAAGACAACGGCATCACCAAAGCTCGCGCAAAACTGGTCGCCCTTATTGAACACCTCGACGCTGGAATCGGACGGGTGCTCGAAGGCCTCGAAAAAACCGGTGAACCCGACAACACCCTGATCATTTTCACCAGCGACAACGGAGGTCAAGTCTCCGTCGGTGCGCGCAATGCTCCACTCCACGGAGGCAAACAAGACATGTGGGAAGGCGGCATTCGCGTCGGGACCGCCGCCGTTTGGCCGGGGAAAATCGAAGCCGGAAGCAATGCTGGAAACGATCTGTGGCTGACGATGGATTTCTACCCCACCCTCTGCGAAGTCGCCGGCGTGGGGCTGCCTGAAGGTGACGACGTCCCTGAAATCGACGGCCGCAGCTTGCTTTGGAAGCTACTGGGACAAAAGCTAGACGCCCCCGCGCCTCGCGATCTTTATTGGGTTCGGCTCGAGGGAAATCAAAAATACGGCGGACTCCCCTATCACGCCGTTCGCAGTGGCCAATACAAAATGCTACGCAATACCCCTTTTGAACCCTATCAGCTATTTGATCTGAAAAATGACCCTGGTGAGGAAAATCCCATTCCCCGCAATCGGGCCCCTAAGGTTTACGATCAACTGTTCAATTCATTGATGGGCCACATTTACCAAACCGGAACAGTCCCGTGGCAACGCGATAGCAACGCCAAGTAACCGACTTTTACGATCAGACAGGGTTGGTCCATCGTAAGCTCTCAAAATTGACCACCTTCTGTGAAGGCGCTGCAGATGGCATCGTAGCGGATGTCTAAAACTTCCA
>CALAHF010000152.1 GCA_937891465.1 uncultured Verrucomicrobiales bacterium | reverse complement strand
CCCTGATTTTCAAACGACTCCGCTTCCACTAAAATCGTATCTGCCCGGAGACCGGTGAACGACAAAATCAGCCCTGCGATGTTTGCAATAATACAAATTTTTTTCATTGCCTAAATCCTATCGTCAGCACGAAAATGTTCCAGCTTCAAACACAATAAAAACACGTAGTGTCCAAATATCTGAAAGTCTCTCTCCGGGGATTCGTCCCACCTTCAGAGACTTGAGAATCCTCGATTTTCGGGTAAGATACCTAACGTTCCTGAAATAGTTTTACCTTCCTGCCAGAATGGTCACCGTCACAGAAAATGCTGCCTCAGCCCTCCGCGATATGCTGGAGGCAAAAAATGCTTCCCCTGATAAAATGGGGTTGCGGCTTCTTGTCGAAAAAGGAGGCTGTGCGGGAATGAGTTATGCAATGAAAATCGATGCCCCGTCCGTGACGGATCAAGTCGTCGAGCGTGATGGCGTCAGCTTTTTTGTCGATCCTGAAAGCCTTGAGTATCTTGATGACTCAGAGGTTGATTACGTCGATGCCTTGAATGATTCAGGCTTCAAAATCAATAATCCAAACGCGGCCCGAAGCTGTGGTTGCGGAACGTCATTCGAACCGGCCAGTGCGGAGAAAGCTCCGGAATACGATCCGTCCATGGATGGTGAAGTCTGCGGCGGGGAGGGCACGGACCTCGAGCGTGACGCTTGAAATCAGCCTTTGATTTAGTTTGTATCGATTATGGAATTCCTCAGCGAAGAAAGTGATTTTTCGAAAAAGAACTCCCGCGAAGATGAAGATCCAAACGCAGCGGGCGGTAACCTCATTTTGTGGGGTGTCGCCATCATGGTCTTGCTCGGACTGAATGCGTTTTCGTGGATTTTCTGCATGTTCGTTTTCGGACACCCTGAAGATCCGTTCTGCTACAAATTGTTGTCAAAGCTTGAGAAAGTCCCTGAGGTAAAGGGATTTTCTCCGACGACCGCTCCCCGTGGGGATTTCTTTAGCGTGAAACAAATGTATGCAAAGATTTATCCGTATACAGATGGCGAACTCAAGGCCTACAACGACATCAAAAAGCGTCACTATGTGAAAAATTTCTACGAGCGGAGTGACGCCACATTCATCAGTGGGGAATTTGTTGTGCAGAATGTGAGAAAGCTGGGAGAAAACGATGTGTTTCCTCGCGGGTTTGCCATTCGGGCACGTGCTGAGAGTTTTCCTGACGGATTGGTCGATTTTGTGATTCCTGCCGGCAGCGAAGATGATCTTCTTCCTATCAGTGAGAAAGAAGAGGATGAAGGCAAGCAGCGAGAGCCAATGAAGCTGATCCCCATTCCTGATCGGTTGTATGTGGCGGGCGAAGTTCTCAAAATTGAAGAATCTGCGACCTGTGCCGTTCTTCTACATATCGACCGACAGGAAAACGATGAGATGGTGATGACCGTTGTGCCCGTCGTCAATCGAGCTTTCAAAGCCGCCAATGGCGCGGAGTTGACGTCGCGTCCGCCGCAGCGTCTTAATTTGGCTGCGAAACGCTGGCCGTTGAGTGACAACGGCCTGGTGAGCAATCCGATTGGCCCAACTGGTGGCGAAGACGAAACGAAGCCCGCAGAAAAAGAGGATGATACGGTGGCCGTTGCTCCGGCTGCAGGAGAGTAACTAGTGGCTCCCTTTCTCACTCGACTGGAACGGTATCGAGAATTTCTTCGAGGATCGCCGTCACTTTGGCACGTCGTCGTGCTTCTTCCCCGATTCCGAAATCATCCGTTGCGGGTGACAGTCGATGCGTGAGGACTGCAGAAGCGATTCGTTTCACATCGTCCGGGAAAACAGAGCTGTTTCCTTCCAACGCAGCGACCGCACGCGAAGCCCGCATCAGAGCAATTGATCCGCGGGCTGAGACATCATTTTTCAATTCAGGATGCTTCCGGGCGGCCTCACACAAATTTACGATATAGCTGCACACGGGGTCTGAAATCATGATTTCGGCGACTTGTTTTCGCCAAGTCGAAATTTCATCAATTGAAACCACTGGCTCCGGCGAATGCGCCCCATTAGGCCCGGTTGCGTGGAGTCTTAAAATCGAATGCTGAACATCCGGTGCCGGCAAACGCATTTCCACCGAGACCAGAAAGCGATCCAATTGCGGTTCGGGCAGTGAAAACGTGCCCGCCGTGTAGCGATTGTTTTGCGTGGCGATCACCAGAAAGATATCGGACAACGGACGCGTTTCGCCGTCGATCGAAACCTGCCCTTCATTCATGCACTCAAGCAGTGCAGATTGAATGCGCGGGCTTGTCCGGTTGATTTCGTCCGCGAGAAGCAAGTGAGAAAATACCGGTCCTTCTACGAAATCGAACTCACCTGTTTTCTGATTAAAAATCGAATAGCCCACGATGTCGGAAGGCAACAGGTCGGGCGTGAACTGGAGCCTCCGGAATGAGCCATCAATCAAACACGTCAGGGTTTTAGCGAGCGAGGTTTTCCCCACACCCGGCGCGCCTTCGATCAACACGTGGCCGCCGGCCAACAATGCTACGAGAAGATTGTAAACCGCTTCGTCCGAACCAAGGACGGCGTTGGTCAATTTGTCGCGGAGCGTATCGAGTTGTGCTTTCAAGGAACCCGACTCTATCAGATTGATCGTCGCTTCGCTTCAATTTTTTAGCCCTTCCACAACGGATTCATTATATTTCGTCTGTTTTGATGAGCTGCGCCGAATTCTCAGGAAAAATCTCACCTTTTTTGAAAGGTTACCCATGCTCGCTGGTATGAGTGATTACTTCTCTTTTTCAATACGAATTATTTTAAAGCTTTCTTTACTAGTTGCCTGGGTGCTTTTTCCATCACCGTAATGGCCGATCAGGTCGCAGATTTCCGGCTCGATAACGGCCTGACGCTCAACGGTGGCGACATCGTGAACTGGGCTGACTTCAATGTTCCGGCGTCACACACATTGACCAAAACTGGGCCTTTTACCGCTTCATTCGAAGGCACAGAAACGCCAAACAGTCTCCCCGCGGCGTTAGTTGAGGGCGAAAAGGCGATGGTTTCGCCAACCGGGGAGCGCTTTGTGCTGGCCGGCTCAGGGGAGCACACCATGGTTGCGATTTTCGCTCCAGAGAATGGAAATGTTGTAGGAGAGGGAGATTCGGTGTTTAAAGCGTCAGTGATTGCGACAACCACAAATGTTGTTCAGCACGGTGGGAAGGTTTTAGCATATCACGATGACGCTGTCTATTTCGGCTTTGATGATCCTGCCATTATTAAAGGTGCCTCTCAATCGCGGGCGGAAATCGCACGGGAGAACAAAGCATTCAAGCTCGCTTTTCCTGAGCGGAAATTCTCGTTACTTGATATTGAAGTCATTCCAAACGGATCGGATGGGAGCCTCCAAAAGCTCAACGTTCGTTAGAGCGTGAGATTGGTGGCGGCTGATGGGAACGTCCGGCAGTTTGAAATTGTCGACGAAATCGTGATTAAGACCGAAAGCGGAGTTCGAACTATTCAATCTCGCAGAAGAGCCAACTGGCGGTAGAAAATTAGAGGGGAGGGCTACGATGAATTACTCAGCCCGAAGCGTCGCGATGACTTCCTTCGTCTGCTCAACAACATCAGGCCCCATTCCATCTACGTAGGCGCGGACTTTTCCGGTGGCGTCGACGATGGCGAAGCTGTTGCTGTGGAGAATTTTGGTTTTGTTACTGACCAGTTTGGCGCGTTCTTCGGGCGTCACGGCGGCTGCCTGAAGAAAGCTTTCTTTGACGAGTTTTTGGATTTTCCCAGCGTCGCCCGTCAGGAAATTCCATTTCTCAAAATCTGCATTTTGGATCATTCCGTATTGTTTGAGGCGCTTCGGATTATCCGTTTGTGGGTCCATCGAAAACGACACGAAGTCGATGGTCTCATCCTCGGCGAACTCGGCTTGGAGGCGATTCATGTTGTAGGAAAGCACCACACACTCCGCGTTGCAGGAGGTGAAAATGAAATTTGCGATCCAGATTTTCCCTTTCAGATCTGCCAGCTCGAAAGGGTTGCCCTCTTGATTCGTCAGGCTGACACTCGGAACGTCGCGGTATTCGCGGATCGGGATCTTTTCGGGAATCCCGGATGACATGGGTTTGCGCTCGACTTTGCAACTGATCATCGGGAGGCAAGTCAGCAGGACTATTCTCAGTATCTTTTGATTGAATCTCATCGTAATAAAAAACTGTCTGCCCTTTTCATCGGGGAATTAGAATCCCGTCCTACTTTCATACAAATGAGCATTCCAAAAGCCCTTTGGCTATCACTGATTCTTACGCTGACCGGCTGCGGCGAGATGAAAGAAAATGCGGCGACTGCCGTCGATTCGGATCCGGGGAATCAATTTTTCCCGAAAGTGAAGGGGATTGTGCAGATTCTCCCGACTGCCGATCAGCCTACGCGGGTGATCATCGACCATGAAGAAATGGAAGGCTACATGTTTGCGATGATCATGCCGTTTTACGTTCAGAATTTGAGCGAACTCAATGGATTGGAACCCGGCTCCGAAGTGACGTTCGATTTCCACGTGAAAAATTACGAGTCATGGATCGATAACGTTCAGCTCACAGGGAAGAAGGGGAAAATCAAGACCACGCCTGCCGATTGGGAAGAAGATTCCGATACGCTCTCTCCCGGCGATGTGATGCCCGACTACGATTTCGCGGACGAAAACGGCAAACCAGTGAAGCTGAGTGATTATCGGGGAATGCCAGTCGCGATGACCTTTGTTTTTGCCCGCTGCCCAGTACCTGAATATTGCCCGAAAATGATGCGGAATTTCAATGAAGTTCGAGAGAAACTTGAAACAGATCCCGAAGCTCCGGAGAAATTTCAACTCCTCACTATTTCTTTCGATACAGTCAATGACACCCCGGAAGTTCTCAAAAATTGGGGAGCGGCCTACGGACACACGGAGGAGCAGCCGTGGAGTCTGCTTTCGACTCCCGAAGATGCCAAAATTCGTGAGATCGCGGGTGATGTCGGATTGAAATTCGGGACGATCGAGGGCTCTTACATTCACAATCTCCGCACCGTGATTCTCAATCCAGACGGGACCGTGAGGAAAATCTTCACCGACGAAACGTGGAATGTCGATTCGCTGATTGAGGAGATGAAAGCTGCCGAGAAACAAGAGTGACTTCAAACTCCCTGTATTCCTAAACCATCACTCGGCCGATCCCAGCCATTCAGCAGAGCGCAGATGATTGATATTGAGTCCAAGCCCGCCTTCTTCCTCGATTTGGCGAAAACAACTGGCGTCGTCAGTAATCGATAGAATTTTTCGTTTTGAGGCATCAACTACGGAAGCATGAGTGAATCCTAAATACGAAAAATAGGGCAATTTACAGATTAACTTACTTTCTTCTGTAGGATGGTGAAGTCTTCGGCGGTATAGCGCTGGGTAAGCTTGAATTTTGAGACTAGTTCAATCCGGTGAAGTCCTACCAGGAAAACCAAAAACAAATTGGTATCCAGCAATACCCCGTTTTCAGCTTTGCGTAGGAATTCCTGAATATATTCAAATTGCATCCAACAATTCTCGAATTTTCATCTTGGTGACTTTTTTAGTAAGTTTGTCGACTGTAAAGATCTTGAAAGCTCTTGCTGTTCGTCCCAACATGGAAATTGCATTTGATTGAAGACGAACCATTCCTAAAGTGACCAGCCATTCACTCCCAATGTCCTCAACTTCTTCAAGAAGGACATCCTTGGCTTCCATTTGAATCAGATTATGGCAATTAGGCTTCCACTTCAATTCCTTAAATCGCGCGGAACTTCGCTTCGACTTTTTCACCGATAAACTCTTTCACGCCGTCACCTGCGAGGCGCTGAATCACTTCGTTCAGAAAACCAAAACTGATCATTCGACGGGCGCGCTCGGCGGGAATGCCGCGTGCTTTGAGATAGAAAATTTCTTCGTCGCTGATCTGACCGCTAGTTGAACCGTGGGAACACTTGACCTGATCGGCATCAATTTCGAGACCAGGCATCGCGTTGGCTTCTGCCTCATCACTGCCGAGCATGTTACGGCAGGTCTGGTAAGAATCGGTGTGATGCGCGTTCTCGCCAACTTGAATCAGACCGGAGAAAATCGTGCGCGACTGATCGTAAAGGGCGTTCTTGTAAAGCAGATCACTGGTGGTGTGCTGCGCTTCGTGAAGCTGCAACGTCCGCTGATCATACTCTTCCTTGCTATTCGCGAGGTTTGCTGAAAACATCTGGCTGTCTGCTCCGGTATCGATCATTCGCGAAACCGCTTCGTTGCGAACCCAGGCTGAACCGAGGTTCACGAAGCAGTTTTTCACCTGCGAATCGCGACCAATCCGGCTAGCATTGATCTGCATGTGCTTGGCTTTTGGGCCATTGTTTTGGAGGGACGCATATTGAATCTTGCCGCCATCACGCGCATCCAAATCGACCATGCCGATGGTGATTGGTGAGTCATCTTCAGAAATAGTCTCGAAATTCTCGATCACAGAAACAAACGAATTTGCTTCGGCCACGATGAGAGTGTGCGGAAAGTTTCCAGTCGCTTCGCCGCCGTTGAAGTGGTGAATCTCAATCGGACCATCAATCACGATGTTCTTGGGAACGTGAATAAAAATACCATTCAACGTCGCCGAACCATGCAAAGTCGCGAATTTCTCAGATCCCAAACGAACGGGATCTTGCATGAAATGCTCTTTCACCAAATCACTGTGCGTTGCTAGCGCTTCGTTGATTTCAAGACAAATCACGCCTTCAGGCAGTTTTGAAAAATCAGAATCGACCACTTCGCCATTCACGAACAGACAGTGTCCGATCGATGACTCAACCCTATTGGATCGGAAGCGCTTCACGATCGCACCCTGTTCGATCGATGAACCAACAGGGGTGATTCGTTCGAAGCGAATTTTCTTCAGGTCCGCGAAACGCCAGTCCTGATCCTTACGGGTTGGCTCCGGGGTTTCGAGAAAACTGTGCCAGGAATCGGCTTGGATTTGCTGATACCAATCAGGTAAAACATGGCCGGTGTCGCGGCGCGGAGGTTCGGAAACCCATTCTCCTTTTAAGGATGAGGATGATGACATTTCAGGCTGTTTCAAAGTTTCAGGCATTCGAAGAAGAGGGCAGGTGACCACATTACCCAACGGAGCCTTCCATCTGCAAATCGATGAGGCGTTTCAGTTCGACGCTGTATTCCATTGGGAATTCGCGGGCGAGGTCATTGATGAATCCGTTCACACTCAAGCTCATAGCTTCGGCTTCGTTCAAACCCCGTTGTTTCATATAGAAAATCTGGTCTTCGCTGACTTGGCTGACGCTGGCTTCGTGCTGAGTCGCGTGCTGATTTCCCTTCACCGTGATTGCTGGATAGGTATCTGTCCGGCTGTTGGTGTTGATGAGAAGCGCGTCGCACTCGGTGTTGTTCTTGCAGCCCTTGAGATGCTTAGGAATGTGAACCTGACCACGATAAGTGGAGCGTCCTGTTCCCACAGAGATCGATTTTGCGATCACGTTCGAAGTCGTTTCGTCGGCTGCGTGGATCATTTTAGCGCCGGTGTCTTGGTGCTGTCCGTCGTTTGCGAGGGCGATTGAAATCACTTCGCCCCGAGCTTTGCGACCTTTCATGATCACGCCTGGATATTTCATCGTGAGGCGGGATCCGATGTTGCAATCAATCCAGCGGATCTCTGCATTTTCGTGAGCAATACCGCGCTTCGTCACGAGGTTGAAAACGTTGTTCGACCAGTTCTGAACGGTGATGTATTGGATTTTCGCATCCTTCATCGCAACAAGCTCAACCACAGCCGAGTGAAGCGTCGCTGTCTCGAATTTCGGAGCTGTGCAGCCTTCCATGTAAGTGACTTCAGCGCCTTCATCGACAATGATGAGCGTCCGCTCAAACTGACCGAAGTTCTCGGCATTGATTCGGAAATACGCCTGTAGCGGGTGTTTCACTTTCACTCCCGGAGGAACGTAGATGAAGCTTCCACCAGAGAAAACCGCGCTGTTCAGAGCTGAAAACTTGTTGTCGCCGGTTGGGATGACTTTGCCAAACCACTTGCGAAAAATCTCAGGATGTTCGCGAAGTCCTTCAGTGGAATTTACGAAGACCACTCCTTCTTTGGTAAGCTCTTCTTTTACGTTCGAATAAGCCGCTTCAGAATCGAATTGAGCTTCAACTCCCGCAAGAAACTTCCGTTCTTTCTCAGGAATCCCAAGACGCTCGAAGGTTTCTTTCACGTCGTCAGGAACCTCGTCCCATGAGCGCGTCGGCGTCTGACCTTTCGCCAGATAGTAGCGAATATTTTGGAAGACAATGTTTTCAAGGTCCTTTGATGCCCAGTGAGTTGGCATCGGTTTATCATTGAAAACTTTAAGCGCACGTTTCCGGAAGTCGCGAACCCAATCCGCTTCCTTTTTGATGTCGGAAATGTAATCGAGGACACCTTCGTTCAGGCCGGTGCCTGCATCGTGCTTGTAGTCCTCAGGATAAGAGAAATCGCCAGTATCTGCGATATTGACTGCATCGAGTGTTGCTTGGTCGCTCATGTTGGAAGTTTGGTTAAAAGTTTTCGGTATTCAATACGGACGAGTTGAGGTTTTAAGCCGCAGCCAATTCCTCTTTCACCCAGTCGTAGCCTTTTTCTTCGAGTTCTAAAGCAAGGTCTTTGCCACCGCTTTTGACGATTTTGCCGTCAAACATCACGTGAACCACGTCAGGCACAATGTAATCTAGTAGACGCTGGTAGTGGGTAATAACTAACATCCCACGTTCAGGGGAACGCATTGCGTTGACGCCCTGGGCAACGACTTTCAAGGCATCTATGTCGAGGCCGGAATCAGTTTCGTCGAGAACCGCGTATTTTGGCTCGAGCATCATCATTTGGAGGATCTCGTTGCGCTTTTTCTCGCCCCCGGAGAAGCCTTCGTTTACAGAGCGGCCAGTGAATTTGCGATCCATCTCGAGCTCGTCCATTTTCGCATACATGTCCTTGTAGAACGCAACGGCGTCGATTTCTTCCCCTTTAGGAAGGCGGGCCTGAAGCGCGGCGCGGAGGAAGTTTGCATTCGAAACACCCGGAATTTCGTGTGGGTATTGGAAAGCGAGAAAGAAGCCTGCGCGGGAACGCTCATCGATCTCCATACCAAGAAGATCAACCCCGTCCATCAGCGCAGAACCAGCTGTGACTTCATAATCTTCGTGGCCGGCGAGCACTTTCGAAAGTGTCGATTTTCCAGAACCGTTTGGCCCCATAATGGCGTGAACTTCACCCTTCGGGACTTCAAGCGAGAGTCCTTTGAGGATTTCTGTGCCTTCAACTGAGGCTTGGAGATTTTCGATTTTCAGTGTGTTACTCATTTGGGAAAAAGGATTGGGGGGGGGGCAGGATTTGGGATTCAGGGCCTCCGATCGGAAAATTATGTTTTAAAGTGCAGCTTTGGAATTTTCTTCGCTGCAGGTTGGGCATTTACCTCGCATCGTCACGTCGAGATGATCGACTTCGGCTCCGGAAGGGAGCTGCCAGGGAGTGGTCGCTTCGGCCTGTTTTTTCAAGTCGATGTCGAAAACCTCTTGGCATTCCGAACAAAAAAAGTGGGCGTGGGGCTGGAGATTTGGGCAAAAACGGGATGCTTCGCGATCGACGTTCACCTGTTTCACTGCACCGACGTGAGTCAATGTTTCTAAACAGTTGTAAACCGTTGCCAGTGAGATGCTTGGCATGCGTTCTTTCGCGCGGATAAAAACCTCCGAAGCCGTCGGGTGATCCCGCTGCTCGTCCATCAACACATCGTAAACGACCTTGCGCTGTTTCGTCATGCGCAAGTCGCCCAATGGATTGGGTGGGTTGGTGACTGCAGAGTCTTCTGCCGTCGTTGTCATCTCTTTTGCCATCGTTTAGAACGGGAACTCCGTCTCTCCTCAAATTACTACGAACTGGTAGATGAAAAGGTTTTTAGATCAAGAACTATTCTAAAAAAGGATTTTCTACGCGAAATTTGAGGTAGCGGAAGATGTTCGGGAATCGTCTCAATGCAAGGAAAAAGCGGGACAAATTGGCCCATTTCAAGGTCTCGGAGAACCGCGTCTGTCAGCTCGACCAATCGTAGGCGACTTTCGAGAAATCGCGGCTTTTCAGATCTTCCGGGCGGATGAAGAAGTTTCCGATGTCACCCCAGTAAATATTGGCGTCGACATCGGAGTCCATTTGAAACATGAGAATCCAATCCTCATGTTCTACCTGATATCGCGGATCCGTTTGGGTAAAGTTTCCTCAGCCCCCGATTTTGTGCTGATTTCTCGAAGGACGGGCATAGAACCAGTTCCAAACCTGGCCTTCAAAGGGGCCCAGCCGTTCGTAGAAATCCTTTCCAAAGATGCGGGTGAATCGGTCGCCATCGGGATTAATAAATTCAGTTCGTTTTTGGAAAGTCAGGCGAGCCTCATCCTCAAGCGGAAGGAAAACCTCACCATAATCGGTTGGTGGTGGCAAAAACGAGAAATCGTTTTTCTGCTTCGATAGATCACGATCAACTGTCGGGAAAAAACGGACGTGATAGCCCTGATTATTCCCGGGATTCGCAAAGTTATCTTCATCCCATCCCAGCAGATCATCATGCGCCGCGATGAAGAACTGCAGGATTCCGGTTTTGGGGTAGCCCTTGAGATGGGGAATCTCCTCAAAATTGATCTGAGCGATGATTGCCATCGGACGGTCTTCCTTGTCCTTCGGATGGGATTCTCCTTTCGGGAAATAGAACGAGGAGGGGAGAAAGCGACTCTGAAAAGGATTTGTGATGGGTTTTGAAACTTTCTCAGCCGAGATTGAAATCGACGTCAAGAACAGTTGACTGGTGAAAGAGCCGATAACTAAGATCGTTCCCAAAATCAAGGCCGCGCCGATGTAGAAGGCGATTGGGCGGCGTTTTGGAAGTTTGAATTTCATCGAGTGTCTTCCTCAGCGAACGCAAGCCGAATCTCTTGGTCTAGATTGATGGGAGATTGCGGTTGAATATTGCTCGAATTCCGACGGTTTTTCGAGGTAAAGCTTGGTCGATTGGCGGCTCACCACACATTTCAGGGATCGATGGATCGGCTCCCGAATTCAAAAGTAACTCCAGGATTTTGATATGGCCTCCGCCTGAAGCCCTATGCAGCGGTGTTTCATCAAGGAGATCTTTGGAATCTAGATTTGCTCCGGCTTCTACGAGGATGCGGCATATTTCAAGATGTCCCAATTGAGACGCTGCGTGTAACGGAGAGTCATCATCGGATGTTCCGTTGGGGGTGGCGTTGTGATCTATTAGCCAATCAACAATTTCTATCTGGTTTTCGGTGGCGAAAAAATGTAATGCGGACTCAGAATCTCCAAACACAGCATGATCGATAAGCTCGGGACGATTTTTGAGAAGTGATTCTGCTAACGCAAAGTCTGATGCGAGCGCGCTACGAAATTCGTAAGCGTTTTCTCTCATGCTTGGTCTTTTGGGCATAGCAGCTTTAATTGTCGAAACTGGAGATGGAGAACCAATCGATCTCCAAATAGTCTTTTGAATTTAGCGTTAACGAGCAAACTACGTCAAGGATTCCGGCTTCGCTCCGTCACCTTATCAGAGAATCTCCTCGCGCAAACCCGCGTGGCTATTCCTTGATCATTTTCGTCGGATCTGGTTTCTTTGGAGCATGAATAGACGCAATTTTGTCCGACAAACGACTGCTACGACGCTTCTCACCACTGCTGCTGGCGCGGTTTCGATTTCTAAAGCGCAGGACAATCCCAATGACCGAATCACGATCGGCGTGATCGGTGTTGGAAAACAGGGGGTTTCAGATTTCACAAAGGCGATGAGAATGCCGCAAACGCAGATGGTCGCGATGTGTGATGTGGTGGCTGAGCGAAAGGAAAACGGCAAAAAGATCGCCAATGATTTTTATGCGAAGCTGAACAATCAGCCGGATTATGATGGCATTTCGGTTCACGAAGATTTCCGCGAAGTGATCGCGAATGAGAAGATCGATGCGGTCATGGTGGTCACTCCCGATCACTGGCACGCGATTCCCGTGGTTGCTGCAGCCAAGGCGGGAAAAGACATTTATTGCGAAAAACCGATCTCGCGGACCATAGAAGAAGGTCGTGCCATGGTGAATGCGGTGCAGGCGAATAAGGTGGTCTTTCAAACAGGAAGCCAGCAGCGCAGCGAATACGACGGCAAATTTCGGATCGCGGCCGAGCTCGTTCGCAATGGTCGGATCGGCGATATCATCTCCGTAAATATTGGCATCGGTGATCCAAATGTACCGTGCGATTTGCCGACTGAGGCAATCCCTAAAGGCACGAACTGGGATCTCTGGCTCGGGCCTGCTCAGGAACGCGGCTACAACGAGATTCTGTGCCCGAAAGCCGTTCACACTCATTTCCCGGCATGGCGTCGCTATCGCGAATATGCCGGTGGTTCGGTTGCTGATTTTGGTGCGCATCACTACGACATTGCTCAGTGGGGACTCGGCACGGACGATACCGGTCCGGTGAAAATCGTCCCGCCAGCTGACCCTGAAGCCAAGCGCGGCATGCGTTTGATTTACGAAAACGGCGTTGAAATGATCCATGGCGGCCCTGGTGGCACCACGTGGATTGGGACCAAAGGAATCATCACGGTTGATCGCGGTCGTTTGGAAATCATTCCCGGTGATCTGCGCGAGAAAAGCCCAATCACCGACAAAGACATTCGTCTCGAAAATGCAGGCGGCCGCAACGGTGTCAGCCACATGGCAAACTGGATTTCAAACGTGAAAAGCCGCGGCAAATGCATTTGTCACGAGGAAGTCGGACACCGCACAGCAAGCCTGTGCCACATCACCAACATCGCGTATCAGCTTGATCGCGAGCTGGCCTGGGATCCGAAGACAGAGAAATTCGACGACGCCGAGGCAAACAAAATGGTCGCGCAGGAAATGCGGGGTGATTGGAAATTGTCGTGAATAATTGTGGCGCGGAAAATGTAAGAGGGGATATGACGGTAAAAGTTAATGAACGCGAATCGCTGGAAATAATGGAGCACTATGAAAATGAAATGCGTCCGTCACACCGCTATTTTCACGCCTTTGCTGAGAAATTGCGGAGCAAATTAAGTGCAGTCAGTAAAGTAGATTTGATACGGTCTTTTGATGAGGAAGAAGAACAAGATGTTGTATTTTCAATTAGCCTTCTTGCCCCTCCAATGACATTTTTTGGAATCTGTCTGGATAAGACTGATGAGTTGGCGCGACATGAGGTTATTAAGGCGTTAGAAGAAAGCGCTCAAGGGGGGAAGTTTTTGTTGTGGGTTCGAGGAGGGGGTGTTTCGCTGCTTGTTGATAAATTTGGGAACAGCTTTCTGTGGCCGAAAGATCTCAAATATTTCGCTTCATTAGATTTTTCTGAAGTTTTGTCAGAGAATCGGAATTCTTTGCTGCCGTATGGTATTTCATGACTCGATGCGACCATGCAATTCTCAGATTTTTTATTCAGAATAATTCCTCATTATGAAAACCGGAATAGGAATCGACCTCGGCGGCACCCAGATCAAAGGAGCCTTGTTCAATCTTGATTCCGGAGAGATCATCGAGAAAAAAATCGTGCCGTCGCTCGATGGAGAAACGAGCGACTACGAGCCTGCGTTTCTCGTGCAGGTTCGGAACTTGATTGCTGAACTCGGCGGCGAAAAAGCCCATCATATCGGGGTTTCAGCGCCGGGAATGGCAAATAAAGAAGCTACGGCGATCAGCTATTTGCCGGAACGCCTCGATGGAATTGAAGGCTTGATTTGGAGCGACGAAATTGGGCGCACGGTTTCGGTCATAAACGACGCGCATGCCGCTCTCAAAGGCGAAGTCTGGCAAGGCAGCGCGAAAGAATGCCGCGATGTCATTTTCCTAACGCTAGGAACCGGCGTTGGCGGGGCGGTAATTTGCAATGGGAAACTGCTGCGCGGATCGATCGGAAGGGCAGGGCATCTCGGGCATATTCCGATCGATTTTCGAAAGGACGGCGACATTTGCGGAATGCCGGGCAGTCTCGAGGATTTTGTGGGGAATCACAACATCAGCGAACGATCCGAAGGTAAATTTGAATCCACTCACCTGTTGGTTACCGCGCTTGCCGATGGCGATCCTGATGCCGAAAGCGTCTGGGAAGAATCGATGCGTGCCCTTGCAGCGGGAATCGCTGGGCTGATTAACATTTTTGATCCTGAAGCTGTCATCATCGGCGGAGGAATCAGCGCGGCGTGGTTTGAAATCGAATTTCGTCTCAAACGATTTCTCGAAGACTTTGAATGGCGACCCGACGGGCATCAGGTTCCCGTCCGAAAAGCGGAACTCGGCGAATGGGCCGGCGTCTACGGAGCGATGGCGTTTGCGATGGATGAAAAATCCTCCAAGTGAGGTATGATTGCGGCTTCCACGAGTCAATAGGGTCTGTTTCGATGAACCAACCCTATTGGTTCGTCAAACCGGGGCCGGAGTCATTCCCGCGAATTCCATTAAATTCCATTAAATTCCCGTTTCTTCATCTAGTTGAACGGGAATTTTAAAGAATTAGTTGGAATTGACGGGAATTGGAAAATGAGAGTCTGCGTCCTGACAAACGACAATTTTAAATGAGTAACGAATCCAATACTGACGACCTGAGCTTGCTCGGGCATTCCGAAAACCGGCTCCCGCAATCGCCCGACGAGGCTACGCTGGAGACGTTTCCCAATCGCAATTCGAAGCGCGATTTTACAATCACGCTGGACTATCCCGAGTTCAGTTCGGTCTGTCCCGTAACTGGCCAGCCAGATTCAGCGCATCTTCAAATCAGTTATGTGCCGGATGAAAAGTGCGTTGAAACGAAGTCGCTGAAGTTCTATCTGGCGTCGTTTCGGAACACAGCCTCGTTCAATGAGGACATCGTCAATCGCGTGCTCGAAGACATGGTTGCCGCAACCAATCCGCGTCGCATGACCGTTCGCGGAAAATTCTCGCCGCGTGGGGGAATTCAACTCACGGCTGAAGCAACGTTTCCAGAATGAGTTCGAAGAAAGTCGTTGTGCTGGTGAGCGGGGGAATGGATTCCGTCGTTGCGCTACACGATGCCATTGCGGCAGGACATGACGTAGTCGCCGCAGTGAGCTTTGATTATGGTTCAAAGCACAATCATCGGGAGATTCCGTTTGCGAAAATTCATGCGGACCTGGTCGGCGCGGGGCATCGAGTGATCGACCTGATATTCATGGATGAGCTTTTCGAAAGCGACCTCCTTAAGAGCGGTGGCGATATTCCCGAAGGCCATTACGAGCAGGAAAACATGAAGCAAACCGTGGTTCCGTTTCGAAACGGGATCATGTTGTCGATTGCGGCAGGTTTTGCCGAAAGCATTGAAGCGGAGGGACTCGTAATCGCGGCGCATTCCGGAGATCACGCGATTTACCCTGACTGCCGCGAGGATTTCATGAAGCCGATGGGCGATGCGATTCAGGCGGGAACGTATGTGAATCTCGAACTGATGCGGCCGTTCATTGCCCTGCGAAAAGAAGATATCGCCGCTCGCGGAGCGGAGCTGGGCGTCGATTTTTCACAAACGTGGTCCTGTTACAAAGGCCTCGATTTGCACTGCGGAAAATGCGGAACATGCGTCGAGCGCAAAGAGGCGTTTGCGATCGCTGGAATTTCGGATCCTACTGAATACGAGACCTAATCTTTCCCCGCATCCACAAACTGGATCGCTTTTTCGAGCCAATCGGCTGGCGGCGGTTTGTGGCCATGGGCGGGAATTTCGAAGAACTCGGCGTTTTTGAATTTCTCTTTTTGAAAGCCACCGACAAATGCTCCCTTGGTGTTGGCAAGATTGAAGTCCTTTTCGCCAGTGATCAGCGCGTAGCGGCAGGCCTTCTTGACGATGGGAAGCAGCTCCTCGTTGGGTATGTAATTCAGGCCATAGACCTTGCCGTCTGGGGCTTTGATGTCGGTGTAAAAATTCACGCCCATGCAACAAATGGTGCCTGAGAACATGTCGCCCCAAGCCACGCCAATCATGCTGGCAACGCGGCTGCCGCCTGAAAAACCGGAAACGTAGACTCGCCGCCCATCGATTTTGTAAAGCTCGCGCATGTTGTGATTGGCGTCGATCGCCATGCGGATTCGATCAAAGATATTCCGTTTGTTGCCCGATTTTTTGGCGCCGATGAACATTAAATTGTGCTTTGCGAGAATGGGCTCCCACGCATTGGGAATCGACGGGCTGTCGCCTGCACTGATCCAAATGAAAAGGCCATGCGGTTGGTTGGCTTTGAAGTTTTTGGGAAGCAGAACATCGAACGTTTCCTGAGTCACATCATAGGCGGGCGGCTGTTCCGCAGCCATCATGCGGTAGCGAATCCGAATCGGGTCTGAGGATTGAACTGGAGATTTTGTGAACTGAATTTCACTCCGTTTTCCGGGAAAGATCTTAGCCTCTTGCCCTTTTGAACTTTGAGAAAATGAGCACAGCCCGACGAGGATGAGGATTTGAGCGATTGGAATTTTCATTCTGCGCCGTTGGCCGGTTTAGAAACTCCCGAGAACGGATTATTGATGACCGCCTGCCACGCGATTTTTCGAAACATCCTATCCAACTCTGGACTTGGGAAATCGGATTGCCCGAACTTGATTGGCGCTTCGATCAATTCGGGAGATTTTCCGTAAAGCGTTGCGTAAAATACGTACCCTTCGAGTCGGTCAAACCCGGGCCCGAGATGGCCCAGCTGGTCGCGCCACAAGGAGCGATCCTTTTTACCAATGACTTTGTTGATGCCTTCGATTCCGGGCAATTCGCCGCGCAGGTAGTGTTTCGCGGCGAGAGTCATTGCATCCGATGTGGGAAGGATAAAGAATTTGTCCGGGTATTTCTTGCGCAAGGTTTCGATCAATCCGATCCCCGCGTCGCGTTTCTGCTGAGTGAGTTTGTCGAAAATTTCCTCTGTGAAAAAGTCTTCCGATTTCGGGATTTTGTCGAGTTGTCCCAATTGGACCCAGGAATCCGAAAGGTAGAATTTCATCTCTGGATTTGTTTTCAGGCAGAAATCAATCCAGCAGGAATAGTATTCCGGTCGGTCGTTGAAATAGGGGCCCCACATCATGGCATCCCATTTTGCATTGGCGATCGATGCGAGAAGCTTTGGAACCGGTTTTTTATCGAATTGAAAAATGCCGTTTTCCTGCTCCCACTTGTAGCGCGCACTTCCGGTGATGCCGCCGCCGGTGTGGGTGTGGAGAGGCTGTTTGAAGCCGGCCGCCTCGCAAATTTTGGGCAGTGTTTGATAACCGGGGCGCATAAAACTGTGGCCCGTGCCAACGATTCTCAGCGCACCGTCTGTTGGCTTTTCAAAAGAAATCACATCGGGATAAAGCCCCTTGATGGCGTCTGGAGATAGATAGCAAATCGCGTGGTCAGGAAATTTTTCGGCCTTCCAGCCTGGATCGACTTCGAATTTCGAGGGCGCACCACCCTGCTTTTTTTTCCCGGTTTTGCCGCCGAGCATTTTGTCGCGGAATGCTGTCGCCTCAGCGATCGAAAGCGTCCCGTCTTTGTTTGTGTCGGCCGCGGGGAAACGCTTCAGCCATTTAGCCAGTTGCTCGAGTGACGCTTTTTCTTGAGCGGTGCCAACGAGCGGGACTCCGAGGGCGAGCAACAAAGTGAGGAACGTTTTTTTCATAGGGGCACGTCGAGATCGTGGGTTCAGTATTACGAAATTCAAAACGCGGGGTCAATTGGATTGTGTTCTTCAATTTCGATAAGACCTAAGCCGAAAGAAGCATTGTCTTTCGCAGGAGTCACTAATCCGACAGAATACATGTTGAATGCATGTTCTGTAAGAAAGTTCAGGGAAAGACTTGTTAGGTGGAGGGGAGTGTGTAAAAATGAAGCAATGAAACTCACCGTCAACTTAGATCAGGAAATCCTTGATAAAGTTGTCGAAATTACAGGATCAACCACAAAAACGGAGGCCATTATGTTTGCATTAAAAGAAGTAGAACGCCGGGCGCGGTTAGTTGAAGTGTTACGTGAAGGGTTAGGTGCCTCCGAATCCGAATTAAAGTCGATGTTCGATCCCAATTCGGCACCCGACGCGATTGGTAAAAAATATACGACTCCAAACGTCGATTCACTTCCGCTTGTTGCGGAGGGCGACTGAAAGTGATGAGTCGTCCGATCATGGTGGACAGCTGTTGGTATATTAACCAGATGTCGGATGGGGTTGATCCAGTCAAGACGTTGTCTTATTTGGCTGAATCGCGGGACATTGCTACTTGTGGGGTTATTAAATCTGAAGTCGGTCGTGGTCTCAAGCAGCGCGAACGTTTTGACAAGTTTTGTCGAGCGTGGGATGTCATGCTTTATGTCGAATCCACACTTGAGCGGTGGGAAGAAACCATGAATCTAGCGTGGTCTTTGGATCGGAAAGGAATTGTTCTTCCATTGCAAGATGTCCACATAGCCGTGTGTGCATCAAAGATTGGAGCGGTGATTCTGACATACGATAAACATTTTAGTCGTATCCCAGGCATCGATGCTACTGATCGAATTTTCTGACTGGCCTGGTTTTTACCTATTCAATCGCAATGTGTATGATGAATTGGTGCTCGGACCCAACAAACGCGGAGAATTTCTCGGTGTTTTTCAATCGTGATGAGAGCAAAGAGCGCTCGATTGCGGAGCCTCCAGCTGAGCTTGTGACGGAATCCGGCACTCGATTCCTGATGCCAACTGATCTCGATGCGGGCGGGACGTGGATGTTTGTGAATGAACGCGGCGGCGTCGTGACGTTGCTGAATTGGTATGACAAGGCGGTTCCGTATGCTGAGAAGGCGTCTCGATTTCGCAGTCGGGGGCTTTTGGTAAAAGAGTTGGCGGATGTTCGTGACTTGGGAGAGTTGGAGAATCGATTAGTTGAGGTAAAAGAGAGAGCTCCGTATCGACCATTTCATTTATTGGGCTTTGCACCGAATTCGTCGCCATGTGGGTGGAGCTGGGATGGGAAGTCCGTTTCGAAGCAACAGGGTTGGTTCATCGGTAAGTTCAACGTTCTATTGCATAAAAGAGATTGGT
>CALAHF010000151.1 GCA_937891465.1 uncultured Verrucomicrobiales bacterium | reverse complement strand
CGGCGGGCTTGATCTCTCACCTGCTATATCCACCCACTAAAATCCGGGAAGAACCGGAAAAACCAGTTCTCCTACTGTCGAATAGAACGTTTATGATTGTGGCATCACGCCAAAATCTCCTGGATCGGCCCGAACGCTGGATCGGCCATGGGAAACTTGCGGCCTCCGATCTCAAATTTTCCTGTCGACTTCAGGCCGAGGGCTTTGAGATAGGTGTGAAACAAATGACCTGCATCAACTTCGTTTTCGATCACTTCGGTACCGTTCTTGTTCGTCTTTCCGTAGGCAAAACCACTCTGGATTCCGCAACCGGCGAGACAGACTGACCAGGCGTTTCCCCAGTGATCGCGACCGTAGCGGGAGTTGATTTTCGGGGTGCGGCCGAACTCTGATAACACTACAACCAACGTGCTGTCGAGCATGCCGCTTTCTTTCAGATCGCTGATGAGCGTCGCGAACGGTTTGTCGAATTCACCCAGTTGTTCGTGGTGAAAATTAAAATTCTCGTAGTGGCTGTCGTAATCGTTATGCCGGATTTGAACAAAGGTGATTTCGTTTTCGAGCAGACGACGGGCCATCAGACACTGACGACCAAAAGCATGCGTGCCGTAGCGTTCCTGATCTTTTGCGGATTCTTTGGACAGATCAAAAACGTCGGCGCGTTTCACCAGTTCTTCAGCCTGTTCAAAACTCTGCACGTAAGCATCGGTCTCCGCAGTGCGCCGCTTTCGAGCAAACTGACCGTTCACCAGATTTCGAATCTGATTCCGTGCCACTTCCGCATCGTCGGTTAGATCGGTGGGACGAACGCTGTTCGCGAGGGGTTTGTCACCACCGATGGTCATGCTGGCATATTTAGGACCGAGATAAGCCGAGTCGGCACTGCGAGCCCCGGTTCCGTTCGGCGCCACTTTGATGTGCCCCGGAAGCGAGACGTCACTGGTGTCCATCGACTTTGCAACGACCGCACCGATCTCCGGGTATTCTGCGCCCGGCATCGGATGCCGCCCGGTCATCATCATGTAAGTGCCTTTTCCGTGATCCCCGTTCTTCGTATTGATGCCTCGCACGAGACCGAGGTTATGCATCTGTTTCGCGGTGTGCGGCAACAACTCCGAGATATGAATACCAGGCACTGACGTTGGTATGGCGCGATAGGGACCGCCCGTATCTGTGCCGGGTTTTGGGTCCCAGCTTTCCAACTGACTGAGTCCACCCATCATCCGAATCACCACCATCCGCTTCTGATTGCTCGCGAGCTGCGCGGCTGCCAGTGGATCCACAAACGCTCCCAGACCGGCGACCGTGACACCGCCGGTGACGAGTGATCCGAGAAAATTCCGTCGCGCGATTTCTTGTTCGAAAAGGGAGTTCATGTCGGGGTTTTTGCAGTTTGTTAGGATAAAGAAGAATCAATGTTTGAATCGAAATTCAACGGAAGACAACAGAGCCCAGCCCAGTTCCTGAATCGCTTCCGATTTCTTTTCGCCACGGGCCTTCAAATAATTTTTCACACTGGCGAGTTCGATTGGTTCAGGCTGACGGGTCAGAATGCTAAGATAAAGCTCTTCGGCGATCGCTTCGGCGTCTTCCATTTTCAGAAGCCTACCGCTTAAGTTTTCGCCGGCTGGACGAAGCCAGTTTCGCACCGTGCCATCATTCGCGAGGAACAACGCCTGATCCGCCGTCGCAAAGAAATCGGTCTGGGGAAGCCCGGCCTGCCCGCCGAACAGCGAGATGAATCGCTTCGACGTTGCATCCACTTTCACGGCGACATAATCCCGAACGTGCTGCTTCCGGTTGGCTTCTTTCAGTATGATTGCCACTGGAGCGGGTTTCTTTGGATCCGGTTTCGGTGGCGGCTTTGCTTTTGCGGCATCCTGAGCTGCCAGTTTCTTCGTAAAATCCGCATCGCCTGCCACGAAATATTTCTCAACTTCCCCGGTGGCCTGAAGCATCGCCAGGCAAAGCTGCTCCGGCGTGAGTTGAGTGAAACTTCCCACGGCAAATGCATCCGCCCACCGATCCGTGAGCGCTTCCAATGTCGTTGCTTTCTTTTTGCGGAGTTTTTCCGCAACCAAGTCAGCCGCGTCGAATTCCGATTGCTTCGCTGCGAATGTTTTCGCGGCAGCGTCTGATTTCGCGCGTGCTGATTGGCTTCGATTCCCGAGAACGGATGCCGCAACTACCAGATCGTCGTCATCAATCAATTGCGAGCTTGCGGCCTGAGCACTGTCAGCAGCCGTTTTGAGATCCGAAGCGAGTTTGGAGCGTGCCTCGGATTCACGTTTCACGGCGGCCAATTCCGTCGCGAGTTGCTCAGCTTTGTCGAGCGTCGGTTTCGATTCCCGAACAACGTCCGCGAATTCGATCAATTTTTCAGCGTCCTTGGATTTTCGTTGAGCCAGTTTCCAGCCCGTCTTTTCATCGTCGTATTTTTTACGGGCTGCATCGAGCGTCACGGTTATTGCTGCGACCTTTTTCTGCTCAGCATCGACCGGTGGTTTCAATTTCTCAGCCGCCGCAGTTGCCGTATCGAGAGCCGTTTTCGCAGCATCCGCTGCTTTCTGTTTTGCAACGGCGGCCGCTTCCAGCTTTGGCAAACTGGGGTCGGCTTTTCCTTCGACCGTTTTTGCAACGACTTTCTCCTTCGCATCTTTTGAAATCTTCAGGGCATCGCTCGCTTTCGCCAACGCCGTCGCCGCCGCGATTCGCTTCTTGTCTGCGACCGCAAGAGCCGCCTCGGGAACGGCAGCAATTTTGCGCGCGTCATTCCAGGCCTCTTTTGCCTGATCGAGCGCTTGCGCCGAGGCCTGAGAAAATTCCATTCGACGCTCATACTCCGCCTTGAGCGCTTCGATTTTTCCTTTCACTTCATCCGCCTGCCGAGTCAGCTCTATGGGCATTTCAAATTTTCGCTGATACGTTTCCGTCAGCGCCAACTCCCGCAGAAAAGCCCGCAAATCGTAATTCATCGCAGCGAATTCCGTGGCCAGCAACTCCAACAATTCCGGATGAGAAGGCGGATTCGACGCGTGATGAAAATCGAGCGGCTCCACTAATCCGCGGCCCATCAGTTGCGCCCACAAACGGTTCGTGATGTTGCGATTGAAAGCCGGGTTGTTGTTTTCCGTCGCTGCCTTTGCAAACTGATCGCGACGACTGAATTTGGGGATCGGCTGAAGCTTTTTGTCCTTTGGGTTCGGCTTCACCTTGTATTCCTCGCCCGGATCAAATGTCGGATCGGGAAACACGACCTTGCTGTGCAACATCTGAGGAAATGAAGTTGCTTCCACATCCGTGAAAACCGATTTGAATTCACCGCCCCCAATCGCTTTCTCGGCCAGCACGGCTGGCTTCTTTTTGTCCGGCTGGAAAAGATACGTCCGGCCGAAGAACGCGAACATTCCGTAATAATCGCGTTGCAAATAATCCGAAATGTTCGGGTGATCGTGGCATTGAGCGCACTGCAAATCCTGCCCGAAAAAGAGCCGACTCACATCCCGTGTGACCAAATTTGGTTCAGCCAATCGATCGAGATAAAACCGTGCCGCTTCTCTGTTTTTGACATCCGTCCCGTCCGCTGCAAGAATTTCACCGACCAGTTTGTGGTAGGGTTTGTTCGCAGCAAACGACTCCTCCAGAAATTTTTTCCAACCCGGTGATTTCACGTGGGTCTCTTTCCGGCGTTCCATGATCCACACATCAAACGTTGTCGCCAGATGCTGAAAATGTTCCGGCCTCGCCAGCAATTCATCGATCAGTTGGGTGCGCTTGTCAGGATTAACATCTTTTAGAAATGTCCGCGCGTTCTCCGCCGATGGAATCATTCCTGTCAGATCGAGAGTGATCCGTCTCAGGAATTCCGCATCATCAGCCCGCTCTCCCGGCGGGGCGACAATTCCTTCGGCAATGATTGCATCGATTCGTTGATGAAGCGGAGTCGGCCCAGCCGCGAACCCCGGCGACAGCCCTGCCCAAAGCCCACAAAAGGCAAAAAAACTCAAACGACAGGCGGTGGAAGACAACAACATACGATTCAGTGTAACTGCCTGTAGTTTAGGTTTCACTGAACAGGAAACAAGGCGGCCTCACTGGCGTAATGCGGGAGTCCGCGAACGCGGTTGCTACGAACCAATAGGGTCTGTTCATCGGTAAGTTCAACGTTCTATTGCATAAAAGAGATAGGTGGAGAGCTGATGAGGTCTACTGCGTTGCCAGCCTCAAAATAAAGCCATGCAAAAGACCAAAACCTACGGCCATCTGCATTTGCTGTTTGAATATACGGGTGAACCAACCCTATTGATTCGTGCGCACTTGCGGGATCGCCGCAACGAGGCACATTGCCCTTCCAAAAAAATGGCAGAGACATTTACATCCCTCCTTACCAAACAGCTCAACGAAGCTCTTGCACAAAGCAGCGTGGCGTCTGATTTGCCTGACGATTTTAACGCGGACATTTCTCCCGCGCAGAATACGCAGTTTGGTGATTATCAAGCAAACGCAGCCATGGTGCTAGCAAAGCGCGTTGGGAAAAATCCTCGTGAATTAGCTGGCGAAATCGTGGAGCTTTTTGAAACGGAAGGCCTGTGCGAAAAACCTGAAATCGCGGGTCCTGGTTTTATTAATTTTCGGATTTCAGGTGAAGCGATCGAATCACGGATCGGTGAGCTTTTGAAAGACGAAGAACGGCTCGGGGTAGACCTCGTTGCGGATCCACAGAAAATCGTGATCGATTTTTCGGCTCCAAACGTAGCCAAACCGATGCACGTCGGGCACATTCGGAGCACGATTATTGGAGACACCTTATCGCGGCTTGCGCGATTTTTGGGCCATGAAGTGGTCGCGGACAATCACATTGGCGATTGGGGGACGCAGTTTGGCATGATCTTGTGGGGTTGGAAAAATCTGCTCGATCAGGACGCGCTCAAGAAAGCACCGCTCGACGAAATGGTTCGGGTTTACAAAGCGGTGAATAAAAAGCAGGAAGAAGACCAATCGTTGAGGGACATCTGCAAAGCTGAGTTGGTAAAACTCCAGCAAGGCGATGAAGAGAATCGGAAGATTTGGGAAGAATGCGTCGCGCTTTCGAAACAAGGACTTCAGGAAATTTACGGCAAGCTCGATGTGAAGTTTGATCATTGGCTGGGTGAGAGTTTTTACAATGATCAGCTGGGACCGTTGGTGGATGAATTGATTGCTGACGGCACAGCGACTGAGTCGGATGGTGCAATTGTGATTTTCTCCGATGGATCGCTTCCAGAAAAAGAAGATCCCTTTTTGAAAAATGAAGACGACGAATGGAAGCCGCAGCCGGCCCTCATTCGGAAGTCCGATGGCGGGTTTCTTTACGCAACGACCGATCTGGCGACGATCGATTATCGGATCAATGAATTCGGCGCAGACGAAGTTTGGTATGTGGTCGGTGCGCCCCAGCAGCTTCACTTTGATCAGATTATTTCGATTTCAAAACGTCGTGGCCAGAAAGCGAATCTGAAATTTGTGCCTTTCGGCAGTATTCTCGGGAAAGACCGCAAGATGCTGAAAACGCGTGATGGCGAAGTGGTTCAACTGGCTGATGTGCTTATTGAATCGGTCGAGCGTGCGCGCCTCATTGTTGAGGAAAAGAATCCGGATTTGAGCGATGATGAGAAAACCGACATCGCAACGAAGATTGGAATTGGGTCCGTTAAATACGCGGAACTCAGTCAGTTTCGGATGACCGATTACATTTTTGATTGGGATACGATGCTCGCGCTGAAAGGCAACACCGCTCCGTATCTGTTGAACGCGTATGTGCGGACAAGAGCGATTTTCAGAAAAATGGGCACGGAATTTTCCGGCGTCGATTCTCTTAAATTCACTGAGCCGGCTGAGAAAGCGATCGCCCTGAAAATGATTCAGTTCGGAGAAGTGCTGCCAACGGTGTTGGATGATTTTCGTCCGAATGTGTTGGCGGCGTATCTCTACGAATTGGCGACGGCGTATCACAGATTTTGGGAAGCATGCCCGGTTCTAAAAGCCGAGAGCGATGAAATTCGCGACACGCGTTTGGCGTTGTGCGAAATGACCGGACGTGTTTTGAAACACGGGCTTGGGCTTCTCGGGATTGCGGTCCCTGAGCGGATGTGATCAAATTGATCACTTAATCCGCCGCGAGCATTTCCAAAAATGCCTCGCGCTGATACTTTAAATCTGTGAACAAAAAACACGGATTGAGCGCGACGAGCTCGGCTTCAGAAACGGAACCCGTTGCTACTGCGACAGCCTTTGCATTGCAAGCGCGCGCGCAGGCGATGTCTTTTGGCGTATCACCGATGATGTAGACGTCATTGGAATGAAATTGAATGCCGAATCTCTCGTTGGCGCGTGCGATCGCAATCGGCCCCAACTTGTTTCGGTCAGGATGATCATCTCCAAAGGCGCCGAATTCGAAAAATCCGGGCATGCCGAAAACCTCAACTTTGGTGAAAGCGCCACGAGCGATGTTGCCAGTTAGCAATCCGAGAACGTGATCGGTTTCATTGCGGAGATGGGTCAGTAATCGCTTTACACCGGGTAAACGGCGACCTTCTCCCGCCGGGCGATTGGCGAGGCCGGTTTCTAAATGACTGTGATAAATCGAGTAGAATTCCTCGATGTTATCGGCAGTCTTTTCTAACTCGAACAGGGCAAACAGCGCATCGACGATGCTGCCGTCCGTTGTCCCCGCAAGATCGAGACGCGGAAATTCCGCCTCGCGGTGAGCGAGGTCGAATGCATCGATGAAACCTTGTTTCAACGACCGAAGACCGGCACCTCCAGTATCAAGGAGTGTGCCGTCAATGTCGAAAAGAAGGAGCTTTTGACGGCTCACTCCTTTTCTCCCTTATCGTCTTTGTCAGAAGCGGCCTCAGTATCAGGATCAGCATCACCGTCGGTATCAGCATCACCTATGTCGTCGGTATCTTCACCGTCGGCTTTTTCGCCTTCGATGAGTTCACCTTCTTCATCATACTGATCTTCGGGATTCAAATCATCGTGATCGTCCTCCGCTGCTTCTGCTTCTTCGATTTCGTCGATGTCGACTTCTTCTTCGTCGGTCCGGTATTTCCGAACGCGCTTATTCTCAGCCAATGGTGAAACCATCATCAAGATGTTACGCGCATTGAGCTTGGGCTCGAGATCAACCTGGCAAACGCCCGAAAGGTCTTCTTTAACCCGCTCCATCAGAGCAAATCCGAGATCTTTGTGGGCCATTTGGCGACCGCGAAACTGAAGCTGCATCCGAACTTTGTGACCGGCGCAGAGGAAATCTTCCGCTCGAGTCATCTTGATCGAGTAATCGTGTGGATCGATGTTCACGCGGAACTTCACTTCCTTCTCACGGTTCTTCGGCTTCTGATTCTTGTTCAGCTTAGACTGATCGTATTTCCATTTACCGAATTCAACGATTCGACAGACCGGAGGACGCACGTTGGGAGCAATCTCGACAAGATCGAGACCAAGTTCCTTGGCCTTGGCCAAAGCCTTGTATGTCGGAAGAACCAAGTTGTGTTCTCCGTAAATGACACGCACTTCGGGTGAGCGAATGCGTTCGTTGACTCGCGTCATCACACGACGCGGGCGTTTTTTAAATCGTTTCTTAGCGATAGCGTATTACCTCTCGGTTGGTTGTTTTCTCAGAATGCACGGGCAGAATTATTACCTGTCCGGCGCAAATTTTAAATGAAGCGAAGCTGTCTTCGTTCGCCGTTTTAAAGATCGGCGATTTAGCAGAATTTCGGATCGAACGGTTACACATCATAGTGCCCGTGAGCTTATCTCTTCAGTAACCTTGTCGCGGAATTCTTCAACGCTGACAGAGCCTTCATCACCACGATCACGATGGCGAATAGACACTTGGTTTTGGTCTTGTTCTCTTTCTCCGATGACCAACATATACGGAATTTTGTCGATTTGAGCAAGACGAATCTTAGCCCCGACTTTTTCGTTCTGTCGGTCAAGCTTCACGCGAACGCCGCTCTCTTTGAGAATGGCTTCGACTTTTTCAGAGAACTCGAAATATTTTTCGGAAACAGGAATCACCCGCACCTGCTCGGGAGCAAGCCACGTTGGAAATTTCCCAGCAAAGTGCTCTATCAGAACACCGATGAATCGTTCCATCGAGCCAAATGGCGCTCGATGAATCATCACTGGGGTGTGCGATTCATTATCGGAACCGACATAACTCAGACCAAATCGAGTCGGCAAATTGTAATCCACCTGAACGGTTCCGAGTTGCCATTCGCGACCAAGAACGTCCTTCACGACAAAGTCGATTTTCGGTCCGTAAAAAGCGGCTTCACCCGGCTCTTCAGTAAAATCAGTGCCCAGCGAACGAGCTGCTTCACGAAGGGCTTCTTCTGCGCGATCCCAGTTTTCGGCCTCGCCGACGTATTTGGAATCATCAGGATCGCGAAGGCCAATCCGAACGCGGTAATCATCCATTCCGAGCGTTCCCAGAACGATTTTCACCAGTTCAAGACAGCCCATGATCTCATCCTTCACCTGATCTTCCGTGCAGAAAAGGTGAGCGTCATCTTGAGTAAAGCCACGAACTCGAGTCATGCCGCCAAGCTCGCCGGATTGCTCCCAGCGATAAACGGTTCCGAATTCAGCCAAACGAACGGGCAAGTCACGATAGCTGTGGTGATTGCTCGCAAAAATTTTGATGTGATGCGGGCAGTTCATCGGCTTCAGCATGAAACCTTCCAGCTCGCCATCGCTCATTTTATGAACCAAATCGGAGCAAGAGCAGCCTTCGTCAGCAAGTGACTTCAAATAGTCGCGCTCGATTACAGGCGGGAATTGCGAATCCGAATAATACGGAAAGTGTCCCGATGTCCGATACAAATCGAGTTTGCCAATGTGCGGTGTGAAAACTTGTGAATATCCCTGACGCACGAGGTGCTCCGAGATGAAATTCTGCAATTCCTGACGAACCGTCGCGCCGTTTGGCTTCCACAAAATCAATCCCTGACCAACTGCTTCGTCGATGTGGAATAAATCGAGTTCCTTACCAAGTTTGCGGTGATCCCGCTCTTTTGCTTCTTCGAGACGCTCAAGGTGTTCGGTCAGAAGTGTCTTGTTTTTAAAAGCGGTTCCGTAAACCCGTTGAAGCTGAGGCTTGGAAGCATCACCTTCATAGAAAGCAGCCGCCACGCTCATCAACTTGTGAGCTTTGCAATTTCCAGTCCGGCCGACATGAGGCCCGGCACAGAGATCCCAAAAATCGCCATTCTTGAAGATCGAAATCTCTTCGCCTTCAGGAATTTTCTCGAGAAGATCAATTTTAAATCTACTCTCAACATCGCGCTCTTCGAGGGCACCCAGTCGACCACTGCGGGCCAGAGTGAGCGCTTCGTCGCGGGAAACCAGCATCTTTTCAAATGTCTGATTTGCCTTCACCACCTTTTTCATCTCCGCTTCAATCGCAGGAAAATCATCAGGCGTGATCCGATGTTCTAAATCGACATCGTAGTAAAAACCTTGCTTGATTGGAGGACCGTAGGCGAACTGGGCGTCTGGCCAGAGCGTGGAAATCGCTGTCGCCATGACGTGAGCCGTGGAGTGCCGGATTCGATCTAATTCCGACATCTGCTCGCGTTCATCGAGCGTTTTGCGTTCTTTTTGTGGGGCTTCTGCGTCAGGCATAAATGCTTTCGAAAAATAATCCGTAAACGTCGATTCACTTTGGGTCGGAATAAAAACATGACCTCCAAAATGGTCGGGGTGACTGGATTCGAACCAGCGACCTCCTGGTCCCAAACCAGGCGCACTACCAAGCTGTGCTACACCCCGAATCGCATGGCTCCAAGTAGAGTCGCGAACGGACGCCTATTTTCTCTCATTGCGTGCCGGTTGCAAGGGGGAAGTTTGCGTTTTCTTCCAGTTTTTGACCAAAATCGATTCGCCCTGCTTTTTACGTGTTCTCACAGAAAGAAAAGAACTCCGAATATGACTCCGAATCCAGTTAGGGCCATCAATCCACCGACGATGCGAGCAGGGATTCCCTCCACGATTTCCGGGTCGCCAATCTCAGGATCTTCCAATTCTTTGCCCCCGGGAACATGCAATTCCTGCTTCGCCGTGATGTTGAGCCCTTTAACGGTCAGAATTATACCGAGGACAATCACGGTGATTTTCATGATGTAGAAGAAGTAGACGAAAATCATAGCGTGCGGGTTTGTGTGGGAAAAATGACTTTTCCGACGAGGCTTTTTTGAATACTAATCGAGCACATGAATCCTGCAACGCACGTCACGATCAACCCGTATTTCAAATGCAACGAAGGCAAACTCGCTGAATTTAAGGCGCTTCTGCCTCAGTTTGTCGAAAAAACCGCCACCGAGCCCGCCTGTCACTATTATGGGTTCACCATCAGCGGCGACGTGATTTTTTGTCGTGAGGGCTACGAAGGTGCGGAAGGATTGCTCGCGCACCTCGGAAATGTCGGGCCGCTTTTGGAACAGGGATTGGCGATTTCAGAACTCATCCGCCTCGAAGTCCACGGGCCGGAAGCCGAGTTGGCAAAATTGCGCGAGCCGCTAGCGGACCTTAATCCAGATTGGTTTGTCCATGAGTGTTCAGTGGAGAAGTGATTTCGCCGTTAACATTTGTCGTCATTTAATCGGTCATTTAAAAAACGGTAGTGTGCGTTGACTGATTGTTTTTAAAAAAAAGGGACGCCCATTTCAGGACGCCCCTTTTTCTAACAATACTATACAACAAAAACAAAAAGATCAGTGTCAGTGGTGATGTTTTCCACCCTGACCGCCCCACTGCATCTGAAACTGAAGCCATGCGGTGTGCTCATCGCCGTACGAATCACTGTGGTTGTAGTCATATTGAACTCGCGCCTGAATCCGCTGGTTTTTATCCAGGAAAGT
>CALAHF010000150.1 GCA_937891465.1 uncultured Verrucomicrobiales bacterium | reverse complement strand
CCCGTCGCTAAGGATACTCCTCCAGCTACACCCGCTGTTGAGCCGCCGGCGCCGGAAGCAGCTCCTGCTGTACCTGTTGCGCCAGCCGCTCCCGCAGGTCCAGTCGCGACTGTAAACGGCACTGAAATTACTCAGGAACAACTTTTGCAGCGTTTTCGCATGGTTGTCTCGCGTCAAATGGGTCAGCAAGCTGCCCAGATTCCCCCAGAGCAGTTCGCTCAAATTCTCGGAACGCTTCCTCCCGAGCAAAAAGCAGATATAGTCAATGATCTGATCGACGAACAACTTTTGGTTCAAGCGGCTAAGACTGAGAAAATCGAAGTTCCTGCTGAAAAAATTGAAGAGCAGATCAAAACGATTCCCGTTCCTCCAAACATGGAACTCGCCCAGTTTTTGAAAATGCAGGGAGTTACCGAGGAAAAAGTTCGCGCTGATTTTGCACGCGGAATGAGCATCAACATGCTGATTGAAAAGAAAACCGAAGGCAAAATCGAAGAACCCAAGCCGGAAGCAATCGAAGCGTTTTTCAATGAAAATCCTCAGTTTTTCGAAAAGCCAGCATCTGTAAAAGCACGTCACATTTTGATCAAAACGGATGACCCTGCGGCCGAAACCGCTGCGAAAGAAAAAATCGATGCGATTCGTCTCCGCGTGGTTGGTGAAAAGGCTGAAGATTTTGCGACTGTTGCGAAAGAGACTTCCGAAGGTCCTTCCGGTCCAAAAGGCGGCGATCTTGGTGAGTTTGGTCCCGGTCAGATGGTTCCCGAGTTCGATGCAGCGGTTTTCTCGATGAAGAAAGACGAGATCAGCGAGCCGATTAAAACTCAGTTCGGATATCACATCATCAAAGTCGACGAGATTCAGGCCGCTGGAAAGCAGCCGCTCGATGATGCGTTGAAAACCAAAATTACCGGCGCTTTAAAAGGTCAGGGCGAACAGAAGGTCGTCGACGAATACCTTGAAGCACTTCGCAAAGACGCCAAGATCGAGCGCAGCTAATTTGTTCTTAGCTGTTGTCCCGAAGACAACTCAATTTCAAAAAGGCTGATGGATTGATTTCCATCGGCCTTTTTTCTTGAGTAAATTATTTAATGAACCAATCCTGTTCGATCGAAATGCCTCCACGAAGCAATAGGGTTGGTTCGTTGAACGCACCCTGTAGGTTCGTATGCATCCAAGGAGTGTGGACATTCCTGTTCACTTGGGGCTCCGTTGGCGCTTGGAAAGCCGCCGTTCCTTTGTGCCGCGATTAGCGGACGACTCGTGCGCCGCCACCTGAGACGATTTTCTCGACTTCGCTGAGTGACGCCGTTGTCGTGTCGCCAGGTGTGGTCATGGCCAAGGCACCGTGAGCAGCACCGTAGTTGACCGCTTTGCCAGGATCGTTGTGCTCGAGGAATCCGTAAACGAGGCCGGAGGCAAAGCTGTCGCCACCGCCGACGCGGTCCATGATTTCCAACTTTGGATACTCGTTGGATTCGAAAAACTCGCCGTCATGCCAGCAAATTGCACCCCAGTCATTGACTGTTGCCGTGTGAACTTCGCGAAGAGTCGTTGCGGTGGCTTTGAAATTCGGGAATTCCTTCACTGCGGTTTCGATCATCTTTTTGAAATTTGAAACGTCGATTCCGCGAATATTTTCATCCACGCCTTCGACTTCAAATCCGAGGCAAGCGGTGAAATCTTCTTCGTTACCGATCATGACGTCGACGTATTGAGCAATCTCACGATTCACTTCCTGCGCGTAGGCCTGGCCGCCGATTGCGTTCCAGAGTGACGGACGGTAGTTCAAATCGTAACTGACGATGGTGCCGTGCTTTTGCGCAGCTTTGCAGGCTTCGATCGTGAACTCAGGTGTGGTCTCGCCAAGCGCAGCAAAAATTCCACCGGTGTGAAACCAGCGTGCGCCATGATTTCCGAAAATGTCTTCCCAATCGACGTCGCCGGGTTTGAGCTGTGATGCAGCGGTATTGGCGCGGTCCGGGCAGCCAACGGCTCCCCGAATTCCAAATCCACGCTCAGTGAAATTCAAACCGTTGCGAACTTCGCGACCGATTCCGTCATAGTCCCGCCAAAGGAGAAATTGGGTGTCGACGCCACCTTGCAAAATAAAATCTTCGACGAGACGTCCGACCGGATTATCTGCAAAGGCCGAAACCGTCGCCACACGCTGATTAAAACAGCGGCGCAAACCGCGCGTCACGTTGTATTCGCCGCCGCCTTCCCACGCCTGAAAGTTACGTGCTGTGTGGATGCGGCCTTCGCCCGGATCGAGCCGGAGCATGATTTCACCAAGAGAAATGCAGTCGAAAGCGACTTCGGAAGCGGGTCGGATATTAAGTGCCATTCGGATGATTTAATTTGCGAGCGGCACGTTGTCCAGCAGTCAGTTTTCCGCGTCAGCGGTCCCGAAATGGCGTTCTTCGAGCAAATCGTGGCGGCTTACGACTTTTCGATACCACTCGAGAAAAAGTTGCTCGCGGGCAAGTGGATCGATTTTCCACAAATCACCGATTTCGCCGTCAAAAACACGCTCCATGATTCGGGAGAGGGTGATCGCTGCCGTCACGGAAATATTGTAGCTCTGGGTGAAGCCCACCATGGGAAGCCGCAGCGTATCGTCGGCCATTTCGAGGGCTTCTTCTGAAATTCCAGTCTCTTCCGTGCCAAAGAGAATCGCGATTGGCTTATCCAGCGGAATGGTTGCCGGACTGAAGCCGTCTACTTTCGGCGAGGTTGCAACGATCCGAAAACCGTCGCTTTTTAGCTGACTTAAACACGCTTTGGTCTCTTCGTGTTTGTGCATCGTAAGCCATTTGGAAGAGCCCAGTGCGACTTTTGTATTGGGGCGGTATTCGTTGCGGCTTTCGATGACGTGAACATCCTGAACACCGAGGCAATCGCAGGTTCGCAGGCAGGCGCTGGCGTTGTGCGGCTGATAAATGTTTTCCAGAACGATGGTGACGTGACGTGTTCGGTTGTCCATCACCTCAACCATCAGGTCACGCTTGTGCTCGGTGATGTATTGAGACAAAAACTCAATTCGTTCTGCACTCGTCGGGGCAGGGGATGCACTGGAATCAGGATCGCTCATCGGTCGGAAAAGCGGAAGGGTAGCATCATTTTCCTCACGTTGAATCGATGAAAATCGCCAACTAGCGAGCGTTTTTGTATTTCATCAATCCACGGACGATACTGTCGACAACCCCCTGACGGTAACGGGGATCCATCATCACGGAGCGCTCCTGCTTATTCGAAATGAATCCGCCTTCGACCAAAACTGCAGGATGACGCGTTTTTTTCAGAACAGCAAAATTGGCGGTTTTCACGCCCCGATCTTTCGCCCTAAGCGTTCCAATCAGTTCACGCTGCACATAGGTGGCGAGAGAACGTCCCGCTGAAGACTTATAAAAAGTCTCAATGCCGGTCACTTTGTTTTTGTAACTCGAATTGAAGTGAACACTCACGTAAACGGCATTCCGGTGTCGATTGGCAATTGCGGCGCGGGTATTGAGAGGCACAAATCGATCCGAGGTCCGGATCATCACAGTTTTAATGCCCAGTTGCTTGAGTGAGCGCTCCAAGCGCCTTGCCACATCGAGGTTCAGGTGTTTTTCGTAAACCAGTGACTGGTTGGCGCCGAGGTCGTGGCCTCCATGGCCAGCGTCGATAATAACGGTTGAAAAATTGCCAGCTTTTGCCGAAAAAGAGAAAGTGGCAAGTGCCAGCGCGAAAGCGAGCCATTGCAAGGGTGGGAAGAAGAATTGGGGATTGCGACCATTCATAACCAAGGAAACGGGTGATTTTGTAAAAAATTTGGCGAAAATACTTGGTTAATATTCATTATTTTTAAATATCTTCCAGTTATACTTTATTAGGAAAGGTTAAATGATGTTGGTTTTGTTCTGATGGTGCGAGGGGAAATGAGGTATGAGGGTCACCTTTTAGGGAGGGCTCGTGCTGGAAAATGGGAAATACGGAGAGAATTTCCCGCCCGCTCCAAAATTCACTTTTTCTTCCTGGGCTGTTTCTTTTTCCCCGGCCCGGGCAGTTTGTCTTCGGATAGCTGCTGGTAGGGCTTCAGCTGCGCGGAGAGCTTTGCAACGAGAGCCGCGTGTTCCGGCCTGTCCGCAAGGTTCGTGACTTCATCGGATTCGTTTTCGTGGTCATAAAGTTCGCGGCCCGCTTTTCCTTCAAGCCACTCCGTGTAACGCCAACGCTCGGTTCGAATGGAGTAGCCCCATGAATTGCGATTGTGCCAAACTTGCGTGACCGCTGGTTTCTTCCAATCGGGATCGGCAGGATCTTTCAGCAATGGACGAAGGGATGCGCCTTCCAGGTTTTTCGGAGCTTCCAATCCACATAAATCAGCAAGCGTGGGATACAGGTCGAGTAACTCGACAGGTTTTTTCGAAACGCCGCCCTGCGTCAGGCCCGGCGCAGCAACGATCATGGGCATACGCGCGGATCGCTCGAACGCTTTGCGTTTGTACCACAGGCCCTTTTCACCGAGAAAATAGCCGTGGTCGGACCAGAAAACGATGATGGTTTTTTCCATCAAATTATTTTTCTCCAACGCATCGAGCAAGCGCCCGACTTGCGCGTCGACGAACGAATTGCATGCGTAGTAAGCCTGTTTGCAGCGTCGCGCTTCCTCTTCGGTGATGTCGGCAAAATAGTAAGGCCAGTTTTTGGTATCCCGCGCGTAAGCCACCGGCGGAACGTCGGCGAGTTCCGCTTTGGCTTCCGCCAAATCTTGAACCTGAATGTCTTCGAGCGGATACATGTCGAAATACCGTTTCGGCGCGACATACGGGCAGTGCGGATTGAAAAATCCTGCCGCGAGGAAAAACGGCTCGTCTTTGTGTTTTTCGATCTGAGCAATCACATCGCTGGCGACCATGCCATCGGTGTGTTCCTCGTCTTTGCTGACGGGATCCCACACTGCCATCGAGATTCCGAGGCTTTTGTTCGGGCCAAAATTTAGGATTTCGTTTTCGCGCGTTTTGTCGATTCCTGCCGGATTATTCCGCTCCGTCCACGTTGCGGGGTCGTCATTGGCGTCCGTCCCGATCATGCTGGGATTTCCGTAGTGATAGATTTTTCCCGAGCGATAGGAGAAATAGCCGTTGTTTTTGAAGAGCTGCCCGAGGGTGACGACGTCCGGGTTTTTCTGCCGCAATTCATGCTTCAGCGTATGCATATCAAGCGTGTCAGGTCGGAGGCCGGTCATCAAACTCGCTCGACTTGGTCCGCAAAGCGGCTGCTGGCAGTTCGCGCTGTCGAAGCGAACGCCTATTTTTGCGAGCCGTTCAAGATTCGGGGTTTTCACCTGCGAATTCCCGTAAATGCTGAGGTCGCAGTTCATATCGTCTGCTGCGATGAAAAGAACATTCATCTTCTCTGCTGCGAAAGTGGGGAGCGAAAATGTGCAGCAGAAGGCAAGAAGCCAGAGCTTGGAGAGGTTTTTCATGGGACGAGTTTCCATGGTGCGAGAAGTTCTGCAAAAGCAGGAAGGTGCGATGCGGGTAAGTTCAACGTTCTATTGCATAAAAGAGATTGGTG
>CALAHF010000149.1 GCA_937891465.1 uncultured Verrucomicrobiales bacterium | reverse complement strand
AGACCGATCGTGTTTCGGAAAATCAAACCAAGTAACACCGTCACCAGAATTGGACTGACCGGGCTTTTTGAGAAACCTAGTATCGAGGTGCCAAACGATTTTGCGGTGATACCTGCGATGATTGCGACGGCTCCGGCAAGTAAGAGCCCCGGGGCCAAATCGCTTGCTGAATCGACGGCTCGATGAATCCGTTTTGCCACTTATACCGAAGCGCGGCTTCGTCGGACTGTGGTAACGACGATACATCCGGAATACCCTCAAAACTGTCTAACGAGCCAACCAGTTTCACTGGCCAGGTAGACATTAAAAGGGCGCTGAACCGGATCTGCCATGGTTACGACGCGACAAGTGAGGCGAGAACTTTACGAGTGCCGGTGAAGGTGCGACGACCGTGCATCGTCACGTAGTTGTCGACCAGCGCAACGTCTCCAGTTTGCCAAGGAACGTCGAAGGTGATTTCTTCGGCAAGGTCGGCAACTTTGTGAGCGTCGGCAGGATCGAGTGGCGAGCCGTCGCCAAAGGTGATGGCTTTGGCGGGATCGTTTCGCTCGTCTTTCCACCCTTTGAAGGCAGCGATCAGCTGATTGTAAAATGACTTGCGGCCATCGCCGAGATCACGAACCGCTTGCAGAATCGGCGTTGTCGCTTTTAGGCATCCATCGTCAAGCCACTCGGCGGAGTAGCCAAGTTTATCGATAGCTGCCTCGGCTTCCTCCTTTGTTTGCACCGAAAATGTGCTTTGCCAACTGCGGCCCATTCCTGAGTGAGGGTCGTCAACTCCGGGCATCACGTTGCGATACAGCAGACCTTTTTCCTCGCAGTTCTTGGCGAACTCCGGCATTTCTTCGAGCATTTTTTCGAAAAGCACGTCACTGCGGCAAAGGGGAGTTGCTCCTCCAGTTTCGGCAGCGTGTTCGCAAAAGAAGAACAACTTGCTCGGGTAGATCGGAGTCTGCGCCATTTCGTGATGAAGGAAGATGGTGACCTCCGGCGGCGCTTCGTTGGCGGTGAAAACGCGTTCGGTTCGGTTTGTGCGGACTGCATTCGAAAGCGAATCCTCGTATTTGAAATTCGGAAATCCAAATGCCTCGATAAAAGAATCAAAATTCAAATCGCTCTCAAGCGGGAAACCACGAAACAAAATCGCGCCGTGTTTGGCTGACTGCGCCTCGAGTTTAGCTTTGTTCGCTTCAATCCATTCACGCGTGTCTTCCAGCGTTGCCCCTTCTGTTTGGCATTCGAGAATAAGCGGAAAAGCGTCGGCATTCCAGGTTTGCTGGGAATCGACTTGAATCGGAATTACGGTGATCATGGCAAGATTGAACCGTATTTGGTGACTTCCGTCTATCCGTATTTTGCGGGTAAATAATTTACGATTTGCGACATCGGTAGCTGCCGGCAGTGTGTAAAAAAACCGCGAGGTTTCGCCCGCGATTTTTGTGATTGATCGGATTTACAATAAGGATCAAAGGTCCCGCTTCTTCCAATCAGGGATGCCGCCTTCAGATTTCGACTGCTCCTCGAACCACACATGGAAGGGCCGCGTCTCGGACATGGGAGTCTCTTCGTTCACCATGAGGGGGCGAGTTTCCTTCCAAAATTTGTCATACGCTTCGTTCATCTCCTTGATAATTTCAGGATGCTGAGCTGCGATGTCCGTTTTCTGAGTCGGGTCTTTCAGGATATCAAAAAGCAAGACTTTGGGTGCCGCTTCTTTGGCTCCTTTTTTCTTTTTGCCGCCGCCGTTTGGACCGACCAAGCGATACTGTGCATTACGAACGCCGTAATTGATCCATTGCTGCTCGTCCGGCTCGGTTCCCGTTGCCCAACGCGCCTTGTGGGTAAAGAGAAAGCGATCTTCCCACGCGGCTTTCGGATCTTCGATCAGTGGGACGAGACTGCGGCCTTCAACTTGCTTCATCGGGATTTTTGCTCCGGCGATGGTTGCCAAGGTTGGATAAATATCGAAGTGCGCCGCAATCGTATCGACTTTTACATTTGGTTTAATCTTCCCATCCCAACGCATGAAAAACGGAACGCGAACTCCGCCTTCATCGGTGCTTCCTTTGAGGCCTTTCATGCCCGCATTGTAACGGAACATGTCGGAACCGTTCTCGTCTTGACCAAGCGCTTTTCCTTCAGGACCGGATCCGCCTCCGGTCATTCCGTTGTCGCTCATGAAAACGATCAATGTGTTTTCCATCAGCTTCCACTCGTTGAGTTTTTCAAGTAGCAGCCCGATGTTTTCGTCGATGTTTTCGATCATGCCGTAGAAACCGGCTTCTTTTTCACCGAAGCCGAGATCAGTAAAGCGCTTCTCATTTTCCGGCGGTGCGATGAATGGTCCGTGCGGTGCATTGGTGGTGATGTAAGCGAAAAACGGTTCGTCTTTGTCTTTCACATCTTTGATCCAACCAAGCCCCGCATTGTAAAAAAGGTCCGTGCAGTAGCCATCCGTTTTTACAAACGAGCCATTGTGACGAATCACGGGATTGAAATATTTGTTGCCCGGGGCATCGGCACAGGAACACGCGTAGGCCTGACCAATTCCGCCAGCGCCATGGATGAACGCTTCGTCGAATCCGCGATTGTGAGGCTGGTGGGTGTCTTCATCACCGAGGTGCCATTTCCCAAAAATTCCCGTCGTGTAACCCGCATCGCGCAGGATCTGAGGAAGCGTGATCGTTTCCGGATTCATTCGCTCGCGCTCTAAGATCGTATGAGTGATCCCGTTTTTCATCGGGTGACGTCCACCCATCAGTGCTGCCCGCGTCGGTGAGCAAGTGGGAGCAACGAGCATGCGATCAAACCGCGTCGAGGTGTCGAACAGCGTGTCCATGTTCGGCGTTTTGATCCACGGGTGACCGTGACGGCCAACTGGTGCGTAGCCCTGATCGTCCGTGATGAGCACGATAATGTTAGGCTTCGAACCGGCGAGGTCGTCAGCGCAGACAATCGTCGAAAATCCCAACGAAAAAGTCAGGGTGAGAATCAAAAAGCGTTTCATAGGTGCTCACTTTATCGGTTCTGAAACGGACTCCAATCGCACATTCGGGACAAAGAAAAATGGAACGCGTTATACGATCGAACAGGGTTGATTCATCGAACGCATACGGTTGGTTCGTAAAGCGGCTTATTTTGTCACCAAGCTTTTCAGCGTTTCGATCATTTCCGCTGGGAGTGGTGCTTTGGGGATCACGTGCGCCATGCCGTCTGAGAGGTAATGGAAAAAGAAATCCTGTGATTCGCGCATTTTGTGGATTTCCTCAAAGCGCTTGCGGGTGAGACCTGTTCTGGCCTCCAATATCAGACAATCATCTTCAAGAGAAAGCGTGGTTTCAAGTTCCGTAGCGTTGTTGGCTTGGCGAAAAACTTTTATTAATTGTTTCCTGAATTTGCGGTCCGGAGACTTTCTAAAAATGCGAACGGCGCAGATAATAAAAATCACGGCCAACAGAAAGAAGAAGGGAATTATTTCCACGTCTGGTTGCCATGGCTTCACAAAGATACTGGCGAAGATAGTTGCGAGCAGAAAAATGATGATTGCAGTCCATACGCGGATTTTTCGCTGCATTTGCCACGCTCCAAGCGCATGCTCGTCTTCAGTCGTAACGTAGGTGCATTTCATTTTGACGGTTTATCCAAACGCGCGAATGAATCCGGCTTCGAGCGCAAGGACTTCCTGAACGTTGGTATTCAGGTGAGCTCGCAGTTCTTCGACGGCGTCGATTTTTTTGCTGAGCTCGCTCAGGGTCAGGGTTTTGGCGAGCTTGCCGGTGCCTTCTATGTAATCTGGTAGGTCGAGGTTCTTCGAGCCGTTTTGCTGGCGCAAGGCATCACCAAACCAGGTGACGAGGTATTCGATGAAGCGATTCCGCGAGTGCAAATATTCGCTCTCGGTCATGGCTTTGTAATAGTCTTCGCGCTTTTTCAGCCAGTCGCCCGCGTCGGTCGTTTGTTTGTAATGAGCAATTTCGCCCTTCGCGGCAGCATCATTGCGACCGGCGATCTCGGCTTTTTGAGCTTTTAAAATTCCGGAAAATTGAGCCATCAATCCGAGGGCGGCAGAGACGCTTTTCGAGCCGCTCATCGTATGCGAGTTGATCGCGTCGAGCAGCTTTCGGGCACTGGGATCAAGTTCCAACGGGCCGGTCTTTCCGGTGAGAGGAACGCGAATGCAACGGGATAAAATCGTTTCGAGTAGCAGTTCGGGGTTTGAACTGAGCAGCAGCAGCATGGAGCCGCGCGGCGGTTCTTCGAGCGTTTTTAGAAAGGCATTGGCGGCTTCCTGGCCCATGCGATCGGCTTCGAGAATGACGGCGAATTTTGTGACGCCATCGGGCGCTGCCATGTGGAGTGTGTGCTCGGCTTCGCGCATAGCTAAGACTCTGATGCGGCGGCTTTTTGATTCGGGCCGGACAATGGTGGTGGTCGAACTGCGAAGCGTCTCGATTTTCTCGACGCCGGAAAGATCGGCGTTGTTGACCATTCCCATGATCGATTTGGCGAGCGCGAGTTTCCCCGATCCCTCAGGACCCGTGATGAGATAGGCGTGGGAAAGCCGCTCGGCTGCCATTGAGTCGGCGAGGAGTTGAGTGGCATTTTCGAGGGTGAAACTCATTGTTGGAAGGATTCAGGGCTCGGGAATCTTAGCTAAAGTCGAAGCGGGTTTCAATAGCGCTCCACAAATCGTCGGCGACTTCGTCGATCGATTGCGCGGCGTTGATGACGATGATGCGATCGGGATTGTTTTTTGCGAGATCGAGATAGCCGGCTCGGACGGTTTCGAAAAATTCGATGGGCTGGTTTTCCATGCGGTCAGGACCTTCGCCGGCTGATGTGGCGACGGCACGGGCGTGGCCTACGGCGGCGTCCATATCGAGCAAGATCGTGATGTCTGGCATGGTTTCGCCGACGGCTATTCCGCTGACGGTGTTTAGTTTTTCGATCCCGAGCCCGCGCCCGATTCCCTGATAAATCGTAGTGGAATCGACAAATCGATCAGCGATGACCCACGTTCCAGCATCGAGGGCAGGGCTGATTTTTTCGCGAACCAGCTGGGAGCGGCTCGCGGCAAAGAGAAACATCTCGCATTCGGACGTCATGTTTTCGACGCCTTCGGTGTGTTGAAGCAAATCGCGGACGTGCTCACCGATGATGGTGCCTCCCGGTTCCCGTGTGCGCAGGATTTCGACGCCGCGCTCTTTACGCAATCGTTCTTCGAGGAGAAAAATCTGGGTCGATTTTCCGCATCCTTCCGAGCCTTCAAAGCTGATAAATTGTCCGCGAGCCATGTTGTCGTTTGCATCTATGAACGTGGTCGCTAGACTTGTCAAAATCGAAGACATGAGCACTGAAATTACATTTGCAGAACGGACTGACAAAGAAGCGATCGAACGCGGGCTGGGTTTTGCCCCCAAATTCGATGATAATGGCCTGATTACAGCGATCGCGCAGGATTCTGAGACTGGTGAAGTGCTGATGGTGGCTTACATGAATGAGGAATCGCTCGCGATGACGTTGGAAAAAGGCGAGGCGGTTTATTTCAGCCGGAGCCGCCAGAAGCTGTGGCACAAGGGGGCGACTTCGAGCCACACTCAGCAAGTTCACGATATTTTAACGGATTGCGATCAGGACGCCCTGGTTCTGAAAGTCACGCAGCACGGGCCGGGTTGCTGTCACGCGGGTTATCGGAGCTGTTTTTACCGGAAGATCGGTGAGGTGGGAAGTCCGGTGGCGCTTGAGCCGGAGATCGCGGAGCAGAGCTACGATCCTGATGCTGTTTACGGGTAGGGTGGAGTTTTGGCTTTTAGCTGTTGGTTATTAGTGATTAGAAATCAGCGCGTTGGGTAGAAGTCGGGATAAGGCGGAGTTTTTGGGAATGTAGCAAAGAAAATCATTTTTTGATCCGTCAGGGACAGGTCGGCCTGTTGAATCGGATAAAAAACTATGTTGAGTGCATTGTGTAAACCAAGCGGCGTTTGAGGGAAATTACGACCAAATGGCGGCACTTGGATTCCCCCTCCTTGGGAGGTCTTGTTGACGCTGTATCCCTCCCGACTAACGCGATTGCCCGTGTAATGCTGCCTCAGTGCGCAATACGATCCCACGTAGATTAAAACCACGCAAAGAACGGCTGCGACCTTGCCTGTCCATTTGTAGTTTCGCCCGTCTACGTTCATCCCGGTAATCGTGCTGATAAACCGCCGAATGAGCAATCGGAAAAGGGAAATCGGGCGCATTTTGGGTTTTCGCCACTTTCTTTAAAAGCCTTGTGGTTATAGAAAATACGAATAAATTGACTATTCAATCAGGTTAAGTGCCTGCCACAATCTTTATGAATATCCGTTTTTCTTCGATCGCCCGTTTTGCCCTCATTGCTGGTGCCGCTTATCTCGCAACAAGCTGCAGCACGGGCATTTTCTTCGCTGATGACAATCAGGAAGGACACGTGGGGTTTCTTTCTGTGACCCAATACAGCAACGTTTCTGACGTTCTGATTATGAAAAAAGGAGCCGCGCCGAAATTAACGGATGCGGTAGATTCTGAACCTCAGACAATTGCTGAAATCGTTGAGCCGACTCCTCGATCTGTGGTTGTAAAAACCGACACGCTTTTGAAAAACGACACTGCGATAGCAAACAAAGCGCCCCGTTACGATATTCCAATTATCGAAGCAAAAACACAGCCGGTGGCGCACTCAACATTTGTCAGCTCACCCAAGTAAATTTTTCCCGCCGAAGCCCGTTTTTTCGGGAGGAAGAATTAGGATCACAGTCAAAGTACGGCGAGCGCGCATTTTTTTATTAATGTTCAAAGATTAGTCCACGCATTCATTTTGGAGACCACGGCGGCAACTCCAGGATGGCTGCTTGAAAATTGGGGGCCGTACGCGGATTTTGTACAGTTTGCCTCCGAGAGAATTTTTGTTGATCCTCTTTATTAGCCCACAAAGATAGGATTGAAATTCCCCCAGCTTTCTGGGAGCATCGCGGTAAATGAAATTTCAATTCAGCATTCTCCTCTTCTCTTTGTTTGCCGTCGCCTTTCTGAAGGGCGATCTGTCAGCCCAGCAAAAGAAATTGCCGCCGACGGGCAATAAGTCGGACGGCGGAACGATTCCGGCTAATGCAAAAGCAAATCCGCGGATTGCCAACGTTAAAGATGCCAAGAACAAGGCGATCAAGAAGGACGTCGAAAAAGATCCAACGCTGGCTGAATTTGCGATCTACGAAAAAACCGCGCCGAATCCCGAAAAGACGGAGCCGGTTGAAACCAAGCTGCCGCTGGAGCTGAAAAAAGGAACGCGGATCGCGTTTGTCGGAAACACGTTGTTGGATCGCGGGCAGGACTTCGGATTCTTTGAGTCGTATCTGCATCAGGCGAATCCAAAGAACGAGCTGGTCATTCGGAACTTCGCGTGGTCCGCGGACGAAGTCGATCTTCAGCCGCGGCCGGATAACTTTGCGACGGTGAAACAGCATCTCACGCGGGAGAAAATCGATGTGATCTTCGCGGCGTTTGGCTTCAACGAATCCTTCGGTGGCGTTGAGCAGATTGACGCGTTTAAGGTGCGGCTCACCGCGTATCTCCTCGATCTAAAAACCTCGGCGTTTAATGGGAAAACCGGTCCGCAGATTGTGCTTGTTTCTCCCATCGCCAATGAAAATACGGAGCGCGTCAAGGCGGGCGACCTGAACAATGAGCGTCTCGCGGCTTATACCAAAGCGATGTCTGAAGTCGCGGCGGAACAAAAAGTCGGTTTTGCCAATGTCTTTGAGAAGACACGCGATGCGATGGCCGATACGGATTCACAGCTGACGATCAACGGTGCGCACCTCAATGAAGCAGGTTACGAGGTCTTCGCGGATCAGGCATTTTCAGAAACGTTTGGGAAATCCGCGCCGGACATTCTGCCTGAGCTGCGAGCCGTCATCGTCGACAAGAACACGCAGTATTTCCGCCGCTATCGGCCGCTCAACACATTCTACTACACCGGGGGTCGGAACAAGTCGTATGGCTATCTCGATTTCCTGCCGGCGATGCGGAATTTCGAAATGATGACCGCGAATCGCGAAGAGCGAGCCTGGAAACTCGCGCGTGGCGAGTCGTTTGATGGAAAACCGGTCGATGATTCCAATGTCCCGCCGCTCGATGAGGTGGTTGAATCACGCGGAGCCAATACGTGGATGACGCCAAAAGATGAACAGGCGGCATTCGACGTTGATCCGCGTTTCGAGGTGAATTTGTTCGCCAGTGAAGAACAGTTTCCAGAAATCGCGTGCCCGATTCAAATGCGCTGGGATGCCAAAGGCCGCATGTGGGTTTCCTGCTCGACAACGTATCCGCATGTCTATCCCGGTCAGGAACCGAATGATAAGATCGTCATCCTGGAGGACACCGACGGCGACGGCAAAGCGGACAAATGCACGACCTTCGCAGACGACGTCCACATTCCCCTGAGCTTTGCGCTGGTGGAAGACGGTTGCTACGTTTCCGAAGAGCCGCATCTCGTTTTGCTACGCGATACCGATGGCGACGGCAAGGCAGACTTCCGCGAGCGCGTCCTCACCGGATTCGGCACGGAAGATTCCCACCACGCGCTGCACGATTTTGTGTGGACGCCCGATGGCGATCTCTTGTTTCGCGAAGCCATTTTCCATAACTCACAGGTCGAGACTGCCTACGGTCCTGTTCGCGCAAAGAACTCCGCCTGGTTTCGTTTCACTCCGCGCAATCAGAAACTGGTGAGCTTCGGGGCGTATCCAAACACCAACCCGTGGGGAGTCACCTTCACCAAATGGGGACACCACATCGCGAGTCACCCGATTTTTGCGAGCGCCTTTCACGCAACGAATCCGGCGTACCCGAAGCAACATCCCAAGGCGAACGGTATCCCGGCTTACTCAGGCGTGTGCGGTCACGAGTTCGTCGATTTCCCGAATTGGCCCGAGGAATTTCAGGGTGGTATGATCAAAGCCCGCTATAAGCCGACCAACCGGATTGAGTTTCACAAGTGGGTCGAGCACGACGATCACTTCGCTGAAGAATATCAGTTCGACATTCTCTTCTCGAAAAACCTCAGCTTCATCCCCGTCGATTGCCGGTTCGGTCCGCGCGGTGCCATTTACATTTGTGATTGGTATAACCCCGTGAAAGGCCATGCTCAGTATTCCCTGCGCGATCCGCGCCGCGATCGGAAAAGCGGCCGCATCTGGCGCATCACGCCGAAGAATTTCAAACCGCAGGAGCCGGCGAAGATTGCTGATGCCAGTGTGAAGGAGCTGCTGGAAAATTTGAAGCGGCCTGAGTATCGGGTTCGGTATTGGACCAAGCGGGAGATGCGCGAGCGGGATGCCCCGGAAGTGAAAGCTGCGTTAGATGAGTGGACTCAATCGATTTTTGGCGGAAGCCCTTATCAACTCAATCCGGAGGAGACCCACTTTTCGACTGAAGTTATGTGGACCTATCGGAACATCGGCGAGTCTGAGCCGGCCTGGATCCATTGCCTCATTCAAAGCACCGATCACAACGCGCGCGCTGCCGCGACGCGCCAGTTACGGTATTGGCACAGTGATTTCGAAGAAGGAGAAATAATCGAACTCCTCGCCAAAGCAGCCAAAGACGAAAACGCCCTCGTCCGGATGGAAGCCGCCAACGCAGCCAGTTACATCGGCACGCCCGAAGCCCTGAATGCCATTCTACCGATCCTCGATGGCAAGCTCGACGGGCTCGATCATTTGAAATACGCGCTCACCTGTGCCCTCGGTTCCGAAGCCCTCAGCCAGCACTGGCGGGGGAATGCGGAATTCCTCGAAGCGAATCCCAAGCTCAGTAAATTCGTGAACGCGGCCAAAGCGGATGCCGTGACCATCATCAACGAAAAGCCGAAGGACAAAGCACTCCGCAAAGCGAATGCCATATTCGACAAGCAAAAAGACCTGCTCGAAATCAAGATCGGCTGCGTTCCCGAGCGGATGATGTTCACCCAAACAAAGCTCAAAGCGAAAGCCGGCCAGCCCATCAAGCTCACCTTCGTCAATCCTGACGCCACCCAGCACAACTGGGTTCTCGCCCTGCCGGGCTCCGTTGAAGCCATCGGCATGGCCGGTAACGAAATGGCCAAAGATCCCGAAGGCATGAAAAAAGATTACATTCCCGAAACCGAATCCGAAAAAATTCTAGTTCACTCAAAACTGCTCAGCCCCGACACCGGTCAGATTCTCCGTTTCAAAGCCCCCGAAAAGCCCGGCACCTATCCGTATCTCTGCACCTTCCCGGGGCATTGGATTATCATGAAAGGCGAGTTGGTGGTGGAGTGAGACCCCTTAGTTACTTTCCCGCCTCAGTTCACGGCGGTCCAATCTCCATTGCTTGATCAGGGCCTTGTCAGTCGTTTCGAAAAACCACAGAATCGAAAGGATGAATTGGATCAAGTTTCTACTATTTTGTGCGTTTTCGGTTTTTGCCCCCCATCTCAGAGCGGAGGTCGTTCGCATCGAGATCGAAAAGCGTGAACCTTTCGCGAACGGTCAATCCTTCGGCGAGGCCGGTGCCTATGAGATTCTCGACGGGCGGCTGTTCTTCGAAATCGATCCCAACGATCCAACCAACGGGCGGATCACCGACCTGAAACGGGCGGCGGTGAACGAGCGCGGGAAAGTCGAGTTCTGGTCGGACTTCTTCTTGCTGAAACCGGTCGATCCGAAAAAGGGAAACGGCCGGCTGCTCTACGATGTTCACAACCGGGGGAACAAGCTGGCCCTGTGGACTTTCAATGAAGGCGAGCGAACCAACGAGCCAACGAACGCTGAACATGCCGGGAACGAATTTCTTCTGGAGCGAGGTTGGTCACTCCTGTGGACGGGCTGGAACGGCGATGTGGCGGCGGACGGAACCGGGCGGCTTCTGGCGGGCTTGCCGGTGGCGCTGGATGACAAAGGAAACCCGATTACCGGTCGCAGCTACGTTGAGATTTCGGTCGATGAGGACGGAGTTTTCAGCCGGCCGTTTTTCGGGAGCCCCTGGGGAACACCGAAGGCTTACCCGGCGGTCGATGTCGCGGACAACTCCAATGCGTTGCTGACGATGCGGCCGCAGCGATCGGAACCGCCGATCGAAGTGCCACGGGAGGAGTGGGCCTTTGCGCGATTTGAAAACGGCGAGGTGATTCCGGATCCGACGAGTTTATACATGAAGGAGGGACTCAAGCCCGGGTGGCTTTACGATTTGGTTTACCCGGCGAAAGGACCGCGGGTGTCGGGCCTCGGGTTGGCGGGGCTGCGGGATGCGGTTTCGTTTTTTCGGCGTGGTCAGAAAGGCGTCGAGAATCCACTTGGCGATTCGATCGAGAAGGCGGCGATTTTCGGGATCTCACAGTCAGGTCGGGTGATCCATCATTTTCTCTATGAAGGGCTCAACCTCGACACAAAGAAACGGCCCGTGTTCGACGGGGCGATCAGCTTGGTGCCGGGAGCAGGTAAGGGGATTTTCAACTACCGCTTCGGGATGGCGACGAGCTACAGTGTCACCAATTGGGGCAATCTGTTTCCGGCGGAATTCTTTCCCTTCGCCCCGATGCCGCAGGTGGATCCGGTGACCGGAAAGGCAGGTGACACCCTGTCCCGGCTGCGGGAGTCAGGCGTTGCGGGAGCGATCCCGAAGCTCATGTTCGTCCAGAGCGCGACGGAATACTGGTCGCGGGCGGCGTCGTTGTTGCACGCGGATGTTGAAGGGAAACAAGATCTCGAGATCGATTCAAGTGTTCGGATCTATTCGATAGCCGGGGCGCAGCATCTCGGCGGCGGACCAACGGACAAAGGGATCTGTCAGAATCCCCGGAACCCGCTGAGACACCGGGGGCCGGTTTTGCGAGCGCTGCTGGTGGCGCTGGATGCGTGGATGACAGATGGGACGGAGCCGCCCGAAAGCCGCTATCCGCGGATCGATGACGGCACCCTCGTGAGTCTCGATACATTTAGTGATCAGTTTTCGAAGATTCCCGGAGCCGGGTTGCCGGAAGATTATTACCGGCCGTATCGGCTCGATTCCGGTCCGCGGTGGCACAGCGAAGGGATCGCCGACAACATACCGCCCAAAACGGGTTCACAATTCCAGACGCTGGTCCCGGCGGTGGATGTAGATGGCAACGAACTGGCGGGAATTCGCCTGCCGGAGATCGAGGTTCCGATCGGCACATATATGGGCTGGAACCTGCGCGACGGGAAATTCGGCGCCGGCGGGCTGTTGGCGGGACTACATGGATCCTATCTGGAGTTGCCGAAAACCAAGGCGGAGCGGGAAAAATCCGGCGATCCACGGAGGTCGATCCTGGAGCGATATCCGACGCGGGAGAGTTACCTGGCAAAGATTGCTGAAGCTGGAGTTCAGCTGGTGAACGAGGGATTTCTGTTGGAAGAAGACGCGGGAGTAATCCTTGCTGCGGCGGCGGAGCAGAAGCTCTGGCCGGAGAAACCGAAAGCGAACGGCGATTTTCCAGGCCCCATCCGTCTGTCTTTGCCGGAGGTGATCTATGCGACGCAGGGAATCGAAACGAATGTGTATTTCGACAACGTTGGACTCGTGATGAATCCGGCGAATTTTGTTTTCGACGTGACTTGTGCAAAGGGATCCCAGCAGGCAGAA
>CALAHF010000148.1 GCA_937891465.1 uncultured Verrucomicrobiales bacterium | reverse complement strand
AGCCACAAGCCACAAGCCACAAGCCACAAGCCACAAGCCACAAGCCACAAGCCACAAGCCACCAGTGGAAACGGCAAGGATTTGGCCGGACCCGAGACGACGATGAATGAAAGCGGGGCTTTTACTTTGCAGGGCGGTGTCCTTGGCCATGGCCTCAACCGCGGCGAGCGTTTTTGGATTGGTTAGCGTGGCTGCGATTGGTAACTCAGGGAGCTCGGAGGCTCCACCCGGCGCGGAATCTAAAACTTCTAACGGAACGATCTTGCTGCCGCTTTTGCTGCGAGTTAATCGAACGGGGCAGCAGCAGATTCTTCCCAGATGGCAGGGGAGAGCTCGTCGAAAAGAGGATCGTTGCCTGGCTTCCCTCTCGCAAATACAACGGTTGAGCCTCCTTCTGAAACGGCGACTGACATCGCGGCGATGGCTTCGCTCGATAAAACTTTATTAACACTTCGGCCAAGAATAATGAGCGGGAATCTCCGGAACTCGGCTTCGTTTTCGGGAACTTTCAGGGGAATCGGATTTTCCGTTTCTTCGTCTGCTTCTGCAGTGGTCGTCAGAATCGGTTTGCCTTTTCCCAACGAAATAATCGAGGTTAGCTGGATGCGTTTGTTGCCTGAAAGCGTCCGCCGCATGAATGTTGTGTCCCAATGCGGCGCGCCCTCGATGAGCCGCACGTTGATTTTCGCATCGGTCACATTGAGAAAAGTAAAGGCACTGTTGTTGCCGATTTCCTTTTCGCCGGTGAGGGGCGTGGCCCGAATTTCTTAGCCAAACTGGCCCGCTGCGTCTTCGCTGACTTCGAAGGCAACTATGGAATCCATTCCGTTGTTGGGAATGATTTTTCGCTCACGAATCGCGGTACCTTCGCGCAGCAATTCGATCCGAATAGGATTGGGCTCATTGCTGCCAGTCATTCTCACGTTGAATCGTAGCGATTTGTTTAACAAACGTGTAGGGAGAATACGATGCGATGTTCACTGTGATGTCAGGAATAGTTTGCTGTTTGCCAATCGGGATTGGAAAAATTGGTGTCTGACGAGCGCGTGCGAGTTGTGAGGTTTGATTGACTGGCACGTTTTCGAAATCATGGCCGTCGCTGAAAACAAACATGCCAACGCATTGCTCATCAGTTTTGACTGCATTCAATATGGAGCTGATGCTGCTATGAAAGGAAGTCGTTCCTCCATCTGCGGCAAGAGTGAGCAGTCCGTTTTCTGGAAGCGAACGGGCGTCTTCGTCGAAGCCGAACAAGCGAACGTCACCGAGTTTTGATGCTTGTTTTGCTCCGATCAAACCCGAATCTGCCCGCAATTTGCGCGCGGTATCGATTCGTGACGCTTGATCGATCCCGTCTTTTTCATCCATCGAGATCGGCGAATCCACAGCCACCAACGCAACGCGCTTAGGATGGCGTCTCGCGATCGGTTCTTCGATCATGGGCTGAAACAGGAACAGGCAAACGAGTGCGATTGCGATAAGCCGAAATGAAAGAAGGAGAATACGTTTCCCCAATGGCAGTCGCGTGTTCGAGCCCCGCACGTAGGTGACAACCGCCAACAAACCGAGAATGCCACCGATCAGAAAGATGAAAAACGGCGCGATGGCCGGTTCCCAAACGAGTGTGGCGAGTAATGAGTTCAGTGCTGAAACGAAAAGCGGCACAGGACAATGCTAGCACAAAGTTGGAGGCGCTGGAATAAACTTGTAGATTCTGCCCGGTAATTTCTAGTTTGGGAAATGAAACGATTCTTTTGCATTTCACTTTTAGCTCTTTGCGGCGCTGTTTTCGCTCAGGAAAAGAGCGACCCACCAGCTTCCTGGAGTTTGGTTCGCAATGAAAATATTGTCTGGCGCGCGACGTTGCCGGAAGGCGGTCAAAGTGCCGTGGTAGTTGCGGGTGGTCGGGCTTTCACGACGATGCATCGGCCGATTAATGAAGGAGATTCAACGAAGGAGCCTAACATTGTCGGGTTGTGTCTTGATGCAAAGAGTGGTGAAATTTTGTGGGAAGCAGCTTTACCGGGAACGGATCCGGTAGAGATGAGTGGTATTTTTTCTGACGCGACGGTTTTTGCGCCGATTGCGGATGAGAAACACGTGTGGTTTTTCAATCGTTGTGGATCGATGGGCTGTTTCGAAGCTGAATCCGGAAAACAAGTCTGGCTTCGGGAATTTACGCCTCGTCCTCGTCATACGAATCGACAGTGCGAGCCGATGATGGTGGATGATTTGATTTTGACCGCGGAAGTCCGTAACAAAGAGGCTGGTCTGAAAATGGCGCGTCACAAGCCGGTGCCCGAAGGGATCGAACCGCGCGATGTCTGGACGTATCTGCATGCGATTGATAAAAATACTGGCGAAGTTCATTGGGTTGGAACTGCTGGGACGTCGGTTCACAACACGCCACGCGTTGGCCAAATGGCAGATGGAACGTGGGCGGTTGCGCACGGGCGAGGTGGTGGTCATGGACCGTTGGAAAAGCCATATGGAGTGAGTTTGACGCGGGTTTCTGACGGAAAAACTCTGTGGAGTGCTGATACCAATAAGGGCGAAGCGAGTTTTCAATCGCACTGGGATTCGGAAAATGTCTATTGGTGGCGTGGCCTGGAGCACTTGGTTTTCTCGACGCAAACCGGCGAACTGCTTCGTTCTCAACCAGCGTGTGATCAGGTGGATTTTACTCAATTCGATTCCGAAAACGGTGAGTGGTCGACTTCACTCGACATTTCCGTGAAGGCAGGGAAGAAGATGCCACTGACCAATCAGACCAATGCGTTGGTGGGAGAGTGGCATTATTTTCTCGCGCACGATTTGCTCGCGATCGGGCGGGTGAACGTGAAATCCGGGAAAGCGGAATACCTTCAGCTTCCTGCGCAAAAGGTTGCGGACTCGGTAGATGCAGCCAAGGATCGTTTGATTTGGGAGAAGAAATCCGCCATTCCAAACGATACGAAAAACTCGCGCGGAATCAGTATTGCAGCCGATAAACGCGCGGCGGGAACCGGATTCGGGCATGTCAGTGCGGCAATGCCTGTTGTGGCGGGGAAGTATTTGTTCATCCCGATCATGAACGGAACGGTTTTCGTGATCGATACTTCTTCGGAAAAACTGGATCAAAACGCGCTGGTTTCGATCAATGATCTCGGAGCGGCAGGAGAAACCTGGACGCTTTCGCATTTTACTGAGTCGAATGGAAAACTCTACATTCGTACGATGAAAGAAGTGATCTGCATCGGCCAGAATCAGTGACGTGACCTAATTCAGCGTTACAATTTACTTACAGGATTGTACTTTCAGACAAAATCAGCCGGATTAGGGTGGAAAGTATGAGGAACTCAAAAAATCTCTTTTCCACTCGTGGGCTCGCATTGCTCAACTGTTTGTTGCTGAGTGGAATCGGTTTCGCTCGACCATTTACCTCGACACAAGGAAAAGTCATTGAAGCTGAAGTTGTCAAGGTGACGGCCACCGAGGTCGTGTTGAAGCGAAAGATCGTCGGGAACGTGACGGTTCCCCTCAAAATGTTGGTCGCGAAGGATCAAGCCTATTTGGTTGAATGGGCAAAGGAAGATGCGAAAAACCGGGTGCCTCGTGTTGTTATCAAAGTGGATTCGAATAAGCGTGATTCCCAGCAAAGAGCAGGTTATTCAATGCGGGATGGTCAGTTTAAGTTCGAAGTTTCAGTCGAAAACCGTGAGCAGGGCTTCGATATTCGCGATGCAAAAGGAACGCTGGTCGTATTTGGCGAAGATTTTTCGGAGAAAGACGAGGGCATTGTGATGGAGCGGGTTGAATTCAAGAAATTTGGCGTTTCCGATGGCACAACAACGATGTTGAAAGGGGAACTGACGAAATACGAATATTATAATGACGGCTCCAAATACGGCCAGAAATACGATGGTTATGTTTTCATTATGTGGAACAGCGCTGGAAAAGTAGTTGCGGTGCAGGGCTCGACGACCCGCGTTGAGAGCTTGGTCGACCGCATCCTGCCTCTGAAAACGGGGGAACGATTCGTGAAGGGGAAATTTGAAAAAATCAAATCGACCCGGGTATTGAATTAAGCACTCTTGAGATTCACGATCCAACAGGGTTCGTTCGATGAGCCTACTCTATTGGAACGAAAAGCCGTTTCGAACGTACCCTGTTGGTTCGTCGAACAGACCCTGTTGGATCGTGAATTACGGCTTTTACAATGGGCTGAACTGATTGAGAATAGCGGCCATGGCGACAAAAACGGAGTCGAAGCGCGGACCGCATCCGCAGGATAAAAAGTTATTCGCGGAGGTCGCGTGGCCGATTTTAAGTGAGGCGGTGGCTGACTTGTCGTGGTTGCGATCGCGCGGTTATGCTGAGAAATCGTCGGTGAAAATTGTAGGGGATCGCTATGAATTGACGGCGCGCCAACGAACTGCGGTGGGTCGATCGGCCTGCGGTGATGCTGCTTTGACAGCACGAACTGAACGCAGGATTGCTATCGCCGATGTTCGGGGACGGGTTTTGTGTGTGGATGGATTCAATCTTTTGACCACGATAGAGGCGGCGCTTGGCGGAGGGGTGCTTCTCCGGGGCCGCGATGGCTGCATACGGGATATGTCGAGTATGCATGGTAATTATCGGGTGCTTTCGGACACGGGCGCGGCCCTCGAATTTGTTTTTAAAGCGTTGGATCGCTTGAAACCGGCTCGGGTCATTTGGTATTTGGATAAACCGGTTTCGAACTCAGGACGGCTGAAAGGTGTTATTGCAGAGGTTGCTAAGGGATTCGCCAATTTTAAAACGGAGGTGCGTCTGGTACAAGATCCTGATCCGCTTTTAAAAAAGCTGGCTGGAACAGAAGCGGTCGCTGTGTCAGCTGACAGCGCGGTCATCGACGAATGCGGGAAATGGACGAATCTGGCTGACTACATTCTGGCCATATTTTTGCCAGATCGGGAGGTGATTGATTTTACGGATCAATTTGCAGAATTACAGTGCGAACCAGAGGTAAAAAGTGCTCCAATGACGGTCGTAAGAAAAATTACCTCTGAAACAGCGTGGTGAGGAATGATCTGAACGTTCGATTTTCATTCGAAGTCGGAAAAATTACTCATTTCGTTCTTTTTTCGGGGATTTGCGTTGAAATTGGCATGGGAGTTGCTTTTATCATAGCCGGAATTCAACCCGAGGTTCACATGAAGAATCTCGTTTCTTCATTACTGAATCTATAAATCTACAAATTATGGCTAAACTGAAATTAGAATACATCTGGCTCGACGGTTATGACCCTGTGAAGGGCATTCGCGGGAAGACATTGGTAAAATCGTTCGACAGCGAGGAAATCGCTTTGGAGGACTTGCCTCTTTGGGGCTTTGACGGCAGCTCGACTGAGCAGGCGCCAGGCGGAGCTTCGGACTGTGTGCTGAAACCGGTCGCGCATTTTCCTGATTCAACGCGCATCAATGGTTACATCGTGCTTTGCGAGGTAATGAATGTCGACGGTACACCGCACCCGTCAAACACACGCGCTACGATCCCTGAAGATGATGGTCTTTGGGTTGGTCTTGAGCAGGAGTATTTTCTCACTCAGGACGGAAAGCCTCTCGGTTGGCCTGAAGGCGGTTATCCTGAAGCGCAGGGACCTTACTATTGCGGTGTCGGATTTAGTTCGATGGGCGAAATCGGACGTCAGATTGTTGAAGAGCATCTCGATATTTGTCTCGATGCCGGCATTAACCACGAAGGCATCAATGCTGAAGTGGCTAAGGGCCAGTGGGAATTCCAGATTTTTGGTAAAGGTTCTGCAACAGCAGCTGACCAGATTTGGGTTGCTCGCTACATTCTTGAGCGCTTATGCGAACAGTATGGCGTTAGCGTTGAGTATCACTGCAAGCCTTACACCGGCGACTGGAATGGTTCTGGTATGCACTGCAACTTCTCAACCGAGTTCATTCGTGAGACGGGTGGTAAGGAATACTTCGAGTCGCTCATGGCTGCTTTCGAGAAAAACTGTGAAGAGCACATCGCTGCTTACGGTCCTGACAACCACCTTCGTTTGACCGGTCTCCACGAGACGCAGTCGATCGATCAGTTCAGCTACGGCTTGAGCGATCGTGGTGCTTCGATCCGTATGCCGATTAATTTCATCAAGGACGGTTACAAAGGTTACCTCGAAGATCGTCGTCCGAACTCACAGGGGGATCCATACGCGATCGTCGCTCGTGTTTCGCAGACGATTGCAGAAGTGCCGCTTCCTTAATTGAGGCTTTGAAACGGACTGTCTAGGCTCGTTTCATCTCAGTATTTCTGTCAAAGAACTTCAGCCTGATTCTCGAAAGGGAATCAGGCTTTTTCTTGCATATTCGTCAGGGAAACAGCATGGAGTGCGACCAATTTTTATGAAAATAGCAAAAGACGGGATTCGCTCTATCGTTCGAGTGGGCTACGACGGACGAATTTATAAAACGTTTCGTGGGACCGATGCGGACAAGCGTTTTGCTCAGGAGGTAAAGGTGCTGGAGACGCTGGAAAGACGAGGCTGCTCCTACGTTCCCAGAGTGTTAGACACTGATCCTGATGAATTGACGTTGGTGACGACGAATTGTGGCAAGCCGGTGGAGAATATGTCGGATACCAAATTGAAGAGTATTTTCGAGGAGTTGAAGCGGGACTTTGGGGTGATTCATGATGATCCTTTTGTCCGAAATATCACGTACGATGCACACCGGGGTCGGTTTTGTGTGATTGATTTTGAGTTGGCTGAAATCCTCGCTCGTGATGAGGTTGATGAGTTTTTGAAGCTCACTTGGGGCGGTATTTCGCGAGGAGGAAAATTCAAGCATGGCCGCAACGATGACTCTTTAGCGTGTTTCGGATCCACCAATGGCTGGGCTGAGGAGCATTCTCTTTCAGGAAGTGATACCATCATGGACGACGGGATCGTCTTTGCTTTGAGTGATGGAATGGGAGGTCCCGGCGGCGGCGATATCGCAAGTGCTTTGACTGTAAATGAGTTGAGGCGGTTTTTGCCCGGGGTGATGGGTGGCTTTAAAGGAGCGGGGAATTGGCTCGAAGTGCTCGAAGGGGCGATGGAGGAACTGCATCATTTTGTGACGCGAATCGCTCATTCCCGGGAAGGGCTTTCGCAAATGGGGGCAACGCTGGTTACGGGGCTCTTTTTTCGTCGAACGATGTATTTTGGCCACGTTGGTGACAGTCGGATGTATTTATTTCGAGACGGAAAGTTGAAGCAATTGACTCTCGACCAAACCATGGTGGGACGCTATCTGCGGGACGGCCTCATCAGTGAACGGGAGGCCAGGAACCATCCGCGTCGGAATATACTGATGCAGGCGATTGCCGGTGGGTGTGAAAACATCGCGCCGCAGATGGGCCAGGAAGAGCTTCTAGCAGGCGATTGGTTTTTGATCTGTTCCGACGGGCTGATTGATGGTCTCTGGGATCATCGAATCGAGCACTTTTTCGCGAAAGCCACGGCAAATAACGAAAACCCGCAAGATGTCGCTGAAGAGATGCTCACATACGCCTGCAATGCTGCAGGAAGGGATGACACAACCTTGTTTGTGATTCACGCAGAGTTGGCGGAGTAGTTTTAAGGGGGCTTTCTACGCTTGTCTTGCTGCAGCTCCATGTAGGTGCTGGATTCCATCAGTTTTTTGGCCTGATCCCCGCACTCTTTAGCGAATTCGGGAGAAATCAGGTTATTGGCAGCTGCTTCTACAAAGTGGGCGACTAAATCATCCAGGACTTCGCCTTCACAAAAGCCGAAGGGCTCGATCACCTGTCCAATGTCATCTCCGGCATATTCCAAATCAAATTTCGGAATGTTGCCGTCAGAGAATGTTATGGACATCGCAGAGGTCAGCGCCAAAAGATTGTGAACGGCGCCAATAGTTTCCTGATAGGCTCCCACATTGAAAACTCCGAGCATATAGCGCTCGTTGTCGTTTAGTTTGTGAAGCGGGATGGTGTCGCCTCCTCCGGTTTGAAAGCTCTCGAATTTGCCGTCACTATCGCAGGTGATATCAAAAATCTTAGCGTTCACGTCGGGAACTTCGAGTAGCCGGTGGATTGGCATTACCGGAAAGACCTGTTTGATACCCCAAACATCGGGGAGGGACTGAAAGATGCTCAAATTTCCATAATAGTTCAGCACAGCTTTCGGCCCGACTTTTGCAAGCGCTTCATGCAACAGGCGATCGGCTTCCGCTTTCTCGCGAATACCTGCCAGAGCAGTCCTGTATTTCACTTCGATCCCCTCGTAGAGGCTTTTGACACGCTGCAAGTCAATTGATTTGGCAGTTGCGGCGGCATAAAGCAATTCCAGATCATCCGAGTATTCCTTTTTCGGCAGGATATTTGCTGTGGAGGGCTCCGAATCGCCAAAGACCTCGAAGACAAACACGGAGTGATGAGCTGCAACTGCGCGGCCGCTCTCACTGTAAATGACGGGATGGTTTACTCTTTGGAAATCGCACTCGTTTTTGACATTCTCGACAATGGCCCTGGCGTAATTCTGGATGGAATAGTCTTTTGTCGAAAAGGAGTCTGGTTTTGAATTATCATATTCGACCGCCAGCCCACCTCCAACATCCAGCGTCGTGAGGGGAATGCCTTCCTTCTTTATTTCACAGTAGATCTTAGTGGCTTCAGTCACCCCTGTTTTAACGCACTCGAGATCACAAATTTGAGAGCCAAGGTGATAATGAAGCATCTTGATCTGATCCGAAAGCCCTTCTTTTCGCAAGAGATCGATCGCGGTGATCAACCTTTGTGTGGGAAATCCAAACATCCCGTCTTCTCCAGAAGTCCCTGCCCACGTGGTTCTTGCCGACACTGAAAGTCGCAACCGCATTCCAATTTTAGGGCAGTAATTCAGCTTTTTTGCACAAGCGATCAGATGGAGGACTTCGCTAGGCTGTTCCAAAATCAATGTCATATCGATCCCTGACATGGACAGTCGCGTTACAAATTCGATGCAGGAAGCGTCTTTATAGCCGTTACAAAGTAGCGGCAGATCTTTGTTGTGAATTATTTCCTCCACAGCAACCAGCAATTCAGCTTTTGTTCCGACTTCAAGGCCAACCCGACACTTCCTCAGTTGTTTCAGAACCGCTCTCCGGTGATTTGCCTTAATCGGATAACAAGTGGTCTGATGATTGCGGTAATCACACGCATCAATCGCTTCGCGAAACGCATTTTTGATCAGGGTCGTTCGGTGTTCTACGATTTCAGGGAATCGGAAAATGGCCGGAAGGCATCCTCCTTGAGCCTCAAGATGATCGACTGCTTCGACAAGAGAAACGCGGTCTAACTTTCCGTGGTTGCCTTGTGGATCAATAATCACATTACCCTCATTATCGACCCCAAAATAGCCAGCGCCCCATTGATGAGGTTTGTAAGTATCAGATGAATTTTCATCGTCCCATTGCAGTGAGTACATGTGATTTTTTATTTGAGGGGGGAAGGAGAAGGGGGAGAGATGTTCGTTAGGCGGGGTAGCTTTTGAGTGACGGGGGAGGGGAGGGAGAAAAGAAAGCTTTGCTTCAATTGAAGCACTTGAATTGAAGAGATTTGAGAGTTGTCAAAGGTCAGAATGAAAATTCAAATTACGACTTTATTGATTTAGCAATGCATCGATACATGACAAGAAATTTTGGAGAAAAACATCAAAAAATAATCGGTAATCTATTCCTTTTTCGGATTGCTTTCTTTAGTAGTCAGCCAATTGGTAGGCTCATCAATGATTCTATCAAAGTCACATTTTTTTGGGTTCTTCGTGAATTTTAGTGGGTGGCGCGGAAGATTTGAACGCAGAGATTGTCA